>NZ_JPRO01000002.1 GCF_000737785.1 Chryseobacterium luteum | reverse complement strand
AAGCGGAGAAAAATGTATCGAGAACCCGTGAACTACAGACACCTCGAGAATCACAAACTTCCCGATACAATTTTTTCCAAAAGTCTACCCGAAGTGATGCCTTATTCAACCTATACCAAATTGGCTCCGTCAGTTCGAGTGTTTTTCGCAGCAAAGCGGAGAAAAATGTATCGAGAACCCGTGAACTACAAACACCATGAGAATCAAAAACTTCGCGATACAATTTTTTCCAAAAGTCTATTCAAAGTGACGAATATTCAATTTAAGTTAAAAGCTACCAAAGATTATAAAGATTTTGAAACTGTCAAAAACAGAATGAAAGCATAAAAATACCCCTGAAGATTCTCTATATCCTAGGGGTAATGTTATTTTAAGATGCTGCTTACAACTCTCCTATTTTTTCCAGTTTATCTGAAGCGGCTAACCCATTTGGATTACACCCCGGCTCTCCTTCCGGAACTTTCAGGTTCTTCTTTTTGTAAAATTCTGCCCAGAATTCATTGGTTTTACCCGTTTTTGGATCAATAAATGTCATAGGCTCCAGTTTGAATATATGGTCTTCCCGGAAAGCTCTTTCAATATAATCTGAACAGTAATAAGAGTTTTCATCTAAAATATAATTGAAATTATAAGGTTTTCCTAACATGGATTCCGCCTTTGTTAAAGCAGCAGAAATAGACTTCTGATATTCCGGCTTGAGGCGGTAAATGATCACTTTCTGACCGTCAGCAGACTGATCCGTAAGAAAAGACTTCAGCTCTTGTTTCCGGGAACCTCCTTTGGGAGCGGCGTGCAGCACATACCAGTGATTATTCTCTTTTTCTACAATGCCGATATGATCAAATGATGCCTCTTTCTGCTTTTGAGTGACATTATTAATCGCTCCCGAAAGCCCGGTTTCTTTTGCCGTAACGAAAAGCAGGTCGCCATTCTTCAGTCTCCCGGACTTAGCTTGAGGAGTACAATACTGCAACAGCAGAATCAGGGCAAAGAAAATGGCATAGGTTAAAGTTTCCGGACTTTTCTGAAACATATCTTTTTTAGATTTAATCATAGCATTTGGAGCATTGGAGCATTGGAGCATTCAAATTTACAATCATTTATAAAGTGTCATGAAGCATACATCTATTTTTCTTTTGAAACAGGTGGTTTTGTTCTTTTAAACTGGCTTTCATAGGTATTGATACAGTTTTCTACCGTCATTTTTTTGCTCACCTCAGCAATAAGCTCAAAGGGAATATCATCCATTTTTTTGAAACGTACACAGGATTTTCCCATATCCAGCTTTCTTTTGGAATACTTTGGATATTCAGCCACAAACCAGTTCAACAGTTCAGGATCGGCATACATTCCCATGTGATAAAAGGCAATGAAATTTTTCTGGGAAGCCAGCGCCATAAACGGCAACGGCGTACCCGGTGTACAATGATAACCGGCGGGATAAGTTTCCAGAGGAACACACCAGCCCACCATTCCGTAGCTGATATTTTCCCGGAAGCCTTTTGGCAGGTTATCATTGATGGTATCAAATAGTTTTCTGAATACTTCCTGTCTTTCTTCAGGAATTTTCGAAATATAATCCGTTACAGAGTCCGCTGGAATTTGCATTTTCAGTGAGTTTTAATTTCTTCCAAAATAACAAAATTTATGGATATGACGGCTCAAATTCAACCAATAAAAAAGCAGCAGTACACCATGTACTGCCGCCCAACTTTATTGACATTAAAAAAATTATTTTTTGATCGTTTTCACTGTAGACTGTGATCCGTCTTTGAAGTAGATCGTAACAAAATAAAGACCTGCATTCAGTGTACTCAAATCAAGTTCTTTCACAGCTCCCGTAAATGTTTTTATGGTTCTGCCTGAAACATCTCCCACCGTTACAGATTTCACTTCCCTGGTATCTGAAATATAAAGAATGTCTTTGAACGGATTCGGGTGAACCGACACTTTCTTTACACCGCCTTTTACTTCTGAAGTACCCAACTGAGAATTTTCAACGGTAAAATTGTCTACATAGAAATTATAATCAGGGGAATCATTTTCTGTCCCTTCCGTTCCGTAAAAAGCAAAAACGGTATTCGCACTGTTATATCCTGTCAGGTTGTACACATATTGAGTTGAAGTATTGGTAGGTGCATTGGCTTCATTCCATGTTTCAAGAACAGTCCATGTGGTCCCGGCATCATTGGACACCAGAAACTGAACAACATCATCAGACCCCATCGGCGAAGAATCGGTACTAAAATAAGCCGCTACTCCATAATCAAATTTAACTTTATAAGTTCCTGCAGAAAGATCGAAAGGTACTGTCTTTAGCCAGCCTGTTCTTCCTGATGAATATAAGTTGATCGTTGCTGATCCTTCGAAACCGGTGCCTAAAAACCCACCTTCCCACCAATAAGCAGTTGTTCCTGTAGGGCCTGTAGCAGGAGTACCTCCGGAAATATCACTGTCCCAGCATGTTCCGGGGAAACTGTCGAAATTATTGGTATATGCCGGAGTCACAGCCCCACACAAAGTAGTAAATGTTCCGGGTAGCGACCAGCCACTTTGGGCTGTTGCAGTGCTGCAATGGCTTCTTACCCAATAATAATACACCGTACTTGATGATAAAGACGGAATAGTAAAGGTAGTTCCGGTAATTCCGGTATGATTGGGCACTGATGCTGTTGTGGGCGCTGTATTGCTGGTGCTGTAATACACGTCATAGCTTACTGCCTGAATACTGCCAGGTATTGTCCATGAAACCTGGGCAGAATTTGAAGTAACCACACCTGCAGGCTGTAGTGTAGGAGCCACACAATCCGTATAGGCATCAGCTGAAAAAGCAAAAACATTCGCAATTCCTGTGCCGTCTACTTTCTCTACAGTAATACTCTGAATAGGTTTTGTCTCATTCCCATTATCAATAGTTAAGGCAGTCTGATATAGCCTGGGATTTGAAAAATTCGGTTCTAAAACATCATTCGTTCTGTTGATTCGTCCGATTCCCTGAATGGCATAATCGGATCCGCCATACCAGTCGAAGATCGCTACATCCGAAAATGTCTGGGAAGTATTATCCGTAAAATTAACCGTGACATCGACTGTACATGTTCCGCTTCCGCCGGTAGAAAGCATATATACTTTAAAAGCAGCAACCGGTGTGGCAAATGCCAGCGTTCCACTGTTATTGCCGGCAGTATTGCTCGCAATCCTTAAGGAATTCTCTCCATACAGATCCCCTAACTGAAAAGTAAGGCCGGGTGTGGAACTTACTGCAGAATTTATAATCCCGCTGACCGGAAGTCCGTAAGTAAGTGGTGTACTACTGGCTGTAGCTTTAAAATCTCCGGCGACAAATGCAAAAGAAACCCCGTCTACATCATCTGTGGTAGATGACATTGCGGGCCCCACATCGTTTGCAATAACATCTGCCGTATATCCGGACTGGACAGGCATAGGCTGAAAATTTTGGGCATTCATAGCCGATGCCGCAAAAAGAGTTACAACAGGCAGAACTCTAAATGGTAAATGTATTTTCATAATTATTTTTTATTAGCGCTTAAATTTAATAAAAAAGCCAATACAAAATCAATATTTTTACAAAATAAACAATCATTTGTTGATAAATTTAAGATATCAATATCTGCGTCATATGAAAAGATTATTTTCTGACCAAATGTTTTATTCACATTTTAATGTATTATTTTAACAATTTCAATCATTTTTACATTAATCAATTTCCAACATTCAGCATTTTTTAACAAACTGATGACCAGAACAGAAAGGATTACGGTTACCATCAAAAGAATGAGACAACAATCAATTTTAATCCGCTGATTTCCAAAACAATTAAAAAGCGCTCAAAATGGGCAACAGGTTATTTTATTATTGAGAAATTAAATCTTATTTTTGCCATACAAATTTTTTGAACAATGCCAAATATTTCAAACAGAGCGCAGCATATGCCACCATCACCGGTAAGAAAACTGGTTCCTTACGCTTTAAAAGCTAAACAACAGGGAATAAAAGTATATCACCTTAATATCGGGCAGCCTGATATTGAAACACCGGAAACAGCTTTAAATGCTTTAAAGAATATTGATCTTAAAGTATTGGAATATGCGCTTTCTGAAGGTAATATAGAATACAGAAAGGCCCTTACGGAATATTATCATACGCTTGGTTTTTCAGACCTTACCCCGGATAATTTCATTGTGACCAATGGAGGTTCCGAAGCATTAAACTTTGCGATTTCCACTTTATGTGATGATGGTGACGAGGTGATCATTCCTGAGCCTTACTATGCCAATTACAACGGTTTTACCAGCACATTCAATGTGAATGTTGTAGCGGTTCCGTCTAGTATTGATACAGGTTTTGCCCTGCCTCCGATCGAAGAATTTGAGAAAAAAATTACAGAAAAAACAAGAGCAATCATTATCTGTAACCCGGGTAACCCTACGGGATATCTTTATACCCGTGAAGAACTTCAGAAACTGGCAGAAATTGCTTTGAAATATGATATCGTTGTTATTTCCGACGAAGTATACAGAGAATATGTTTATGACGGAAAGCAGCAGATTTCTATGCTGGATTTCCCTGAACTGAGCGACAACTGTATCATCATTGATTCAGAATCCAAGCGTTATTCTATGTGTGGAGTAAGAATCGGATGCCTGTTGACCCGTTCTAAAAAAATCTATGATGCTGCCATGCTTTTTGCACAGGCAAGACTAAGCCCGGTTCTTTTAGGCCAGATCGCAGCAACAGCGGCACACCAGAACGACGGTGCGTACATCAGAGCGGTAAGAGAAGAGTATACGCACAGAAGAAATATACTGGTAGACCTTCTTAATGCAATTCCTGGAGTAATCTGTCCTAAGCCAAAAGGGGCTTTCTACTGTGTAGCAGAGCTTCCAGTGGATGATACTGAGAAATTTGCACAATGGCTTTTAGAAAAATATTCCCTTAACAAGGAAACGATCATGGTGGCTCCTGCAGGAGGTTTCTACAGTGATCCTGAATTGGGAAAAAAACAGGTAAGAATCGCTTACGTTCTGAAAGAGGAAGATCTTAAGAGAAGTGTTGAGATTCTTAAAGAAGCTTTAAAGAAATACAGAGGAGAATTCAGTCTCTAAAATACAATCTATGATGCCGGCAATAAAAAATACTCCCCTGAAACTTTTGTTTTCACTATTTTTGCTGCCGGCATTTTTTTCCTGTGACAAAAAGGAAAACCCCACTTCTGCCGGTCATAAAAATCCGAATGAAATCACCTTCATCAGTTTATCCAATATTGGTGGTGACCAGGGCTATTACAAGATCATCAAAGTTACAAAAGATTCCATACAAGCAGAACAGGGCATGGCAGCCCGCGCAACCCATAAGGAATGGCACTCAGCCATCAGTGTACAGATCTGGAAACAACTGATTTCTTCCATCAATACCAAAGATCTTGATGTTATACAGAGTTCTCCAAGCAAGCAATCCGTAGATGGCATCGACGAAACTTTTCAGATCAGAACTCCGAAAAAATCACATATCTATGTCAATTCTTATGCGGATACGCTGCATTACAGACAGCTGAAACAGTTTAAAGAGCAGCTCAGCCTCATTCTTCCCACAGAATACCAATAAAAACATGCAAGAAAATTTTTCCTTAAAACCTTACAATACATTTGGCGTTGATGCCAAAGCAAAATACTTTATTGAAGTACAAACCCTTGAACAGCTTAGGGACGCGATCAGTTATTCCAAAGATCATCATCTTCAGATTTTATTTTTAGGTGGTGGCAGCAATATTCTGCTGACTAAGGATTTTGACGGCCTTGCCATTAAACTAAGTTTTAAAGGAATTTCTGAAGAAGATCTCAATGAAAACGAAGTGCTTGTAACGGCAAAAGCAGGAGAAAACTGGCATGAATTCGTGATGTACTGCCTTGAAAAAAACTACGGCGGACTTGAAAACCTGTCATTGATTCCTGGAAATGTAGGCACTTCACCAATGCAGAATATCGGGGCTTACGGAACTGAAATAAAAGATATTTTCGTCAGCTGTACCGTTTTAGACCTTGAAAATCTTGAGCTTAAAACATTCAATCTTGAACAGTGTCATTTCGGATACAGGGATTCTATTTTCAAGCAGGAAGGAAAAGGAAGATATGTGATTCTGGAAGTCAGTTTTAAATTGACCAGGAAAGACCATCACATCAAAACAGAATATGGTGCGATAAAAACAGAACTGGACAATTCAGGAATCACTCATCCTACGATTCAGGATGTTTCCAAAGCGGTGATCAACATCAGACAGAGCAAACTGCCGGATCCTAAAGTAACGGGCAATGCCGGAAGCTTTTTTAAAAACCCAACTATTCCTTTAGTTCAGTTTGAAGAGCTGAAACATCAATTTGAAAATATTCCCGGCTATCCAAACGGAGATGTGGTAAAAGTACCTGCCGGCTGGCTGATCGAACAATGCGGATGGAAAGGGAAACAGATTGGAAATGCAGCTTCACACAAGCTTCAGGCATTAGTTATCATCAATGCCACCGGAAATGCCACCGGAAAAGAAATTTTTGATTTTTCTACTGAAATCATCAACTCTGTTAAAGAAAAGTTTGGGATAGAGCTGGAACGGGAGGTGAATATTTTATAATACAGGGCTGTTTTCAAACTTATTGAACACAGCCTTTTTTACCAATAAAAATATTATTTTAGCTAAACAAAAACACACATATGAAAATAGCCATTCTCGGAGCCGGCAATATGGGACTTTCCTTTTCCAAATCATTCTTAAAATATGAACTGATCAAGCCGCAAGATCTCCATCTGATCACAAGAAGTGAGTCCAAAATTTCTAAAATCGCTGAAGAATTTCCAAAATCACAGATTTCCACTTTTGAAGAAACCCAGGAACTGGATGCCGATCTCATCATTATCGCCGTAAAACCTCAGGATTTCCTGCATGTTGCCCAGAATTTTAAATTTACGCTGAAAGAAAACCAGATGGTCTTATCCATCATGGCCGGAATTAAAATTGGAAAGATTCAAAAACTTTTAAACCATCCTCTTGTGGTAAGAGCCATGCCGAACTCTCCTACCCTTTTGGGAATGGGAATTACAGGATACACCGCCGCAGAAGGCATTTCTTTCAGCCAGCTGATCAATATTGAAAGACTGTTGAACAGTACCGGAAGATCCGTTTATCTGGAAAACGAAGATCTCATGGACGGTGTTACCGCACTTTCAGGAAGCGGACCGGCCTACTTCTATTATATTGTAGATGCCATGATAAAAGCAGGCGTACAAATGGGTATTGATGAAAACCTGTCTAAATTGTTTGTACAGCAGACCATGCTGGGCGCTTATCACCTGATCAACAACTCCGAAAAGAACCTGGAAGAACTTATCCAAGATGTGGCTTCCAAAGGCGGAACCACTGAAGCTGCATTAAAAACATTTGAAGACCATAATTTTAAAGAAATTTTAAAAAACGGAATTTTAAATGCTGAAAAACGGGCTAAAGAATTAAACGGCTAAATCTCTTTTCAATGAATCTGCGGAGCAGCCATCCGAGATATACACCGAAAGTATTCAGAATAATATCATCTACCTCAAATATTCCCATTCTGGTAAAATACTGGAGTGCCTCAACGATAACAATGGCGGAAATAAAAGCATAGAACAGCATTTTCAGATCCTTTAGCCTGGGAAATATCCATCCTAGAAAGCCGAAAGGAATGAACATCATAATATTGCCCAAAACAATAATGACAATATCCTTCCATCCAATTGTATTATGGATAAACTGTACGGTAGACAAAACCGGCTCTATCCTGATCAGGTTGTCTTCATACTGAAACCTGCCCATCCCCAGAAACATAAGGTAAAGCAAAAACAGCGTATACGGAACAATAACAATTTTATAAAATTTCTTTAACATCAGGTACAAATTTATTCATTTCAAAAACATTAAATTTGTGTGTTAAATTAATTTAATGAAATACATTTTACTTACGCTCATTTCAGCCATGCTGCTATCTGTTTCGTGGCCTACTTACGGAGTTCCGTTCTTTATATTTTTTGCCCTTGTTCCTCTTTTAATGATGGAACACGGAATCTCAAAATTTTCATCCTACAAAAGAAAAAGCTGGGTAGTCTTCGGACTCTCCTATCTTTGTTTTGTGATCTGGAACATTGTTACTACGGGATGGTTATACGGCGCCAAAAATCCGGACGGAAGCCATTCCATGATGGCGGTTGTATTTCCCGTTCTTGTCAATTCTTTCCTTTATTCCCTGGTTTTCCAGTGCTACCACTGGTACAAAAACGCGCAGGGAACCTATTGGGGATTAGGATTTCTGATTGCGATATGGATGAGCTTTGAAAAATTTCACCTGAACTGGGAACTGACCTGGCCCTGGCTGAATTTAGGAAATGTATTTTCAGATTATCCTAAACTGATACAATGGTATGATACACTGGGAGCAACCGGCGGGAGCTTCTGGATCTTATTGATCAATGTTTTACTATTCTATACTTTAAGAACCTGGGAAGCCGGAAGAAAAAGAAAAGACCTGATCAGGAATGCATCGATCGTTGCGGGATTAATCATCCTTCCGATGATTATTTCATTAATAAAATACAATAATTTTAACGAAAAACCTTCCGGACAGGTGAATGTTCTGATGCTGCAGCCGGACCTTGATCCTTATGCTGAAAAATATTCTAAGGACAGCCTTACAATTGAAAACGACCTTTTAACCTTGGCAGAAAACAATTCAAAAGGAAAGATTGATTATTATATTGCCCCGGAAACAGCCCTTCCCGGAAGAGGATCGATCTCTGAAACTGCTTTTGAAAAGAGTATGCTTTTAAACAATATCAAAGGATTTTTATCCAGACATCCGGGAGCCGTTTTTGCAACAGGGATTTCTTCCCACCGCTTTTATAAAAACCAGGAAAACATACCAAAAGAGGCTTACCAGATTAATCCTGAGCTCTGGGTGGAAAGCTATAATACAGCTGTCCAGATCGCACCGCAGGAGAAAGTTCAGGTGTATCACAAAGGAAAACTTGTTCCGGGAGTTGAGATTTTCCCTTACATGAGTATTTTAAAGCCTCTTTTAGGCGATGCAATGCTCAATCTGGGCGGCACTGTTGCTTCTTTAGGAATAGATAAGGAAAGAAAATCTTTTGCCAATCCTTACAACAAAGGCAGAATGGCACCTATCATCTGCTACGAAAGCATCTACGGTGAATTTACAACCGATTACGTTAAAAAGGGAGCCAACTTCTTAAGCATTATGACTAATGACTCGTGGTGGGGTGTTACAGAAGGACACAAGCAGCTTTTATCATATGCAAAATTAAGAGCAATAGAAAACAGAAGGGAAATTGCCCGTGCTGCCAACAGCGGCATATCGGCACACATCAATGCAAAAGGCGAAGTGGTAGAAGATACTTTTTACGGTGATAAAACAACATTATTCGCCAAAGTGAATCTTTATGAAACGATGACTTTCTATACAAGAGCCGGAGATCTTTTATCAAGATTCTCCATTTTTGCGCTGGGCTTTTTACTGTTTTATTTTTTGATTGAAAAATTCAGGAACAGGACTAAGAAAGCATAATTTTTATCTTAATACAAATATCAGAGGCTGTTTCAATTTTTAAAATCTCCAGCGATAGATTTTTACAATAAAAACAGAAAAGCCAGCTGGACGGCTGGCTTTTCTTACTAATAGAACTCTTCAGTTTTATTTAATCATAAGTTTTTGAGTGGTTATTTCGTTTTTAATTTTCAGTTTTAATATATACACTCCTTTTGTAAGATGTGAAACATTGACCGACTGGTCATTATTGAAAACAACATTCTGTTTTCTGCCATCCATAGAATAGATTTCAACCTCCGAAACTTTTTCTCCTCGGATAAATACTTTGTCTGATGCCGGGTTCGGATAAATTGAAACCTGACTGTTTACAGCAACATCACGTGTACCCAATGTTCCCTGTACAGAAGGATCCGAAAAGACTTTTGAAGCATCTATGGATCTTACACTCCAAAATACATTTTGAACAGAAGGATCGAGATCCAGGAACCAGGATGGTGTTGTTACCACATATTTCGCGATATTGGCTGATCCTGGTGCAGAACCTACTTTAATCTCATAACGAAGAGCATCCGTTGGGGTTTTATCATCAGAAGCGCCGCTCCATGAAAAATTAAAACGGTTTCCTGTTTTCGTTAAATTAAGGACTGCAGGAGGTACTGGTTTCAGGTTAACTTCAGTAGAAGTATTTTTGAAAATTTTGGTAAGTGAAGGCATGCCCGGATCTGCCCAATCAAATCCGGCCAGCAAAATATCCAGACGGTGGTCATTGTCAAAATCAAGTAAATTCACAAAACCCGGCCCTCCCAAAGTATGCAGTCCTGTAGGTATATGTTCAGTAAAATTCTGATCAGAAGGATTATATAGAAAAGTTTTTACAATCGCATCGCTGTTTTCATCGTTTCCGGAAACAATAAAATCATAATATCCGTCATTATTCAGATCACCTGCAGCTACAGATGAATCTGCGATTTCAGGAATATTGATCTGCTGTGTATCCAGATGTCCCGCCCCGTCATTCATCAGTATGGCAAGAAATCCGGAATAGCTACTATCCTGACCTGTAATGACAACATCCTGGTAACCATCTGCATTGAAATCAGCAAAATCCATTTTCCCACCCGTCAGAGCAGTAAGATCCTGCGAAAGTACCAATGTTCCCTCCTGGTTCAGATAAACCTTACAGACCGGGCTATCATCTTGTGCCATTCCTAAAATAACAAGATCGAGGAAATTATCATTATTGAGATCTACAAACTTAAAGCTTCCGTTCTGTGTTCCCGGCTGCCAGCCTTTAAAGATATCAAAATCAGTTCCGGTATTCTTATAAAAATCCAGATTATTCATAAAGCCGACTCCTTCTATATATTGTGTTCCATTAACAGCATAATCCACCTTACCGTCATTATTGAAATCAAAAGCTTCCAAAGATCCATAGATTTTCCCGTCAAGGTCAGCTTCCTTCACAAAACCTGTCCCTGAGTTTCGGAACCTGTAATGTTTATAATTAACAACATCGTTATAACTTAATCCTGTAGAAATAATATCCGGAAGGCCGTCATTATCGAAGTCCATGAATTTTATATCACCCAGATGGGTTGCATTCGCTCCCAGGCTGGCGTAAGGCACCAGTGAATTTCCATTATTTTTGTATATTTCGTTAAAAGAGGTATCAACATTCCCATCATTGTCACTGTCAATGGCTCCGTTGATCACCACATCCATCTTTCCGTCACCATCCATATCAGCTGTATCAGCCGATCCGTAGTAAAAATTTTTCATACCGGTCTGGATTTCAGCATAGTTTTGCGCCATCAACCCAACGGGAAGCATAGATAAAAGAATACATATCCTCTTCATGTTATTTTTATTTAGATTAATTAAAAACAAAGATAAAGCATTCAGATTGGCTTTTACCGGAAAGTTTACATGAAATATATCAGTCACTTGGCTCAGGCTGTCCCGGAGATTCTTTTATTTTAAAATTCATGATTATTAATCAGTCAGTTATTTGTAAATATTTTCCAAAAGATTTGTCTATCTAAAAAATTCTTCGTTATTTTGCAACCTCAAATATTATACAAATAAGAACATCGAGATATGTCAAGAATTTGCCAAATAACAGGAAAGCGTGCAATGGTTGGTAACAACGTTTCTCACGCTAATAACAAAACGAAGCGTCGTTTTGAAATTAACTTATTGGAGAAGAAGTTTTACCTTCCGGAGCAAGATAAGCACGTAACACTGAAAGTATCAGCTCATGGATTGAGAGTGATTAACAAGATTGGAATCGAGGAAGCTATTGAAAGAGCTACTAGAAACGGATTGATTAAAAAGAATTAATAAATCATGGCAAAAAAAGGAAACAGAGTTCAAGTAATTCTTGAATGTACAGAGCACAAAGAAAGTGGTATGCCGGGAATGTCCAGATACATTTCTACTAAAAATAAAAAGAACACTACAGAGAGATTAGAGCTTAAGAAGTATAATCCTGTTCTTAAAAGATCTACCCTTCACAAAGAAATCAAGTAATTTATAAAATATAATTTACCATGGCAAAGAAAGTAGTAGCAACCCTACAAAGCGGACAGTCAAAAAAAATGACTAAAGTTGTGAAAATGATTAAGTCATCTAAATCAGGTGCTTACGTTTTCGAAGAAAAAGTAATGAATGCAGACGAAGTAGACGGTTATTTGAAGAAATAATCTCCACTTTATTTACAATATAAAAAACTACTCAGATTTTGGGTAGTTTTTTTGTTATCTTTGTTCACCAGATTATTAATCAATTAAATATTCATCTGTATGAAAAAGGTTCTTATTCTGGTTTTCACAGAAATTTTTCTATTTTCATTCGGTCAGAAAAAGATGAACAATGTAGAATTTAAAAACTCATCTGAAGTTTTCTCCATTAAAGGACTTTCACAATCAACAAGCATTGACTGTGGAAATTCCAAAATGATTTTTCTTTCCGGACAGGTCCCGTTGGATGCTGCCGGCAGCCTCGTGGGAAACAACGTGGAGAAGCAGACCGAACAGGTTTTTAAAAACATTGAAAATATCCTGAAAGAATATGGAGCTACAGGAAAGGATATTATAAAACTGGGAATCTTCATCACTGATATTTCCAAAACACCAGACTTTAGAAAAATCCGTGACTTATATATCAACCTTCAAAATCCTCCCGTAAGCAGCCTTGTGGAAGTGAGCCGTCTTTTCAGAGATGATATACTTATAGAAGTAGAAGCTACGGCAGTTATAAAAAACAAATAAGAATGAACTATGAGTTGGTTTAAAAATATTTTCAAAAAAGAAGAAAAAGAAACTTTAGATAAGGGACTGGAAAAATCCAGCCAGGGTTTCTTTGAAAAAATGACGAAGGCCGTAGTCGGTAAGAGCAAAGTAGACGATGAAGTACTGGACAACCTGGAAGAAATACTGATTGCATCCGATGTAGGCGCATCCACAACCATTAAAATCATAGAAAGGATTGAAGCACGTGTTGCCCGTGATAAATATGTAAGCGTAAATGAGCTTGATCATATTCTCCGTGAAGAGATCTCAGGACTGCTTCTTGAAAATCCTCATGCAGGAACAGGAAATATAGACAGTTCAAAAAAACCGTACGTCATCATGGTAGTTGGTGTGAATGGTGTAGGGAAAACCACTACAATCGGTAAAATGGCTCACCAGTTCAAGTCTGAGGGAAAAAAAGTTGTCCTTGGGGCAGCAGATACCTTCAGAGCAGCTGCGGTAGACCAGCTGACCATCTGGAGCGAAAGAGTGGGCGTTTCTATCGTAAAACAGGATATGGGTTCAGATCCGGCTTCTGTGGCTTTTGATACCGTCCAGAGTGCTGTTGCACAGGGCGCAGATGTAGTGATCATTGATACTGCGGGAAGGCTTCACAATAAGATCAACCTGATGAATGAGCTTTCCAAGATCAAAAGAGTAATGCAGAAAGTAATTCCTGATGCCCCTCATGAGATCCTTCTGGTTCTTGACGGGTCTACAGGACAGAATGCATTTGAGCAGGCCAAGCAGTTTACAGCAGCCACAGAAGTGAATGCATTGGCAGTAACAAAACTTGACGGAACAGCGAAAGGCGGTGTTGTCATAGGTATATCAGATCAGTTCCAGATTCCGGTAAAGTATATCGGCGTAGGGGAAAAGATGCAGGACCTTCAATTGTTTAATGGTATAGAATTTGTAGATTCTTTTTTCAAGAAAAGATGATTTTTATCATATTTATCTTTAAATTAGTCTAAACACATTCATATATTATTAACAAATAAAAATTATTTAAACTATGGGAATTTTAACTTGGATCATATTCGGCCTGCTGGCTGGAGCTATTGCAAAAATGATTATGCCGGGTAACCAGGGAGGCGGATGGCTGATTACTATTATTTTAGGAATTATTGGAGCATTCGTTGGAGGTGCCATTGGCGTTTACGTCCTTCACTGGGGTGACATTTCTTCATTCTGGAACCCAAGAAGCTGGATCCTGGCTGTAGGAGGTGCTTTAATCGTGCTCTGGATCTACGGAATGGCTACAAGGAAAAGCTAAACTGATAAAAACAGATAAAAAAATAAAATCCCGGAACTGAAATTTAGTTCCGGGATTTTTTGTACAATATAATTTAGTTTAGTTGATCTTAATCTGGTAAGGCATTTCCATTTTCACCTCAGACTGCAGCTTTTCATCTGTGATCTGCTGAAGGATTTCATAGTTGGCTTTACCTATTTTGTTTTTAATGATTCTTGCCGAAATATCTTCTTCGTTCAGATCTTTGAAGATCTGCTCAAACGGTGACATTCTTTTAGGATAAGAAGATACATGGTATGATTTCAGCCCTGCTTTTTGTGCTGCAAATTTCACAGCATCATTCAGTGTTCCCAGTTCGTCTACAAGACCTATCTGCTTGGCACGTACACCGCTCCACACTCTTCCGCCGCCTACATTGTCAATCTGCTCGAAAGTCTGCTTCCTGTTTTGGGTAACAAAATGTACAAATCTTTTATAGGTTCCTTCTACACTTCTGGTAATCAGGTTTACGCCGTAAGGGGTAACACCGTTTAAAGGTGAATAATACTGGGAATTGGCATTGGTAGCCACAATGTCTGAACGGATTCCGTTTTTGTTTGCGATATCCTTATAATAAGGAATCACTCCGAAAACTCCGATAGATCCGGTCAGTGTATTAGGCTCTGAATAGATTTTATCTGCTGCCATAGCAATATAATACCCTCCGGAAGCTGCGTAATCACCAAAGGAAACCACTAATGGCTTTTTCTTTTTCAGCTGCTGCAATTCAAATAAAATTTCATCCGAAGCATTAGCACTTCCACCCGGAGAATTGATTCTGAAAACCACTGCCTTTACTTTATCATCATTCTGAAGATCTTTGATGTATTTCACATATTTCTCAGAGTGGATCTCATTGTAGCCGTCACCATTGTTAATTCCACCGGAAGCGTACAGTATAGCCACTTTCTCTCCGGACTTATCCTCGTCAGAGTAAGAGCTGATATAGCCGGCTAATGATACCTTATTCAGCTTTTCCTTTTCTTTAAGGCTAAGTTTAGATTTTATCATCTGGTCATACTCTGTTTTCTGGATCAGTTTATCGGCAAGTTTATATTTTAAACCTAATTCCGGGATCATCCCGTATAAGCTGTCCACAACCATTCTGAACTGTGCAGTATCAATTTTTCTTGAAACGGCCATTTTAGTTGAAGTGTTTTTCCAGATATCATTTAAAAGAGTACCCAGCTGTTCTTTATTTTCCGGGGAAATATCATTCCTTAAAAAAGGCTCAACGGCAGATTTAAATTTTCCGTGTCTTATCACTTCTATACCGATACCGTATTTATCAGCAAAATCTTTAAAGAATGTAACTTCTGTAGCCAGTCCTTTCAACTCTATCATTCCTGATGGATTAAGATAATACTTGTCAGCAACAGATCCTAAATAATAGGAAGCCTGCGAAACGGCATTACCGTAAGCATACACAAATTTTCCGCTCTTTTTAAAATCCTCAATAGCACTTCTGATATCATCGATCTGAGTCATTCCGGCATGCAGATCATCAGCTTCGATACTGATACCTTTAATATGATCATCAGTCTTGGCCTTTTTAATAGCCTCCAGTACGTCATACAGCATAACGCTCTTGGTTTTGTCACTGATGTTGAACAGTCCCATTTCCTCTTCAGTAGGACTGTCTATTATATTGGTTTTTAAATTAATCGTAAGAACGGAATTATTTTTCACCACAGCAGACTTGTCATTCCCCATGGAACTGAAAACAAGCATCATGATGAAAAAGACGAAAAATACGGCGCATAATAGGACAATTGCCACTATATTTGCCAATACGTTTTTAAAGAAACTTCTCATATATCAATCAATTTTCCAATATGTCGCAGCATAAGGTAGTTTTGTTACTAGGAAGTAACCTTGGAGATCAAAAAAAAAATTTACAGCTGGCCCTTCAGAAAATCTCTGAGGGAGGTAATTTCATTTCACAAGTAAGCGAATTTTTGACAACCGAACCCGTAGAATTTGTTAGTTCCAATATTTTTTGTAATATTGCATCAGTAATATTCACGCGTCTCTCGCCTATTCAACTGCTTGATTTTATTAAAAGTATAGAAATTGAGATGGGAAGAATCAAAGATTCAACTGCATTGGGCGGCTACAGCGATAGAATAATAGATATTGATATCATTAAATATAATGATCTTAAATTCAGATCAGAAAGATTAGAGATACCCCATTATAAGCATTTGTTTGAAAGGGATTTTTCTAAAATATTATTGAAAGATTTTATCTAAATAAAACATAAAAAACATATATGAAATTAGGTTTATTATTATTGGCCACACTGCCTATCGCGGCTTATGCCCAGGATAGTACCACAGTAAACTCTTCTAGTGAGTATCCTAATACCTTTTCTTCAGGTTCTGCCAATGTACAGCGTTTCGACAACAAAGCCAGACGTTTTAATGACTGGTCTATTTCCGTTGGTGGAGGTGCTGCGTTTATGGCACACTCTGATCTTACATCTTTTTATGACAAAAAGGTCAACTGGGGGTATAGTGCTTACGTGAGTGTTGACAAGCAGATTACTCATGTTTTCGGATTAAGCCTTATCTATCAGAGAGGTGAAACAAAACAGAAAGCAAGGTTAGAAGGCGCAGCAGGTGTTGCGGCTGGTGTAGGAACAGCAACTACCAAATTTGATCAGGTTGCTTTAATGGGAGATGTTAACTTTTCCAATCTATTGAGAAGAGTTGATAATCATTCTCCTTACAGATGGGCATTACATGGTTATGCCGGAATTGGGTTCCAGGGTTACAACACTTCTCTGCATGACGCAAACGAATTCAGATGGAGCGACAGCCCAAAAAGAGTTCCTCTGTTTATTGAAAAGGATTTCGACATTAACTCTCTATACTATCAGTTTGGAGCAGGAGTGAAATATAAAGTGTCTAAACTTATCGACATCGAAGCCAGAACAATGTATATTGTAAGTGGTGATGATGAATTCGATGGAGGCGGATGGGGTGATCCCAACGACTACGATCCTGCAACGCCAGGTTCAAAATATAACATGATCAGCGATTCAAGATCCGATAACGCATGGACAGTGACTTTAGGAGTTTCTTTCAAATTAGGAAACAAATTATCTCACCTGGCATGGCATGACCCGCTTCAGGAAGCCTACTACAGAACAAGCGTTTTAGAAAATGCAGCTACAGATCTTGTAGTATGTGAAAAAGGTGATGCTGATAATGACGGCGTATGTGATGACTGGGACAGACAGTTAGATACTCCTGCAGGAGCAAGAGTAGACGGTGCAGGTGTAGCTTTAGATATGGATCTTGACGGAGTGATAGATCTGTATGATAAATGCGTAACGGTTCCGGGACCTGTTGAAAACAACGGATGCCCAACAAAATAAAATCATTTAAATAACTAAATAAAAAAATACACTATGAAATTAAGTTTAGCAATTGTAGCATTAGCAATGGCAATTCCAGCCGCAAGCTATGCGCAAGACTCAACAGCAGTTTCAAATGGAGAATATCCAAACACATTTTCTTCTGGTTCTGCCAACGTGTCTCCGTTTACCAATCAATCAAAAAGATTTAACGACTGGTCTATTTCAGCCGGTGTGGGTGTACCATTGGTACAGTCAGCTGATTTAACATCTATCAAGAATGGTAACGGTAAAAATCTTTTCGGATACTCTGCTTATGTAAGTATTGATAAAGCGATCACTCATGCGTTCGGTTTAAAATTACAATATGACAGAGGTGAAACAAGACAAGGATGGTTCAACACTAAAGATGCTGCACCTGATGCAACAGCTGTAGGGGCAAGGACTCAGTATGATGCAATCTCTTTATTGGGAGACATCAACTTCTCTAATTTATTGAGAAGAGTTGACAACCATTCTCCTTTCAGATGGGCGCTTCATGGTTATGCAGGTATTGGTACTATTGCCTACAAAGCTTATCAAAAAGATGTTAACGGACAGAGAGTAGCCACGGAAATTAAACCTTTCAAACTAGGTTCAATGTTCATGCAGGCTGGTGCCGGTCTAAAATACAAAATCAACAGAAGACTTGATCTTGAAGGCCGATTGATGTATGTGGTAACTGGTGATGATGAATTCGATGGAGGCGGTCAACAATACAGTGCGATCAACAAACGTGAAGAGCAGGTATCAGACAACTTCTTTAACGCTACTTTAGGTATTACCCTAAAATTAGGGAAGCACGAATCTCACTTGATGTGGCATGATCCACTTCAGGAAATCTATTACAAGCTTGATGTTTTGGCTAACAAAAACCAGGATATTGAAGTATGTAAAAAAGGTGATGCTGATAACGACGGAGTTTGTGACGATTGGGACAGACAGCTTGATACTCCTGCAGGTGCAAGAGTGGATGGTGCTGGTGTTGCTCTTGATACTGACCTTGACGGTGTAATCGACCTTTACGATAAGTGTGTAACTGTTCCGGGACCTGTTGAAAACAACGGATGTCCTACTGTAGTTCCAGGAAAAGTAGATGAAACTACAACAAAATTAGAGGGAATTGAGTTTGATTTAAATTCTGACAGAATTTTACCTTCAAACACTCCAATCTTAAATAACGCTGTTTCATATATCAACTCTTCAAACGGTGCGTATAATGTAATCGGGGCTACAGATACAAGAGCTTCTGATGCTTATAACCAAAAGCTATCTGAAAGAAGAGCGAATAGCGTTAAGGACTATTTGATCAAAAACGGAGTAGAATCTTCTAAATTGAACGCAATCGGTAAAGGTGAAAAAGACCTTAAATACCCTGAGTGTGAACCAGCTACTAAATGTCCTGAATGGAAAAACAGAGCTAACAGAAGAGTATATTTCGAAGCTAAATAATAAACTTTTTAGTAAATATATCAAAGCCGTGCACAGCACGGCTTTTTTTGTTGTAATACTTTTATTACTTTTACCCTATGATTTCGCAGCAGGATTTTCAAAAATTAAAATATGATACCCTAAAATATTTTTGGGGTTATGATAGTTTCAGAGATTCTCAGGAAGAAATTATCAATGCTGTCATTAATGAAAACGACAGTCTCGTGCTTCTGCCTACTGGTGCAGGAAAATCCCTCTGCTACCAGCTTCCGGCCCTGTTGAAGGAAGGAACATGCCTCGTCATTTCTCCTCTTCTTGCTCTGATGAAAGATCAGGTGAGCCAGCTCAAGCAACGTGGCATTGAAGCAGAATACCTTTCCTCCGAGCTTGATGAATATGATGCAGAAGCTGTGTACGACCGCTGCAAGGACAGCCTTACCAAATTACTGTATGTATCCCCGGAACGACTGACCAATGCACAGTTTCTTCAGAACATCGAAGAAATTCAGTTGTCATTTATTGCCGTAGATGAAGCTCACTGCATTTCAGAATGGGGACAGGATTTCCGTCCGAGCTATCAGAATATCAAAGAATTCAGAAAAAATCATCCGAAGATTCCATGTCTTGCTTTAACGGCCACTGCAACTCCCAAAGTATTGGAAGAGATCAAAAACAAACTGGAACTTAAAAAACCGTTTGTTTTTCAGAAAAGTTTTAAGAGGGAAAATATCAGGATCTTTATGGATGAGGTTTCTGATAAATTTCAACGTGTTTTTGATATTTTAAAACATAACAATGATTCCGGGATTGTTTATGTAAGAACCAGAAAAGATGCAGAAATGCTGTCTGAATTTCTTAAGAAAAATCAGGTAAAAAATGTAGACTATTTTCATGCAGGTCTTACTACGAAAGAGAAAAACACCAGACAGTCTCACTGGAATAACAGTGACAATCAAGTTCTTATCTCAACCAATGCTTTCGGTATGGGGATAGACAAAGATAATGTCCGTTTTGTGATCCACTATTCTCCGGCTCCTTCATTAGAAAATTTTTATCAGGAAATCGGAAGAGCAGGAAGAGACGGCAAGGACAGTTTTGCATTTCTTCTTTGGAACCAACAAGAATTGCTGAATTTTGATGAGATCCTGAAAAATCAGATTCCCAACAAAGCCGAATTTTTAAAGATCATCACCTATCTCTATTCTATTTTTCAGGTGGCGGAAAATGAACTGCCGGAAAAGGTTTTTCAGCTGAACATTCAGGGGATACAGAATTTTACCAGACTATCAAAAGCTAAGATCAGTAATGTTCTTAATTTTCTGCATAATCAGGAAATCATCTATCATAATGACAATAAGAGCCTGTCCTCAATGGAGCTTCTCTTCAATGCTGAGGAAATAGACCAGCTGCCACAGAAAGACGCTTATTTTATAGAGCTTCTGCTCCGTACCGTATCGGGAATTACGACACATAAAGTGATGTTCAGCGAACAACAGGTCAGCAATAAGATCGGAGTAAGTGTCCCTCTGATCAAAGAGCGGCTTAAAGAACTTCAACAGAAGAACTACCTGGAATATGTAGACGGTGCCCTTTCAAGCATCAAATTCCTGAGGCCGCGTGATGAAAGAGCAATTAATGCAGCGTACTGGAAACTTTTTGAGCATATCCAAAAAAATAAAATTCAGAAATGGGAAGAGATCAAGTTTTTTATAGAAAATAATGATTACTGTAAAATGAAACTTATTCTCGCCTATTTTGGTGAAAAGAATACGAAGAACTGTGGCCAATGCTCAGTATGTGAAAAGAACAAGCAATCCATTTTCGGAAAAAATATTTCCCAGCAGATCATTAATCTGTTGGCTAAAAAACCTTCCACCATCGAAGATCTTTCTGTACAGCTCAATTACCATTCAAAAAACAACATCTTAGAAAACCTCATCTTCCTTTTAGATTCAGGAAAAGTGAAAATGTTGAATTTCAGAACGTATGCACTCAATCACGAGTAGTGAGGAATCATCAATGTTGAATGGTGAATTTTGCTTCGCAAGTGAATGATGAATAGGCAAGATTCAAGAAACAAAACCGGAAAACAAAACTTTAAGCTTAGATAACAGATTTCAAACTAAATCTTACTCACTCTAAAACTCTCCAACCCTAAAACCCTCACACCCTAATACTCTCCAACTCTAATACCTCCGCCACTCCACCTCAAAACCCTTTCCATTTTCACCCGCAAACCCTTATCTTTGCACCATGAAATCATTGAAAGTTGTTTTTTTAGGAACTCCGGAATTTGCAAAGACCTCTCTGGAGGCTATTCATCAGTCCAGTCATGAAGTTGTAGGTGTTGTAACGGTTGCTGATAAAGCCAGTGGGCGCGGACAGAAGATCAGTCAGTCACCGGTAAAAGTATATGCTTCAGAAAATAATATTCCGGTTTTCCAGCCGGAAAAACTGAGAAATCCTGAATTTTTAGAGGAACTTAGAAAGCTGGAAGCTGATGTATTTGTGGTGGTAGCATTCAGAATGATGCCAAAGGTTCTTTTTGAAATGCCTAAGATTGGAACTTTCAATCTTCATGCTTCACTGCTTCCTGATTACAGAGGAGCTGCTCCTATTAATTATGCCGTAATTAATGGAGAAGAAAAAACAGGGGCAACCACATTCTTCATTAACGAAAAAATAGATGAGGGAAATATCCTTCTTCAGGAAGAACTGGAAATTTTACCGGATGAAAATGCCGGAAGTCTCCACGACAGATTAATGATAATGGGTTCTAAGCTGGTCGTAAAAACACTTAACGGTCTGGCAGAAAACTCCATTACTGAAAGGCCTCAGCCCCATGTGGAGCATCCTAAAAACGCCTATAAAATATTTAAAGAGGACACTAAAATCAACTGGAATGCTCCATCCAAAACAGTTCACCAGTTTATCCTTGGAATGTCCCCTTATCCGGCCGCTTTCACAACTATAAAAATTGGAGAAGAAGAAAAAGGATTAAAAATTTTCGCAGGAAAGTTTGAAATTGATAATCATGGAAAACCTTCCGGAACTTTGGATATTTCTAAGAATGATTTTAAAATCTACACGGAGGACGGCGTTTATTTCCCACAGGAACTTCAGCTTGAGGGTAAAAAAAGAATGTCTGTGAAAGATTTTCTGAACGGATTTAGAAATTTTGATGAAATAAGCCTGTAAGGTTTTGGGGTTGGAGGGTTGGAGAGTATTAGAGTTGGAGGGTTTGAGAGTTTTTGAGTGTAAAACTTTGGAGTAAAGTGAGTTGAAGGTTTAAATAGCCTGAAATCCTGTTCCGGATTTCAATATATTTTCTGACGAGCTTCTTTAAAGGTTCTGTTATAGAAATTAAAAAGGTTTAGAAAAATTCTAAACCTTTATTATCTTAAACTCGTTTTTTACTTGCTTCAGTACATTCACAAATTAAGTCCGTTTTAACCATTGTCATTCGCCAATTACGTTTTACAGCTGAACCATTTCCGTAACCTCTACATCATATCCGCCAACCTGCGGCTTGATATTCGGGTTTTGTGTAATCACTTTAAATTTATTGATTCCAAGATTTTTCAGGATCTGTGTTCCGATACCATAATCTCTGTAATTGTATGCTAAAGTAGGATGCTGTACCTGGCCGTCCTGGTAATTCAGGAACTGCTGAAGCTTTCTCAGCGTATTTTCAGAATTTGAAACGTTATTGATGAAAATAACAGCTCCTTTTCCTGCTTCATTCACCATATGGGTTACTTTTTCCAATAGCGGTTTTTCACCGTTATTAAGTCTTGTCAGTACATCAAAATAAGAATCTGAAGACTGAACTCTTACCAAAACAGGCTCATCAACCGTCCATGAACCTTTTGTCAATGCAAAATGGATCTGGTCATTCGATGTCTCCCTGAATGCAAAAAAGTCAAAGTCACCATAAGCTGTTTTTACTTTTCTTTCTTCCAGCCTTTCGATAAGGTTTCCTTTTTTAAGCTGATAATGAATCAGGTCTTCAATGGAAACGATCTTCATATCGTGTTTCTGAGCAAAAGCATGAAGTTCCGGCAAACGTGACATGGTACCGTCATCATTCATGATCTCACAGATCACCCCTCCTTCTTTTAATCCTGCTAAACTTGTAAGATCAATAGCAGCTTCAGTATGTCCTGCTCTTTTCAGAACTCCTCCTTTTCTTGCACGAAGCGGGAAAATATGACCGGGTCTCATGAAATCTGTCGGCTTGGATTTTTCATCCATTAAAGCTAAAATGGTTTTGGCTCTGTCACCGGCAGAAATTCCTGTAGAAGTTCCGTTTCCAAGAAGGTCCACAGAAACGGTAAAAGCTGTTTCCTTAGGATCACTGCTTCTGCTTACCATGACTTCAAGACCAAGCTCGTCGCATCTTTTTTCAGGAAGCGGCATACAGATCAGCCCTCTTCCGTGGAATGCCATAAAATTGATAATTTCCGGCGTTGTCAGCTCTGCAGCACAAAGAAAATCGCCTTCGTTTTCTCTGTCTTCATCATCTACTACTATGATTATTTTACCATTTTTGAGGTCTTCAATAGCCTCTGGAATAGTATTCAATTTAATATCAGACATGTTTACTTTTTATTTGTGCAAAGATACTTATAAAAATAAGCATCTGCCAATTAATATAAAGGGTTTGTTAGGCTTCGGATAAAGAGTTTACAGCCTCTCTGAAAATCCCGTAGGATCTCAGTCTCTTCTGGTGATCGTAGATATGGGAATTGATAATTAATTCATCTACATTGAATTTTTCCTGAAAATCTTTAAGTTTTTCTTCAATTTCTGCCTGATCTCCGATCAATGTATATTTTAGTTTCTGAAGAACCATCGACTTCTCCATTGGTGACCAGATGTTATCCATATCATCTACGGGCGGTGCAAAAGGCTTCCTGTCATTTCTTATGATATTGATAAATGCCTGAAATAAAGTTGTGGACATTTTATGTGCCTCTTCGGAAGTTTCTGCTGCCACTCCATTCACGCAAGCCATCACATAAGGTTTATCCAGCTGTTCCGAAGGCTGAAAATGTTCCCTGTAAATTTTAAAAGCCATTTCCATCTGCTCAGGAGCAAAATGTCCCGCAAAAGCATACGGAAGTCCAAGTTCTGCAGCCAGCCATGCACTGTCTGTACTGGATCCTAAGATATAAAGCGGAATATCGAGACCTTCACCTGGAATGGCACGAACCAAAGCATCAGAATTATCTTTCGAAAAATACGTCTGTAACTCTAAGATCTGTCTCGGAAACTGCTGGTTGATGATCGCAGGATTTCTTCCTAAAGCCTGGGCTGTAAGACCATCGGTACCGGGAGCTCTTCCCACCCCAAGATCTATTCTTCCCGGGAAAAGGGATTCCAATGTTCCGAACTGTTCTGCGATAATTAAGGAGCTGTGGTTGGGAAGCATGATTCCACCGGATCCCACTCTTATTGTTTTTGTCCCGTTGGCAATAAAACCGATCAGAACTGTGGTGGCGGAGCTGGCAATACTTTCCATATTGTGATGCTCAGCCAGCCAGAATCTTTTATAATTTAAATTTTCAGTATGGTTTGCTAAAGACAAGCTGTCCTGAAAGGTATCGTGAATACTCTTATCCTGCTTTACGGGAGCAAGATCAAGCACCGATATTTCAAAATTTTTCATATTTTAAATTTTAGGTTTAAAACCAAACAAATTTAAAGCTAATAATTTGCATTAGTTACTTTTTGTAATTGATAGGATGGATTAGCTAGTTCAGGAAAAAACTATTGGAATTTGAGTTTGCATTACATACTTTTGCTTATAGAATATTTCAACACAATTTATAGATGAAAAAAATATTATTAATTTTTACAATTTTAATTTTTGGAAATAAATTAATTTCTCAAGAACACAAAAATATTCCAACCACATTTCCAACTGATTATGGCATTTTCACTTTTCCAATCGGTTCAAAGGTAACTTTTGAACTTAAAGAAACCAAAGAAGGTAAATATGAATATCGTGTATTGAATATTGAGCCATATAAAGAATACTATTCATTAAGCAAATCCAAAAAACTTTTTTCCGAAAATCCTAAAGATAATACGGTTGAAATATTTTTTATGGGAGCTTATTATAATGATGGAAAAGAAGATAAAGATTGGAAAACTCTACTTAGCTTAAGAAATAATTTAAAGACTCCATTGAATTATAAAGCAGATATAAAATATTATTTTAAGGATGAATTTGAGAACACTTCAATATCTGGAGCATTTCCAAAAACCTCTACGAATGAAATTTGGCAACATAAGATCGACTTTATTACATTATACAATTTTGAACAACTAAAGAATTAGACAAAACTATTGTATAAAAATCATTATTAAACCTTACTATTTATCTGTTCTTCTTTTTTTTTGAATTATAATGATTGATCAAAATTCTAATCTTATCAAATATGAAATTTTAGAGATCACTTTAAATTCTATTTGTAAACTTGGATACCGGGTCAATCAGGATCTTCTGAACAAATAAAAGACCGTCTCACTTTTGGGACAGTCTTTCTTGTTACATCGAATCATTCTTCTCTTTCTTAAAATTATAATGATTAATCAAAATCCTGATCTCATTAAATTCAAAATCACTAGGCAAAGCATTCTTCCATTCCGTAAGGGTTTCATGAGGATTTTCGTAGAATTCTTTTTCAAAAGCTTTGATCTTATCGGAAGTGATCACTCTTGAAATATCCAGTAAGCCCTGCTCTGCAAATTTTGCTAAATGACCGATCACGGTTTCTTTTACCAGGCCTCTTTCCATAGCAATTTCACCGATGGTTTTTCCCTGCTCAAATAATTGGAAGGTCAGAACCTGGGAAGGAACTTTTGCGATTTTTAAATTGATTTCCTTATCATTTTTTTCATCTAAAAGCTTCGTTTCCAGCAAATGGATCTCTTTCAGACTGTTCAGGTATTCTTCCGTGTCTTCCAGCCAGTTTCTGAACTCTTCATTATACTGTTTCAAGCCTTTTGTGCCTTTAATTTCAGCATAGAATTCTTTCAGAGGATTGAAGACTTTATCCCTGATTTCCGTGAAGAAAAAATTAACAGCGCCTTTCGTTTTACTTTCAATATCGGACCATTCTTCTTTGTTTTCAATAAAATTATTAACCTTCTGGGAAATAACCCTTTCCAGTTTTTCGAAGATCTTTCCGAGGTTGACAATTTCGTGTTTCAGCTGAACATACAGCTGGTTTGTCTTTACATGATCAATACTTCTCGTGGTAATGGAAAGCTTATTCCATTCCTCCACTTCCTGAAGAAACCACAGACAGTTCACAGTACGGAGTACTTTTTTGATGCTGTAATCATATTTCTCACGGTTCAGGATAGCTTCAACACTATCATTGGCAAAAGTATCACCCTGGAACTGCAGAATTCTGTTGTCCTTGAAGATCACTTCAGGAGTAATTTTAGATTTTAAAACAATTCCTTCCAGCGTACGGCATCTCGACAGGGCTACATACACCTGCCCTGCTGTAAAGCTTTTCCCTGCATCAATGATCACATTATCAAACGTTAATCCCTGGCTTTTATGGATGGTAACCGCCCACGCCAGCTTTATCGGAAACTGTTCAAAGCTTCCCAAAACTTCTTCTTTGATATTTTTTTCGGTATCGAGGAAATATTTTTTCTGTTCCCAGACTTCTCTTTTAACCGTAATTTCCCTTTCGCTTCCATCAAGAACAACCTTGATCTCATTATCGTCTAACGCAGAAATTTCACCCAGCTTTCCGTTGAAATATTTTTTCTCACCGGTAATATCATTCCTGATAAACATGACCTGTGCCCCGACTTTTAATTCTAAAAACTGCTCGTTCGGGTACTGGTTTTCCTTAAAATCCCCAAAGAGCTTGGCTTCATAGGTTTTAACGGTCAGATCAATTTCTTCCAGTTTTTCCTGGTTAATCTCATCCGCCATCCTGTTGTGCGAACACAGATAAACGTAAGATTCAGTTCCTGCTTTAAAATCCGGATCATATCTTTCATTAAGAACATCAAAATTGATATTGGCTACATCGCCGTTACGGATCGCATTCAGAATGTCCAGGAATTTTTCATCCGATTGCCTGTAAACCTTGGTTAATTCAATGGTCAGAAGCGGAATATCTTTTACAGCATGACTGTCGAAAAAGAAAGGCGACTGATAACAGATTTTCAAAATATGCTCATCCCTTACCACCGGTGGAAGCTGATAAAGATCCCCAATGAACAGCATCTGAACGCCACCGAACCGCTGGTTATTTCTTCTGATAAATCTCAGCGAAAAATCCATCATATCGAGAACATCGGCTCTCAGCATGGAAACCTCATCAATGATAAGAACCTCCACTTCTCTTAAAAGTTTAAGCTTATCTTTTCTGTATTTGAAATGCGGCATCAGGTCGGCAATATTATTTGCCAGGCTCCCGTCGATACGGTCCGTGGTCGGTAAAAAGGTCCTCAAAGGCAATCCAAACATGGAATGAATGGTAACTCCTCCTGCATTAATCGCGGCAATTCCGGTAGGAGCCACTACGATATATTTTTTCCTCGTTTTCTTTACAAAATCGTTGAGGAAGGTCGTTTTCCCGGTTCCTGCTTTTCCCGTAAGAAAAACACTTCTGTTCGTATGCTCTATTAAGTCAAAAAAATGATTGTTCATTGCGCTTCAAAATTACGGAAATGAATTTGATTTTTTTACCTTGGCACAACTTTTGAAAATTCTTTAACAGAAAAGAAATTTATAATGAAAAAAAAATTCATATATACTCCACTCATAGTATTATGCACTACATTTGCTCTGGTTTCATGCAATACATCCAAAAATACCACTGCCAATCTGCCTAAAGATATTTCGGAAAGACCTGCGGATGAAGACAGCCAAAAATATGAACAGGCCCAGATGGATAAATTAAAAGCATCCATTGAATCTGAATTGTCCAAAGAAAAATGCGCCGATGCTTCGGAATGGACATTTGCCCCTATGGGAGCAAAACCCTGTGGCGGACCTGAGCAATATATCGCTTATCCTAAAAAAATAGAGAGTACCCTTCTGCCAAGAATTGAAGAGTATACACAGAAGGTAAAAGCCTTCAATGAAAAATACAATATGACATCTGACTGTATGATGGTGATGCCGCCAACTTCTGTCAAGTGTATCAATGGAAAAGCCCAGCTCATAACAGCAGAGCAATAAGAAACAAACCAACATCAAAGGTTATATATACGTTGAAAATCAACAAAAACTCATTCAGGAATTTATACTGGGATGGTAAAAAAGCTCTATCGGTAGGATGGAGCTTTTATCGTATTTTAAAATCAATGGTGAATTTTGCTTCGCAAGTGAATGGTGAACGGGTAAATAATAGATTCAAGAAACAAGAGCCAGGAAACAAACACTTTAGACTTCCTCTAACACTCTCAAACCCTAAAACACTCATACCCTAAAACTCGAAACTAGCTTCCCACCTCCAGGTTTTCCTTATACCACGAAGAGTATTTTACATAATTATCAGCAATTCTATTCACTTCTCCCTCAAGTAATTGGGCAGAAATATCTTTAATTTTTCTTGCCGGAACTCCACCCCACACTTCTCCTGTTTTAATATGGGTACCCTGCGTCACTACGGAACCTGCTCCTACAATAGAATTTTCTTCTACCAGACAGTCATCCATAACGATAGCTCCCATACCGATGAGTACATTATCTTTGATCGTACAGCCGTGAACGATCGCATTATGACCGATGGAAACATTATTTCCAATATTTAAAGGGTGCTTCTGATATGTGCAGTGCAGCATAGCATTGTCCTGAACATTTACTTTATCACCCATCCTGATGTAATGCACATCTCCCCTGATCACTGCATTATACCAGATACTGCAGTCCTTTCCCATAGTAACGTCACCGATAATGGTTGCCGTTTCTGCCAAAAATGTACCCTCTCCTATCTGAGGTGTTTTCCCTAAAAGTTCTTTTACAATTGCCATAGCTTTAATTTGATAATTTGAAAATGAGTCAATTTGAAAAATAATAATTTCTGAAACGGCCATTTCTATTCTCTAATTTTTAATTTCAAATAACCGTGATAGCGAAAATCTAATTTCTAATCTCTGACTTCTAATTTCTAATTGCGTATTTTTGTATCTCAAATTTAACGAAAAAATGCATACGATACTTATAGAACCAACTGAAAACCCGAAAGTGATGAAATTTGTTGCGGATTATAACCTGATCCCGGGCTCTTTAGAGTTGGACAGAAGTTCAGATATTTCAGAAATCCCTCTGGCTCAGGAACTTTTCAATTATCCTTTTGTGGAAAGAATTTTCATTACAGCTAATTTTGTAGCCGTAGCGAAGCAGGACACCATAGAATGGGAACATGTAGCCGACAGCCTGAAAAATGTCATTGAGGATGAATTACTGGCTAATCCAAGAGTTTACCTTCAGAAAAGAAAGGAAATGTATCAGATCTATGCAGAAATGACACCTAATCCCAATGCCATGAAGTTTGTTTCCAGTAAACTGCTTATGGAAGGTTTTGTGGAAGTAAAATCGAGAGAGAAATCAGAGGGAGTTCCTTTGGCACAGGCTATCTTTAATGAATTTGATTTTGCAAAGGAAATTTTTATTTCTGACAATTTTGTGGCCGTAACAAGAGATGACTCTGTGGAATGGCATCAGGTGATGATGGCTGTACGCGGTTTTATTGCTGAATATCTTCAGAGTGGAGGGGAAATTTCAAATCTTGAACCTCAGAAACATGAAAACCCTGTTGAAAAGATCATCAACAGAGATTATACAGACGACGAGCAGAAAATTTCAGATATTTTAAATGAATATGTTGCTCCTGCAGTGGAAAATGACGGCGGAAAAATTTCCCTGATGGAATATGACCAGGAAAGCAAAACAGCCAAAATGTTATTACAGGGAGCCTGTTCAGGATGCCCGAGCTCTACCGCGACTTTAAAAAACGGAATTGAGAGTATTCTGAAACAGTTCGTTCCGGACTTAGTGGAAAGAGTGGAAGCTGTAAACGGATAACCGAACATAAAATGGTACCCACAAAAAAGATCTTGGTCATTATTGGAAGTGCCACAAAAAATTCCGGTAACCGGAAATTAATAGAACAGGTTCTGGAAAAGCATCCGGGGATGGAGTTTCGTATATATGATGATCTTTCTGTCCTTCCGCATTTCGATACTTCACGAACTGACAGGGATACACCAGACGAAGTATTGAAAATCAGGGAAGAGATTGAAAATTCGGCAGGTGTCTTATTTTCTACTCCGGAATATATTTTCAGTATCCCAAGCAGGCTGAAAAACTTGTTGGAGTGGTGTGTTTCTACCACTGTTTTTTCTGAAAAGCCGGCTGCTGTAATTAACGGCATCTGCCAGTGGAGAGAAAGGTCATGAAGAATTAATCATGATTCTGAAAACACTCGGAGCCCGGACAGAAGACCGGCATCAGCTTTTAATAAAGGGGATAAAGGGAAAATTTAACAGTGACGGCCGGGCTGAAAATAATACCTTTGCAGAAGTATCAACATTGATAACAGATTTCGAAAACACTGTTTCATAATTAAAATTAAAAATATTGGATAAAAAAGGAATTTTACTGGTAAATCTTGGTTCCCCAAGATCTACGGCCGTAAATGATGTAAAGGAATATCTTGACGAGTTTTTAATGGATGAAAAGGTCATCGACTACCGCTGGATCTTCCGTGCACTGCTGGTTCAGGGAATTATTCTGAAAACAAGACCCGCAAAATCTGCAGAAGCCTACAAAACAGTATGGACGGATGAAGGTTCTCCTTTAATTGTCATTACTGAAAAGATCAAAAAGAAACTACAGAAAGTAGTTGACGTTCCGGTGGAAATCGGGATGAGATATGCTCAACCGAGCATTGAAACAGGCATTCAAAAATTAGTTGACCAGGGAGTTTCCGAGATCGTGCTGTTCCCATTGTACCCGCAATATGCGATGAGTACTACGGAAACGGTGATTGAAAAAGCGGAAGAAGTACGTAAAAAGAAATTCCCGAAAGTAAAGATCAATTATATACAACCCTTCTACAACAGGGAAATCTACATCAACTGCCTTGCAGAAAGTATTAAGGAAAAGCTTCCTGAAAATTTCGATGTCCTGCAGTTCTCTTATCACGGGGTACCGGAAAGGCATATTTACAAAACAGATCCTACAAAGACCTGTAATCTTAACGACTGCTGTTCAAGGGAGACGAATCCAAGCCACCAGTTCTGCTACCGCCATCAGTGCTATAAAACGACAGAGGCTGTGATCGCCAGGATAGGACTTCCCAAAGAAAAAACAATTGTTTCTTTCCAGTCGAGATTAGGAAAAGACAAATGGATAGAGCCTTACACCGATGAAACTTTAGAAACGATCCCTAAAAAAGGAGTAAAAAACCTGGCCATTGTCTGCCCGGCTTTCGTTTCCGACTGCCTGGAAACTCTGGAGGAAATCTCTGTGGAAGGTAAGGAACAGTTTCAGCATGCAGGTGGAGAAAACTTCCATTATATTCCGTGCCTGAACGACGAAGACCGCTGGATAGATGTAGTAAAGATCCTCTGCGAAGAAAAACTGAACGATTTTTATCTGGTTTAAAATATAAGGAGCTGTTTTACAGTTCCTTTTTTTATTGATTTCGATTTTAAACACAAATGATACAAATAATCTACACAAATAGCCACAAACATCTGTGGATGAAAAAAATATTTATTAACCACAAAATTTTTAAACCCTAAAGTTTATTAAATTGAATACTTCATGGAGTATACCAGAGTGAAAATATAATGAATATTGAAATGACGGGCACATTCCCCTCCCGCGGAGGGGTGGCGAAAATTCAAAGAATTTTTGACGGGGTGGTTAATTATAAAACACAAATCCACCACCATCCACACAATAAAAAAGAGGCATCCACGAATGCCTCCTGATATCTAAAATTCAATGTAAAAACTATTTACCAATAGGTGTTCTGAATTCCCCATACCCCATCAGTCCGTCATAATTACGCCCGAAAGGCGCATAATATAAAAATGCCTGGTACAGGTTTTCAGTCTGCCAGAAATTACCGTTTATCTCTCCAAAATTCAGAGATCCGTTGCTTTCTTTTGTGGCGAGAATGTAGTTATAGAAACCCTGTTTCAGAAATATTTTAGCTACATATTTTTTATTGGCTGCATCGTACTGCATCTGATTTTCTTTGCCCGGCTTAAAATTATTAAAACCTCCCAATACGTAAATTTCTTTATCTACAGGCTCAGAATCCAGAGAGAAATACACCCATGAATAGTCAGCTTCCCTTTCTGCATTCCTTTCCAGTCCCAGATCATTTCTTCTGTAGAACCATGCTCCGTTTACATCAGGCTGGTATTGATAATTCAAAGGAAAAGCCCATACCGGATGCAGATAGGTGTTGTTTACACCATCCTTCAATTCTGTAGCCTGTACCATATCTGCGGCCATATTCATATTCTTGTTATCAAAATAATAGAATTCGTTATTGCCCGGAAATGTTAAGTTCATCTGTTGAAAAAGCAGCTGATTTCCTAGTGTTGCACTTGGTTTTAAATTATTAACCGCCAAATCAGGGTTGTTGTTCTGCATGACATTTAAAGTCATTGAATTGACATTGGAAGAAAGATCTCCTGCTTTTGAAGTTGCCTTTACTTCTACCCTTTGATTGACAACGGGATTTTTGGCATCTGCAATTCTCGAGATATTCAAAGCAACCGTTGCGGCATCTTCCACCAGATAAAACCGTCTTTTGAAAAGCGGCCTGTCCGCCGAATCTTTATAAACAATCAGTTCAAAATTTCCTGAAATCTTCGGCTGTATTTTATCATTCGGGAACGTAAGCTTGTAATGGGTATAAGCCTGGATAGTATTAAAAGAATATTGGAACTGATCTAAAAGCCCGTTTAAACTTCCGTTGGCAATCTCTGTAAAAAACAAATTGTCATCGTTCCAGTTTCTGTCGTAATGCTTGATCGTGTATCTGTAGATCTCGCTGGCATTGCTAAGGTCATCAAAGCTTAAGACCAGCTGTTGTCCGAACTTTATGACAGGCGTTTCATCGTTCGTCTGCGGGTTAAATAGCTGTATACTTTGGATGTTTTGTCCAAAAACCAGTCCTCCCAAAGAAAGTAAAAGTATGCGCAAAGTTTTCATTATGACGAAGATAACGAAAAATCGGGATTTTCTTAATAATATCGTATTTTTGAAATAAAAAAATCAGTTATGCTCCAGATCCAAAGCTTCGTATTCAATTTTGCCAGCGAAAATACCTACATCCTTTACAACGAAAATAAAAATGCCTGGCTGATCGATCCGGGAAATATGAATGAGCAGGAAACTAAAGCTATAGAAAGCTTTATTGCTGAAAACGGACTGAAGATCCGGAAAATTCTTCTTACCCATGCTCATATTGACCACGTTCTGGGTTTGCAGTGGGCTTTTGATACCTTTAAAGTTCCTGTTCATATGCATAAAGAAGACCAGGAAGTCCTGGACATGCTTCAGGCCAGCGGAATGAGATTCGGATTTTCTGTTGATCCTGTAAAAGCAGATATCATTTATATCAATGAAGGTAAAACCCTTGAACTGGACGGAGAAAAATTCAAGATTTACCACGTTCCGGGACATTCTCCGGGAAGCGTTGTTTACCATAATGAAAATCAGAAATTCATGATCTCCGGGGATGTTCTTTTTGAAGGCAGCATCGGAAGAACCGATCTTTACAAAGGAAATCATGAGTTACTGATCGAAGGAATCACCAACAAATTATTTATTCTGGATGATGAAACTCAGGTTTTTTCAGGCCATGGCAATCCTACGACGATAGGCTTTGAGAAGCAGTATAATCCGTTTTTTAAGTAGATTCGAGGTGCGGGTTTCGTGATGCGAAGTTGGAGCGTATTAGGGTTTGAGAGTTGAAGAGATTTAAATGATCTGAAATCTGTTATCTAAATCTAAAGTCTCATTCACCATTCACTTGCGAAGCAAAATTCACCATTGACCTATTCAGATCAATAAGTATAAAAAGTTTGAGAGTATAAATTCTCTTCCAAAGCAAAAACCGCCGGAAAAGATCTCTGGCGGTTTTTTATGAAGAAAATATAAGTATTAAAAATCTAATGTGATGGATGCTCTTACGGCTGCTCCCATAATCGGTCTTGCCATAATAGTTCCGTCTCCGGTTGGAGAGCCTGCTCTTGGATCCCCTTCTGTAATACCGATTGTATTAAAGATATTGGTTCCGTCAACAGCAAAACGGATTTTCCCCAACTGATAAGAAGTTCCGGCTCCAAATTCACTGAATGACGGTAAAGTCTGAACATTCATCTGGTCCTGGAAACGTTTTCCATAGTAGTTATAGCTCACATAGGTTCTCCACTGCTTTGTAATATTGACAGCCGGTGAAATATTGAAGTACACCTTCGGCATTCTTCTTACAACATTTCCTTCCAGAAGACTTCCTTCTTCCAATCCGCTGTATTTTGGATTTTGAATGGTTCCGTTGAAAGTAAGCTCCAGCATATTGTTAAACAACCTTGCGTATCCTTCCAGCTCAACTCCATAGTTTTTGGTATTGGCAAAAGTATTTTCTGAAGTTCCATTAGAAAACACATCTGTAAATGACAGGTTTTTAAGCGTTGAATAAAACGGAATTACTGCAATATCAAATGTACGTGAGTAGTACTTGTACCCCACTTCCACCTGATTGGTCAATACCGGCTTTAAAGGCTGGTCCGGATTAGGAGTTGTGAAATAATTGTAATAAGCCTCCTCATTCGGCGATCTGAATCCGTGAGAAAAACGTGCATAAACAGCATTTTCCTTATTAATCTTATAGTTGGCAGCTAAAGTATAGGAAAGCTTATCAATATCATAGCTCCAGTAGTTGTATTTGTTTCCTAAAACACTCATGTTATCATCAGCAGTGGTTGTATTGAAACTGTGTGTACCATCAGTAGTTAACCCTGAATTATTCAAGTTTGCAGTTGTTGTATTGACCGAATATCCTTTGTAGAAATCACGGCTGTAACGAAGTCCCGCATTAATACTCAAATCATCTGTAATATTGTAATCCAAATTAGCATACAGATCATTCAGGCTTCCCTGAACCTGGGAGTCTCTCAACAGGAAAGACATATCGGTAACTCCGTTATAAGTTTTAGAATAGCCTGTGGAATTTGGGCTAAGAGAAGTATCAACCAGGTTAAGAAGTTCCGGCTTATCTGATGCTGTTGCCAGAATATTGCTCCAGTTCCAGTACTGATGAGATTTCCAGTTGGATTTATAGAAACCTGCCGTTACATTTCCTTTGTCGAATTTGTAATTCAACTGTAAATCATTCACAAAATTATTCATCTGCTTATCAATAGCCCAGAAGCCTAGTTCCTGAACAAAAGCCGGGTTTACGGCAGCCCCGTTGCTTACCAGGGAATATTGATAATTGTTTCCTGTAATTCCATTATCACTGGCAAATTTACCCGCAGTGGCAGGACCTCCTGCAGGGAAGATCCCTGTATAATTCATATTGATATTGGTATACCTTGTTTTGTTTAAAACAGAGAAGTTACTTCCAAGGTCATATTTGAATTCAGCACCTAAAACATCAACTTTCGGATGAATTCCGTCTTCAAGATTTCTGCTGAAAAAACCACCGCCGGCCTGAGGAATATTCAGCTGGCTGATCGTTCTGTAACTGTAAGTCCCGTAATTGGCATCGAAACCTGCAAATTCTTTCAGATCATTCCCGTTTTGAGTTAGAGGAATCGGAAGGAAAAAAGTATTTCTGTCGTCTAATTTTTTATAGTATACCTTAGCATAGCCTTTATCAAACACATACTTAAGGTTCATTCTGATCTGTCCGCCGTTGTTGGCTCTGAAACCAGTTTTTCTGATTCCGTTATCCGTTCTGTAGAACCCTCCAACGTTGAAGAAAAGCTTATCCTGAACCAGAGCGCCTCCCACGTTAATATCTGTACGCATCAGGCCATAAGTACTGGTTTCCAGTTTAGCAGTTCCTTTAAAATCGTTACTCCCTTCCTTAGTAATAAAGTTGATAAGACCTCCGGGAGAATTGGTTGCATAGATGGATCCTGAACCTCCTCTTAATGCTTCCAGCCTGCTTACGGAATTATCTACACGGAAAAAATTATCAGCATTGGCAAACTGAAGCGCTCCGTCTTCAAAAACCGGAAGTCCGTCTTCCTGAACCTGTACGAATTCATAAGCTCCCGCAGAAGGAATACCTCTTGCAAAAAGGTTATTTCCCACTTCACCACCTGAAGTTTCCACGGCAAATCCCGGAACCCTCTGCAGTAATGCAGCAGCACTGATAGGATTCTGCTTCTGGATTTCTTTTGCTGTAAAGGTAGAAATAGCCGTACTGGATTCTATTTTCTTTTTCGGTCCGGAGTTTCCGGTAATAACGATCTGGTCTATAGAAGACGTTTTGACTGAGTCCTGAGGAGTTTCCTGGGCATACGCATTGTTAAAGTAAAGCGTAGCAGTGGCAGCCATTAAAAATATCGATCTTTTTTTCATAGCATATGATTTTTATATAGTTAGTTTTGTTTTAATTTGAGATAGACGCCGTTTGTCCATCCGAATCCGTCCTGGTTCGGATATTCTCCTCCTCCGGCAATGGTTTCAGTGTCTAGTGCGTTATATTTTTCCATTAATTTTCCGGTGTTGCTGTAGACTCTTTCCACATTCCCGCACCAGTTGTTTTTTATTTCTTCAGCCAGTTCATCAAAGCCATAATTTTTCATTGCTTTGAAACCTAACCACTGATACGGAGCCCATGCATTCGGAAGATCCCATTGCTGTCCGGTTTTTTTTGTGGTGGTCACAAGACCTCCCCGATACAGGAATTTCTCTTCTATATTTTGAGCAACAGATTCTGCCTGCGTTTGATCTGCAAGTCCTAAAAATAATGGGTAAAGAGCAGCAATATGTTCAGACGGTGTGTTTTTGTGTTTTTTTAAGTGATAATCTTTATAACATCCGGTATTTTTATCCCAAAAATAGGTGTTGATCATCTGTCTGCGTTTCGCTGCTCTTTCAGTAAAATAAATTTCTTTTTCTCCCAGGTTCAGAAGCGCTGAAGATTTCGCAAGCGTTTTTTCCAAATGCCATAAAAGGCTGTTCAGATCCACTTCCGCAATGTTCAGTGTTTCTATCGTCTGTATATGTTCTCCGTCTGCAAACCATCTGCTGGAAAAATCCCAGCCGGATTCGCAGGCACTTCTTATATTCCGGTAAAATTCTTCGCCTGCATTTTCGCTGTCTTCAATGTCAATCAGGTAACTTTCCGGGCGTGGTGTATTTTCGGTATCGTAATAACGGTTCAGAATATCTCCGTTCTTTGTTTTCGCCACTCTTTTTACAGCGGAATCATTGTCCAGCCATTCTTCCCCGCTCATCCAGAAAGCATATTCTTTCTCTAAAGTGTCGTGATATTGGGTGTAAATTTTTTCGTCATTGTTGGTTTCAAAAACAAGATCCAGCATCAGCGAAAAATAAGGAGGCTGTGAACGGCTCAGGAAATGGGTTCTGCTCGCATTGGGAACAAAACCTACATTCTGAATCAAATAAGAGCAGTTTTCCACAATGTTTTCCATCATTTCTGTTCTTCCGGAAACCTGCAGCCCAAGCATAATAAAATAGCTGTCCCAGTAGAAAAACTCATTAAAACGACCTCCCGGTACAATGTATGGTTTTGGAAGCTTCAACAGTGTTCCTTTTTCTTCGTAAGATGTACGGGTCAGTTCATCCCAAAGTTTTTCGATATGCTCCTCTATCGGCAGCTGATCCTCCCTTTGGATTGATATTTTCGCTCCAAGAAAATCAAAGTTGGCCCTTACAAAATCTTTCAGATCAAATCCTTCACTTCCTTTTTTCTTTTCATACGATGCATTGATCTCCGAAACAGGAAACATTGGAACGGCATCGGTCATCATCTTTTGGTCCTCGAAGACCTCTGCTCTCTGTACATCATCAAAAAGAACCTGGATTTCGTTTATGTATAGCTGTTTATTCATTATTATTTCTTAGGATTTATTTTTAATTTATTCATAAAAATGGCCGAAATGATCAGCAGGGAAAGCGGGATCAGCGAAAGATAAAATGCCTGCTGTCCACTGAATTCCTGGAAGACAAAACCTGTGATCATAGAGCCGATAGTACCTCCAATCGCGGAAAAAACCACAATCAGCCCGGACATAGCACTGTGCAGATATTTTGGAATGGATGCCAGGATCACAGAATTGATACTTGGATAAATCGGTGCCAGCAAACCTCCCATCAACGGAAATAAGTACACCACAAGAGGAGCATTCAACCAGCCTGTCCCTTCATCAATCTGGATATTATGAGTCAATGGCAGAACCAGAATGATACTTACCGCAAAACCGATCACACAGAAAGAAACTACATAGATCCAGCTGAATTTCTTGGAAAAAAAGCCAGATAAAAATCTTCCCAATGCAAAAGCTCCGGCTAAAACTGCTCCCGCCTGGATACTCATAGAAGTGGGAAGTTTCAGTATTTCTTTATAAAAAGTAGGGGTCCAGGTCTGGAAGCTCTGTTCTACCAGTACAAATAAGAAGGCACACAGAAGAAAAAACAATACTTTCTTATAGCTGAACAGGCTTATACTGTTTTTCAGATCTCCCAGCAAATCGGTTTTTTCACTTCCGGCTTCGCTTTCATTTAATTTTGAAAAGAATAAAAATAAAAATGACAGTGCAGAAAGCGTTCCCAATACCCAATATACGTTCAGCCATTGGGTAGATTGCGGATTATGATCATCAATGAATAAGCTGAAAAGTACATTTCCGGCCAATACCCCGATCATGAAAAAGCCTTCCAGAAAGCCCATAAAACTTGAGTGTTCTTTATCCGTATCCGTCACAAGGCCAATAGAGGTGAAAACTGATATTTTTATTAAGGCAAATGAGATTCCTACAATAGCAAAGAGAAGTTTGAAAAACCAGAAACCATTTGAAAACGGCATCACAAAACACATGCAACTCACCAGAAAAAGGGCAATAAGCATGGAATTTTTGATCCCAATTTTCGGCAGAAATGATGCCAGAATAAATGAGCATATGGCGATCGGCAAATCTTTAAAACCTTCCAGAACACTTGCAGAAGATTTTGAGATTGCGAAGTTCTGCTGCACCTGCAGAATAACAGTTCCCACGGAATTCAAAAGAATCGCGAAAACAAAATAATTCAAAAACAATACAGCTTTAATATTGAAATTTTTCATGGAGATCATTTCTTGTCGGCTAAGATAGAAGCATTTCGGTTAACATTAATTTAACACAATAAACCAATATTTGAACTATATTAATATAATTAGTATTTTTATTGAATAAATAAGATTAACTGAATGAAAGTTACTTTTGAAAGAGTTATCCCCAATGAAAAAAGCTCATTTCGGACGATCCACAACAATTCTCCCATCTCAGAATTCAAATGGGAATATCATTACCATCCCGAAATTGAGCTGGTGTGTGTGATTTCCGGTAGCGGAACCAGGCACGTTGGCTACCACAAAAGCAATTATACAAACGGTGACCTGATATTGATAGGTTCCAATATCCCCCACTCCGGTTTCGGATTGAATTCCACAGATCCTCATGAAGAAATTGTGCTTCAGTTCAGCGAGGAAATTCTTCAGTTTCCACAGCAGGAAGTGGAAGCCAGGTCGATTAAAAATCTTCTGGAACTTTCAAAATACGGAATTCATTTTCACCATAAGATTAAAAAAGTAATGCTTCCCAAACTGAAACTGATGCTGGAATCGGAGGGCTACAAAAGGTATCTGATCCTGCTCGAAATTTTATTTGAACTTTCAAAATGTAAGGATTATGATCTTTTGAACAAGGAAATTATGCCGTACACCATTATCTCAAAAAATAAAACACGGCTGGAAAATATCTTCACCTACGTAGAACACAACTATGACAAGGAAATCAACATTGAAGATGTGGCGAAACTCGCCAACCTTACGCTGCCTGCTTTCTGTAATTTTTTCAAAAAAGCCACCCAGATTACCTTTACGGAATTTGTGAACCGGTACCGCATCAACAAAGCCTGCCTGCTGATGGTTCAGGATAAAAGTATTTCGGAATGCTGCTACAGCTGCGGATTTAATAATGTGACTTATTTTAACAGGATGTTTAAAAAATATACGGAGAAAACTCCTTCTGAGTTTATTAAGAACTATTCTCATAATAAAGTGAGTGTTTAAATATAGTGGCGGTTACAATTCTATAATACTTTGCGCTTAGCAAGATTGGTCTAAAAAATCTGTGTATCTATTTAAAATGTTGTGAGTATATTATTTCCCGCAGATTGTACAGATATTTACGCATAAAAAAAGCTGCTCTTAAAAAAGAACAGCTATATATAGGTAACAGGCAAAAATTGTAAACCTTAGCCTTAAATTATTATTTCCACTTAATATTACATCCCATGCTCGGTTTCTGGATCTCTTCCTGAGCCTCGCCCAGCAAAAGGTTTTCGAAAGCAATGATCAGATCTTCTCCGGTAACATCTTTATTGTTTCCGGGTCTTGAATCATCCATCTGCCCTCTGTAGATAAGGTCCAGTTTGTCATCAAAGAAATAGAAGTCCGGTGTGCATGCAGCATCGTAAGCTTTGGCTACAGCCTGGCTTTCATCGTACAGATAAGGGAAATCAAAATTTCTTTCGATCTGGAACTCTATCATTTTTTCCGGAGCATCGGCCGGATATTTTTCTACATCATTGGCATTGATCGCAATGAATTCAATCCCTTTTTCATTATAGTCTTCATACAGCTCGTTGATCTTGTCGATCACGTGCAGAACAAACGGACAGTGGTTGCACATAAAGATCACCAGTGTTCCTTTCTCACCTTTCAGGTCGTCCAGAGATTGGATCTCGTTAGTCTTGGAAGGGTTCGGAAGCTCGAAAAACGGAGCTTTGGTTCCTAAAGCCAGCATATTGGAGGGAGTATTCATATCCTTTATTTTCTTTAATGACAAAGATAAAGTTTCTTTTAATATAAGCCAATCTGCGAATTTATAAACTTGCGTTAAATGTTAATTATCAAATATTATTTGGAAGATATGGCTAAAAGTTTGTAGTTTTGCTAACACTGTTAGTAAAATAAAAAATAATGGGCCTACATGAACGCCGTCAAAGAGAGAAAGAATCCATCCGTGCAAATATTTTGCAGGCTGCTTTCGGTTTGGCTAAAACAGAGGGCTGGGCTTCACTTTCCATGCGGAAGATTGCAGATGCCATTGAATACAGTGCTCCCGTAGTGTATGATTATTTTGAAAACAAAGAAGCGATCTTGTATGAAATTTCTATAAACGGCTTTCACTGTCTTCATATAGAATTATTAAAAGCTCAGAGCAAATTTGAAACTCCTGAAGAGCAGCTTATTGCAATAGTAGATGCTTACTGGAATTTTGCTTTTAAAAATAAAGAATACTATCAGCTGATGTTCGGTTTGGGAATGCAGTGCAGCGGTAAGGGCCAGATGAAGGAAGAATTTTCGTCATTCCAGGACCTGATCTATGAATGCACCTATAACATCATTAAGAAAAACGGATCTAATCCTGACAATGCCTGCCATATGTCGCACGCCTTATTTTCGGCGGTGCATGGACTGATCTCAATTATGATGATGCGAAATACGGATATTCCTTCTACGATGAATAAGACAACCCTGGACGAAACGGTTTCGGCTTTTGTTAAGTCTTTGTAAATTTTTTTTGAACTAAAAATTAACACCGTTAGGAAAAATAACATCAGATACAAAACCTCAGTTAAAAACTAAAAAAATAACAATGAAATCAATAATTCAAAATTCAGGAAAATTTTTACTATTTACTTAACACTGTTAGTTAAATTAACACGTGTTTAATACACCTCATTATATCCCAATCAACATTAAAAACAGACAGCAATTATGAAAATGACAATCTGACTCCATCATTAAAAATTCTGATTTTTTTTTAATCAATCATTAACACTGTTAGGAAAAATAACGGAATTTATTTAAAAGAACACTATTACTTAAATCTAACACTTCATTAAAAAAATTAAACCAACAATGAAAATACCTGGAAAAATAAGGTTTATCGTACTTATATCAAGTATTATCCTTTTGCAGAACTGTACCCAAGCAGCAGAAGGTTCCAATGCAGCGCCGCCTGCTCCGGAGCTTCCGGTTTATACCGTGATCACCTCTCCAGCTACAACATATCAGGAATTTCCTACCGCACTGGAGGGTAAAAACAACGTAGAGATCAGGTCTCAGGTAGACGGATACCTGGACAGAATCTATGTAGAGGAAGGTTCTTACGTAAGAGCCGGACAGCCTTTATTTAAAATAGATTCAAGAGCCTATGGCGAGCAAATGAATATGGCCCAGGCTAATTTACAAGTGGCCAATGCCAATATCCAAAAGGCTAAAGTGGAAGTTGACAGACTTCAGCCACTGGTAGAAGCAAAAGTTGTTTCCGATGTACAGATGAAAACGGCAAAAGCAAATTACGCCGCCGCCGTAGCCGCCGCATCACAGGCAAAAGCATCTGTAGGAGGCGCCAGAATCAATGTAGGATTTACCACCATTACAGCACCTGTAAGCGGATATATCGGAAGAATCCCTTACAAAAAAGGAAGCCTGATCTCAAGAACAGATCCTAGTCCGTTGACCCTATTATCGGACATCAGCGAAATCTACGCCTACTTCTCTTTAAGTGAGCTGGATTTCATTGCATTTCAGAATAAATACCCCGGCGCAACTTTAGATGAAAAGCTGAAGAATATGCCAATGGTAGACCTTGTGATTGCAGATAACAGTACCTATCCCGAAAAAGGAAAAATGAGTATTGTAGACGGTCAGTTTGACAAAACCACCGGAGCCATCACCGTTCGGGCAATTTTTCCCAACGAAAAAGGCTCTTTAAGAACAGGTAACACAGGAAGAGTGCGTATGCCTCAGATGCTTTCCAATGCAGTGGTTATTCCACAAGAATCTACGTTTGAAATCCAGGATAAAACCTATGTATACATTTTAGGCAAAGACAACAAAGTAACGAGCAAACCTGTTAAGATCTCAGGAAAAACAGACAGCTATTACTTTATTTCTGAAGGACTTTCTCCCGGAGAGAAAATCGTATACACAGGAATCGGAAACCTAAAGGACGGAGCTTCTATCAAGCCGAAAGTAATTTCATCCGACAGCTTATTAAGAGCCAAACCTTTATAATCCATTCCGAATACAGAAGACTTAAAAAAATAAACTTCTTATGTTAAAACAATTTATAGAAAGACCGGTACTATCAACGGTCATCTCCATCATACTGCTATTGCTGGGAGCTCTTTCGGTTTTCAACCTGCCGATCACCCTGTTTCCGGATATTGCACCTCCAAGTGTTCAGGTAACCGCATTTTATCCGGGAGCCAACGCTGAAGTTGTAGCCCGCTCCGTTGCTGTTCCTATTGAAGAAGCAGTAAATGGAGTTGAGAACATGACTTACATGACCTCCAACTCAAGTAACGACGGTACTATGACCCTGAGTGTGTTTTTCAAACAAGGCTCAGATGCAGATAATGCAGCCGTCAACGTTCAGAACCGTGTATCTAAAGCAATGAGCCAGCTTCCCCAGGAGGTAGTTCAGGCCGGAATATCTACGCAGAAAGTACAGAACAGTATGATCATGTTCATGGGATTATCCAGTGATGATCCTAAGCAATATGACGAGCTGTTTCTTCAAAACTACCTGAAGATCAATATCATTCCGCAGATACAGCGTATCCCGGGTGTTGCCCAGGCTCAGGTTTTCGGAACCAGGGATTACTCCATGAGAATCTGGTTAAAGCCAGACAGATTAGCAGCCAATAACCTTTCTCCACAGGAAGTAATGGCGGCTATCAAAGACCACAACCTTGAAGCTGCTCCAGGACGTCTCGGCCAGGGAAGCAAGGAAACCTACGAATATATTTTAAAATATAAAGGTAAATTAAACAAAAACGAAGACTACGAAAACATTGCTATTAAAGCCAATAATGACGGTTCATTTTTAAGATTAAAAGATGTGGCAAGAGTAGAATTCGGTTCCTATACGTATACAGCCACCAACAGAGTAGATGGTAAGCCTGTAGCCGGTTTCGCGATCTTACAAACAGCAGGTTCCAACGCGAATGAAATTCTTACTGAAATTGAAAAGCAGGTAGACCAGTTTTCGACTACTCTTCCAAAAGGGGTAAAGCCGATCATTATGTACAATTCCAAAGACTTCCTTGACGCCTCGATTCATCAGGTGGTTGAGACTTTGGTGATTGCATTTATCCTGGTATTTATTGTGGTGTATATTTTCCTTCAGGATTTCAGATCTACATTAATTCCTGCGATTGCGGTTCCTGTTGCGATTATCGGTACATTCTTCTTCCTGCAGTTATTTGGATTCAGTATCAACATGTTGACCTTGTTTGCATTGGTACTCGCCATCGGTATTGTGGTGGATGATGCCATTGTGGTAGTTGAAGCCGTCCATTCCAAAATGGAACAGACAGGCATGCCTGTAGAACAGGCTACTACAAATTCCATGAGTGAAATTTCCGGGGCCATTATTTCCATTACGCTGGTGATGTGTGCCGTATTTATTCCGGTTGGTTTCATGCAGGGTCCTGCGGGAGTTTTCTACAGACAGTTTGCCTTTACCCTGGTAATTGCGATCATGATTTCAGCAGTAAATGCATTAACATTGAGTCCTGCTTTATGTGCTTTATTCCTTAATGATCCTCAGGGAGAACATGGCGAACACAGCCAGAAAAAAGGTTTTGGAGCGAAATTCTTCAACGCATTCAATGTGGCCTTCAATAATATGACCAGAAAATACATTTACAGCCTGAAGTTTTTAATTAAAAACAAATGGGTGGCAGTAGGTGGACTGGCTGTTATCATTGCTGCAAGTGTTTTCTTAATCAATAAAGCGCCTACAGGATTTATCCCAACCGAAGACCAGGGATTCGTTTTGTATGCTGTGAATACACCTCCGGGAAGTTCACTGGAAAGAACCAACAGAGCGACGGAACAGATTGATAAAATTGTAAATGCTGAAAAAGCCATGAATCACCTTTGGGTAGCCGATGGAATGAACTTTATCAGTAATGCCAACGCTTCTCCTTATTCCGCAGGTTTTATTAAGCTTAAAGATTATAAGGACCGTGGCGAAATGAAAGATCCTGACCAAATTGCAGCAGCATTGACAGGAAAAGTGGCACAGGTGAAAGATGCCAACGCATTCTTCTTCAATTTCCCTACAGTACAGGGATTTGGTAACGTTTCCGGGTTTGAATTTATGCTTCAGGATAAAACGAACGGTTCTTTTGAGCAGCTGGGAACAACCACCCAGGCCTTTATCGGAGAACTGATGAAACGTCCGGAAATTGCGTTTGCCTTTACCACTTATGCCGCCGGAAACCCGCAGTACACGATTGATGTGGATTCGGATAAAGCGAATCAGCTGGGTGTTTCTATAACAGAATTGATGCAGACCATGCAGATCTATTACGGAAGTAGTTTTGTTTCGGATTTCAACAGGTTCGGGAAATACTACAGAGTAATGGCCCAGGCAGATATTCCTTACCGTACGGATGCCAATTCCCTGGAAGGAATTTATGTTAAAAACAATTTAGGTGAAATGGTTCCTGTAAAGACTCTGGTTACTTTAAAAAGAACTTTCGGACCTGAAACTGTGACAAGAAATAACCTTTTCAACGCGGTAACGATTAACGGAACTCCAAAACCAGGTTACAGTACCGGAGATGCCATTAAAGCTGTTGAAGAAGTGGCTCAGAAATCACTTCCGAGAGGTTTCGGATATGAATGGACGGGAATTACCCGTGAGGAGATCAAAACAGGTGGGCAGACCGCATTTGTATTCATGTTAAGTATACTATTTGTATATTTCCTATTGGCTGCTCAGTATGAAAGCTATATTCTTCCGTTCGCTGTTATTCTGACAGTTCCTACAGGTATTTTCGGAGTATTTGCTTTCACCGGGTTAGCGGGAATTGACAATAATATTTACGTTCAGGTAGGTTTGATCATGCTCGTCGGGCTGTTAGCGAAAAACGCGATCCTGATTGTAGAATTTGCCGTTCAGAGAAGAAAAGCAGGAAAAACACTGATTGAATCTGCGCTTCAGGCTTCAAGATTACGTTTAAGACCTATTCTGATGACCTCATTTGCCTTCATCATCGGTATGCTGCCATTGGTATGGACGCAGGGAGCCGCTGCAAAAGGTAACCATTCTATCGGTATCAGTACCGTAGGAGGAATGTTTACCGGAGTGGTATTCGGGATTTTTATCATTCCTGTAATGTATGTGATCTTCCAGTACCTGCATGAAAAAATGCCGAGCAGAAAAAAGAGAAGACTTCTGAAAAAACAGCAGGAAGAACTTCTGGTAACTGCTCACTAATATATATGATATACAAAACTTTGAGATTAATAGAGAAGCGACTATTCAAACTTATATTATAAAAAGCAAAGCAATTTCTCCTACTAAAGATCTTTTTGCATTTTAATATTTCTCAAAGTTTTGTTTTCAATTAAAAGTCTATTTAAAACTATGAAAAGAATTAAGAATTTTATTCTAACACTTATACTGGCTTTAGGCGCGGTTTCGTGTGTGTCCAAACTGGCATACACAGAACCTGACCTTCAGCTTCCGGAGAAATTCCAGTACACGGCTACTGCTGATACAGCAAGCATCGCCAACTTGGAATGGAAACAGTTTTTCAGCGATCCCATTTTACAGGAATTGATTGAAAAAGGAATAAAAAATAACTATGATCTCCAGATTGCTTTGAAGCAGGTAGCCTCTTCACAGGAAAAACTGAAACAGGCAAAATATCTTCAGTATCCTGATGTAGGTTTTGCGGTTTCGGCTCAAATTTCAAAACCTTCAGAAAACAGTATGAACGGGAAAAGCTTAAATTCATTTTTAGGCCAGAGCCATGTTGAAGATTATAATGCGGCATTCAACCTTTCATGGGAAGCTGATATCTGGGGGAAGATCAAAAACCAGCAGGAAGTTTCAAGAATGCAGTATCTTCAGACTTATGAAGCTACAAAGGCAATTCAGACACAGGTTGTGGCAGCGATTGCCCAGGGATATTATAATTTACTGATGCTTGACAAGCAATTAAATATTGCAAAATCAAATTTAGAATTAAGCAGTAATACTTTGTCAATTACTGAAAAGATGTGGCAAAGCGGTGATACAACTTCTTTGGGAGTTCAGCAGGCAACTGCTCAGAAACAGTCAACAGAGCTTCTGATCACTCAGCTGGAGCAGAATATTGCCATCCAGGAAAATGCTTTGAGCATTCTTGTAGGCGAAAATCCAACTAAAATCAGCAGAACGATTGAAATGTCGGACACTTCTCTTCCGCAGGATATTTCAGCGGGGCTTCCGGCAGCTATGGTAAGCCGCCGTCCGGATGTCCGTCAGCAGGAACTGGTTTTATTGGAATCCAATTCAATGGTGGGAATTGCTCAGGCTAATATGTATCCTGCCTTGAAAATTACGGCGAGCGGAGGTGTCAATTCATTTAAAATTGATAACTGGTTCCAGATTCCGGCATCTCTTTTTGGATCTGTATTGGGAGGAATTACCCAACCTATCTTCCAGAAAAGACAATTGAAAACGGACCTGAATGTGGCTAAAATTCAAAGAGAGAAAAACGTTTTAGCTTTCCGTCAGTCTGTTTTAAATGCGGTGGGTGAAGTTTCCGATGCTTTGGTATCTAACGAAAGTTTAAAAGTTCAGGAACAGAAAGCAACAGAACAGGTATCAACGTTGAAAAACGGAATAAAAAGTGCCGAAATGCTTTACAAAGGTGGTATGGCCAATTACTTAGAAGTAATTACAGCTCAGGGAAATTCTTTACAGGCTGAACTGAATCTTGCGTCCGTAAAAAGACAGAGACTAAGCAGTATAGTAGATTTGTACCGGGCTTTAGGAGGCGGTTGGAAGTAGTAAATTTAATTATATTGTTTTTAGTGCGGTCTCTAGGGATCGCATTTTTTTGTTTTATCTTGTTGGGAAACGCAAAGGCGCAAAGATTTATAATAGCAGACTTCTTTAAGGCGGAAGAAAATCAAAGATTTTCAGCAAAGTTTAACGCTACACAATTTTATCGAAGATAAAATACTTGCGCCTTAATTAATATTTAATTTTAAAAAATTGTGTCTTTGCGACAACCAATTATTAAATTTATTTCAAAGTCTCTTTGTTGATATACTCAATCAAACCATCAAAATCTTCCTGAGAATATCCTAGTTGTAGATAATGAATATCATCCGCTTTCCTGTACCATGTCAGTTGGCGTTTTGCATATCTCCGGCTGTTTTTCTTAATTTCAGAAACAGCAAAATCCAGGTCCCATTCTCCATCGAAATACTTGAACAGTTCGGAATATCCAACTGTATTCAGAGCCGTCAAATGTTTGAATTTTTCTAAACTTTTTGCTTCTTCCAACAGTCCCTTTTCCATCATGATATCTACCCTTCTGTTGATTCTGTCATACAGATTTTCTCTGGGCGCTTCAATTCCTATCCGGATCACATTGAAATCCCTGGAATCCTGTGAAACAGCAATCAATTCAGAATATTTTCTGTTGGTCTGCCATATCACATCAATAGCCCGTAAAAGTCTTCTGTGATTGTGAAAATCCACGACTCCAAAATACTCGGGATCAAGTTCTTTAAGGATTTGCTGAAGCTTTTCGAGTCCTTCCGTATCAAGGATTTCCTGTAATTTTTTCTGATTGTTTTCATCAGCTTCAGGCAGATCATTCAGACCTTCAATAACTGTTTTTTCATACATCATACTTCCACCCACTAAAATAACGGTGTCATGATTTTCAAAAAGTTCATTGAGTTTTTTTAAAGCATCTTCCTCATACTGTCCGATAGAATAATATTCCTGAACCGAAAGATTTCCTATAAAATGATGAGGTGCTTCCGCCAATTCTTCTTGTGAGGGCGAAGCAGTTCCGATCCTCATTTCCTTAAAAAACTGGCGCGAATCACAGGAAACAATTTCTGTACTGAAATGTTTAGCCAAATCAATGGCCAGTCTCGTTTTTCCAATTCCGGTGGGTCCTACAACAGAAATCAATTTTTTCATATGTAGTTTATCTATTTGTTTTTTTAAGGTCATATGGAATCTTAGATCTTCATCATTAATTGTGGTTTCCCAATCACTGCGATTTCACAGTGCTAATTTAAATGTTTATCTTTGTACAACAATAAAAAACTATGATTTTATCCATGACGGGATTCGGCAGAGCCGAAGGTGTTTTTGAAGGCAAAAAGATTTCGATAGATATTAAGTCACTGAACAGCAAAAGCTTTGATTTAAATATCAAAGTTCCTTTACGTTATAAAGAAAAGGAGTTCGAGATCAGAAAAATCCTTAACGACAGAATTATCCGCGGAAAGGTGGACTGCTACATCAATCTGGAAAACCTTGAAGAGTCTAATGACGTGAAAATTAACAGGAGTCTGATTGATTCTTATATGAATGAACTCCGCAATATCGCTTCTGACGGTCCTGATTTTGAATACCTGAAAATGGCGGTAAGACTTCCGGATGCTATTACGTCAAGACCTGACGAACTTACGGAGGGTGAATGGGAGGCTTTGGCAAAGATTGTTCATGCATCCGTGGACCGTTTTATGGAATTCAGAAAAACGGAAGGAGGTATTTTACATGAAGAACTGGAAAGAAATATCCAGAATATTGATAAATATCTTTCCGCAGTAATTCCTTTCGAGGAAGAAAGAATCATTGCTGTAAAAGAACGTTATCAAAAATCTCTAAAAGAATTCGAGAATGTAGACGAAACACGTTTCTACCAGGAAATGGCTTATTTTACGGAAAAACTTGATATTGCAGAAGAAAAAGTAAGACTTGCCCAGCATTTGAAATACTACAAAGAAGTAATGGATAATGAAGATTTCAACGGGAAGAAACTTGGTTTTATTTCCCAGGAGATCGGAAGAGAGATCAATACTTTAGGTTCAAAAGCCAATCATGCAGAGATCCAGAAGCTGGTAGTCATGATGAAAGATGATCTGGAAAAAATAAAAGAACAGACGTTAAACGTATTATAGACCATAGACCTATAGAAAAGAAATCAGAGAATTTAATTTCTTATCTCTAATCTAAAAATCTCTAATCTTAATGAATAAAGTTATCATATTTTCAGCACCGTCAGGGAGCGGAAAAACTACATTAGTAAAGCATTCTCTGGAAATATTTCCTGAACTGGCATTTTCTATCTCATGTACCACAAGACAGCCGAGAGGAAGTGAAACCCATGCTGTGGATTATCATTTTTTGAGTCCTGATGAATTCAGACAGAAAATAGCGGAAGACGCTTTTGTAGAATATGAAGAAGTGTATACTGACAAATATTACGGTACTTTAAAATCTGAAGTGGAAAAGATCTGGAACAACGGAAAAGTGGTGATTTTTGATGTGGATGTAAAAGGAGGAGTTTCTTTAAAAAAATATTTTGGAGAAAAAGCTTTGTCAATTTTCATCGAACCCCCTTCCATTGAAGAATTGGAACGAAGATTGATTTCAAGAAACACGGATGATGCAGAAACCATCAAAACACGCGTAGAAAAGGCAGAAGAAGAAATGTCTTACGCGAAAGAATTTGATAAAACCGTCATTAATTCCGATTTAGATACTGCAAAAGAAGAAATAGAAAGTTTAATAAAAAATTTTATAGAAAGAAACTAGATGCTAGAAATTACAAGTTAGTTGTGCTAATATACCTATTTAAGTCACACCAAAACTCTAACCTCTAATTTCTAATCTCTAACTTCTATAATCAAAAAATTGAGGTTGATATGAGTACCGAAACATTAGAAAAAGCCAAATCTGCGATTCCTGTAAGAGGATTTTTGGATATAAAAGATATAGCCATTCCTCAGGGAGAAGAACTGGTTAAAGCGATTCTTCAATTGAAAGAGGAAAAAAATGCGGTGATTTTGGCGCATTATTACCAGCCCGGAGACATTCAGGATATTGCTGATTTTCTGGGAGATTCCCTTCAGCTGGCAAGGCAGGCAAAAGATACCAATGCTGACATGATTGTATTCTGCGGAGTCCATTTCATGGCAGAAGCGGCGAAAATTCTGAACCCGACTAAAAAAGTAGTTCTTCCGGATACCATGGCAGGATGCTCTCTGGCAGACGGATGTTCAGGTGAAGGCCTGAGAAAAATGCGTGAGCAGCACCCGAATGCCCTGATCGCCACATACATTAACTGTAACGCTGAAACAAAAGCAGAAAGTGATATCATCGTAACCAGCTCAAATGCTGAAACCGTGATTGAAGCCCTGCCGAAGGACAGACCTATCATCTTTGCACCGGATAAAAATTTAGGAAGATATTTATCTAAAAAAACAGGTCGTGATATGATTCTCTGGGACGGAAGCTGTATAGTACATGAAGCGTTTTCTATGGAGAGAATTGCCCGGCAGCTTGCAGATAATCCTGATGCGAAATTAATTGCACATCCGGAAAGTGAGGAATCCGTTTTAAAACTGGCCCACTTCATCGGCTCTACTTCTGCCCTGCTGAATTTTGTGGAGAAAGATGACTGTCAGAAATTCATTATCGCCACCGAGGAAGGAATTCTTCACGAAATGAAAAAACGTGCACCACACAAACAACTGATCCCGGCTCTGGTTTTTGACGAAAGCTGTAACTGTTCAGAATGTTTCTATATGAAACGCAATACCATGGAAAAATTATACCTGTGTATGAAATATGAACTTCCGGAAATCCTTATCGACGAAGAACTTCGTTTAAGAGCTTTGAAACCGATCGAGGCAATGCTGGATCTATCGAAGTCAATCAAATAATGAAAAAAACATTTTACTATCGTTCCTATTTGCCAACAGTTTGTACTTTTCTCAGAATCATAAAGAAATATTCATCAGACATGGAAAAAAATTATAACGCATACAGTAATGTTTTGGGTGATTATTATATAATAGCCGTTTCAAATGATAATGGAAAACTTTGGAAGTTTATAGACACTTCAGGAAAAAGTATTGAATCAGTAAGAAAATACTTTCCAAACTTAAGTTCTAAACTTTATATTCCAAATAAGAAAACTACTCCAATTAATTAGTTTTTATATTTTTAAGGTTCAAACCAAAATTTTTACATATGAAAAATTTAAAAAAATTAGACAAAGAATGTCTAAAAAGTATCAATGGCGGAACATCAAGGGAATGTGACACTTATTGTAAACCCGATGAGGTATGCATTCCCGGAGTATGTGGTAGCCCTCCAAAATGTTTAGCTACTTCTTAAAAGTTGATTAATTAATCAACTTTAGTAAATTAAAAAAGCACTGTTTATAACAGTGCTTTACTTTTTAAATGGGTCCGAAGTAGAAATAATCTACTTTTTACCCTTAATTTGTAGCATTCAGGCAAAGCATTAAAATCTTCACATGATCCAGCCTCATTTATAAAAAATTACAGCATTGGTGCATAGCAGGTTCCACCAGGTTTTCTCCAGCAGCCCCAGGCACCACCGCCACGGAAACACACATAAGCAGCACCGCCGCAGGTTTCGATCTGAAAATCGGTGAATCCACCGCTGATCTTACTTTTTTCTTCTCTTGAAAGTTTTTTTAAATTTTTCATATTAATTTTATTTTGTTGAATAAATATAATACTTAAACACCACATGTGAAAAAATATCATATGTGATGTTTAAAGGTTTAATTTACCCCAGGACCTACACAGCTCACCATCACAAGATACTGGCCTTTACAGCAGTCCGACAAAGCGGCATACTGCTGACAGTTACGTGTTGCTCCGGATCCCGGAGGACCGAAAGTAGTTCCTGTAGGATAAGGACATCCGCCGGGACATGCTGCACCGTTGATGTTTTTCAGCTGTTGTTTTGATAATTTTCTCATAATACTTTGTTTATTGTTAATACCTATTGATGTAAATGTGTTTTCTTAGATTACCATCCACCGCCTTCTCCGGGAATTACAAAATCATCGCAGTTCGCGGCAGAAGAGATACATGTTTTTCCTTTTTCACACCATTTACGGTTTTTTCCGCAGTAGATATAAACAGGCCCGTCAATTCCGGCTGCTCCTTTTACATTTTTCAGTTCTTCTCTTGTAAGTTTTTTAATTTTTTTCATGATATTCTGAGTTTAAATTACAGTTTCAACTAAATTTTTCACGCCTTGTTGATATGGTAAACAAATATGAACTGTATTAATTTTAAAACAAAACCGGAACTAGCAGGTGTAGCTGATTAGTAAGCAAGTGATCTATTTTGGATGATAACCGTACGAAAAGTTATTTCAAACGAGAAAGTCATATCTCTTAATTATAAATCAAATACTAAAAGAACAGGTACACCTGTCACAGTTAAAGATCTCAAGTGAAAAAAACTTAATGAAAAGGAAAAAAAACAATAAAATAAATACAGATTTTGAAGAATTAAAACGATTTTTGCGGAATAAAAAATGAGAAGCAATGAGCAAGATCTTTCTTGAAGATGTAAAAATATATGCGTATCACGGTGTACTTCCGGAAGAAAATATCATCGGGACCTATTATATATTAAATGCAGAACTGCACACAGATCTTTGGAAAGCGGCGGAAACAGATGATCTTAATGACACCATAAGCTACGCTGACATCAACGGGATTATTCACCGGGAAATGGCCATTAAATCCAAATTACTGGAACATGTGGCAGGAAGAATGATCATGAAGATCCACGAAAGCTTCCCACAGATCTCCTACATCAAGCTAAGGATTACAAAAACTTCCCCACCGATGCAGGGCGAAATGAGAGGAGCAAGCATTGAGCTTGAAAGAAGTTTCAAACCCGGCGATTTTTAAAATTTTCTAATTACACCTAAAAAAACATACAGAATTGAAATCCATCAAATTATTCTTTTTATTAAGTTTTGCCCTGGTTTTTGGCCAGACTTCCATTGATAATCAATCCCCTGTTTACAATTTCCCAAAAATAAGGTCCAGCATTACAATGCCTGTAACAATTCCGCTTTCCGAGATCAGCAATATGATCAATGCTTCGGTAAAAGAGCTTGTATTTCAGGATGATTCTTATACGGATAACAACAATGACCAGTTCAAGGTAAAGGTATGGAAAACCCGTCCTATCCGTCTCGTAGGAGGAACAAGCCAAAATCTACTGATCGAGGTTCCTTTAAAAATATGGGCAGAGAAAGGAATTGGTACACTGGGAGTATATTCGTACCAGAACACGACTTTTGAAACGGTTATGTCTTTCAATACGACAATCAGCTTTAAGAATAACTGGACGATCTCTACCAATACTCAGCCCAACGGTTTCAGATGGGTAACGAAACCTGTTCTGGATTATGGCAAAATACAGATCCCTATCACCTCGCTCGTAGAAAAAAGCCTGAAAGAACAGCAGGGAAAATTTGCCAAAACCATTGATCAGCAGATGGCTGCCCAGCTGAACTTCCAGCAGTATGCAGTAATGGCATGGAATGTTTTCTCTCAACCGTTTAATATCTCGGAGGAATATAATACATGGCTGAAAATAAGCCCGATCGGCGTAAATATCACACCATTGAAATTCTATGGAAATGAAATCACTACGAATATCGGGATGGATATTTATTCGGAAACGTTTACAGGAAGCAGACCTGCAGCCTCGCAGACAATAAAATCCGCCGGAAATTTCAATACCGTTCCGGCTTTGGCAGATCAGTTTCTTCTGCAGACCACCGCCAATGTTCCTTTTTCCGAAGCGACCAATATTGCGAGAAATATGTTCATGAATAAAGAATACGATGTCAGAGGCTCTAAAGTAAAGATCAAAGACATCCGGGTTTACGGTGCCGAAGGAAGGGTGATCATTGAAGCTGAAACAGAAGGTTATGTGAATGGCAAAGCCCTTATTTCCGGGATTCCTGTATACGACGAAACGAAAAAGAAAATTGTCCTGTCTAATACAAAATTCAACCTGAGAACGGCCAATATTCTGCAAAAAACCGCTACCTTACTTTTTAAAGGAAAAATCGTGAAAATGATTGAAGAGGAATACGGAATTCCGACACAGGAACTGGAGCTGGCCTCAAAGAAGAGTATAGAAGAGGCTTTTAATAAGGAATATTATAAAGGTTTAAAAATGAACGGAAGGGTTTTCAATCTGAAACCGGGAAGTGTCCTTCTAAACCCATCCGGCATCACAGCCGTTATTGAAACGAAAGCTACTTTAAAACTAATGCTAAACGGAATTTAAATTAATAAAGAACTAAAATTAACCATGAGAAAATATTTACAGATCGTAGACAGACACCGGGCTTCCAAAGGAACGAGGTTTGCTAATTATTTAATTGACCTTGTTGCTTTTTATATCCTATTTTTTGTCGTTCTTATGATATTGATGGCTATCAGTCCGGCTTTTAGAGTATGGCTTGCCAATTCCAGTGATATTGCACAAAGATTGTTTGGGATTATTTCCTACATCTTATTTTCTTTCTTCATTGAAGCTGTAACCGGCGGAAGAAGCCTTGGAAAACTGATTACAGGAACCAGAGTTATCATGATTGACGGGCAAAAACCTTCTGTCGGAAATTATTTTTTAAGAAACATGATAAGAGGAATTATACTTGTTGACCAACTGTCATTTTTGGGTGAAAACGGCCTTCATGATAACTGGAGCAGCACACGCGTTGTGAACATCAAAAATTATGACGCTGAAAGACAGTTGAAAAGCGATATCAACAGCATTGGAGCGAAAGAAATGATTTAAAAATTTTTGTTCGTTAAAATTTTTTGCTATATTTGCACACCTCAAAAATGGTAAAAATGGTACTTTGGCCGAGTGGCTAGGCAGTGGTCTGCAACACCATCTACAGCGGTTCGAATCCGCTAGGTACCTCTTAAAAACCTCTAATTATCTTTAGAGGTTTTTTTATTTTTAATATTTTGTCATTACTTTTTTCAAAAAAACATCCTGCGAATAAAGATCAGGCTCAAAACTTGGGGGACTATGCAAAAAGATTAGCTAATCTGAATAGCACAAAGGCTTTATCTCTTACCCCTCTACTTTATAATCTGAAGTTTTGATTTTAGCATTGAAAGATTCAGCCGAAGCATTTGCACTTCGCGCCTTGAAATAATTCAGGATATCTCTATCAATTTCATCTACATTAGAATTCACGTTTTGGGTAAAAGATAGTAATGAAATGATTAATGATACAATGAGAAGAGAGATTTTCATGGTTTAATTTTATATATAAAACAGCTGAAAACTAAATCTATTAAATCCCCTTGCGATAATCTAAAATGATGCAAAAAAAATCCCCGAATTGCTTCGGGGATAAAAACTAATAACCATGAAAACTCAAATTAAACATGAGTTGCTTCATGTATTGAAAAATCGTGCCAAACTTTTCATCATTTAAAATACTTTTTAAATACTTTTTTAACGCATTTATCACCATATTTAGATAATTCCAATTTGAATAAATCCTCAAATTGCCTGCTGATAGGGTGTTTAAAGCATGACCGTAAAATAAGAGGATTTCATTTGATGTATTTTCAATTTATTTTTCATGACTAATATCATATTTTTCCATTTATCACCGTCTGTCGTTAAGACATATCAAGCTTATATTATAGGAATGAAGAATAGCTTATCATAAAACCTCATCAGTTTAGAAAATAAAAAAAGCCCCCATGATGGAGGCTCAAAAAACACAAATGATGAAAAAAATTTATTATAATTTTAAATAAAACTATTATTTAATTCTACATTTCAAAGATAACATGTTTAAAGTTTCCATTTTTATGAGCTCAATCATAAATTCGGTTTTAATATACTTTATTCTATTATGACCAGGAATTTCTCAAAAATGGAAGCTTTTAATCAAGTCAAAATAAAAAAATCCTCATCTGAGGATTTATAAACTGGTTATTATTTAACAATAAATTATTCTGTCCAGGTTACAGGAATATACACCGTAATATATCCGTCAGCATCTACCTGGGCATCAGATACAGTTCCTGTTACCGACCCGTAACCCGTCCAGCCTCCCTGTCCCTGCATGGCAGAGAATGTATAGGTTCCTGCCGGAATTCCTTCATAATAACCCGGAAGAGCCTGGAAGCCGCCACCGTAATAGGTGTCATAAACCTCACCGGTAACTGTATTCTCAGCCACAAAGCTTCCTACGTCATAATTTCCTGAAAGTGTTTTGGTCCCTTCCAAAGATATAAGGCCGTACCTTACCTTATAGGTTTTCGTTTTTGAAACCTCTTTAGAAGCTGTAGTAGAAGCCTGAGGCTGAACATCTGTCGTAATATCATCATTTGAAGAGCACGAAACAGCCGCAACGGATAAGGCTACAAAAGCCATCGTTTTAAAAATTGATATTTTCATATTAAATTAATTTGGTATTCCAAAAATAACCAATTCTATATGAACTGAATAAAAATTTTTATTCAATTAAAAATGACTTCCGGAACTTTTACAGGCAGAAATAGCTCACCGGTATTTCAGTTTTATTATAAAATTTATCACTTTAACACTTCTTAACTAAAATTTGGCTTCATAATTGAAAATACATAGACAGTTGCAGCCTTTTGGCTAAGACTACTATTAAAATTTGAATTATGAGAAAGATAGTACTGGCAGGTTTTTTATCAGTGTTTTTACTGACAGCCTGTAAAAAAGACGAAAGGACAGCCGAAAAATCTCTTGAAGAGCAGAAACTTGAATTTCAGGCAAGACAGCTTGATATAGAAAAGCAAAAGCTGGCCATCGAGAAAGAAAAACTAGTGTATGAAGCACAGAAAAAGGCAGACAGCATCTCTGAAAGTAAAAAATCTCAGGCAGCTGCAGCCAGTAATTCAAAGCCTCAGATCATAAGAGAAACAAGAACAGTATATAGAGACAGAGGCTCAAACTCTAACTCAGGAGGCGGAACGTATGCAAACAACAACGGAAACAGCTCTTCTCAGGGAACAACCGCTCAAAAGAAAGGATGGAGTAAAGCTGCCAAAGGAACCGCTATCGGTGCCGTAGGTGGTGCTGCATTAGGAGCCATTGTTGCTAAGAAAAACAGAGGTCTCGGAGCAGTGATCGGAGGTGTTGTAGGGGGTGCAACCGGTTATACAATCGGTAGGGCCGGGGATAGAAAAGACGGAAGAGTTCAGCCACGTAATTAATATTTTCACGATAACATTTAAAGATTGCTTATTTTTAAGCAATCTTTTTTTATGATTTTACTTTTACTTTCTTCAGTTCTTATTCTCTCAGTGCTCGCAGGCTGGGGGCAAATCATGGAAAGATTTTGCGGCTCCCTGTTTGATGGAATTTCAGGAAGTATTTTAACCGGAATATTAGGAATCAGCCTTTTATGGACTGTTCTGGCTTTTTTCATTCCTATTAATATATATGTGGAAATTCCGTTTATAATGGCCGGAGTTTTTTTCTTCTTTAAAAAGAGATCATACCGGAAAATCAACCAGTTTTCAAAGAAAGATGCGGTTTTAATTGGCAGTATCTCAATGGTTATTTTCTACGCCAGTTCCTTTCATCCCTATATACTGGATCATTTCGGATATTATGTTCCTACGATCAAATGGCTCACAGAATATGGTATGGTGAAAGGCATTGCCAATCTGGATCTTACGCTGGGGCAGATGTCCGTATGGCATATTTTCCAGGCAGGCTTTTCAGGTTTTTCTGATCCCTTCCTAAGAATTAATGCTGTCCTGCTGGTTCTATATACAGTTTATATTTTTGAAAAGAAAAGCTGGATCCAGCTATGTTTTATTCCCGTGTTGCTGCTTTTTTCCCAGTCTCCAAGTCCCGATCTTCCAGTTATCACGTTATCGCTCATTATTTTAAATGAGATCATTAAAGGAAATAAAAACATTGGCCTTCTCTTCGCTTACTCCGTTTTTGTTTTTTCCATAAAACCTACAATGATATGGCTTCCGTTACTGGTATTTCTCTGTTCCGTATTTATTTTTAAGCCCAATTATAAAAACTGGATTTTAGGAACCGGAATTCTTATTTTATTCTTTATTAAAAATATATACACCTTCGGATATCCGCTGTTCCCTGTTGCAGCAGCTGACCTGGGATTCAGCTGGAAACCCAACCCGGAAATATTGAAAATTTCGTCACAATATGCTATTCAGAAAACATATGATATGCAGTATACGCATGAGGAAATTCAGAAATTCTCCTTTTATGACAGTATCAGGAACTGGTTTATACTGGACGGAATTAAATCGAAGATCAATATTATTTTCATTATAAGCCTGGCTGTGTTCTCTGTTTTTGCTTTCATTAAAAAGAAAAAGATGATCACACTGATCTGTATCTCCATATTAATAAAAAGTATGCTGGTATTGGCTTTTTCGGCACAGTACCGCTTTTTTATTGATGTGTTTTTTGTGATATTTTTCGTCCTCTTTGCTCACTGTAATAAAAGAAACTCAATTATTTTTTTCTCCGTATCAAGCGTATTGGTAATAGGCATTTTAAGCTTTCCCAATTTCATCCGTCAGTACGTTCCGAGTTTCAGACCGGGCAATTTCATGGTGGGGTTTAAAAAAGAACAGCTATACAGGCCTTCAACCTATCATTATAAAAGATTTGAAACTTTCCGGACAGGAAACTTACAGTTCAATGTGTCTAAAAATTATCCTTTTAATTTCGACAATCCTATTCCGGCAATTTCAGCCGGCTATATTTCTGATGATGTGAAAGCAGGAATTTTCCCTCAATACACTGATGAAAAAAATATCAGAAAAGGCTTCATCTGGAAAAAACTCACACCTCAAGAAAAAAAGCAAGCACAGGACATTATCAATACCATCAAAAACACTGATCAATAGAACCAATCCAGAAACTTTATTATCTGAAGAAAAATAGGTAATTTTGTATCATGTTCAATATATTAGGTAATCTTCTTAGTCTTACAACATTTGGAGAAAGTCACGGTGTGGCTTACGGCGGAATCATCAATAATTTCCCGGCAGGTTTAACAGTAGATTTCGATAAAATTCAATATGAATTGGATCGCAGGAAACCCGGCCAGTCCGCTATTGTCACCCAGAGAAAAGAAAGTGACACGGTAAAGTTCCTTTCAGGGATTTTTGAAGGAAAAACAACAGGTACCCCGATTGGCTTTATCATAGAAAATGAAAATCAGAAGTCTAAAGACTACGACCATATTGCAGATTCGTACCGCCCGAGTCATGCAGATTTCACTTACGACCAGAAATTCGGAATAAGAGACTACCGCGGAGGCGGAAAATCTTCAGCAAGAGAAACCATTAACTGGGTTGTTGCAGGAGCATTGGCCAAACAGCTTTTATCAGGCATCGAAATTAATGCTTATGTTTCTTCCGTAGGCGATATTTTCTGTGAAAAACCATATCAGGACTTAGACTTTTCCAAGACGGAAAGCAATGATGTACGATGTCCGGATGCCGAAACTGCCGAAAAAATGATTGAAAGAATCAAAGAGATCAAAAAGGAAGGCAATACCATCGGCGGAACCGTTACCTGCGTGATCAAAAACGTTCCCGTAGGAATCGGAGAACCTGTATTTTCCAAGCTTCAGGCTGAGCTGGGTAAAGCAATGCTGAATATTAACGCCTGCAAGGGATTTGAATACGGAAGCGGTTTCTGTGGTGCCAAAATGACAGGAAAAGAGCATAATGATGCGTTCAATCCAGATTTCACTACAAAATCTAATCTTTCAGGAGGGATCCAGGGAGGAATTTCCAACGGAATGGATATTTATTTCCGTGCAGCCTTCAAGCCTGTAGCCACTATCTTGAGACCACAGGACAGTGTAGACAGATATGGAAATCCTGTTATTGTAGAAGGAAAGGGACGCCATGATCCATGTGTAGTACCCAGAGCTGTTCCTGTTGTGGAAAGCCTGGCTGCATTTGTGCTGGCTGACCTCTTTTTGATCAATAAAACAAGAAACATCAACAATTTTTAACATAAATATTTTTAGTAATGAAAAATTACTGGGATCAGGGAATTTCTTTTGAAGAATACATCCGCATCGGAAAAGAAAGATTAGAAAATCCTTCCAACCAACAGGAAACCGACTATAAACAATATTACGAACTTGGGCTTCAGAGAATGGACAGAACACTGAAAAAGTATGTTCCGGATGAAGAACAGTTAAAAGAATTAGCCGCTAAGAATTTTGACGGAAAGATACTGATCATTTCGGAAGCCTGGTGCGGCGATGCCAGTGCAACGGTTCCGGCACTTATTACCTTTTTCAAAGGCCACAACGATGTGAGGCTTTTTCTCAGGGACAGTGATAAAAGCCTGATTAACCAATACCTGACCAACGGTACGGAATCTATCCCTAAAGTAATTATTCTTGATAAGGATTTCAACGTTAAGAACTCATGGGGACCCCGCCCGAAATACGGACACGAGCTGTTAATGAAGCACAAAGCAGATCCCGAGGCCTATCCAAAAGATAATTTCTATAATGACCTTCAGCTGTATTATGCAAAAAACAGAGGCAAAGATGCAGTTCAGGAGATTCTGGAACTATTATAATCAGACATTGAATTCCATACGGCAAAAAAATAACAGTAAAATCAACGCATGAAAAAGAATATCATTTATCTCGTCCTCATCATCATTATCGGTGTTGTAGCTTTTGTTCCCGGAATAAAAGAATACCTCAGAGACCAGTTCTTCCCCATTGCTACGATTGAAAATGCCGTACATGTAAACGAAGAAGATTATGATATTGAGCTTAAAGGAATCAATGTACCAAGCACCAATCTGAAAGCTTTCAGGAACAAGCCTGTTTTTCTTAATTTCTGGGGAACATGGTGCCCGCCATGCAGAAAAGAATGGCCAACCATCCAGAAGTTATATGATTCCAGAAAAGGAAATGTAGATTTTATACTTATTGCCATGAATGATAAGGAAGATGATGTAAAAAAGTTTTTAAAGGAAAATAATTACACCGTTCCCGTATATATTGCACAAAGTCCTATTTCTGAAAAAATTCTTCCCAAAGTATTCCCTACCACTTTTCTTATTGATCAGCACGGAAGAATCATCATAAAAGAGGATGCCTATAGGGATTGGAACACAGAAACTGTACATCAGTTCATTGACAATATCATCAAGTAATTTTTTTAACTAAATTTTATAATTTATTGGTATAGAATTTGTGAAATCTATTACGTTGAAAAATTTATTAAAACTAAACACAGAATGAAATATTCAAAATTAAATCTTGCCAAAGAAGCCATCGCCCACAAAGGCTTTGTAAAAAAAATCCCCGATATCTTCAGAATGGTTAAATTATGGAGAAAAGGAGAATATCCGATAAGATCCATCGATATTATTCTTCCGCTTCTGGGAATTTTATATGTTATCTCCCCTATTGACTTACTTCCGGAATTTGCAGTGCCTGTATTGGGCGTCATGGATGACCTTGCAGTATTATCGCTAACGATTCCAAAGCTTATCAAAGAAGTGGATAAATTCTTAATGTGGGAAGCTGAACAAAGGCTGAAAGGCACTAAAGTGATCGATGCAGAAATTGTAAAATAAAATAATTACAGAAATATATTTAAGCCATCCTGAAATGTTCAGGATGGTTTTTTATTGACAATTGACTGATAAATTTTTAAGCCTTGTTTCAAATCATTAAATTTGCAGCATCTAATAAAAAAGAATGGAAAGTAAAAAAGAATTTTTCTTAGAGTGCTATAAGCTGGGCATCATCAAATTCGGAAGGTTTACCTTAAAAAGCGGTATCGAAAGTCCGTTCTATGTAGACCTGAGACCTTTGGCTTCAGACCCTAAAATCTTAAAGAATCTGGCTAATTATTTATTGGAAATGCTTCCACTGGATAATTTTGATTTAATCTGCGGAGTACCTTATGCAGCCCTTCCGATGGCCACTGCCATGTCTCTGGAAAGCTATATTCCATTAATTATTAAAAGAAAAGAGGCTAAAAACTACGGAACGAAAAAGCTGATTGAAGGAATTTACCAGAAAGGGCAGAACTGTCTTTTGGTAGAAGATGTCATCACTTCGGGAAAATCTCTTATCGAAACTATTGCCGAGGTAGAGCAGGAAGACCTTAAAGTAGCGGACATCGTTGTGGTTCTTGACAGAGAGCAGGGCGGAAAACAGCTGCTGGAAAGCAAAGGCTACAGAGTTCATACCCTTTTCAATATTTCAGAGGTTTGCACTATTCTCCAGGAAAACGGAGAACTGTCTGATGAAGAAGTAAAAAGAATCCAGGATTTCCTTCACGGAAACCATATTCAGTTTGAAGAAAAGACGAGAAGTTCTTACGAACAGAAATTAGAGCATGCACAACATTCGGTTTCCAAAAAATTACTGGAAACAGCTTTGTCGAAAAAATCAAACCTGATTGCATCTGCAGACGTTACTACGACTCAGGAACTGCTTTCCCTTGCTGAAAAAGTAGGCCCTCACATTATTGCATTAAAAACTCACATTGATATTATTTCGGATTTTGAATACGAAAAAACAATCGTCCCTTTAAAGGCTTTGGCTGAAAAACACCGGTTTTTACTAATGGAGGACCGAAAATTTGCAGATATCGGTAATACACAGGAACTGCAGTTTACCAGCGGTGTATTTAAAATTACAGACTGGGCAGATTTTGTAACGTCACAGGTAATCGGAGGTTTTGAATCTTTAGACTGCTTCAAAAATGTAGGTGTTGTCGCTATTGTAGGAATGTCCTCCAAAGGCGCTCTTACTACGGCCAGCTACCGCGAAGAGGCTCTGAAAGTAGCATTATCACATCCAAACGTGATCGGAGGGGTATCACAGAACCCGATTCCTGAAGAGCTGCTGCTTTTCACTCCGGGCGTTAATCTTGCAGATTCAGGAGACGGAAAAGGACAGCAGTACAATACACCTGAGCATGTTTTCAAAATGCTTCATTCAGATTTCATTATTGTAGGAAGGGGAATTTATAAATCCGACGACCCTGAAAAGGCTGCCGTTACTTATAAAAATGAAGGCTGGAATGCATATGTTAATTCTTTGCAAAAAAATACCACCCAGGGCTAAAACGCTGTTGAATATTTTCAAAATAAGTTTATATTTGGGCTTTATCACAGGATATTGAAAAAGATCACCACTTGCCTTGTTTTGTTTTGGGGAATTGTACAGGTTTCCGGGCAAAAAGACAGTATATATATTGAAGCAAAACTATCTGCCGACAGAAAAACGCTGGAGGTGAATCAGGAAATTGTGTATTACAATCATTCCGACAAAGACCTGCAGTCGGTAAAGCTTCTCAATTGGGTTTCCGCATATAATAAAAAGGGAACATCACTGGTCTACAGAAAACTGGAAGACAGGAACAGTGACCTGCATTTTGCGAAAACCGATCAGCTGGGCAAGCTTACGGATCTGCAAATCAAAAATTCAGCACAGCAGGCTGTTGCCGTGAATTCCACTGCAGATGAGAATCTTTTTCTTCCTTTGACAGAGGCTTTGAAACCCGGTGAAAGCATTAAATTACAGCTTCAGTACAGAATGCTGCTTCCCGACAAGAAATTTACGGGTTACGGTACGTCTGAATCTATAACTGCATTAAAATATTTCTTTATTGTTCCGGATCATTTTGATCCGGACAATATTTCAAAAAGAAACTATCACGACATCGAGGAATCGGTAAGCTTTAATACTTTCTGGACCGTTAATTTTGATCTTCCTCCGAACAGTTTTATCGAAAGTAATCTCCCGCAGGTTCAGATGAATGCCTTTAAAGGCTATCTTGATTCCGATCCTGAATTTCTGATCTCACAGAACGGTCTTCCTTCTATAAAAGTGAATGTGGACGGAACAGATACTGAAATTAAATTCGGGTATAATCTGAAACCGGAAGAAAAGCAGAATCTTGAATTTTACCTGCCTCTTCATTTGAAATTCATTAAAGAAAAAATTGGATTTCTTCCGAAAAACCTTTTTATTTCGGATAAATTCAGAGCCTCGGAGGACTTTTTCGGGAATAATGATATCACTTTCTGGAAATTTAAATTCCAGCTGTTCACCGCTTCTGAAAAAACAGATCTTGATTATTTCGGAATCATTGCAAAAAAAATACTTGAAGAAAGCATCATTGCGGATAAACAGAAAAATCACTGGTTTAAGAACGGTTTAAAATCTTATCTGGAAATCCAGTATCTTCAAAAGTTCTACAAAGACACCAAGCTATTGGGTACCCTGCCGGAAACCCGTATTTTCGGGGTAAAGCCATTAAAGCTGTTCCACGCATCCCAGGTAAAATTGATTGACCGCTACGGGCTGGCTTACCAGTACATCATGTCCCAGAACCTGGACCAGAAGATCAGCGAAAACTTCACTGTTCTGAGCAACTTTAATGACATGGCTATCAGCAGTTTTGAAACGGGAAGCCTGTTTAATTATACCGCAGAAAAAATGGGCTATGATCGTTTCAACGATACAGTGAAAGATTATATTTCCAAAAATACAGACAAGAAGATCGATCCGGAAGAATTTCTGAAAGAACTTGCAGAAAAAGACAGAACTTCAGGGTATCTGCCTGACTTTTTAAAGCAAAAAAACAGGGTTAACTTCAGACTGAAAAATATTAAGAAGCAGGATGATTCCCTGAATATCAGAATCGCCAAAAATACAGATTCTCCCATTCCCGTACGACTCGAAACACAGACAAGCGAAGGTACAGCAAAATCTTATTGGGTGGAAACAGAAGAAAACGAAAGGATAACCAATTTCGCTCTTCCCGCTTCAGAAGACATCCACAAAGTCACTCTTAACTCAGATTATATTTTCCCTGAATCTAAATACCGGGACAATTTTTTATATGCTAAAGGCCTGTTTTCGAATGCAAAAAAGATAAAATTCAAACTTCTTAAGGATATACCCAATCCTGAATACAACGAAATATACGTCAGCCCAAGGGTACGTTTTAATAATACTTATGATAAATTCCTTCTGGGAGTGAATTTAAAAAACCAGTCTTTCTTCGACCAGAAATTCCTGTACTCATTTACTCCCACCTATAGTACCGGAACCGGAAAACTGACTGGATCAGGGGCTATCTCCTACTCTTTTCTTCCCGCCGAAAGTATTTTCAGAAGCATTACTTTGGGAGTATCGGGTTCTTATTTCCATTATGATTACGGGCTGGCTTACAGAAAAGGTTCCCTATTTTCCAATTTCAATTTCAGGAAAAATCCCCGAAGTACGGTAAGCAGAAGTTTAGGATTTTCTTACAATTATCTGGAGAGAGACCTCAGCCCGCAGATGATTGCCAGTAAAGATTATGACAAGTATAATCTCTGGAGTGCAGGGTACGGATACAGCGACAGTCAGATGATCCACGAAAAAAGCCTGAGCCTAAGCACTCAGGGAATGGAAGACTTCAACAAGATAACTGCTGAAGGATTTTACAGGTGGGAATTTGCTCCGAAACAAAAGTTAAGCGTCAGGTTGTTTGCCGGTTATTTTATAAGAAATGAAACCAGGAATAATACGTTCAACTACGGAATTTCAAGAGTATCAAACTATTCTTTCTCTTATAATCTGTTGGGTGAAAGTGCCAACAGCGGCTTTTTATCGCAACAGTTTATTTTAGCTGATGGAGGTTTTAAATCTTTTATCCCGGGATCTGTTAATCAGTGGATCACTTCTTTTAATGTAGATTCAAGCGTATGGAAGATCTTTCATGTGTATGCGGATGCAGGAATTTATAAGAATAAAAACCGTCCTGCGGAATTCATCTGGGACAGCGGTATTAAAGTAAGGCTTATCCCTGATTTCCTTGAAATTTATTTCCCGATACAGTCGTCCTTAGGCTTCGAGCCTTCTTTTAAGGATTATACAAAACGTATAAGATATACTCTGGTACTCAATCTTGGGGCAGTTATCAATGCTGCCAGAAGAGGATGGTATTAAAATAAAAAGCAACTGTAAAAAACAGCTGCTTCTTTAACATGTTATATTGAAAACTAACTTTAATATCTTTTTAAAAGAATTTCATAATCCAAAGGACTAATTGATATCTTGCTATATCTGATATATCAAATACGATACCACAAAAATTAAAACATTCAAAAAAATACACCCAATTCAATGTTTTAATTAAATATTTTAAATAAAACTCTATTATTGAAAGTAATTATACAAAAAAGCTCCGGCCATTTCTGCGAAATGGCCGGAGCGTATGTTATAAAACTAAAATTAGTCTTTTAGGATCTTCTGAGATACCGGCTCATTATTTACAGTTCCGGTAACGATGTAGTTCCCTTTTGCCAGTTCAGCAACGCTTACACTACCATTTTCTTTTACAGAAGCAGACTTAACTACCTGTCCGAACATATTGTAAACTTTTACATCCTTCACATCAGCTCCGAAAGTAATTTCGTCACTTTTCACGAAAGTGTTTTTTACAAAGCTTCCTGCTTTTGCGTTTTTGATATCAGAAACTGCCAGTGACCCTGTAGTTACTTTGATATCATCAATAAAGAATCTATTATTACCAGCAGCAGCAGCTTCAAATTTAAGAACTACATTTCCTGTAGCACCTGTAATATCCACGGTGTAAGTTGAAAAAGCACCTTTTACCAAAGTTACATTAGCCTGGCTTAAAGTAGCTCCGGTAGCAGAAACATTTAAAGTTGTAGTTTCATTTGCTCCATTCCAGGCACCTGCTCTAAAAGTTAAAGTTGCATTTCCGGTTAGTGTAATAGCAGGTGTAGTGACAGATCCTTTCAATGATGAAGTTCCTACCTTTAGACATCCATCTCCTTTGTAGACTTTCAAAAGCGTCCATGCCCCACCAGTAGTATAGGAAGAAGAACCATCAGTAAAAGTTCCATTCGCAACACCTCCACTCCAGCCACCATCATTTCCTCCAGTTCCTGATACATCACTAAATGTAGCATTAAAAACTGTTTGTGCAAAAATACCTGATGCTACCATAACTGTAGCAAAAAATGAATAAAGTTTTTTCATAATTTAAAAAGTTTGATTATTATAATTTACGGTTCAAAATTAGATCATTTTTTTCATTTGGGACAATAATAGCATTAATTTTTTGTTAATAATGATTAACCTATTTCCATTAACATTTTTTAGTTATTTTTACGAACTATTTTGAAACACTTGCGGAATTTTTTTCTTCTGATCGGTTTGTTTTTCATGGGCATATTTTCGGCTCATGCACAGATATTTTCGTGGAAAAATCCCAACATTCCGGAAGACAGTATTAAAAAAGACAGTATCCTGGCTGCACGGTTTGAACAGGATATTTTTGCAAAAGACACACTGGATTTCGTAAAAACCAACAACAAAATAATTGTAGACGAAGCGGTACTGGCCAGAAATGACAAGAAAAGATTTTTAGGAGAACTGAACTCTAAAGGTTCCATCATCCGTGGAATTACTTTCGGTAACAACCAGGGACAATCTGTACAGAGTTCTATGGATCTTCAGATTTCCGGGAGACTTTCCAAGGATGTGACTATTCTGGCAAGTATTTCAGATCACAATCTTCCTATCCAGGCTGACGGTTATACGCAAACCCTGGAAGAGTTTGACAAGATCTATATGCAGCTTAATATTAAGGATAAATCAATCCTCAGAGCGGGACATCTTGATCTTGTAGAATCTAAAAATTATTTTGCAAAATTCCAGAGACGAAGCATGGGACTTGAGTTTCAGACTGAATTCGGAAAGGATAACAAGACTTTTGTAGATATTTCCATGGGTGTTGCCCGAAGTGAATTCCACAGAGTGCGTTTTCAGGGTGTGGAAGGTAACCAGGGACCTTACCGTTTAACCGGGAAGAACGGTGAACAGTTCATAACGCTTATTTCAGGCTCTGAGCAGGTATTTATTGACGGTATCCTGATGAAGCGCGGCGAAAACCAGGATTATGTTATTAATTATAATACCGGGGAGGTAACCTTTACCAGTTTCCGGCCGATTTTCCAGCAGAACTTTATCACGATTTCCTATAACTATACGAACAGGAATTATTCCCGGTATTTATTTACCGGGAAATTAGAGCATCAAAGGGAAAAGTTTAAAGCAGGGCTGAGCTGGTTCATGGAAAATGACAACAAAAATGCTCCTCTTTCTTTAAATCTCTCTAAAGAAGATGAACAGATCCTTGCCAATGCAGGGAATGATCCTAACTTAATGTATGCTCCCTCAGGTGTGGTTACTCCTTATGATGTTAATAAAATCCTTTACCGCCTGAATCCGGCCGGAAATTTCTATGAGTTTTCCACGGACCAGAATGAAAAACTTTATCAGGTTTCTTTTACTTACTTCGGCATCAATCAGGGAGATTATAAAATTACCCAGACTACCAATAACGGGCGTGTTTTTGAGTATGTCGGGAATAATATGGGAGATTATAAAGCGGTAAGAAAACTTCCTTCCCCCCAGAAATCGCAGGTTTATTCTGTAAATTCCGAATATCTTTTAAAAGAAGGGAAAGTTGGAGCCGACTTCTCACTGAGCAATTATGACCTGAATTTATTTTCATCAAAAGATGCGGCTCAGAATATAGGATATGCATGGCGTATTTTCGGAAATAAAAGTTTTACAAAAAGCAACTGGAAAGGAACGCCAAGCTTTGAATATCAATATATTGACAAACAGTTCCATATTTTAGACCGTATCAACGATGTGGAGTTCTCAAGAGACTTTAACCTGGTACAGGAATTCAGCCAGAGAACTCAGAACAGGTTTATATTCAGCTTTTTAAATAAATGGAATAATAAATCTACCCTGAATTACCGCATCAATTATCTGGATGAGCAGGACAGCTACAAAGGGATGAAAAATGATCTTGATTTCAGCTGGATCACAGGAAAGTTCTTTACAAAAGGAAACTTTTCATACCTTAATACAAATGCGACCCTCCAGGATACCAAGTTTATACGCGGTGGAGCTTCTACGGAATTTACAGGTAAAAAAGGAAGCTGGGCTCTTGGGGGAAGCATGGAACATAATGAGAAGAAGTATAATGATACCCAACTCATGGATGTCACCAGTTTCAGCTGGAAAGAGATTTTCGTTCAGAAAAAGGTAGGCGACAGTACACGTACAAAGCTTCTTGCGAAAGTGTACATGAGAGATAATGATTCTGTAAGGAACAACAGGCTGGAAAGCATGAATAATATCCTTGGAATCATGGCCGAAAGCCAGCTTATTAAAACCGAAAGAACCACTTTAAATGCTTTAGTGCATTATAGGAAATTCTTTTACCAGAATGATGAGGCGGATATGACCAGAAATAACGATTTCGTAGTCGGAAACATTCTGTATAATCAGCAGCTATTCAGAAACGGAATGCGTCTGCAGGCATTTTATGAACTCGGAAACGGGCAGGAAGCACAGAGGGAATTCCAATATCTTAAGGTGACAGACGGACAAGGGGTTTATAAATGGACGGATTATAATGGAGACGGTATCCAGCAGCTCGATGAATTCGAAATTGCAGAATATTCTGACCTGGCACAGTACATCAGGATTTACACTAATTCCGTACGGTATATTCCTTCCAATAAAAATAAAATTCAGCTGGCATTATTTGTTAATCCGTCGATTGTATTCAATTCGGAAAATGCATTTTTAAAACGATGGAATTTTAATGTTTCATTAAATTCTCAAAACTCTTTCTACAAAAAAGACAAGGTCCTGGTACTGAATCCTTTTGAAAAAAACAGCGACCAGATCTTGAAAAATCAGAATATTTTGGCTTCTGTACAGTTTAATCCGACTGAAAAATCCGGCTGGAACGGAAATTACAGGTTCATTACGAATGATAACCTCATCAATGCCAATTTCAGTAATGAGGAAAGGGAGCAGACTTCCCATTTTATCAATATCGGGTACTGGTTTAATAAGGAATTCAGGGTCGATTGGGAGAATTCAGTCCATGATCTTAGAAATTCCTCCCAGCTATTTGCCACAAGGGATTACCGTTTGAATAATATTGAAACAAAACCGAAGGCAACCTATAAATTTACGGATGCCATTCAGGCTGAACTTTCTTCTGCTTACCGCCAGAAAAAAAGAATAGATGGCGAAGAATTGCTGAAAGCTTTTGATATCACAGGGACCATTCAGTGGGAGCGCAGAAAAACTTCGATCAGAGGGAACTTCTCTTTCATTAACAACAATTTTACGGGGAACAATTTCAGCATTGTAGGAAACCAGATGCTGGACGGGCTCAAGCCAGGGAAAAACCAGGTATGGAGTGTTTTCATTCAACAGGCGATCAATTCTTTCCTCCAGCTCAACTTAAACTACGAGGGAAGAAATTCCGGAGAAAGAACCATTCATATCGGAAGTATGCAGGTAAAAGCGAGTTTTTAATTGAATGAGCGAGTTTGAGGGTATGAGAATCTGTGGGTGAGGATTAGTTACTGGTTGCAGGTTTTTGTCATCATTTATCAAATTTACCAAGTGTCTCGTCTCCTTATCTTTTGTCTGGAATTTAAACCTTACCATTCACCTCTCACTTGCGAAGCAAAATTCACAATTGACAACCTTACTGACATTTGAAAAAAAGAGCTCAATAGTCTGACGTCTGATATCTAAATCTTTTTTATTGCTTTTATTCACCATTCACTTGCGAAGCAAAATTCGTCATTCACCTCACTCCTTTTCAAATAGATATCCAGCATTTACAGTGATAGATATTATCATATTCTCAAATGTTTATAATTTCGTAAATTTGCCGCATGGTAAAAATAGGCAATATAGAACTGCCGGAATTTCCGCTTTTGCTGGCTCCGATGGAAGATGTAAGTGACCCTCCTTTCAGACGCCTGTGCAAGATGCACGGGGCAGATATGATGTATTCAGAATTCATTTCTTCTGAAGGCTTGATTCGTGATGCGATGAAGAGCCGCAAGAAGCTGGATATTTTCGATTATGAAAGACCGGTGGGTATTCAGATCTTCGGCGGAGATGAAGAGGCAATGGCGATGTCTGCAAGGATTGTAGAAACAGTAAACCCGGATCTGGTTGACATTAATTTCGGATGCCCTGTAAAAAAAGTAGTCTGCAAAGGAGCAGGAGCAGGAGTTCTTAAGGATATTGACCTTATGGTACGCCTTACCAAAGCCGTTGTAAGCTCTACTCACCTCCCGGTAACCGTAAAAACGCGTCTGGGATGGGACAGCACCAGCATCAACATAGATGAAGTGGCGGAGCGTTTGCAGGAAACCGGTATTAAAGCTTTAACGATACATGCCAGAACCCGCGCACAGATGTACAAGGGTGAAGCGGATTGGGAACATATTTCCAGAATAAAACAAAATCCTAATATTGAGATTCCTATTTTCGGAAACGGTGATATTGATTCTCCGGAAAAAGCTCTTGAATACAAGCAGAAATATGCTTGCGACGGGATCATGATCGGCCGTGCAGCCATTGGATATCCGTGGATTTTTAACGAGATTAAACATTTCTTCAAAACCGGAGAACATCTTCCTGAACCTGTTATTGCAGACCGTCTACTAGCTGTCCGCCAGCATGCGGAATGGAGTGCGGAATGGAAAGGCGAAAAACTGGGGCTTATTGAAATGAGACAGCATTACAGCAATTATTTCCGTGGTGTTCCTCATTTTAAAGAGTTCAGAAAAAAATTCCTTGAGGTCTTTACTCTGGAAGAAATGGATGTGTTGATTAAAGAGACGCAGCAGTTCTACGAAGAATATCAGGCACAGGTATAAAATTTAAAAAACCATCAGATCTGATGGTTTTTTTATGTCTTAATATCCTCCTGATGAAGGTTCATTCTTTATTAAACTTAAGGCTGAGGAAGTTCCGATTCTTTTCACTCCCATGCCGATCATTTTTTCAGCATCTTCGGGGGTTCTGACTCCTCCTGCTGCTTTTACGGGAAGTTTCCCTGCATTATCCAGCATGATTTTTATACCTTCAAATGTAGCACCATTCGGTTTACCGTCTTCTGTCTGGTAAAAACCTGTGGAAGATTTTACAAAGATGTTCGGAAGATCGCTTTCAGAGAAATTTTCTGCTGACCAGTTGGAGATATTCTTAGTAATATCCGCAATCTGTGCATCTGTAAGTGCTGCAATTTCAATGATCCATTTAGCTATCTTATGATGTTCAAGAGCAAGCTTTGTACATTTTACAAACTCCTCTTTTACCAGCTCAAGGTCTCCTTTGAGATAGGCAGTGTAATTAATCACAAAATCCAGCTCATCCGCTCCGTCTTCAATGGCTTTTGAGGCTTCGGCCAGTTTTTCGTCAATAGAATAAGTTCCTTCGTGGAAACCTATCACGGTTCCTACCGCCACATTTGAATTTCTTTCCTGAATATACTTTTTGATATCCGCTACATAATCCGGGCGGATCATTACGGCAAAAATACCATTGTCTATGGCCTCCTGCGCAAGTTTTTTATCGATCTGTAATGTTTCTTCGTCTGAAATACCGGACTGTGCGGGTGTTTTCAGATAGGTTGAATCCAAATATCGGGCAATGTTCATAATCTTTATACTTTCAGTTGTCTGTAAATACCTTGTTCCAAAGATATGAAAGTTTCTGTTCTTGTCACCCCCTTTAGCTTCTGAAGTTTGCTCAGAATCTGCATCAGATGGTCGTTGTCTTTACAGAGCACTTTTAAGAAGATGGTATAGTTTCCTGTGGTATAATGGGCTTCTACAACCTCATTCACATCCTTAAGAGATTTTACCACGTCCGGATAATGACTGGGCTGGTCCAAAAACATTCCGATATACGAAATTACTTTGTATCCTATTTTTTTAGGGTTAAGAAATGATATAGAGTTTTCGATAACTCCGGCGTGCTCGAGTTTTTTGATCCTCTGATGTACTGCTGTTGTAGAGATCCCAACATTTTTTGAAATGTGGGCAAGGGAGGTTTTAGCATTGTCCATCAGCATGTAAATGATTTCTTTGTCGATCGAGTCTAAATGATAACTTGTGTTACTTGAATTTTTCATTTTCTACTTAATTATTTATGTTTTTGTTTCATCAAATTTTACAAAAACCGGAAAGTGATCGCTATATCCACCCAGATACCGTGTACCGGCATAGGTTCGGAAGGGGCGTCCTTCAAAATTTCTTACCTGGCTGCTTATTTTTTCAGAGTTAAAAATATGAGCACTCTGAAATTTCAAAATATCGTTATCAAAAAGGGATTTCGACAGGATAATCTGATCATACAGCAGTCCGGATTTATAATGAAAAGTAGAATAATTTCTTGTATAAAACAGTTCTTGAAAAGGATTTACCAATACCTTCTCATGATTGTTGTCGTAGAGAATTTGTACTAAATTTTCATCATCAGGGTTTTCGTTAAAATCACCACACAATATTACATGTTCTTTTTCGCTACCTACAATTTTCAGGATCCGGTTGCGGACCTCATTAAGTATAAAGTCTCTTTTGGGTTTATTAATATCTTTTTCTCGCTTGGAGGGAAGGTGGGCGATAAAAACATTAATAACGGTTTCTTTATATTTAATTTTAGAAAACAGTACGTCTCTGGTTGTGTCGTAATTTTCTGTGTTTTTTCTATTTATAATTTCAAAGAAGAAAGTAATAGTTTCTGAGTCTATTATCTCTATCTTGTCTTTATGATACAGCATGGCTACATCAACCTTTCTTTCATCCATAGAATTGTAATGCACAATTCCGTATTCGGAATTAAAAGGTTCCATTTCTACCAGATCTTCCAAAACCTTCCTTCCGGAAACTTCAGAAAGTCCAATTAAAAACGGAAGGGTTCCATTTTCCTCCTTCATTAACTGAAAAACATGTGAAATTTTAAAAAGCTTATTTCTATATCTTTTTTCATCCCAATTTTTTAAGCCTGATTTTGTAGGATCCAACCTGTGAACAGGAATAGGGTCAGGCAAAAATAAATTTTCGACATTATAAAAAGAGAACATCTCCATCTGCAAAATTGCTATCTTAAAATTATCAATTTCTTTTTCGTTGTAAATTTATTATTTTTTTTCAAACTTCATTACTTTATTTATACTATTTTAATACTAATATTATGCAATGAATAGATAATATTTAATACAAAATATTAATAAAAAATACCTTTGCATATCAAATTATTAATTATTTAAAGTTATTAACAAATAAAATGAAATTAAAATAATATACTCAAACCAAATTATCAGGAATAAAATTATCATCAATATATATTATGATTAATAAATTTAACCCATCCTGATTTTATACAAATTCTTATTCTCTTTTATCTGCAGGATGTAAAAAACGTAGAAAAAAAACAGTTTTTTAACAGTTTTTAGTTATTATTTTTAAAGCAGATCAGGGCGTTTTTCCAGGGTAATCCTTACGGCTTCATCGTGGCGCCATTCCTCGATCCGGGCGAAATTTCCGCTTAACAATATCTTCGGCACCTCTAATCCTTTATAAACCTCGGGTCTTGTGTAAATAGGCGGTGAAAGGAGGTCATCCTGAAAACTGTCAGTAAGAGCACTTTGCTCATCATTCAGAACTCCGGGAATTAATCTTATAATAGAATCTGCAAGAACACATGCTGCCAGCTCTCCCCCGGTAAGCACATAATCGCCTATTGAAATTTCTTTGGTAATATGAAGGTCGCGAACTCTCTGATCAATACCTTTATAATGACCGCAAAGAAAGATGAGGTTATTTTTTATGGAAAGGGAGTTTGCTATTTTCTGGTTTAAGGTGACACCGTCGGGTGTAAGATAAATGACTTCGTCATATTCTCTCTGGGATTTAAGTTCGGAGATGCATTTATCCAGCGGCTCTATCATCATCACCATTCCTGCTCCGCCTCCATACGGCTCATCGTCGATCTGCCTGTGCTTGTTGATGGCCCAGTCTCTCAGGTGATGGAAATGAACTTCCACCAAACCTTTATCCATTGCTCTTCTTAAAATAGAAGTCTGAAACGGACTTTCCATTAATTCGGGAAGTACGCTTATTATATCAATTCTCATTGTAATGTTCCGTTTTTCTTATTAGGTGAAATAATTAATCTTAAAGAAGAATCTTTGTTGAAATAGCTCCACATCCAGTTGAAAAAGACGGCAAGCTTATTTCTTACGCTCAGGATGAGCATCAGGTGAAGGAACATCCAGAAATACCAGGCAAGGAATCCCTGGAACTTCATAAACGGAAGATCTACTACGGCCCTGTGCTTTCCGATGGTTGCTAGTGAGCCCTGGTCTTTGTATTCATACTCTACCCACTCAGCTGCGTTCTTCTTCAGAAAATTTCTACCTAAATTTTTTGCCTGATTGATGGCAACGTTGGCCACCTGCGGGTGCCCCTGCGGATACTTTGGTGTTTCCATATAGGCAATATCCCCTACTGCATAAATATTATTATATCCTTTTATTTTATTAAACCGGTCTACTATATATCTGTTTTTAATCAATTTTTCCGCTGGAAATCCGCCAACTACATTTCCGGTAACACCTGCTGCCCAGATAACGTTATTGGACGGGATATCTTTTCCGCTCTTCATGTATACTTTATTACCGTCATAGTCTGTAACGACTTCACCGCTTAGAAAGGTAACTCCAAGATCTTTAAGGTATTTTTCAGACTGTTCCTGTGCCTCGCTGCTCATTACGGCAAGCGGTTTTTCTGTAGAACTCACCAGGATGATCTTAAGCTGGTTAAAATTCATATATGGATAATCTCTTGGAAGGATTTCTTTTTTCATTTCAGCAAAAGCACCTGCCAGCTCTACTCCGGTAGGTCCGCTTCCGACAATAACGATATTCCAGTTACCGTCATCGCTTCTGCTTTTTTCAAGAATGAGCTTTTCAAAGGTCATCAGGACATGATTTCTGATGCTTATGGCCTCCTGGGTATTCTTCATCCCAAATGCCCTTGATTCCATGTCTTTGTTTCCAAAGAAATTGGTTTTGCATCCTGTAGCGATCACCAGCTTGTCGTAAGTAAACTCGGCTTCATCCGTGATCACTTTATTGTTGATAGGATCAATCTCTTTCACCTCGGTAAGACGGAACTGGGTATTTCTGGATTGTTGAAAAATCTTACGGAAAGGGAAGGAAATATTGGACGGCTCTATCCTCCCGCATGCCACCTGATAAAAGAGCGGCTGAAACATATGGTGGTTCACCCGGTCCAGAACAATTACTTTTTTGTTCCTGTTATTCAATGTTTTTGCAAGCTGCAGCCCCGCAAATCCTCCTCCTATAATGATGATCTTTTCGCGTGTTTCCATAATAGACAAATTTACTGATTTTATTTAGCATTTAGTAGTGAAATAAGTTAGTTTTGCAAAACTTTATGACACCAAAAAAGTATACCAAAAAAACGGCCAGAAAAGTACATGATACCCGTCGCAAGAATTATTTTTTCCGACGAAAAGTGATATTGGCTGTTTTAATTTTGGCTTTAATAGGAACAGGATTTTATCTGAAACAGTCCATCAGTTATTATTACGCTCTGTACTTTAACAAATTCAGTCATAAAAAACTGCACAACAGCGAGGTGGAAGCATCAAGGATCCAGAAAATACTTACGGCTAACCTGGATAAAACTTACGGTTTTGACGTTTCTCATTATCAAAATAAAGAAGACATCAAATGGGACAGCCTGAGCATTGGAAATAAAACCATTCCTCTGGAATTTGTAGTGATGCGCGCCACGATGGGAAACCGAAATGCGGACAAACATTTCGATGAATTCTGGTTAAAAGCCCAAAAGCATAATCTGATCCGGGGAGCCTATCATTTTTACAGAGCTGATGAGGATCCCGTGATCCAGGCCAATAATTTTTTAGCCAATGTAAAACTGGAAAGCGGTGACCTTCCCCCTATTTTAGATATTGAAAAAATTCCCAAAAGAAAAACGAATAAAAAGCTGGTAGAGGACCTGAAAGTATGGTGCAAGATCGTGGAGGAAACGTATGGAGAAAAACCGATCATCTATACCTATTATCATTACTATAAAGATTTCCTGAAAGGAGAGTTTGAGGATTATCCGCTCTGGCTGGCAAATTATAATGATGTGCCCTCTCCCACTCCCAATGACCATTGGGATTTCTGGCAGTTTACAGAAAATGGCATCGTTCACGGCATCAACACGAAAGTGGATCTTGACATCTACAACGGAAGCTCGTGGTCTTTGAAAAGACTGACGCTAGACTAATCGGGCAGGAAGAGGGATGATGAAAGTCCTTAAAGCCCGAAAGAAGTGTTTATTCCGGGCTTATTCAATTAAAAATCAATATGATAAGCTACTCTTATAAGACTAACAGAATCAATCTCCCATCTTTCTTCTTCCAGTCCAAAACTCCATTATTTTCCCAGAAACTTTACAATATCTTCATTCAGTTCATCTGCTTTTTCAAAAGGAATCATGTGGGTTGCATTTTTGTAGATTTTAAGCTCGGCATGAGGTATTTGTCTTGCCATCATTTCAGTATGATCCTGTTTGATCACATCTTTATCACCAGCAATCACCAGGACCGGAATTTCTATTTTTGAAAGTTCTTTTTTGCTGATATGCGGTTCTTTAAGCATGATTGTTACTAATCGGCGTTCATTGAATTTTTCGGGTTTATTTTCCGCATTCATCACCAGAAGCTGGTTTTTCATATGGGATACAAGCCTTTCATCAACACCTTCAGGAAAAGCATTTGCTCCGATGGTAATTAATTTATTAAGATTTTCCGGATATTTTAAAGCAAATTCAAGCCCTGTAATACCTCCATCGCTCCATCCTGCAATATTTATTTTTTTCAGCCCCAGATTATCTGCAAGAGCTTTTATGTCATCTGCAAATTGAGTGTAGGTAAAATCTGTCCTGGAAGTATCAGTGCTTCTACCCTGTCCCCTGGTATCTATGGCAATAACTTTGAATTTTTTCGAAAGAACCGGAACCTGCTGGTAAAAATCCTGTATGCTTCCTGAATTTCCATGAAGAAGAAAAAGAGGTTCGCCTTCTCCATACACTTCGTAGTAAAGCTTTGTATTTTTTAATTGGAGATAGCTGCCTGAAGAATCATTTTTCCCGTATACGGAGTTCCCGGCTTCTATGTTATATTGGGAAACATCGGGAATCAGTTCTTCAAGATCATCCCCGGAAGCTGCCGCTTCATCTTTGCTGTTTTTTGCACTTTTATCCACTTTTACATCAATATTAATGGCTGGGGCTGCCAGTGTCATTTTCTGCCAGTCTCCATAAAATTTTCTTATAAACCCTGTCCGGAAGAGTGCTGCACTGATGCTGATCCTTCCATCAAATTCTTTTAAAAACTGAATTCCGATAAAGAATTTCCCCTGAACCCAGATATTATGCTCATTAACGTCCAGCGTATAGGTTCCGTCTTTGATCATATCCTGTGTAAGTTCCACTGTAATATCTTCATCCAGGATATTTTTATCCGGAAAACCGTCTTTTTCAGTGTAAATACTATACCTCATCAGTACCGGCTTATCCGAAGTATAACTGGCAATATTCAGGTTGATATTTTTGATCTTGGATCTTTTGCTGGCATTAAATTCCAGTGCCGTTTCACCAAGAAAATCCTCTTTTTTAAATTTAGGATTAACGGAATACAGCACATTTTTTGTTTTGGTGTTAACGCCCCAGTTCTTATCAACCAGCTTTTTTACTTTAATGCTGACTTCCTTTATATCTTTAACTTTTTCTTTTAAAAATATCTGCTGCCGATCCTGTTTCCTGAAATTCTGTACAGTTTCCGTATACAGCTCATAGCCGGGAACCTCTATTTTGAGTTTCCGTGAAGGATCAAATGTGGAAAGATCAATAGAAAAATTCCCTTTCTCATCAGAAACGGTTCCTGCATTTTCTTTTTCTACCCCGATCTTTACGTAAGGAACCGGCTGGTTTTCATTTTTGGAAATTACGGTTCCGGAAATCACCTGTGCACTGAATGAAGAGACCGCTAAAAGAAGAAACAAAGCATTGAGCTTTTTCATAGTTTAAAGTTTGGTGCAAAATTCATTATTTCCCCCGTTGAATACTCACAAGGTCTTATTAAATTTCAAAGCCTTTTAGTTAAATTTATTAAAAAAAATCATCTGTTTGTGAGCATAATTCTAAAAAACATATAAACTTTGTTTTTTTACAGAATATCCTTCATTACTTCCCATCGTATACTCTTTTGTCATTTTTATTTTCTGCCAGCTGTTGCAGATGATTAAAATAAATTTTCTTTCTGCAAAATGATCTGATATTTTTGAATACCGGAAGAGCATTCCATAAAACTTTCTAGTTACATTTTCGTACTTTTGCGGCTCAATACAAAATCAATATCAAACCATTACATTCCAATGAATTACGTTTCTGTCGAAAATCTTACTAAATCTTATGGCATCAAAGTTTTGTTCGAAAACATCTCTTTTCATGTAAATGAAGGGGACAAAATAGCTATTGTTGCCAAAAACGGAAGCGGAAAATCTACCCTTCTCAAAATATTAATGGGGAAAGAAATTGCAGACAGCGGCACTGTGAACATTAATAAAGATATCCAGGTGGTTTTATTTGACCAGGAGATCGATTTTGATTCTGACCTGACCATTGACGAGTTTATGATGACACTTGATTCTGCACCTATCCAGGCTCTGAAAAATTATCATAAATCACTGCTTTCTACAGATTATGATTTCATTGAAAAAGCTTTGGCTGAAATGGAAATTCATAAAGCATGGGATCTGGAAAATGATATGAAACAAATCCTTTCCCAGTTGAAAATCACGGATCTGGAAGCCAAAATGGGAACTCTTTCGGGAGGACAGATCAAACGTGTTGCTCTGGCAAAATTATTAACCGAAACAAGAGCTGAACACCGCCACACGCTTCTGATCATGGATGAGCCTACCAACCACCTTGATGTGGAAATGGTAGAATGGCTTGAAAGCTACCTGAGTAAAGCAAAAATAACTTTAATCCTGGTAACTCACGACAGGTATTTCCTGGATGCGGTTTGTGGAATTATCTGGGAAATGGAGGATAAAAATATGTATTTCCACAATGGTTCTTATGCGACTTATCTTGAAAACAAAATGATTCGTGAGGATAATATGAATTCTACCATCGACAAAGCCAATAATCTTTACAGGAAAGAACTGGAGTGGATGAGAAGACAGCCCAAAGCGAGAACTACAAAATCAAAATCCAGACAAGACGACTTTTACGAAACTGAAAAAATAGCTAAAACGGATACGAGAAAAGAATCTCTGGAGCTTGATTTCGAAATGAAAAGGCTCGGAAACAAAATTCTGGAGCTCAGGGATATTTCTAAAAGCTATGGTGATAAATTATTATTGAAAGATTTCAGTTATCAGTTTCAAAGAGGTGAAAAAGTAGGAATTGTAGGGAAAAACGGAGCGGGAAAATCTACTTTGCTCAATATCATCCAGGGACTTGAACCAAAAGATTCCGGAGAAATTGAAACCGGAGAAACGATCAAATTCGGATATTTCTCACAAAAAGGGCTGAAGTATAAAGAAGATGAAAGAGTTATTGATTTTATCAAAGAAATTTCCGAGAATTTTCCTTTAGCCAACGGAAGAACCATCTCAGCATCACAATTTCTGAGATTATTCTTATTTGATGATCAGACACAATATTCACCTATTTCAAAACTTTCGGGAGGTGAAAAAAGAAGACTGCATCTGATGTATATACTGTATCAGAATCCTAACTTCCTGATATTTGATGAGCCTACCAATGATTTGGATCTTCCAACTTTAACGGTCCTGGAAAATTTTCTGCTGAACTTCCAGGGAAGCCTGATTATTGTTTCTCATGACAGGTACTTTATGGACCGAATTGTCGACCATATTCTTGCGTTTGAGGGCGACGGAAAGATCAGAGATTTCATCGGAAATTTCTCGGAATACAGAGAAGCCAAAAGCCGTGAGGATGCACAGGGAAAAAATGTGGCATCCAAACCGGAACCTGTAAAAGAAATTGTTGCAGCACCGGAGGTTCCACAACCTGCCGCTTCTCCAAAAAGAAAAATGTCCTTTAAGGAACAAAGAGAGCTGGAAACTATAGAAAAAGAAATGCCTGAGTTGGAACAAAAGCGAGCTAAGATCATGGATCAGCTTAATAACGAAACGGATTATGAGAAGGTGTCCCAACTTTCTGCCGAACTGGAAGCCGTTTCTGAGAAGCTTGAAGAGTATGAGATGAGATGGCTGGAGCTTCAGGAAATATAATGAGCGGGAGTGTTTGAATGTCGGAGCGTTTGAAGGCGGAAGTGTTATAGGGTAAAAGTATATGATACTTCCCAACACTCAAACTCTCCCACCCTCAAACTCTCCAACACTTCTACCCTATAAGTATACTACTTTCCCTTCTTTTGAACTTACCAGAGAAGCATCGATGATCTTCATATTCTGAACGACCTCTCTTCCCTGGGACGGAAGAGCATATCCGAAGACAATGTATTCATAGATCTGCTGGTAGTAATCCATATAGTTTCCGGGTTCGCTGGACGTTAAAATTCTTTCAGTTTCTGAATTGTCATTGAAGAAGTTCAGAATTCCGTCTGCTTCTTTCAGAGGTTCAGTCCATTCTTTACCATAAAGCGGTATAGCTCCGGCAACCAATTCATTTTCCTGATTATCGGTTCTTTCCTGCAGAAAGCTTCCTTTTTCTCCGTGAATGGCATATGCGTAATGGGCTTCTTTCGTAAATACGGATGATTTCAGCCTCACTCTCAGATTGTCTTTATAATATAAAAGAATTTCAAAATAATCATTGGCATATTCCTCTCCTTTCATGGAAAATACATCAGCAAAAAGCTTTTCCGGATATCCAAAATACTGTACGGCCTGATCTGCAAGATGGGCTCCAAGATCGTGAAGTGATCCTGAACCTGTCTGCTGCGGGTCTTCTTTGTGCTGTTTTCCGCTGGGTGCAGTCCGGAACCTGTCGAAACGGATTTCCGCTTCTTTAATATCTCCCAGTTTTCCTTCATTTAATATTTTATGAACCTGTAAAAAATCCCGGTCGAACCTTCTGTTTTGGTACACACTCAGAAACAATCCTTTCTGTTCTGCAAGCTCTACCAGTTCTTCTGCTTCTGAAACAGTGACAGTAAACGGTTTTTCAACGATTATGTTTTTTCCTGCTTCAAGTGCCATCTTTGCATATTCATAATGGGACTGCACGGGGGTGTTGATGATTACCAGTTCTATATCCGCATTCTGCAGCATTTCTTCAACGGAACGGTAAATTACTGCTTCGGGATATTTTTCCTTAGATTCTTCCCTGCTTCTTTCTACTATAGCAGCCAAAAAAAATCCGGGATGTTCTTTCAAAAACGGAGCATGGAATACTTTTCCGCTCATTCCAAAGGCACACAGCCCTGCTTTTATCAATTGCATATTATTATTTTCAACAAATATATTCATAAAATGCTTTATCAAGAACTCATGCTGTTTACATAGATAATTATTTATTTGTTAATTAAATGATAAATATCACCCTAATTATTTTTAATAATTCTAAATAAACTCCAACAATTACTTACTTTTGCGACTTATTTAAAACCACTCTAAATAATAAACTAAAAAATGAAAAAACAACTAGTTACATTAGGATTATTGTTCACAGCAATATCCATTACTGCACAGTTGAAGAATACTGAAGCTGATACGATCAGAATTCAGACCATTGAGGATGTGAATCTTCACAAAACAGGAAATCCAAACAAGGCAAAACCGTTATCGACAAAGTCAAATCTTTCAGTAATGGAAACGCCGCAACCTATTGCAATTGTTACTCACGAGATCATTGAGCAGCAACAGGCAAAACAATTGAGCGATGTAATTAAAAATGTAAATGGTATTTATCTTACTTCTGCAAGAGGTGGTTCACAGGATAGTTTTGGAGGGCGTGGTTTTACCTTCGGAAACGATAATATCTTTAAAAACGGTGCAAGAGTTAATAGTGGTGTTTTCCCGGAAGTCAGCGGATTGGAAAGAGTTGAAGTTTTAAAAGGATCGAATGCAATGCTTTACGGTAATGTAGGTCCTGGTGGAATTGTAAATCTTATTACAAAAAAACCGAAATTTGAATTTGGCGGTGCCGTTGGGTTTAGTGCAGGAAGCTGGAATTCATACAAACCAACAGTAGATATTTATGGTCCTTTAAGTAAAAATATTGCCTTCAGAGTAAACGGAGCGTATGAATATGCAGAAAGTTTCAGAGATGTAGTAGAATCAAAAAAGAATTATTTTAATCCTTCTTTTCTTTTCAATCTTAGTGAGAATACACAACTTATCGTAGAAGGAGATTATTTATATCACACTTTCACACCGGATTTCGGAATCGGAAGTGTTACAGATAATGCAACCGGAATTTCAAGACTTGCGACAGAAATCGGCAGAAATCAATTCTTGGGAACAAACTGGCAATATCAAACCAATCAACAAGCAACAACGGATGTTATTTTAAATCATAAAATTAATAATAACTGGTCATTAAATGCTGTGGCATCTTATCAGAGCTATACTAAAGATTATTTTTCTACAGAAAGAGTTCAGTGGGGTTACAGTTCTGCTGCGGGTGGTAATTTAAATCCTACATGGACCAGACCTGTTGGTAAAAGTTATAATGAACAGAATTACACTTCTTTACAAGTCAATTTAAATGGTGAATTTAAAACAGGTAGTTTTAATCACAAAGTTTTAATCGGTGCAGATGGAGATTATGGACAAGCAGATGCTATTTCTTATAAACCTACTCCTGCAAGCTTAGGTGTTTTACAATTAAACGATCCTTCAACATGGATAAATGATGCACAAATGCCTAATGCTGATAAAACATATAGAAGAAGAATACCTACAAGAAGATTGGGAGTGTATGTTCAGGATCTTGTCGAATTAACGAAATCAATAAAACTATTGGCAGGACTTCGTTATTCGTATTTAACAAATGGGCAGTCTTCGGATAATATATTTATGCAAGGTTTTACGCCACCCGCTGTAAGTGCAAAAACAGAAGATAACGCACTATCTCCAAAAGTTGGTTTAATCTATAATCCAAATGAAAATTTATCAGTTTTTGCAACATATACAAACTCTTTTGTACCAAATGCAGGTTTCGACTTTAGTGATCACTCCGCCCTAAAACCTTCTACTGTAGATCAATATGAAGTAGGAGTAAAAAAGAATTTATGGAATAATGCTGTTGCCGTTAATTTAACAGCTTATCAAATCAACAATAATAATACTTACACAACTCCATTAGGTACAAGTGATTCAACATTAAAAAGTTATGCGGGTGCTGTAAGAAGTCGCGGTGTGGAACTAGATATTACAGGAAATCCATTAACTAATTTATCTTTAATTGGTGGAGTTTCTTATAATAACGCTGTTTACACAAAAACTCCGGATAAAGGTTTTGTAGAAGATCAAAGATTGGTAAGAACACCAGCTGTAACAGCAAATGCATCTGCTTTCTACAGATTTACAACTTTTGCGAAAGGATTAAAAATCGGTGCAACCGCTTTCTATACAGGAGACAGAAAAGCAGGCTGGAATGATGTAAAAGGCCAAACACAATCTACAAGAATGATTGATGTTGATGGATATACAACGGTAGATTTCAGTGTCGGATACGAATGGAAAAAATTCATGATTCAGGGAAAAGTAGGAAACTTGTTTGATGTAGTCAACTACAATGTTCACGAAAATTATTCGGTAAATCCTATTACACCAAGAAACTATTATTTTACCTTAACGTACAGACTTTAGAATTAAATATGATAATAATTTCATCATTCAAAGTGGAAATTGCATTTTTGCAGTTTCCGCTTTTTAAATTATAAAAACAATACGATATGGATAAGATCAAGGACACAAGGAGTTTTATGAGAATCACACACCGTTATCTCGGGTATTTTCTGGCAGGTATAATGGCTGTGTATTCATTGAGTGGTATTTTGCTCGTTTACAGGGATACAGATTTCCTCAAAAAAGAAAAAAAATACGATAAAACGGTCGCTGTCAATCTTTCGGAAAAACAACTCGGAAAAGAACTGAAAATCAAGGGTCTTGAGGTGGAAAAAACAGAAGGTACAGTGCTCTATTTTAAGCAGGGAACTTATGATACGACTACCGGAAAGGCAAAATATTCCAAAAAAGAGCTGCCTTTTGTACTGGATAAGATGGTAAAACTTCACAAATCCCAGTCAAAAGACACCTTATCACCACTGAATGTCTTTTTTGGAGTCTCTTTATTTTTCTTTGTGATTTCAAGCTTCTGGATGTTTAACCCTAAAACGAAAGCCTTCAAGAGAGGTATTAAATTTACTATTGCAGGCCTTATCATTTCAGTAATTCTTTTGTGTATTTAAATTACAGTATCATCAAAATAAAGGTCAAATAATTCACATTTCCACTCCCCATAAATTAACATTTATTCTGAATTTTTATCTTAAATTAAGAAGTCTGGCACATTTATTGTCTTTTATTAGTTCACAAATAATAGCATTTAAATTATAAAAATAATAAATTATGAAAAAACTAATTTTTGCAGGTATATTGGCAGCAACAGGTTTAACGGCAACAGCTAATGCGCAGATTCAGGAGGGCAATTGGATGGTAGGTAGTACTTTGGCAACAAGTAATTTTGGACTGAACTCCGGAGCAGGTTATGATTTCTCAATTGAGCCAAGAGCAGCATACTTTATTAAAGATAATGTAGCCGTTGGAGGTTATGTGAAATTAGGCTTTTTAAAATCCGGAAAAGGAGAAGCTACTCAATTTAACTATGGTGTGGGAGCTTTAGGCCGTTATTTCTTATCACCAGGAGAAAAAGGAGTGGACAATTTACTTAACCACGGACGTTGGTTCTTTGAAGGAAATGTAGGTATCGGCGGAACTTCCGTAGAAAACGGAATTTCTACAACAGGTCTTGACTTTGGTGTAGGTCCCGGATATTCTTACTTCATTACACCTAACATCGGTGTTGAAGGTTTGTTAAAATATAACGGAGTAACAGGTTTTGGAAATGAAGGTTTAACTTCCAAACTTAGTTTCAACGTAGGATTCAGTATTTATTTACCAACTTCAAAAGCTAAAGAAGTAGCTAATGATATAAAGTAATCACATTTCACTTACATCATAAAATGAAATCGCCCCGGAAATATTCCGGGGCGATTTTCGTACAAATTAAAACTAAACTATAAAAAATCAAATAAAATCATGTATTGGGCTGAGGCGTATATCTCAGATACGGCTTAACTTCTGTAACTCCTTTCGGAAATATCTTCCTGGCTTCTTCTGTAGAAATGGCCGGCGGCACAATAACATCATCGCCGTTTTCCCAGTTGACAGGAGTTGCAATTTTATGTGAATCAACGAGCTGTAAAGAATCCAGCACTCTCAGGATCTCATTAAAGTTTCTTCCTGTAGAAGCGGGATAAGTGATAATCAGTCTTACTTTCTTAGCCGGATCAATGATCAGTAAAGAACGTACAGTGGCTGTAACCGAAGCATTCGGGTGGATAAAATCATACAGCTCCGAAATTTTCCGGTCTTTGTCTGCAATAATAGGAAACTGTACATCTGTATTCTGAGTTTCGTTAATATCTTTAATCCAGCTCTGATGGTCTTCTACCCCATCTACACTTAAGGCAATTACTTTAGTTCCTCTTTTATCAAATTCTGATTTCAGTTTTGATGTATATCCCAGCTCTGTAGTGCAAACCGGCGTATAATCTGCAGGATGCGAGAACAGAATTCCCCAGGAATCCCCTAAAAATTCATAAAAATTAATATCACCTAAAGACGTTTCTGCTTTAAAGTCCGGTGCCGTATCTCCTAGTTTGATTGACATAATATTTTACTTTATAGTCCACAAATTTAGTAGACTTTTTGACACTGGCAAAATTTTTGTTGAAAATTTATATCTTTAACTAAATTTTTTTTCATGCAGAACAATGGGTACAGCTACGTAGATGTTATTTACAGGGTTTTGGAAAGCTGGTATATGAGGTTTGCCGAGCTCACTCCAAAGCTGATCGTCGGAATTTTAGTATTTTCTTTTTTTCTTGTGACCAGTAAATACTTAAGTTTAGGCGCCGTAAAATTATTTCACAAATTTTTTCCGAAAAGTCAAAGAGAAAGTTCTCTGGTTACTTTAATAAGTATATTCAGGTTCCTGATCATGCTGATGGGGACTTTTATTGCCCTTGAAATTATGGGCCTCAGCGGTTTCCTGTGGAAGTTTATCGGAAGTCTTGGGGTAGCGGGGGTGATTGCCGGGGTAGCTTTGAAGGATCTGGTATCCAGTATTTTTTCGGGAATGCTGATCGGCATCGACAAAGCATTTAAAATAGGAGATTACATTACGATCGGAGCACATTCCGGTACGGTACATGAAATCGGCTTTTTGACGACTAAAATCATTACTGATGACGGAAAGAAGGCCTATATCCCCAACCAGATCATTTTCAATGCACCATTTTACAATATTACGGCTTCGCCGCAGCGCAAGATCATTTTAAATTTTGAAATTCCTGCGGATGAAGATATCACCAAAGCACAGAAAGGTATGCTGGATGTCATTAAAAGTCTTGAAGGCGTAGACAGGCTGGATACGTCAGAAGTGATCTTAACTGATCTGAAACAGGGCAATTTTAACCTTCAGGCTAAGTTCTGGATGAAAGTAGGGGCCAATATGGTTCAACTGAAAAGTGAAGCTTATCTGAAGATCAAGGAACGTCTGGATACAGACCATATTCAGCTGGTCACTCCAACAAGTATAAGTATTACGAATGGAGAACCTCTTCGTGATGAAAATCAGGATCATTAATATAAGACCGCTTTCTTAAGCGGTTTTTTTGTATCTTATTTTTTATGGTTTAATTTAGAACTGTCTTTCTTATCCACTTTTGCAACGGAATCATTTTGGATCAATGCCTCTCCCATCACATAATTATTGTTGGATTGATTGCTGTCTTCTTCAATGGTCACCAACCCAGTTGTTGCCGTACAGGTATCCTTTGGTTTAGAACATCCGGCTAAAAATAAAATCAACGAAAACACAGCCAACGTAATTTTATTATTCTGAAAATAAGAAGGAATAAATGCAAAAAATTGAGTTTTTAATCGTTCAGATTGTTCAACTCCTTTGTTTAATTGATGTTTGTAAAATCTTCCGCAGACTTCTTCATCTTTTTTTTCATCAATAATCCGCGCGATTTCCTGAGGTTGTTTTTGTGTAAAATCAATCACACATTTGTTACAGACAGAACAAAATCTCCCTTTTTCCTGAGGAGACATCGTTTCCCAGTTTTCAGAGCAAGGGTTGGGGATACACAGGTTTTTCATCAGACCATTTTAAGTTTTTGAACATGAAAAAACCGTTCCAAAAATTGAAACGGTTTTCTGTATTATTTAAAAGTTCAGGCTTATGCTAAAACTTCTTTTACTTTGTTTGCAGCTTCTTCCAAAGTAATTGCTGAATGTACAGGAAGACCTGAATCATCAATTAATTTTTTAGCTTCTACAGCATTGGTTCCCTGTAATCTTACGATCAATGGAACAGGAAGGCTTCCCATAGCTCTGTAAGCGTCTACGACACCCTGAGCAACTCTGTCACATCTTACGATACCTCCGAAGATGTTGATCAGGATAGCTTTTACGTTAGGATCTCTTAAGATAATCCCGAAAGCAGTCTGAACTCTCTGAGCATCGGCAGTACCTCCAACGTCCAAGAAGTTAGCAGGGCTACCACCGGATAATTTGATGATATCCATAGTTGCCATTGCAAGACCTGCACCGTTTACCATACAAGCAACGTTACCGTCAAGTTTTACGAAGTTAAGGCCAGCTTCACCCGCTTCAACATCCATTGGATCTTCTTCTCTTGTATCTCTTAAAGCCTCAAGATCTTTGTGACGGAATAATGCGTTACCATCTAAAGTTACTTTAGCATCAACAGCGATAATTTTGTTATCTGAAGTTTTCAGCACAGGGTTGATCTCGAAAAGAGAGGCATCAATTCCAGTGTAAGCATTGTAAAGAGAGGCAATGAATTTTGTGAATTCTTTGAAAGCATTTCCTTCAAGACCTAAGTTGAAAGCGATTTTTCTAGCCTGGAATCCCTGAAGACCTAAAGCAGGATCAATGATTTCCTTGTGGATCAAATGAGGAGTTACTTCTGCAACGTGCTCAATGTCCATACCGCCTTCAGTAGAATATACGATTGTATTTTTACCTTCAGCTCTGTCTAAAAGAATAGAAACATAAAATTCTTTAGTTTCAGATTCTCCCGGATAATAAACATCTTCTGCAACCAAAACAGAGTGTACTTTTTTACCTTCAGCAGAAGTTTGTGGAGTTACCAACTGCATTCCGATGATGTTCTGAGCGTTTTCTTTAAGCTTATCCATGTTTGGAGAGAACTTTACACCACCACCTTTACCACGTCCGCCTGCGTGGATCTGTGCTTTTACAACCCAAGCCTGAGCTCCGGTTTCAGCAGTCAGTTTTTCTGCAGCTGCTACAGCTTCATCTACATTATTTGCTACGAAACCGCGTTGGATAGCTACTCCATACTTTGATAAAATCTCTTTTGATTGATACTCGTGAAGATTCATATTATTTTTATTATTTTATTTTAAATTTTAAAGGTTGACAAATTTACTAAAAAGACATGGAAGTTCAAGTTTATTGACTTAAAAATTAAAGCGCAGGAACTTGATTTTTAACATGTGTTCCGGATTTGCCTTATTCTTCGGACAATTTTTCAGACTGCGACCCGATGAAAGGAATTTTAGGAGCCAGGAAATAACCTGTTAAGCTGGCAAAAAGTATCGGGACGAAATAAGTAAACCCGGTTAAGGTCCCCAAAATAATCGTTGTACTCATAGGTGTTCTCGTTACACAGGCATTAATCGCTGCCATACAGCTTACAATGGCCAAAGTAGTATCCACTGATGGAAACAGCTGATGGATAATCAGTCCTAAGGTGGTTCCCACAAAAAACAAAGGAATGATGAAACCGCCTCTCCATCCTGAAGTCACGGTAACAGCAATAGCTATGATTTTAAAAATAAGGATCACAATCAAAAAGTTCAGGGCAAAATTTCCGTTGATCAGCTCGTTGATCTCATGATGCCCGAAGTATCTTGTGATCGGGAAATTATAGGCAATAACCCCTAAAATAATTCCTCCGACCAATGTTTTTATATAAATCGGAAATGACCTGTATTCAAAGACTTTTTTGAAAAATTTCACAACAAAAATGAAGATCCATCCGAACATGGTAGCCACCACTCCAAATAAAAAGGCGTAGATAAAATCATATACTCCTGAATAATGGTATGCCTTCAGATTCCATGTTGCCCCTATCCCCAAGTGAATGATCAGAGCGAACATGACATAGCTGAAACAGCTCGCCACCAAAGCAGGAATAATGGCTTTATAATATTCCACCGCATGCCTGTGATGCAGAATTTCAAGGGAAAAGAGACTTCCTCCAAGCGGAGCCCCAAACAAGGCAGTAAAACCTGAAGCCATTCCTGCAATGCTCAAAGAACGGAGTTCCTCGCCTTTCAGTCTGAAAATTTTCCCCAGCCAGGTTCCTGTGGAACCGGTAACCTGAACCAGAGGTGCTTCAGGACCAAGACTTCCTCCCGACGCCACACAAAACAGGGAAGAAAGGATCATGGATGGATTATTTTTCGGATCCAGTTTTCCTTTATTAAACCTGATATTATTGACAATCAGATGAATTTCTCCCGGATCTCCGATAAAGTGGATAACAAGTCCTGCCAGCAGACCGCAGACCGCCATGGTAGGAATAACCATCCAGCCCTGAAATTCAGCTAAAAATTCCGTAAAATGTTCTAATACGATCCAGTAACCTCCCGCAATAGCTCCTCCTACAAGACCTGTAAAAGCCCACATGAAAAAAGTCCTGCTGAATACAAACGGATTGAATCTTATAGGCTGGTCCAGAAGATTGAATGTTTTTATTAACCTTCTTCTTCTATTGATTTTCATTTTAATTGATTTTAAATATGGCCATCATTGTGTATATTGAACTTTATATTAAAAAAACACGAATTTCACTAATCTTTTTCACAAATTCCACGAATGTTACCATCCTGCGAGAGTGATTTTAGTGAATCTGTTTGTGTTCAAAAAATATAAGGCTTCTGATACACCCGAAGCCTTATTATATTGTATTTTTAAATTTTATTCTTAGCAAAATAGAAAATCAGCATTCCCCAGCTCAGGATCATAAAAAGTCCTCCAAGCGGAGTAATTGGGCCTAAGAATTTCAGATTAGCCCCCAGATAATCCTGTAAACTAAGAAAATAAATACTGAAAGAGAATAAGAGGGTTCCTGCAATCATTAAAATAGAAATCCATTTCTGTGATGAGGTATCAAATTTTAGAATGTACCCTATGATCAGTAAGAAAAATGCTGCATACATCTGATATCTTACGCCTGTTTCAAAACTTTCAAGCCTTTCCACAGAGAGTATTTTTTTTAAAGCGTGCGCTCCGAAAGCTCCCAAAATCACTGACAGCATCCCGTAAGCGGCACCGAAAATTAAAGTAATTGTTTTCATATTATAATTCTTCTAATTCCAGATTTAAATATTTTTTTGTTTTGTAATCCTGCCAGGTTCCGGTGATCTTGCTGCCTTTTTTATTCGCCTCAATAAAAGCCCTCGGAATCCATTTTCCCAATTCTTCATTATAGTGATCATTCTCCGTGATGGAAATATGATCTCCGTCAATCCTCCCATCCCATTCTATCAATTTTTTATTTTTATCATACCAATACATGGCGGAAAAAGCATTTCCCTCATTATCCGTGTAAAGATGTTTGATCAGAACTGTAATAGGATATTTATCAATTTTTCCTTTCAACAGCTTATACTGGAAACTTGTTGTATCAGTTTTTTCAGAGCCGGACAGAAGATTTTTCGCGTAAGGACTCCAGTATTTTTCGAGGTCTTTGTAAGGAATTTCAATGCTGTGACTTCCCAGATCATCCAATGCTCTCATCGCATGATTGGAACATCTTCCGGCAACAAAAGTCAATTTGTCCTTTCCAAAATAGAACTCAATGTATTCCAGGGTATTTTCTAAAAAACAGCCTTCATACATTGCAATCTGCTCCTGAACTTCTTCTGTAGGATTTTTATCTGCTTTCAATTCTTTAACAAAATCATCAACTCTTTTCCTGATTTTCTGATTGATTAAGTTTTCAATCGTTTTAAAAGCATTGGGCCGAAATAAATCGGGACCATTAATAAAATTTCCTGTTCTGAGATCAAAATTAATCCATTTGGAAAAACCTTCCGGATAAGCTCCCGAAGCTTCGCCATCTATACCAATACTAAGAATATTTTTAGGGGTTTCTAATTTTTTCCAACTGTAAAAATAGAGATAATTGGTATAGGAGTTGGTCGCAGTGGCAGCCTTTTTAAAAGGATCAGGCCCTGAGTTCGGGATATATTCCAGCTCATTGACCTGCAGAAAGGTATTCATCTTATTTTCAGCCAAAGGATTTCCAGGATAGGAAACCACCGGAAAAACAGCATCTTCAGATTTCGGCTGTAGATCGCTGATCTTTACGTTTTTCTGCTGAGAAAAATATACGCCCGAAATCAACAGGAAGAATACTATTTTCTTTTTCATTATTTTGAATGAATGTAGATTAAAATGAGTTTTGCCACCAAAGTTGATATTCCCAATATAATAAAGATATTGGAAAGCTTTTTGGAATTTCTAAAGCCCGGTGACGTTGTTTTCTTTAAAAAGATCCCGAAGATGATAAATATTATCGGCAAAATAATCTGCAGCATTACTGGGCTCTTAATCTGTTAAACTCACTAATAACCTCATGATGACTTACCGTTTTATCTTTAAAATAGTTCACAAAATGCTGCTTTTCTTCTTCCGTAGCTCCCATTTGGTTCAAAATATTCAGCAGGTGCATTTTCATATGGCCTTTCTGGATACCTGTGGTCACCAGAGAACGAAGGGCTCCAAAATTCTGGGCAAGCCCGGAAACAGCCAGAATGCTCATCAGCTCCTGTGCAGATGGTTTTCCGAGCAGTGCCAGTGAGAATTTAACCAATGGGTGAAGATTGGTAAGGCCTCCTACCACTCCTACAGAAATCGGAAGATCGATCCAGAATCTGAAAAGTCCGTCGTCCGTTGTACAGTGTGTGAGTGATCTGTATTGTCCGTCTCTCGCTGCATAGGCATGAGCACAGGCTTCCGTTGCCCTGAAATCATTTCCTGTGGCGATCACTACAGCATCTACCCCATTCATTATTCCTTTGTTGTGGGTTGTAGCACGGAAAGGTTCAATTTCAGCAATGGTAACAGCCTGTTTGAATTTTCTTGCAAATTCTTCATTGGAAATTCCACTGTCATCCTTTAAATCTTCAATCTTACAGGAAACCTCAGCTCTTACGATACAGTCAGGTGTGAAATTGGAAAGAATATTCATCACGATCTGAAGCGAGTTTTTTTCCTCCTGCGTGAAATCTTCACTCGTCGCGATCTCCTGCTTCAGTGTTTTCCCGAACTGCTCAAGACATGAATTGATAAAATTCGCACCCATGGAATCTACCGTATCAAAGCTCGCTTTAAGCTGGTAATAATTGGGCATTTCTGAAGTTTTATCCACTAATTTGATATCTAGGATTCCACCCCCGCGTTTTCTCATATTGGCGGTGATATCTTCTGTAGCTTCAAACAGCTTTTTCTTTAAATTAAAATTAAAGAAATGTAAAAGCTTGTGAGACTCCGTATTGAATATAAAATGGGTATGCCCCAGTTTTTCATTGTTGATAATGGTGGTCTTAAAGCCTCCTTTATCAATCCAGAACTTGGCAGCTTTGGAAGCCGCAGCCACAACCGAGCTTTCTTCAACGGCCATGGGAAGAGCAAATAATTTTCCGTCAATCAGGAAATTCGGAGCAATTCCGTAAGGCATATAAAAATTGGAGATTGTATTTTCAGAAAACTCTTCGTGAAGTTTCTGAAGATCGGCATTTCCGTTCCAATATTGCTTTAATATATTTTGATATTCTTCGTTTCCTTCAAGATACTCGCCGACAAGCCAATCGATTTTTCCCTGCTTTGTAAGTTTAGAGAAACCTTCTACCGGTTTATGATTCATAGCATAAATTTAATATGCGTAAAGATAGTAATTTTGTAAGTCTCCGTTGTTGATAACTTCTGTTGAAAAAGATTGATATTTATCAATTTTGGAACTACTTTTGAATAATGTTTGGATACAAACTATAACATTCCCCTGAAAAATGAATTTTGAACGCCTGAAAGAAAAACTCGAAATCCTTGCCGATGCAGCGAAATATGATGTTTCCTGCTCATCCAGCGGAGGAACGAGAAAGAATAAGAAAGGGGCTTTGGGAGACAGCTCCGTAAGCGGGATCTGCCATACCTATACGGAAGACGGGCGGTGTGTGTCCCTGCTCAAAATTCTTCTGACGAATCACTGCATTTACGACTGCGCCTATTGTGTATCCAGAAGTTCCAATGATATTAAAAGAGCCGCTTTCACCGTGGAAGAGGTAACAGATCTGACCATTAATTTTTACCGCAGAAATTATATTGAAGGTCTGTTTTTAAGCTCCGGCATTTTCAAAAATGCAGATACTACGATGGAACGGCTTGTAAGGGTGGCAAAAAAATTACGTCTGGAGGAAAATTTCAACGGGTATATTCATTTGAAATCTATTCCGGGAGCAAGTGATGATCTGATGCAGGAAGCAGCTTTATATGCAGACAGACTATCCATCAACCTTGAAATTCCTACAGAAAGCGGACTGAAATTATTGGCTCCTGAAAAAAACCGTCAGGATATGCTCAATCCCATGAAATATATCCAGAACGGGATTGCGCAGTATAAAGATGAAAAGAAAATTTTCAGGAAAGTTCCGAAGTTTGCTCCTGCCGGACAATCTACACAGATGATCGTTGGCGCAACGAATGAAAGTGATTTGCAGATTATAAAAGTGGCTGACCATTTTTATAAAAATTTTAACTTGAAAAGAGTCTACTATTCGGGATATGTTCCAGTTTTGGAGGATAAAAGATTGCCTTCTCTCACAACGGAAGTTCCGATGCTCCGGGAAAACCGTTTGTATCAGTCGGATTGGCTGATGAGGTTTTATGGTTTTAAAGCTGAAGAAATTCTGGATCCTAATATGCCTTTTTTAGATCTTGAGGTTGACCCTAAGCTCAGCTGGGCTTTGAGACATCTGCATCAGTTCCCTGTCAACCTGCAGACTGCAGATTATCAGATGATATTAAGAATCCCGGGAATTGGAGTGAAAACGGCACAGAAGATCGTTCAGGCGCGCCGTTTTCAGGTTTTGAATATGGATCATTTGAAAAAATTGGGAGCCGCTGTCAACCGTGCAAAATATTTTATAGATTTTAATGCCGGAAATGCTTATCTGAGATATTTAACAGATAAAAATTTGAAAAAACTGCTGGTAGGTGGAAGTTCTTCTAAATTTCACAATCAGTTTTCACAGCAGCTGACGTTGTTTTAAATTGATTAAAAAATTTATGTATGAGACAAAAATACATTCCTTGAACATCATTCATTTTCAAATTAATCCATTTTCAAATCTTCAAATTAATATTATAGCATGACCACTCTACTTTACGACGGAAGTTTCGACGGACTTTTTACAGCGGTATTTGAAGTTTTCGAGTACCGTTATAAAGATGTTGAAATTGTGAGTAAAGAGAGGTTCCTTCAGGAAAATATATTTGCTGAAATTCATGAGGTGATCACTCAAAATGATAAAGCTGAACGGGTTTTAAACAAGTTGGAACAGAATATCGGAAAACCTGGAATTCATGAATTATTAAAAGTCTACTTATCGGAAGATCCTGAACTGGAACGCCTTATTTTATCGGCCGTGAAACAGTCCATAAAACATCCGGAAGAAAATATCCTGCAAAATTATGCGGACAGTGACATTTTAAAGATTTCAAAAATCTGCAAATCTGTAAGCCGGGAACGGCACAGGATGACCGCTTTTGTCCGGTTTGAAAAAATGCGGGACGGTGTTTTCTTTGCAAAAATAGATCCTGATTTTGATGTTCTCCCGCTGATACGGAAACATTTTAAAGACCGCTACCAGGATCAAAAGTGGATGATCTATGATCTGAGAAGGAATTACGGAATTCTATACGATTTGGAAAACTGTGATTTCTTTTATCCGGAAGAAAAACTGGATATGCATCAGTACCAGCAGAAGTTTCATGATGATGAAAATAATTACCAAACCCTTTGGCAACGGTATTTTACAAAGACAAATATTACGGAAAGGAAGAATCTAAAACTGCATGTTCAGCATGTTCCGAAGAGATACTGGAAGTACCTGACGGAAAAATGGTGATATCCTGATAATATTCCTGAGCATATTTATTTCAGGAGTATGGCAAAAATGAGAAGGTGAAAAATTATTTTATTAAGCCAACAATTCACCCGGCGCAATCTAGTTATCTGTTTTATGATCTTTTCGATAAAAATATTTCATCATTGCACAGTCCTGATGTATATTCTTCGGAAACAAAAACAGTGGAGTATTTTTTAAACCGGCAAATTTTAGATGCTTTTAATTATTTATATTCAAAACTCTTATCAACTTACTGCCATTATCTGAACTTGTTTTTGTAAATTTGTGTTCGAAATTTTTTACTTGATGAAAGAGAGTGCTGTAAAAAAAATTGCAGTTCTTACTTCTGGAGGTGACTCTCCGGGTATGAATGCGGCATTAAGAGCGGTAGTAAGAACCGCCAACTATTATAATATCGAATGCTACGGAGTGAGGGAAGGCTATAACGGTCTTATCCATGATGATTTCCTGAAAATGGGTCCCCGCTCGGTAAAAAATATAATCAACCAGGGCGGAACGATTCTGAAATCCGCCAGATCCCTGGAGTTCAAGACCAAGGAAGGCCGTCAGAAGGCCTATGACAACTGTGTGAAACACGGTGTGGATGCATTGGTGTGCATCGGAGGGGACGGAACTTTCACCGGAGCAAAGATCTTCAATGAAGAGTTTGGCATCAGAGTAATCGGTGTACCGGGAACTATTGACAATGATATTTTCGGGACGGATAACACAATAGGCTACGATACGGCTTTAAATACCGCTATGGAAGCTATTGACAAGATCCGTGATACGGCAACGTCCCACAACAGGGTTTTCTTTGTAGAGGTAATGGGGCGTGATGCAGGTTTTATAGCTTTAAACAGCGGACTGGCAACAGGTGCTCTGGATATTCTTATTCCGGAGAAAAAAGACAGCATGGAAGATCTTTTCGCCAATTTCAGAAAAGCTGAAAAGACAGGAAAAGCATCAAGCATCGTTGTGGTAGCTGAAGGTGAAAAGCTTGGAAACATTTACGAGCTTTCTAAACAGACCAAAGAAGAATTCCCCGATTATGACATCCGTGTAACGATCTTGGGACATATCCAGAGAGGAGGTTCTCCAAGCTGTGCAGACCGGGTTCTGGCAAGCAGGCTGGGATACGGTGCCGTAGTGGGATTAATGGATGGAAAAACAAATGTAATGGCCGGAATGCGTTCCAACGATATGGTGTATACGCCGATCGAAGAAGCCATTAAAAAACATAATGAAATCAATAAAGATCTTTTACTGATTTCCGAAATTTTAGCAATCTAATTATTTTTTATAATCTAAAACAAACTATTATGTCAACAATCAAAGTAGGTATCAACGGTTTTGGTAGAATTGGACGTCTTGTTTTCAGAGCAATGACTGAAAGAGATAACATTGAAGTAGTAGGAATCAATGACCTAATCAACGCAGAATACATGGCTTACATGTTAAAATATGATTCTGTACACGGTATCTTCCCGGGAGAAGTTTCTGTAGAAGGAAATGACCTTGTGGTAAACGGAAAAAGAATCAGAGTAACTGCTGAGAAAGATCCTAACAATCTAAAATGGAATGAAGTAGGTGCCGACTATATCGTAGAATCTACAGGTCTTTTCTTATCTAAAGACTCTGCTCAGGCTCACATCAATGCCGGAGCTAAAAAAGTAATCCTTTCTGCTCCATCTAAAGACGACACTCCGATGTTCGTAATGGGTGTGAACCACAAAGAACTTACTGACGATATCAAAATCTTATCCAACGCTTCTTGTACTACCAACTGTTTAGCTCCTTTGGCTAAAGTAATCCACGATAACTTCGGGATCGTTGAAGGTCTTATGACTACGGTACACGCTACAACGGCAACTCAGAAAACTGTTGACGGTCCTTCAATGAAAGACTGGAGAGGAGGAAGAGCTGCTCTAAACAACATTATCCCTTCTTCTACAGGTGCTGCTAAAGCGGTAGGAAAAGTAATCCCTTCATTAAACGGAAAACTGACAGGTATGTCTTTCAGAGTACCAACTGTTGACGTTTCTGTAGTAGATTTAACAGTGAGAATTGAAAAGGCTGCTTCTTATGAAGAAATCTGTTCAGTAATCAAAGCTGCTTCTGAAGGTGAATTGAAAGGAATTTTAGGATACACTGAAGATGCAGTGGTTTCTCAGGATTTCGTAGGAGATAAGAGAACTTCTATCTTCGACAAGGATGCCGGTATCATGCTGTCTCCAAACTTTGTAAAACTTGTTTCATGGTATGACAACGAAATGGGTTATTCTAACAAGTTGGTAGATATGCTTATCCATTCTGCTTCTTTATAATGTAATAAGCAAATAAATAATATAAAACCTTCCGATTTGGAAGGTTTTTTTTAATTTAGTCATTAAAACGATACTATGCTTAATGAACTTATTGAAAGATATTCTCAATATTCTGATACAGAATTAATGGAAGTCTATTTAAATAAAAGCGGATATACAAATGATGCTAGGAAAGCGTTGGATATTGTTATAGAAAAAAAAGGAGGGATAAAATCTTTGACAGACCGATATGATAGAATTGCAGAAAAAGAGATGGAAAAGGCAAGAATAAACAATGATGCCACCCAACTGTATCAAAAAGGAATGACAAAAAATGACATCAATCAAAGGCTGACTTCAGAAATATTATCACCAGATGAAATACAACAAATTATAGAAACCACCTCTGCTGAAATAGAAGTAATAAAAAAGGATTTAGAAATTAAACCCAGTACAATTGCTGGAAGTATCTTGGGCGGAATAATCGGTGGGACTCTTGGTGGAATATTGTGGGGATTACAAATAATATATTCTGGTCACATCTTTTATATCTTTACTATAGGTTTAGGAATAATTTCTTATGGTGTAATAAAGTTTTTTACAAAACAAAGTAAAAGCAATATAGTTGTATTTATAATTACAATATTATCTGTAATTTACGCTTTAATCTTAGGATTTTACATCTATAGATTATTTGGTTATCATGGACCTGACAAATATTCATAAGTTTTAGATATGAGTTGAAAGCCTTTCAGAAGTTTCCAGATTTACAGGCCTTATATTAATATTGAATTATTTTGCAGCAGCATCATTTTTCTTAAATTTATTAATGAACGTCGTAAGATTGGTCGCATATCCCACCATTACCTGTGGTGCAATATTTTTTGTGTAAAAATCATAATATCCACCCAATCTAAAATACAATCCTCCATTTCCATCATTAGGACTAAGTTTCGTATAAAAATTAGTTGTAAGAAAAAGAGTATTATAAAATGTTCCATTATCCTTTAGAATTTCTTTTCTAAAATTCCTGCCCTCAATAATATCTAAATCTTTATTTGCTCCACTATATTTCAAACCTAATAGTCCAAAATTTACATCTGCGCCAAAATTGATCTGCGGTCTTATTTCTATTTTTAATCTTGGACCATGTGAAATAGAATACAGTTGATAATTGGTAGTAATCGTATCTTTTATCGTCCTGAATTTAGTTCTGTACATCTGAATACCATAGTCCAAAATCCAGTTCGTAGAAGTTCCTTTCCACTCAAATGAACCAACCCCAATATTTAACCCCGCTTCTACATTATTTTTTCTTAGCAACTCAAAAGATGATATATTTTTCAAATTATCTTTTACATTAAATTCTATAAAACCACTTCCCTCTTCCTGACCATTATAAATTGATGCATTCAAATAAGCCTCCATATACTCAGGCGAATTAAATCTACCAAAATTCACATAATTTAATGGAATCCTTGCCCTCCCTTCTGCTTGTAGTATACTATTTCCTCCTTCATTATTAAATCCTAAAAAATCAGAAAAAATAATGGCTGTAAAGTAATCATACAATCCCCTTTTTTCTACTTTAAGTTCTTCATCAACTTTTATTTCGTACTCTTTATTTTTTAACGAATAACTATAATTATTTTCAAAAGGTTTATAATCTAAAAGGTCGTTGCACTCTATATAATAATAGTGATCTGTACCTCTTGTTGTATATATTTTAGCACTATAATTATTTCGGTCGACAATCGTAGACCTGAAAGGTATAGAATACTTACTATTGAATAATGTTGCTTCTTCCTTTATAATAGTTCCACTACTATCCAATATATTTCCTACAACAGAAATACTGTTTATTTTATTGTTAAAAAGTCTTACACTTGCATATTTTGGGGCAAAATATAAATATTGGACAATACTATCTTCTGACTTTAATTTAATTAATTCTTTATTCATTTTTAATCTTCCCCCATATTCAATATCCTGCAAATCATACAGTTCAGTCAAAACCTCTTTTTTATTAAAATCTTTCATCAAATTATAATAGATATTCTTCCATTGCAATTCTACCTCTGGTTTCAAAACAAATGTAGCTCCTGCCATTTTTGACTTTTTCATAGTGCTTCGCATGGCTGAGATAAAAGTTTCCTGATCAAAATTATTTACTATTTCAATGCTTTCTTCACATTCTGTACTGGTTTTACAAATCTGAATTTTAAATGATGTAATTTTTTCCTGTGTTTTTGTAGTTTTTATTTTAGCCTCATACGGAGTTGATTCGCTAATGAAGTTTCCAAATAACTCATATGAATTTTGAGAAAAAGCATATGTTCCAATCAATAGTAATATTACAGATACAATTTTTGTTTTCATGGCTATAAGTTTTCCACAAAGTTTAAAATTCCATGAATACAAGTAAATTACCCGTTCGGGTGATTTTAAAATAGTAAAAAGCGAGATGGATAAAATAATATATTGTAAAAGAAAAAGCCTCTCCAGCAACGAGAGGCTAATAGTTTATCACTTTTAAACAACTAAAAGAAAAGAGTAAACTGTTTTATAACATTCATTTATTAACTTCATTAAACCATATGTAAATAGAACCTCAATGGCATGAGGATGGATGTTTTTCTTAATTAAAAACAAATTATAGAAAAAATTAAAACATTAAACAAAACGGAACATAATAAATTAAGTTCTCATGGTTATTAGTCAGTACAAAGTTTAACATTTTATCAGAGTAAAAAAATCCCCCTTTTGTGGTATATTTTAATTATTTTAGCTAAAACTAATCTATTCATGGAGAGTTCAGAAAAAAAACATCCTCTCATTGAAGTGTGGAATACTTACCCGGCCGTCAGGAAAGACAGAAAGATCCGGGATAAACCGCCCATAGAACGTATCATTGGTGACATGTTTGCCGTAGGTGAGTTTTATTATTATGCCCTGAACCTTACCAACAGTACACTCTCTCACCATCATGAAAATATCCTCAAGCTTCATGGCCTTTCTTGCTATCCTGAAAACTTAAAAGAAGTCATCGATCTTACCCATCCTGATGATATCGAATTTGTGATGAAAGCCGAACAGATCCTTATTAACAAAATAACAGAAATAGGCCTGGAGCACCAACTTTATATTAAGGGCAGCTATTGTTTCAGAATGAAAACAGCAGACGGAAATTATGAGATGTTCCATCATCAGTCTGTTATCACTATGGAAGATGAAACCGGTGTTCCCGTGCAGGCTATAAACATCCATACCAACATTCACCATATCACGAAAGAAAATCCTTATACCGTTCTGGTTTCCGGGATAGGTCCCAGAAATGATTTTCACCAGGTGAAGCTGGACTGTTTTGCAAAACCCAGGAATTTTCCTGAACATTTAACGAAAAGAGAAATGGAAATTCTAGGCCTCATCACCAAAGGATATTCCGGACCGGAAATAGCCCAGACTTTAATCCTCTCCGAACACACAGTTCGTACCCACAGAAAAAATATTTTACGGAAAACAGATTCCAGAAACTGTAAGGAACTTGTGAAAAAAGCCTTTGAAAGAGGGCTCATCTGATCTTTTCCGCATTTCTATATAAAGACTGATAAATCTCACTAGAGAATTTCGGTGCAAAACTTGTATTTTTATACAAGATGGACAGACTGACTATAAAACCCCGCTTTAAAGATTCACCCCATTTCAAAGATTTCTGGGAAAAAGGAAACGGAAAACAGCTTATTGAATTTTCCGGAGCCGAAGTGAGCTTTAAAGATTTCGACAAGTTTTCACACTATTTTTATCATGTGGATACATTGGGTGATGAAGTTGTCCGGGATGTTTATCTCGTTAAAAAATTCCATGAAGCATCAAGAGAAATCGAAGGTTACATCCGAAACGGTATTCCTGAAGCAGAGGATGTTCCTGAAAGCGTAAAAAATCTTTTCACACAAACCCAGCAGATTCCGGAATGGCTTGATTACAGCCTGCTGAAAAGCGGTGCAGAGCTCTGCATGCGAAGCAACCTGGACTCGCTGATCTCCTTAAGGGATTACTGTCTGATGGGAGGTTATGACTATGCTTACCTCAATAAACCTCTTACCGCCACAGAAGCACTGAAAAAAGGAGCTGTAAAGCGTCTTTCAGAAACATTGGATTTTTGGGTAAATGTTACACGTTATGATGCACTGGAGCTGCATGCCAAAGGGTACGAGTTTGCTGTAAAAACCCGCCTGATCCATTCTTACGCAAGGCTTTCCATAAAGAAGCATTACAGGCAATGGGACGCTGAAAATTGGGGAGAACCGATTAATTCATGGGATATGATGGCCACTTATATTGGCTTCAGCCTTGTTTTTCTTCACAGTCTCCAAAAATTGGGCAATACTTTTTCCGTTGAAGAAGAAAAAGGTATTTTCCACCTCTGGAAATATGTGGGCTATTTACTAGGAATTCCCGAAGAGCTTCTTCCGGACAATAAAAAACAGGCGACAGAATATTTTTACCTTTGGACTTCCGTACAGCCGCCATCAGATAAAGATTCCATCCTGCTGGCCCATTCTTTACTGAATGAATCGCTGGAAAACCCTATTTTAAAATTCAGATTTCAGAGAAAAAATCTCAGATACCTTCATATCTGCTGTACATGGTTCCTGCTGGATGATGAAGTTTGTAAAAGGCTGCAAATCCCTGATGTGCCCAACCGCAAACTGTTTCCAAAAACAAAGATCCTCATCAATACAATTTATGATAAGCTGGTAAGCAGGGATGCCAGAATAAAAAAGGGAAACAAAAGCCAGATGAAAGTGCTGGAAGACTATCTTAAAATCACAAAAAACTCAAATTTCCACTAAAAAAATACAGCACGCACTTACAGTAAACTGCAAAAAATATATTTTTATGCTTTGAGTCATAAAATCCTGCATCCTGTTCGTAATGAATGATATCAGCCATAAAAATTTATCATTTTTTTAACTCTAAAACAGTTTTTCAGCACAAATAATATTAGCTTTTGATCTGAAAATTCCGTATTTTTGAGCAATTATTTTAACAACAGATGAGCAATATAGAAGATAAGAAAAAAGCACTTGCATTAGTGCTTGACAAGCTAGATAAAACATACGGAAAAGGAACTGTAATGACGTTGGGAGACAGCTCCGTAGACAATACAATAGAGGTAATTTCTTCCGGATCTTTGGGACTGGACATCGCATTAGGCGTAGGCGGTTATCCAAGAGGAAGAATTATTGAAATATACGGTCCTGAATCTTCAGGTAAAACAACTTTAACGCTTCACGCCATTGCAGAAGCTCAAAAAGCAGGCGGAATTGCAGCATTTATTGATGCAGAGCACGCTTTTGACAGAGGTTATGCAGGAAAGTTAGGTATTGATCTTGAAAACTTAATCATTTCTCAGCCGGACAACGGGGAACAAGCCCTGGAAATTGCTGATAACCTGATCCGTTCAGGGGCCATTGACATTGTTGTCATTGACTCCGTTGCGGCATTAACTCCAAAAGCGGAAATCGAAGGAGAAATGGGAGATTCCAAAATGGGTCTTCATGCAAGATTGATGTCTCAGGCTTTGAGAAAATTGACAGCTACAATTTCAAGAACAAAATGTACGGTAATTTTCATCAACCAGTTGAGAGAAAAAATCGGTGTGATGTTCGGAAACCCTGAAACCACTACAGGTGGTAACGCACTGAAGTTCTACGCTTCTGTAAGAGTGGATATCAGAAAAGCAAGCGCGCCTATTAAGAATGGAGATGAAGCCGTGGGAAGCCGTGTAAAAGTGAAAATTGTAAAAAACAAAGTAGCTCCGCCTTTCAAACAAGCTGAATTCGATATTATGTACGGTGAAGGAGTTTCCAAAACAGGAGAAATCCTTGATCAGGCCGTAGAGCAGGGAATTGTAAAGAAAAGCGGCTCATGGTTCAGCTATGAAGAAACTAAGCTGGGACAAGGTCGTGACGCTGTAAAAGATGTGTTAAAAGACAATCCTGAACTTGCTGAGGAACTAGAAAACAAGATCAAAGAAGAATTGAAAAATAAAGTGAAATAATTTTTTTTCAATATATAAATTAAGACAGCTTTTTTGCTGTCTTTTTTTATGTAATTTTAAATAAAAGCCAAATGAAGCTGAATATTCTGTTCAACCTATTATTTACTTCAGTATTTATACTATTCTCTTCCTGTAAAGAGAACAAACCGATCAATCCTGATTTTGTAATCTATTGCGTTGATGTGAAAAACGATAAGATTGAACTTTTTTGGAAAAATGATAGGAATCAACCTTTCAGAAGCATTCAGAATCTGAAAAAACACATTAATGCCAGAAACCGGGATTTAAAATTCGCGATGAATGGAGGCATGTTCATTAAAAACAATATCCCAAAAGGATTATATATAGAAAATTTTAAAACTTTAAATCCAATTGATACTTTGAATGGTGAAGGAAATTTCTATTTAAAACCAAACGGGATCTTCTACATTACAAAATCTGATGAATCGGCTGTTATATCTACTGAAAATTTTAAAGCAGGTTCAGATATAAAGTTTGCCACACAATCCGGTCCTATGCTTATTATCGACGGAAAAACAAATCCTCTTTTTCAAAAGAATTCTGTTAATTTAAATATAAGAAACGGTGTAGGAATATTGCAGAATGGCAATCCTGTTTTTGTGATGTCTAAGAAAAAAATAAACTTTTACAACTTTGCTTTATTATTTAAAAGTTTGGGGTGTAAAAATGCATTATACCTTGATGGTTTTGTCTCAAGAACCTATTTCCCGAAAGAAAACTGGATTCAGGAAGATGGAGATTTCGGAATAATAATAGGAGTTACAGCAAGAAGATAACAAATTCCATTATTTCAACAGTGTAAAAAATGACATTCTGTCACATTCTCTTTCATGGTATTTTTTTTGAGCAGAATTAAGTAATTAAAAATCTAAATATTATGACTAAAGGAAATATTAATGTATCTGTGGAAAACATTTTCCCACTTATTAAAAAGTTTCTTTACAGTGACCACGAAATATTCCTGAGAGAACTGATCTCCAATGCAACTGATGCTACTTTAAAATTAAAACACCTGACAGGTATCGGGGAAGCAAAGGTTGATTACGGAAACCCGAAGATTGAGGTAAAAGTAGATAAGGAGCAGAAAACCCTACGCATTATCGATCAGGGAATTGGGATGACAGGTGAAGAGGTTGAAAAATACATCAACCAGGTTGCTTTTTCAGGAGCCGAAGAATTCCTGGAAAAATATAAGGATTCTGCAAAAGATGCAGGAATCATCGGACATTTCGGACTCGGTTTCTATTCTGCATTTATGGTGGCAGAAAAAGTGGAAATTCTTACAAAATCTTATAAGGACGGTGCTGCAGTTCGTTGGATCTGCGACGGAAGCCCGGAATTCACACTTGAAGAAACAACTGATAAGACTGACAGAGGAACGGAAATCATTCTTCATATCGCAGAAGATTCTACGGAATTTTTAGAAGAAGCCAAGATCCGTGAATTGTTGTCAAAATATAATAAATTCATGCCTGTTCCTATTAAATTCGGGACCAGAACACATACTCTTCCCCTTCCGGAAGATGCTCCCGAAGATGCCGTTGCTGAAACTGAGGAAGTAGACAATATTATCAACAACCCGACACCCGCATGGACGATTGCACCAAGCGAACTGACGAATGAGGACTACATGAAGTTTTACCACGAACTGTATCCGATGCAGTTTGACGAACCTCTATTCAATATTCACCTGAATGTTGATTATCCTTTCAACCTTACGGGAATTTTATTTTTCCCTAAACTGAGCAACAATTTAAATATTGATAAGGATAAAATCCAGCTGTACCAGAACCAGGTATTCGTAACGGATGAAGTGAAAGGTATTGTTCCGGATTTCCTAATGCTTTTAAGAGGGGTAATTGATTCTCCGGATATACCGCTGAATGTTTCCCGTTCTTACCTTCAGGCAGACGGTGCAGTGAAGAAAATCTCTTCTTATATCACTAAAAAAGTGGCTGATAAAATGTCTTCCCTGATCAACGAAAACCGTGAGGATTATGAGAAAAAATGGAACGACATTAAGATCGTAATCGAATACGGAATTATTACAGAGGAGAAATTCGCAGAAAAGGCAGATAAATTTACATTGTACCCTACCACAGACGGAAAATATTTCTTGTGGAATGAATTAATTGAAAAAATCCAGCCTTTACACACAGATAAAGACGGAAACACGGTAATTCTGTATGCTACCAATGCAGATGAGCAGCACAGCTATATCCAGACTGCTAATGATAAGGGATATGAAGTTCTGTTATTGGATTCACCTGTAATTTCCCACGTTATTCAGAAGCTGGAAACGTCCAAAGAGAAGATCTCATTTGCAAGGGTGGACGCGGATCATATCAATAACCTGATCAAAAAAGACGAACCGGTTATTTCTAAATTAAATGATACTGAAAAAGAATCTTTAAAGAAAAACGTAGAAGAGGCTGTAAAAGACGCCAAATTCACGGTACAGCTCGAAGATCTTGACAGCAGTGACGCTCCATTTACGATTACCCAACCGGAATTCATGAGAAGAATGAAGGAAATGCAGGCAACCGGCGGAGGCGGAATGTTCGGAATGGGAGGTTTTCCGGAGATGTATAATCTGGTAGTCAATTCAAACAGTGAGTTTTCCAGCCAGATCTTAAAGACAGAAAATCCTGAAGAAAAGGAAACCCTGATCAGATACGCTTTGGATCTTGCCAAGCTTTCCCAAAACCTTCTGAAAGGAAAAGATCTTACAGATTTTATCCAGAGAAGCTATAAGCAACTGGAGAAATAATAATAATAATACGAAAAAGGGCTGTTCTCAATATGAAAACAGCCCTTTTTATGTTCTAGAAAATCAGTTATCAACTGGCCCTGGTCAAACATTTTAACTCTTGTCGGAAATCATTTTCCTAACCTTAACCTGAATTTAGGATAAGGCTTAAAAATAAGTGCAGGGATAAACAAAGAAAGATCCTGTAATACGTTCAATTGATTTTTAAGCCAGACAAAGCCGTTTCACTTTATAATGAAATACACGGGAAATATTGTGTATTCCTTTGCTGAATGAAGTTCTTATTGGCCTTATTAGATATTTTCTTTCAGGTATAAAAAAATGTTGCATGTTTTTATGTTTTTTATTGTACACATTGTCCTTTTTCTCCATTTTTGTATAAAATGCCGGATATGCAAAAAGAAAAATTACGTACCATCAGAAAACAAAAGGGTTATACGCAACAACAGATAGCTGATATTATAGCAACCGATGTGTCCAACTACAGCAGGAAAGAAAGTGGAGATGTAAGGATTGTAAAAGATGAATGGGATAAAATTGCCCGTTTTCTGAATGTTACTGTGGAAGATATTTATGAAGATGAGGAAGCGAAGGTGGTTATTAATAATGATCATCCTATATTTAATGGAAGTGCTTCAGGAGGAAATATCAATCAACAGTTTAATAACATTCCAGGAGCTATTATTGAAAACCTTCAGGGTTATATCGCCCTTTTGAAGGAAGAAAATGAAAGATTAAAAGAAGAATTAAGAACTCCGAAAGGGAGAAAATAAAGTTTACAGTTTCAGGACCAGCCTGTTATTTTCCCAGAACCTGTTTAAATTCTGAAAATAATTATTAATATTTGTCACGCAGATTAAGGAGATTTTAAAAATTTAAACAGCCTCTTATATACATTTTAAATGCCATGAATACTGATGTATAATGGTATTTTTTATTATGTAATTTGTTGAATATGTGTTTTTTTTCAGGCAAATACAGTCTGTTAATAAGAGAATACTGATCGGATTCTGATCCCCGTTTACTGGTTGAGAGATGATTTTAAGGTTCCAGCGGCTACGCCGCTGGAACCTTTTTCATTATAATCTGTTGTAAAACAGGTAATTTCTTAAGATCAAATTTCATCAAGCGGATTCCAGAACAGTTTCTTGAAATTTTTTATTCTCAGATTCTCAACGGTAATCCCTTCTGCTTCTAATCTTTTTTGAAATTCAGGAACAGACAATATTCCTGAACTGGATATGACGCGGTGCGCCGGCACATCTTCCGGGCATCCTCCCATAGCTTTTCCTACATGACGGGAATGGTTGGGGTAACCAACCGCTTTAGCTATGGCACCATAGGTAGAAACCCTTCCTTTTGGAATAAGCCTCGTCACTTCATACACCTGCTGTTTAAAAATTTCGTCCATAGAAACCTGCTATCTGTTAATAAGTATGATCTGAAAAATACGTTCTGCATCATTTTTGAATTCTTTATTTCTCAATGATGTTTCAATTAAATATAAAGGTATGAAAAAATCATTTTTCAGACTGTTGAATTCAGTTAATAAAAAAATGCTTCCAAAGCTAAGTGATAAGGATCCTAACAGCCTCACCAAAATTGAAAAGGGAATTCTGGCCTACCGCTATTTTGTGCTGGTCAATTCCCTTGACTGATGCATCTAAGTGGTCTGTATGATGACAAAGGTAGCTTTGATTTTGACACGAATGCACGAATTTTGTGATAGTGGATTCGTGAATGATTTGTTGGTAAAAATATGAGGTACGAGCGTAATCGAGCAATACAGTGTGTCTAATCAAGTGTGCCCAGGAAGCCAGATCAAGTTTAAAATGGTAGTGAGAAGCTATGCTTTGTACAAGTGTACAAAGTATTCGAACGAATAAGGGTGTGGTTTAATGACTTTATTTTTAAGGTTAATTAAGATTCAAAATATTTAGCTTTAAACTTGTTTGAAATTTAAATGACAAAGTGGAAAAACAAAAACGCTCCAAAATAAATTGAAGCGTCTGTATTTTATAATAAGTTTGTCCCTAAGAATTCTCTAAGATGTAAGAGAACATCAATGGTGCACAGATGGTAGCATCACTTTCAACGATAAATTTCGGTGTTGTGATATCCAGTTTACCCCAAGTAATTTTCTCATTTGGAACTGCTCCTGAATACGAACCGTAAGATGTTGTAGAATCCGAAATCTGGCAGAAATAAGACCAGAAAGGCACATCATGCATTTCCATATCCTGGTAAAGCATAGGCACTACACAGATAGGGAAATCTCCGGCAATACCTCCTCCGATCTGGAAGAATCCAACTCCTTTTCCAGCTGAATTTTTAGTATACCAGTCCGCAAGATACATCATATATTCAATCCCCGATTTCATAGTTGTTGCCGTAAGCTCACCTTTAATACAGTAAGAAGCGAAGATATTACCCATGGTAGAATCTTCCCATCCCGGAACCACGATCGGAAGGTTTTTCTCAGCTGCAGCGATCATCCATGAGTTTTCTCTTGGAATTTCATAGTACTGCTCAAGAACTCCTGAAAGGATCATTTTATACATGAATTCGTGCGGGAAATAACGCTCGCCTTTCGCTTCTGCATCTTTCCAGATCTCTACGATATGCTTCTGAAGTCTTCTGAAAGCCTCTTCTTCAGGAATACAGGTGTCTGTAACTCTGTTTAACCCTCTTTCCAGCAGATCCCACTCATCCTGTGCCGTCAGATCTCTGTAATGAGGAACTCTTTCGTAGTGAGAGTGTGCTACAAGATTCATCAGGTCTTCTTCAAGGTTAGCTCCTGTACAAGATATAAAATCAACTTTTCCCTGACGGATCATTTCTGCAAGGATCTTTCCCAATTCAGCAGTAGACATCGCACCTGCCAAAGTGATCATCATTTTTCCGCCATCTTTAAGATGCGCAACATACCCCTTAGATGCATCTACCAATGCAGCCGCATTGAAGTGCAGGTAATATTTCTCTATAAATTCAGAAATCGGTTTGCTCATTTTTTTTAATTTTTGCAAAGATAAAACTTAAAAACGGAATGCAACATGCGTACTTAAAGAAACTCTTGCCTGAATATCCTTTTTTAACAAATGATAAAAATAGCTCTGGCCGTAAGGTTTCTTCATGAAAAAGTACAGCCCTGAAGCTGTACTTTCATCTAACAAATATAGATACACAGGAATTACCCGTGCCAGGATTCTACTTTTAAGATTTCTATCTTTCTGTCTCCATCTTTAAAAGGCCAGTCGATGATATCTCCCACCTTATATCCAACAGTCGCCAGAGCAATATCCGACAATATGGAATGTTTGTTTTTCGCCGGTTTAGCTTTGGCAGACGCGACGAAAATATATTCGTGCTCAAAATTCCGGGTATGATCCCTGATGGTCACTTTTCTGTCAACAGTCACTACATCAGCAGGAAGCTCTCTTCTTAAAACCTGTTTGGCCTTTCTCAGTTCTCCAGCAAGCCTTTTCTCTTCCGGAATGCTTACTTTTTTCCTTCTGAGTGTATCTTTGATAGCATCATAAATTCCGGTAGTTACAATAATATGATTGGACATTTTTAATTTTTTAGATAATGGATGCAGCTATTCCCTGTGATCCAATGCAGGATTATAGACCTATTCAGTTTCATCCTGTGGAAAAACTGCAAAAATAATACGTAAAATTTATCGGAAAGCTTTCCCTGTCGTGGATCCTGACAGGGCTTAATTAATAAAGTCCTTAGAACTTTTAAGAAAAGAATCTGTATGTAAGTACAGCAACGACAGCAAAAGGCCCGAAAAATGGCAATCTGATGATAAAGAAATAATTGCTGACATACTTTAAATATTAATGATACCCCTAAGATACTCAAAAATTTTGATCTGTGAAAAGAAACAGTCCTTTTCCCTAAAGCTTAAATTTTCTGTTCTCCTTTTTTTCAGAAATTTTCTTTTTGGTATCCAGACGCTTCTGTTTCTGTCCTTTTGACGGTTTTGTCGCAACTCTTTTCTTGGGAACAATTAAAGCTTTATTAACGAGTTCAATAATTTTTTCAATCGCTTTATTCTTGTTCATCAGCTGTGTTCTGCTTTCCGACACAGTCAGAAAAAGATATCCATCTGCATTGATCCTGTTTTTCAGTTTAGTCAGGATCAGTTCCTTCTGATGCTCATTAAAAAATTCAGACCCGGCAACAAGCCATAAAACGGTAACCGAAGTTTCCACTTTATTAACGTTCTGCCCTCCTGCTCCACTGCTCCGGGAGGTTTTAAAGCTGAGTTCTTTTGAAAAGTCTTTCATAAGATAGAGACGAATAGATTAAAGAGTAAAGATAAAAAATTATAAGCCTGTAGTTATTATTTTATGCAGTTCTATCCGGTTTACTTTACCGTTAGGCGTTCTTGGAATATTTTCTATAAAAATAATTTCTTTTGGTTTGTGGAAGTTCTTTTCAAAAGGTATTTCTGAAATATTTTTAATCAAATCTTCAGATTCTGATCCTTCTATTACCAATATAAGCTTCTGTCCCAAGCTTTCATCTTTTATACCTAAAAATACAGCTTCATTGGGAATTTCTTTTTTCACTAAGGTTTCCAGTGTTTCGGGGGAAATTTTTGCTCCTCCGGAATTAATGACATTGTCTGTACGTCCCAGAAATTTAAACTGTCTTTCATTTTTAATTTCAACTAAATCATTAGTCTGCAGGACATCAGCATTAATATTGGGGGCAAAGATTTTCAGACAGCCTTTTCCGTCTACGCTGATGGAAACATTTTCAAAAGCCGTAAAATAATCTTCAGATTCCGGCATTATCTGTTTCAGGGCAATATGGGAAAGGGTTTCAGACATTCCGTAAGTTTCAAAAATACGGCTGCTTCCTGATCTGTAATTTTGGGCTATCTTTTTCTTCAATGACTCGGAAACAGCAGCTCCACCTATGATCAGATTTTTAATTAAATGCAGTTTATCCATCGAATTTTCAACCTGAAGCGGAGTCATTGCACAAAAATCTATTTCTTCCTGCAGATTTTCAAGAGGGTTTAAAGAGGGTTCAGCAACAATCAGCTTTAGCTTTCTCACAATGGAACGGACGATCATCATTTTCCCCGAAATATATTCAACCGGCAGACATAGCAATGCTTTATTTCCTTCCTGTAGTTCAAGAAAATCACAGGTCATCACAGCAGAATTGACCATTTTATTTTTTTCGATTTCAAAAATTTTGGGGATCCCTGTGGAACCTGATGTCTGTACTTTTACGGTATTGTCATCAGAAAACCATTCTTCTAAAAAAAAATTGATTTTATATTCAAAATCCGTTTGAAAGGATAAATTATTAATATTGAGATTATTGAAGTCTATCAGCATGATTGAGGTAAATAAAAAGTAGTGTAAATTTAAAAAAAACTTTAAAAAATTCTTGTATCTAAACAAAAAAGCTGTAAATTTGCCTCACTAAAATAAAACAGACCCATGGTGTAACGGTAGCACTCTGGTTTTTGGTACCATCAGTTGGGGTTCGAATCCCTGTGGGTCTACAAACCATCCTTTTTAAGGGTGGTTTTTGTTTTTATAATATCATGCCTATTCTATTTTTTAAGCTTATTGAAATTTAATTTAAAAAATACAGCAACAACTTATATTTTTTCCAAACTGTTATTTGTGTGTAAAGAAAAAAATTGTAAATTTGCACCACTAAAATAAAACAGACCCATGGTGTAACGGTAGCACTCTGGTTTTTGGTACCATCAGTTGGGGTTCGAATCCCTGTGGGTCTACAAACCATCCTTTTTTAAGGGTGGTTTTTGTTTTTAAAACATTAAGGTATAATGTGTTTTGAGAAGTTTAACTTCCTCACCTATGTAAAGTACCTTACAGCTGTAATAAGATACAAAAAAGGACAGATCAGAATCCGTCCTTGTATATTATAATTATTTGGTTTTATTTTTATACAGTTTAAACATTAGAAACAGAAAAATCAGCCATACCGGAATTAAAATCACCTGAATTTCCATCCCCGTAATACTCATCAATACCAAAATAGCCAGTAAGAAAAGGATACAGATGTAATTCGATACCGGATAGAATATGGAAGGGAATTTTGATTTAATTCCTGAACTCATGATGCTTTTCTTAAATTTCAAATGGGTATAGCATATCATCAGCCAGTTGATAATTAAAGTGGAAACCACTAAAGCCATTAAATATTCAAATGCCTTTTCTGGAACCAGTTTATTGATAATGATACAGATTCCGGCAAAACAGGAAGATATGATGATGGCGTTGGTAGGAACATGACTTTTGTTCAGCTTCGTTAAAAATTTCGGGGCATTCCCCTGCTGTGCCAATCCGAAAAGCATACGGCTGTTGCTGTAAACACTGCTGTTATAAACAGACAAAGCAGCCGTTAAGACAATCAGGTTCAAAACATTTGCGATAAGCGAATTAAACTGTATTACTTTTCCGAACAGGTTAAATTCAAATCCGTTTAAATTCTGGAAAACCATCACAAACGGGCTTGTTCCTTCTGTAATCTCTCTCCACGGACTCAACGCGAATAAAATCACTAATGCCCCCACGTAAAAGATCAGAATCCTGTAGATCACCTGGTTCGTAGCCTGTGGAATAGTTTTCTCCGGGTTCTTAGCTTCTGCAGCAGTAATTCCTATCAGCTCCAGTCCGCCAAATGAAAACATGATCATCGCCATAGCTGCAAAAAGCCCGGAATATCCTGTTTCGGTTTTATTAAATAATCCTTTTGGGAAGAATCCGCCGTCATTCCATAAATTCTGAATACTGGCTTTATCCCCTCCGGAACCGCTTACCAACAGATAAATCCCGAAAATAATCATAGCAACTATAGCCACCACTTTGATGATGGAAAACCAGAATTCAGTTTCGCCATATACCTTTACAGAAGCAAGATTTAATGCATTAATGATGATAAAAAAGAATAAACTGGACACCCAGAGCGGGATTTCGGGCCACCAGAAATGAACATAATGCCCGATAGCCGTAAGCTCAGCCATACTAACAAGGATATAGAGTATCCAGTAATTCCACCCGGAAGCAAATCCGGGAAAATTTCCCCAGTATTTATACGCAAAATGACTGAAGCTTCCAGAAACAGGTTCCTGAACAACCATTTCGCCAAGCTGGCGCATAATAAAGAATGCAATAATCCCTGCTAAAGCATATCCCAGAATAACGGACGGGCCCGCTAAAACTGCTGCCGGACCAATTCCCAGAAACAATCCTGTTCCTATAGCTCCTCCGAGGGCAATTAATTGAATATGTCTGTTGGTTAATCCTCTGACAAGAGCCCCATCACTGGACTCTGTTTTCTGTTCGCTGCTCATAAAATCAATTATGCCCTAAATATATAAAACTTTAGAGAAATTCACCTTCTGTGAAGCCTGAAGAAGATTCAATAAATTCAGTTTTTAAAGAATTAAAGAGTAAAAAATGTATTTATTATAGATATTCCTCCGGAATTGAAATATTATTCTTTTTCATATACTCTAAAAGTGACTGATATCTGTCATCGTTTCCGTCTATACTGCATTTGTGCGAGATACTGCAGATATCGGAAGGCTTAATTTCCAGAATACCGGAGATCTTCGTCAGTATTTCCAGATTGATCTTCACTTTAGAATTTTCAATGTCAGAATAGGCCTTTTGGGAAATGCCCATTTCAAAAGCCATATACTCCTGCGTAAAGTCTTTGCTTCTACGGATTTTCCTGATATTTTGACCACATACTTTCATCGTTCTTGTTTTAGTAGTTTTCGGTATAGTTTAGAAGGATACCTACTAGACTTACACAAAGTTAATAAATACCTTTGGCAAAACATTAACACGTTACATGATATTTATTTTTTCATATCAATCAGGATCAAAAAATATCTGATTTCAGACGATAAATATCACTTCGGTACAATACAATTGGAATTATGGAGACGCAAAAATTCAATTATGACAATAATATTGTCAGAGCATTCTTGTATGCTACTATCGTATTCGGGCTGGTTGGCTTTCTGCTGGGACTTACAGCCGCGCTGATGCTTTTTTACCCCGAATTACCAGAGTTTTTATTCGGGACAGATGATACCACCATCCAGAGTTTGAGAAGCGGAAATATCCAGGGGCTTATCAATACGCAGGGTGCTATGGGATTCGGAAGGATCAGAATGCTTCATACCAGTGCCGTTATTTTTGCTTTTGTGTGTAATTCCTTCTTCTGCGGTGCCTATTACAGCATGCAGAGACTTTTAAAAACAAGAATGTACAGCGATACGCTTTCATGGATCCATTTCTGGAGCTGGCAGCTGATGATCGTTGCCGTAGTGATCACGTTCTTAATGGGGATCAATACTTCCAAAGAATATGCAGAACACGAATGGCCGATCGACATTCTGATCACTTTCTCATGGGTCGTTTTTGGAATCAATATGTTCGGAACCATTGCGAAAAGAAGGGTAAGACACCTGTATGTAGCCATCTGGTTCTATATTGCAACCTGGATCGCAGTGGCAATGCTCCATATCTTTAATAATCTTGAAATTCCCCTGTCATTTACAAGCTGGAAATCCTATTCCGTATATGCCGGTGTAAAAGATGCTCTTGTACAATGGTGGTACGGTCACAATGCCGTAGCATTCGTACTGACAACTCCGGTACTGGGTCTGATGTATTATTTCATGCCGAAAGCGGCACAGCGTCCTGTATTCTCCTATAAATTATCCATTATTCACTTTTGGTCGCTGATATTCGTATACCTATGGGCCGGTCCTCACCACCTTCAGTATACGGCGCTTCCGGCATGGGCTCAGGCCGTAGGGACGGGATTCTCTATCATGCTTATTGCACCCTCATGGGGAGGAATGCTGAACGGCCTTCTTACTTTAAGAGGAGCCTGGGATAAAGTGAGAGAAAATCCTATCCTTAAATTCTTCGTCGTAGCCATTACCTGTTATGGTATGGCCACTTTTGAAGGACCTTTATTAGCTACAAAATCTTTAAATAAAATCGGGCACTACACCGACTGGGTGATTGGGCACGTACATTTGGGCGCACTTGGATGGAATGGTTTCATGGCCTTCGGAGTAGTCTATTACCTGATTCCGATCATGTGGAGAACACCGCTATGGTCTAAAAAATTAGCCAACTGGCACTTCTGGCTGGGAACATTGGGAATTATATTTTATGCTGTTCCGATGTATATTTCAGGATTCACACAGGGATTGATGTGGAAACAGTTCAACCCGGACGGCACTTTAATGTATAAAAACTGGCTGGATACGGTAACAGCGATCATTCCTTACTTTAAAATGAGATTCTTAGGAGGTGTCCTTTATCTTTCAGGAGCTATTTTAATGGTGATTAATGTGATCAAAACCGTAAGATCAGGTTCGTTCCAGAAAGATGCTCCCGCAGAAGCCCCTGCATTGGCAGACATCGGCACTGCAAGAAAAGAAGGCGAAGGCGTGCACCTTTGGCTGGAAAGAACTCCAAAGCTGCTTTCTATCCTGGCTTTTATCACTGTAGCTATCGGTGGATTAATAGAAATTGTCCCTACACTATCTCTTAAACAGAGCGTTCCGACCATTACGGCTGTAAAACCATATTCGCCGCTTGAACTGGAAGGAAGAGATCTGTATATCCGTGAAGGATGTAACTCCTGCCACTCCCAGATGATCAGACCTTTCCGTGATGAAATTGTAAGATTTGAAGGTAAAAACGGACAGTATTCAAAAGCCGGAGAATTTATCTACGACAGGCCATTTTTATGGGGATCCAAAAGAACCGGACCGGATCTTCACAGAGAAGGCGGCAGAAACCCGGATTCATGGCACTTCAAACATATGTATAACCCAAGAATTACCTCAGCAGGTTCCATCATGCCTCGTTTTCCATGGCTGATCACGAACAAGCTGGACCGCACACAGATGGTTGACAAAATGAGATTAATGAAGAATTCTTTCGATGTGCCTTATTCAAAAGCTGAAATAGATTCTGCAGGAAAATGGGCAGATACCCAATCCAAAGCTATTGTACAGAGAATTTATTCTGAAGCCACGGATTTAAAAGATCAGATGGAAAAAGAAAAAACAGCGAAAGGTGCATCTTATGTACCGCTTGAGCAGAGAGAAATCATAGCCATGATCGCTTATCTGCAAAGGTTGGGAACCGATATAAAAACGACACAGATCCAGACCGCAAGCGCTGAATAACCTTTAAAATTGAATGCAATGAAAAAGAGAACCCCGATTTCAATATATATCGCAACAACGATAGGCTTAACGATTATGGCGTTTGAAATGTTCGCCGGAGATTCAGGTTATTTTTCCTCTCCGTTTTTCTGGGCGCTGATGCTGATCGCTGTAATTCTCCTTCTGATCATGAATTCGATCGGAGACCTGGTGGAAAATGAGAACTTCAGCAGACTGTCAGACGAGGAAAAGAAAGAATATTTAGCAGAGAAAAGTATTCCCTACTATCAGAAACTTTGGAATTCGGCATTTAAAAAGCAGTCTGCTACGGAAGAAAAAGATATTCTTATCGATCACGGCTTCGATGGAATCACAGAACTCGATAATTCCCTTCCAAAATGGTGGATAGGCCTTTTCTGGTTCGGATGCATATTCTGTGTCGTGTATATGACGGCCTTTGCCTTTACAGAATACGCCCATCCTGAGGCAGAATTAAACAAAGAAACCACCACAATGCTGGCTTCCATAGTAGAATATGAAAAAACAGCACCCCAGATTGATCTGGAAACGGCAAAATACAGCGCAGACAATATCGGAGAAGGCCAGGAGCTTTTCAAAACCAACTGTGTAACCTGTCACGGTGACGGCGGAAAAGGAGGTATCGGCCCCAATCTTACGGACACGCACTGGATCAATATCAAAGAAAAAAGTCTGTTTAAAAATGTTTTCTGGATGCTCGAAAACGGCTCTCCCAACAATCCTACTATGAGACCTTTTATCAAAGAGGGAACCATTACCGGAAGAGATGCTGAAAAAATTGCAGCCTATATCTATCATATCAACCAGGAAACTTCCCCCATCACTCCGGCTCAGGGCGGTGCTGCCCCGCAGGGTGAAGAAGTGAAATGGGAAAATGCAAACAATTAACAGAAATTTATTATCTCCATATATCTTTGCCCCCTTTCAATTACTCTAACATTTGAATTTCATTTTCGCTAAACCTTTTCAACACCAAAAATGATTAAAAAGGGGGCTTTTTAAAGAAAAAATCCACACCTTGGCTGTCTTCATCAACTGATTCACTTGACAACTACTAAACTAAATTCCATAACAAGGCGGCCAAGGCAGGATTTTTGCATTTGCAATAGGATACCACAACAAAGAACTAATAAAATAGTATTCTTATCTTTGTTACAAACCTGATCGCATTTGAAACTGAAAATCAACAAAAGAAAACTCCTGAGGCGTATTGCAATAACCTTTATTTCAATATTGGTTTTCCTTACCCTGCTGATACTGAGTCTGAGGCTTCCTGCCGTTCAAAACTTCATCAAAGACAAGCTGGTTGTTTATCTTGAAAAAAAGATCAAGACCAAAGTAAGCCTGGAAAAGGTCTACATAGGTTTCCCAAACAGCCTTATCATGGAAAACCTTTACCTTAAAGGACAGGATGTAGATACGCTTTTGGCTGTGAAAAAGCTGGATGTAGGTTTAAATATGCTGAAGCTGATCAGCTCTACTGCTGACATTACTTCTGTAGATCTTGAAGGAGCCCGTGCAAATGTGGTACGGAAGCCCGACGGAACATTCAATTTTGATTATATCATCAATGCTTTTGCGACAAGTGACAAGGAGGAAAGCCCTTCCAAACCTTTCATTATTTCTCTTGATAAAATCAATTTAAAAGATATCGGGGTAACGTTCAACGATCAGCAGTCCAGGAACGATATTAAATTATATTTCAAATCATTTGATACCAGGGTTAAAACTTTTGACCTCAATAAAAATACTTATGCCGTTAATGACATCAATCTTGACGGGCTTAAATTAAAATTAAAGCAGGACCTTATCAAGGAGGTTTCTAAAAAAGTAGAGAAAAAGGTAGATTCTCTGAATGATAAAAAGCCGATGAATATTGGTCTTAGAGGCATCAAGCTCACCAATTTCGATATTGATTACGGGGATGATAATACCAAAACATTTGCTAAAGTTCTGTTCAAGGAATTGAGTACAAAGGTCAATAAGCTTGATCTGGAAAATAATGCCTACAATATTTCCAATGTTTTTCTTTCCGGGGCAGATATTAATGCCAATCTTTATCTTCCTGCACAAAATGCCAATCCGAAGGACCAAAAAGAACCTGAGGTTTCTAAAGTTTCGGACAAGGATAAAGCCATGAAACTGATTCTCGGAAAGCTTGTCCTGAATGATGTAAAAGCGGTTTACAACAACGCAGCCATTGCCCCTGCCAAACAGGGAATGGATTTCAACCACATGAATTTTTCCAAAATGAACGTAGAGCTAAGAAGCTTCAAAATGGAGAATAATACTTTTGCAGGAACAGTGAATTCCGCAGAAGTTCAGGAAGCAAGAGGTCTGAATATCCAGAAATTCAATACGGATTTTGTATATGCCGAAAAACAGGCTTATTTAAAAGATCTTTATCTGCAGACTCCGAAAACGCTGATCCGTGATGAGGTCATTTTAAATTATGATTCTTTTGATCAGTTAACTTCAAATCCCGGTACCGTAAAAATTTCTGCCAATATCAAAGATTCCAGAATAGGTTTCGCAGATATCCTGAATATTGTTCCCACTTTAAGAAATACAGCTCCGTTCAACAAATATCCAAACGCTATTCTGAATGTCAATGCCAATGTTCAGGGAATCGTTAATGATTTACTGATCAAAGATCTTAAAATTTCAGGTCTGGACCAGCTGAGAGTGGCTGCATCAGGAAGAATCAAAAATGCGATGAAACCTGCAAATCTTTATTATGACCTAAGGATCGGGGAGTTTTCTGCAGAAGCAAAAACAGTGTATAACCTGGTTCCGAAAAATACAATTCCTTCCAATATTTCCCTGCCTTCCCATTTCAGCATCAAAGGAAATGCAAAGGGAACGACCAAAGTGGTAAAAGCAGATCTGAACCTCTACTCCACCCTTGGAAATGCGGCTATTGTTGCAGATGTGGACATGAGCAGGAAAAACCGTGAGCTGTATGATGTAAAAGCCAATCTCCAGGCCATCCAGGTCGGAAAGATCATTAAAAATAAGGATATTGGCCCGATTACGGCACAGATTTCAGCAAAAGGAGAAAGTTTTGATTTCAAAAATGCCAGAGCTGACCTTAAAGGACATGTGGCATCGGCCGTCTACAAAGGATACCGATACCAGAATATGAATTTAACAGGTAAAATAAACCGTGGTATCTACAATATCGCTTTAAACTCAAAAGACCCGAATGCGAATCTTAATTTAATTGCTTCCGGGGTTTATGATGAAAAAAATCCTACGGTAAAGATCAACGGTGAAGTAATCAAGCTTGATGTGAATAAGCTTGGATTCTATGAAAAGCCGATGATCATTGCAGGAAAGATCGACGGTGATTTTTCAAGCCTCAATCCTGATGCCCTTAACGGCTACCTCAACCTGAAAGATTTTGCATTCTCAGACACGAAAGAAGTGTATCCGGTTCAGGAAGTCAATCTGAGAGCTTCTTCTACCCAGGATTCAACGCAGATCATTTTCAATTCCCAGATAGCAGATGTTTCTTTGAAAGGAAAATATAAGCTGACGCAGATCTTCGGGGCCTTAACGCAGACTATCAATCAGTATTATCAGTTCCAGAAACCGGCTAAGGGTCAGAAAATTGATCCCGGACAGTTTTTTACATTCAATGCAAAGATAAAAAATGATGATCTGATCCGGAAATTTGTTCCTGAGCTGAAAACTTTTGAAACAATCAATTTAACCGGAAATTATGATGCGGACTCTCAAAAAATTGAGATTCACGGACAGATCCCGCAGTTGTTATACGGTGAGAATTCACTGGAAAATATTGCTTTAAGGGTAACCAATGAAAATCAGGCATTACAATATAGCCTGAATGCCGGTTCTTTAAAAAGCTCCAGCTTTACCCTGAAAAAAATTGCATTAAGCGGAGATGTTGCAGATAATACCATCAATTATACTATTACCACGAAAGACGATAAAGATGCCACCCAGTTCCTGATTGCAGGAAATGCAAAGTCTTTGAATGATATCACGGAAATCTCCCTGAATCCGAACGGCTTGAAATTGAATTATGCAGACTGGAACGTGGCAGAGAACAATAAAATCCAGATCAGCAGCCAGGGAATTGTAGCCGATAATTTTATCCTGTCCAATGCGGGAAGTGAAATTTCTCTTCAGTCTGAAACAGACCGCCCAACTAGCCCTTTGAATGTTTCCCTGAAAGATTTTAAAATTGAAACGATTACTGAGCTGATCAAAAAAGATACGGTTCTGGCAAAAGGAACCATTAACGGAACAGCCCAGCTTAAGAATGTTACAAAAAACATGACCTTTACTTCTGATCTGAATATTTCCGACCTGATTGTGTATGGAAGCCCGGTTGGAAACCTGGCGGTAAAAGTGAATAATACTTCACCGAATATTTTAAATGCCGACGTTGCCCTTTCCGGTAATAATAATGATGTGAAAATTCTTGGAGATTACAATACCTCTTCCAGTACATTTGATCTGAATATGGCAATCAACAGGCTGCAGATGAAGAGTGTCCAGGGCTTTTCCATGAATGCGATAACAAATACAGAAGGCTTTCTTTCAGGAGATTTAAAGATCACCGGAAATACGGATAAACCGAATATTTTAGGTAAGGTAAAATTCAATGATGTGGGACTGGAAATTGCCAAAACAGGTAGTGATTTCAGAAAGCTAAATGATGATATTGATTTTACAAGCCGGGGAATCGAGCTTAATAAGTTTAAAATAAATGATAAGGATGGAAATTCTCTCGTGATCAACGGGCAGGTCCTTACCCAGACGTACCGGGATTTCGCATTCAATCTTGATGTCAATGCCAAAGACTTCAAAGTGGTTAACTCAGAAAAATCCAATGATGCGATGATGTACGGGATTCTTGCCATTGATGCAGGGCTTCATATCCGTGGAAACCTGGATCTTCCAAAAATTGACGGCAGACTGTCGGTTTCCGATGATACGGATTTCACTTTTGTTCTTCCGCAATCGAGCCCTTCCCTGCAGGAAAGAGACGGAATTGTAGAATTTATCGACCAGGACCAGGTAGTTTTAAATAAAACCATCAAAACGGATTCTCTGAATGCACAAAGCCGTTTCAAAGGAATGGATGTAAGTGTGAATATTGAAGTAAGCAAAGAGGCTAAACTGTCTATTGTTATTGATAAAGCGAACGGAGATTTTGTAAAACTTCAGGGTGAAGCGGAACTGACCGGGGGAATTGATCCGTCAGGAAAAACAACTCTTGTAGGAGTATATGAAGTGGAAAAAGGATCTTATGAGCTTTCTGTAAGTCTTCTGAAACGTAAATTTGACATCCAGAAAGGAAGCACGATCACATGGACCGGGGAACCTACTACAGCAACATTGGATATTACGGCTGTCTATAAAACGGAGGCTCCACCTATAGATCTCGTTGAGCAACAGGTAAGCGGTGAAGATGCGTCTGTAATGAATCAGTTTAAGCAGAGAATACCTTTCAATACTTTATTAAAGATGAAAGGAGAGCTTCTGAAACCGCAGATCACGTTTGATATTACTACGGATGAGAAAAATAATTCTGTCTCGTCGGCGGTAACGGATATGGTAGACCAAAAGCTCACCCAGCTAAGGACCCAGGAATCGGAAATGAATAAACAGGTCTTTGCACTTCTTCTCCTGAACCGTTTCATTGGAGAAAATCCTTTTGAATCCGGTGCGGGAATGTCGGCTGAAACAATGGCCAGACAGAGTGTGAGTAAAATTCTTTCCCAGCAGCTGAACAATCTGGCTTCGGGACTGATTAAAGGAGTTGATATTGATCTGGGCCTTGACTCTTCTGAAGATTATTCAAGCGGAACAAAAAATACAAGAACAGACCTGAATGTAGGATTAAGCAAAAAATTACTGAATGACCGTCTGAAAGTTTCCGTGGGAAGTAATTTTGCCCTGGAAGGGGAAGCACGCCAAAATGAAAGCACTACCAATATTGCCGGAAACGTCACCGTAGATTACAGCCTTTCAAAAGACGGGAGGTATATGCTTCGTGCCTACCGTAAGGATGAATACCAGGTAGCTCTTCAGGGACAGATCATAGAGACTGGATTAGGGTTTATCATTACCTTAGATTATGATAAATTCCGTGAAATTTTCCAGAAATCCAGGAAGGACAAACGTAAAAAAGAAAACAAAAATAACCAGGTAGTAGAATTTAAATAATGAAAATCAGATTTAGTATATATTGGAAATATGTATTCGCTTCGGGGTTTGCGGCGGCTACTCTCTCATGCAGCAATACGAAATTCCTGAAGGAAGGTCAGATGCTTTATGCAGGAGGGAAAGTGAAAATAGAGAATGATACTATTTCCAAGAAGGAGAAAAATGAGCTTCAGTCCGCACTGGAGGAAAATCTGGTTCCTAAACCTAATTCCACCATATTGGGACTGCGCCCGAGACTGTATTTTTATAATATTGCCAAAGAACCCAAAAAAGATAAGGGTTTTAATTACTGGCTAAAATATAAGGTAGGCGAAAAGCCTGTTCTGCTAGGAGATGTAGATCGTGAATTTAACAGAAAGATCATTGAAAATTATTCTGAAAACAAGGGCTATTTTAATGCAAAAGCCACTTATGACACGGTTTCCAAAAATAAAAAAGCAAAGGTAATTTATACTTTAAAGCCGGGTGCAAGATATTTTATAAGCAATGTTAAGTTTCAGCAGGATTCTTCCCTTGTCAACAGAGAAATTCAAAGTTTAACGAATAAAACTTTACTCAAATCCGGAAAGCCTTTCGATCTTGATGTGATTAAAGATGAAAGAGAGCGTATTGATACCGGTTTAAAAGAAAGAGGATTCTATTATTTCAACCCTGATAATATTATTGTTCAGGCTGACAGTACGGTAAGTAAAAATCACAAGGTTGAGCTTAATGTAAAGTTAAAAGAAAATACTCCGGATCTGGCAACGGAGCAGTTCAGCATTGACAAAGTCATTGTCTTCCCCAATTATAATATCCGGGATGTAAAAAGAGGCAAGTACAGTGTTCCGATGAATGCGGATTCTCTTTCTAAATATGCATATAATGACATTTACGTTATTGATCCTCAGCATAAATTTAAATCGAAAATTTTCGACAGAGCTCTGTATTTTAAGAAAGGAGATCTTTATAACCGTTCCAATCATAATCTTACGCTTAACCGCCTGATCAGTCTGGGAGTCTTTAAATTTGTAAAAAATGAATTCATTGTTTCGGATTCATTAAAGCATCAGTTTGATGCCTATTATTTACTGACACCGAGGCAAATTCAGTCGCTCAGGCTGGAGGCTTTGGGACGAACGAATTCCGCCAATTATGCGGGTAGTGAATTAAACTTAAACTGGACCCACAGGAATTTCTTCAGAGGAGCCGAGCAGTTTAAAGCAGCTGTTTACGGAGCCTTTGATTTCCAGATGGGAGGGCAGGAAAATGCAAAAAATCTATTCCGTGCAGGAACGAATGTACAGCTTTCAATACCAAGAATTGTTGCGCCTTTCCGTTTCAATTCTTCAAGTGCTTTTGTTCCGAGAACGAATATTACTTTAGGCTATGAATTTCAAAACCGTACCCAGCTTTACACCCTTAATAATTTTACAGCCTCATTCGGTTATGTCTGGAAAGAGAATGCCAGAAAGGAACATGATTTAAAAGTCATTGACATTACTTTGGTTTCTCCTGCCAAAGTAACCGATGAATTCCGTAAGCAAGCCACTACTCCTGCTGCACGAAGAGTGGTTGAAAAGCAGCTTATTTTCGGGCCGACTTATTCCTACACGTATACCAATACAATGCTTCCCAAAACGAATACGGTTTATTATAAGGGAACATTAGATCTTGCAGGAAATATTACCGGTTTGGTAACGGGAGCCAATGCCAAAAAAGATAAACAGAAAAACATCTTCGGAGTTCCGTTCAGCCAATATGCAAAAATGGAACATGATTTCAGGTTCTACCATAAATTTACAGAGAAGAGTTCTTTGGCTACCAGATTTATCGGAGGGATAGCCTATCCATACGGGAATTCGGAATTTATCCCTTTCTCCAAGCAGTTCTTCTCGGGAGGAAGTAACAGTATCCGTGCTTTCCGTGCAAGAACTTTAGGTCCGGGAAGTTTTGATCCCCGAACGATTGAAAAAGGCTTCCTGTTGGATCAGGCGGGAGATATCAAATTAGAATTAAATGCTGAATACCGTGCTAATATCTATAAATTCCTGAATGTTGCTGCTTTTGTTGACGCAGGAAATGTTTGGTTGATCAATGCTGATGAGTACAGACCCGGAGGCAAATTTTCAAAAGAATTTTTAAGTGAAATTGCAGTGGGAGCCGGAGTTGGCCTGAGACTTGATTTTTCTATCCTGATTTTAAGGCTTGACCTTGCGATGCCTTTGAGGGTTCCTTATTATGAAAAAGGAGACCGGTGGGCATTTGACCGGATTAATTTCGGGGATTCAAGCTGGAGAAAAGATAATTTAGTTTTAAATATAGCCATCGGATATCCTTTCTAATATGATCAATACTATCAAATTTTTCTGGGAGGTGCTTAAAGACACCTTTACTGAATGGAATGATTCTTCTGCATCAAAAGATTCGGCAAGTCTGGCCTATTATGCCATCTTTTCTATCCCCGGATTATTGATTATTATTATCTGGATTGCAGGAAATTTTTTCGGTGAGGAAGCGATCCGCGGCGAGATCAGCAACCAGATCGGCGGATTAATGGGAAAGGATGTTGCTAAAAGTATTGAAGGAATGATTGCAGGAGCTCTCATTGACAAGCAGAATATTTTCATGAAAACTGTAGGGATAGGATCTCTTATTTTTGGTTCTACCACATTGTTTTTCCAGCTTCAGCATACTTTAAATACGCTTTGGGATGTAGAAGCAGCGCCTAAAAAAGCCTTTGTGAAATTTCTTTTAGACAGAGCCAATTCATTAGGAATGATTCTTATTCTAGGTTTTTTACTGATGATCACTATGATCTTATCTTCGATGATCAGCCTGTTCAACAACTGGATCACCAGTTATTTTGGTTTTGAAACCTATATGCTCGTAGAGTTTGTGAATTTCGCGATCGGTTTTGGATTGGTGATGCTCTTATTTGCACTCATGTTTAAAGTACTTCCCGATGTGAAAATCAGCTGGAAACCTGTATGGAAAGGCGCTTTACTGACCACCATTTTATTTACGCTGGGTAAATTTTTACTGAGCCTTTATTTTGGTAATTTCAAACCGACATCTACCTTCGGAGCGGCCGGAACCGTCATTTTAATTATGATGTGGATTAATTATTCCTGTATGCTTATCTTTTTCGGAGCAAAGTTTACAAAGGTATATAATTACAAAAAAGGCTATAAGGTTGTTCTTTCCAAGCACGCAAAATGGACTGCCCTGAAGCTGTACAGAGACAGTAAAAAGGAAGATGAACTGAGAGAAAGTGGAGAGGTTCGGGATGCGTGATTCCCATTTCCATGATAAAAATTAACAGGTGTTTTATCTAATACATTTCACATAAAAAAACAGCCTCCCGAAAAAATTCCAGGAGGCTTTATTTTTACATTCTGTTTACTGTATTTATTCCCAGCAGTTCTAAAGATTTTTTAATCGTTTTAGCGGTAAGGTCTGAAAGATTTAAACGGAACTGTTTTAAATTTTCATCTTCCAGTTTCAGAATGATATTACTCTGATAGAATGAATTATAAGATTTAGCCAAATCATAAACATAATTGGCGACCAATGCAGGGCTTAATGCTTCCGCAGCTCTTTCTACGACTGTTCTGTAGTTCGCCAGCAGCATAATCAATTCTTTTTCAAACTGGTTTAAAGCAACATCTGAAATTTCTTTATACTCATAACCGGCTTTTGCCAGCAAAGACTGAGTACGGGCATAGGTATACTGAATGAATGGACCTGTATTTCCATTAAATTCAATACTTTCAGCCGGATTAAAGAGCATTTTCTTCTTAGGATCCACTTTCAGCATGAAATACTTCAAGGCTCCCATGCCAATAATTTCGTAAGATGCTTCTTTCGCTTCTTCCGAAAGGCCTTCAAGTTTTCCTTGTTCTATGGCTTTTAATTTTGCTGTTTCATGCATTTCTGCCATCAGATCATCTGCATCCACTACAGTTCCTTCACGGGATTTCATTTTCCCTTCCGGAAGCTCAACCATTCCGTAAGAAAGGTGGAACAACTGATCTGCCCAGGAATAACCAAGTTTTTTCAGAATATTAAAGAGAACCTGGAAATGATAATCCTGCTCATTTCCAACGGTATAAATCAATTTTTGAATATTGCTTCCTTTAAAACGCTCTACAGCCGTTCCCAAATCCTGAGTCATATAAACCGAAGTTCCGTCTGAACGAAGCAGAAGCTTCTGGTCCAGACCTTCATCGGTAAGGTCGCACCATACGGAGCCATCTTCTTTCTGGTAAAGAATACCTTTGTCCAGACCTTCCTGGATCAGATCTTTTCCTAAAATATAGGTATTGCTTTCATACTGAACCTGGTCAAAATCCACTCCAAGTCTCTGGTATGTCTCATTGAATCCTTTATAAACCCATGAATTCATTTCGTTCCAAAGATTTCTTACCGCTTCATCTCCTTTCTCCCAGTCCAACAGCATTTTTTGAGCTTCTTTGATCAGTGGAGCTTCTTTTTTAGCCTGCTCTTCTTCTATTTCCTGCGCTACAAGCTCTGCAATTTCTTTTTTATAGTTTTTATCGAATTCCACATAATAGTTTCCGACAAACTTATCTCCTTTTGTATTGGTTGTTTCAGGAGTTTCTCCGTGCCCGAATTTCTCCCAGGCCAGCATAGATTTGCAGATATGGATTCCTCTGTCGTTGATGATCTGTGCTTTGATCACATCATATCCTGCTTCTTTTAAGATCTGAGCCACAGAAAACCCTAATAAGTTATTTCTGACGTGTCCTAAGTGAAGCGGCTTGTTGGTATTCGGAGAAGAATATTCCACCATTACGGTAGAATTTTTCTTTTCAATAGTGTCAAAATCACGGCTTACAGTTCTGAAGTTATCCACAAACAACTGGTTCTGTACTTTAACATTCAGGAAGCCTCTTACTACATTAAAACTTTCAAACAGATCAGACTGTTCAGTCAAAGCTTCTCCCAATTCAACACCAATACTTTCCGGATTTTTCTTGAGCTGTTTCACCAATGGAAAGGTAACAATCGTAAAATCGCCTTCAAATTCCGTTTTATTCTCCTGAACTTCCAGATTGATGTCTTTTAACTGATATACATTTAAAATAACCTCTGCAAGTTTCTTTTCTATAGTATCTTTAATATTCATGTGTATATATTACTTTTTTAAGGGCATGCGAAATAGCCTTTTCTTCTCAAAATTTTAAAGTACAAATTTAGTGAAATAAAAAAGACTTCATAAATGAAGTCTTTAAAGTTATTAAGGATTAAGACAATTCTCGTCCCACCTTCTGCATTCTCTCAATACTGGATTCCAGCTTAAGCAACATAAAGGGGCTTGGCCACCTTGAATTTTTGTAAGTTCTTTTTTAGAAAGTGCTTTTAAATTTTTCATATTTTTTTGTTATTGTGTATCAAAATATAAGATAGAAATACAAACCACCCGAAGATGGTTTGTAATATGATTTACAGAGTATCCCAAAATATTTTAGACCCTTGTACATCTCCATTGACTGATCCCCATTGTTTAGTTGATGCATTTGCACGATTTGCACCATTTACACTTCCTTCGTTAATTGGATAATAAATTCTCGTAGGAACAACTCTGGATCCAGGTTTCTCAAATACTTTGAAATCTAACCTCCTTGAAAATTCCCATGCTTCAAATCCTCTATTGTAAGTGGCGATCCATGCTTCCATTCCTATTTTTTGCTTCCATGTTCCTGGTAATGTTGCAAAATTATTTGCAGCAACATAAGCATCACGATCAGCAGCTGCCACTCCCCAAAAATCCATTGAAGCTTTTATACCGTTTGAAAAGTAAACAGCTGCAGTGCCTCCAACATTAAAGTTTCTTGCAGCCGCTTCAGCCAGCATAAAATTAACTTCCGAAGCATCAAAAAGATATGCATAATTATCAGCTTTCAAAATAGAAGGATTTACATGAGAAAAGTTAGCATATACATTTTGTTTCCCATACAATCCTCCTACATATTGTCCGGAAGGAGCTGTTGTGAAATAACTTGCACGTCTAGGATCTGCAGCAGGATTCATTACATCCACTAATGTATTAGCCGGCACAAAATCAAATCTTCCACTTGATACCATCTCTATAAAAATAGGACTGGTAAACTGACCTGATGATGTAAATTTAAGTCCTAAATTTTGAGAATTGTTAAGAACAACACCACTGCTCGCTGCGCTTTCTACGGTAGTCTTTGCCAATGTATTATCTACATCAGCTAAGTTTAATCCCATTCTCAGTTTAGTACTGTTTAAAAACATTTTAACTTTATTCATATCTCCACCAAAAATAGCATCAACAGACCCAAAACCTGACGTTGTATTGCCATTTAATAGAGCAAGTGCAGCATCACTCCTTTTTATCAAATCTGCATAGATTGTTTTAGCATCATCATAAACCGGCGTTGGATATTTATCAACCTGTACGGCTTGAGAATAAGGAATATCTCCATATGTATCTACCAAAACACTGTAAATATAAATTTCCAACGCTTCAATAGTTGCTATTTTACCTGCTTTAACAGATGCATCGGTAATAGAATTGGACGCACTTCTAACCTGTTCTAGTTTTGTTAACTGAGCATATAGAATATTCCAGTTATTATCTGGAACTCTTCGTTTTGGAAGATTATAAACAGATTCGTCAGTATATTGTGTTTCAGTCCATTGTTGTGTGAAAAATCTAAAAATATTAAGATTCACACTTGGAGTTGTCATTTGTGTAACCAATCCTACTTCTGCCGAAGCAAATAAGAAATCAGGATTTACATTCTCCGGATTTTTTTCATCGCTATTGAGTGATGTAATTTCTCTTCCACATGAAGTTAAAGCCACACTGGCAATAAAAAGACTAAATATTATTTTTTTCATTTTGACTTCTTTTAAAAATTAACTGTAAAATTAGCTCCAAAAGTTCTGGTAGTAGGCATTGCCCCTATAGAATATCCTCTGGATAAGTTGGCTCCCTGTACCCCTAAGGCTGATCCTCCAGTATACCCTGCTTCAGGGTCTGCATAAGGTAAGTTTTTATGAATAATCCATAAGTTTCTACCAAATATTCCAAACTTCATCCCTGTAATAAAGGTATTGGCGTATAAACTTTTTGGAATATCAAAATATATGGCAGCTTCTCTTAATTTTATAAATGATGCATCATATACAAATTGTTTCGCAGGATAATTTCCTGAAGCCAATAGAGAACCAGTCTCTGATGGACTATTATCCGCAGACAATGGAACATTATTTTGAACATATTGTCCATTTTGCATTACCACACCCGGCAATACTACACCTGGTTCTCTGATCGCCAATGTTTCCGGATAAAGACCAGTATCTGTTCCATACAGCATATCTGCTGAAAATACACTTCCGCCCTGCTGCCCATCAATCAGGAATGTAAAGGTAAAGGCCTTGTAGGAAATACTATTTCTAACACTCCATGTATATTGAGGCATGATATTCCCAATAACATTAGTCTTAGATGCCGTCATTTCATAATTTCCAGTTTCCGGATTAATTACTTTCTGGCCATCGGGAGAATAAACAAAGTCTGTACCCCAAATCTGTCCATAAGCTTCACCAACAGGCGCATTGAATGTTACATCATTAACTCCTCTTCCTAACTGAAGATTTTTAATCCCTTCATTAAGACTTAACACCTTATTTTTATTAATCGCCCAATTCCAGTTCATATCCCATTTAAAATTTGAACTCTTAATCGGCACTAGGTTAAGTTGAACTTCTATCCCTTTGTTTTCCAGTTCTCCTGCATTATACCATTTGGATGTATAACCTGACGCTCCCGATATAGGAACCAACAATATCTGATCTTTAGAATTTGTTTTATATAAACTTACATCGAATCCTACTCTATTATTTAAAAATCGAGCCTCCATACCAACTTCTACTTCTGTTGATCTTTCCGGTTTTAAACCTGGATTATTTTTATAACTGTTAGGATCTACAATTGGAGTGTTACCATAAAGTCCTCTAATATTGTAAGTATCTATCAATCTATAGTTATCGGTAGTCTTACCAACCTGTGCCCAGTTTCCTCTTACTTTCAAGAAGGAAAGCCAATCTTGTTTAACAAGGTTGGACAATACTACAGAACCGGAAACCGATGGGTAAAAATAAACGTTATTACCACTTGGCAGGTTTGAAGATTTATCTACACTCCCTGTTGCTTCTAAGAAGTATGTATCCTGATATCCCAATGAAAACTGACCATAGGCTCTTGGTAATGTAAAGGTTGCGCTATATTCCTGCGTAGGTACGACCTGTCCTGCAGAATTTCTTATCGCATACAGCCCCGGAACAATTAAACCAGCTCCTGTTCCGTCTGGTTGGGTAGAGGCATCTGTAGTCTCTAAAGTATTTCTTCTCACTGAAGTTCCTAATACTGCTCCTATATTGATTTCATTATCAAATTTCTTATTATAATTCGCAAATAAGTCAAAGTTGATTTCATTGGAATATAAGTTGCTCAAATAATATCCTGATGATGCGTTAGGCTGTGGATTTAATGCAGTCGGGATTCCAGAAACAATACCAAACGCCTCTGCATGGCTGCCAACAGCTTTTCTAACTTCCGTTTTCTGGTTAGAGAAATCTGATGATACCCTCCCCGTTACGCTAACAGAATTTGAGAACTTATAATTCAACATTCCATATCCAAAAAAACGAGTTCTCCTATCACTTTGGTAATTTTGATACCTGTCAAAGTAAGGGTTGTTCCAAAAAGCAGGTGATAAGAAACTGGATGGTGAACTGTAACCATTAGGATTCCACGAAATATTTTGTCCTCCCGAGTTGAAGTAAGCATCTCTTAGCTGATACATATCCACATTCGTTTGCCACCATTGTCTGAAACCTCCGATAATATTATCATTATACCCAGTAGCATTTCTACCTACTGTATTCTGCATAGTTAATGAAGAATAAACCGTAGCAGTAAGCTTATCAGTCACTTTATAATCAAATTTTGCAGAAATGGTATTTTTCTTCTGATCAGAATTAGGAAGTACACCAGTAGTTAAGAAATTATTATAATTAATTAAAACACTTGAATTTTCATTTCCTTTTTCTATAGTAACAGAATTAGAAGTAGTTTGTGCGGATTGAAAAAAATCAACTGGTGTATGTTTTCCAGCTACCCAAGGAGTTGCCTGGTGATATCCAGGTAAATTGGGGTATAAAGAATACCATTGATAAACCATTAGGTTTGGATCAAAAGCAGTTCCTACCGAAGCATCATTATTGGTTCCTACTACCTGATCATCAATTCCATCTCCATTAATATCTCTATCCAGGAAACTAGATCCCCCATATCCTGCTCCATATTTGTTTTGATATTTGGCAAATGTAGATTTATCAATTTCTCCATGTTGATATTCGCTGGTAAGAGTTACCCCCCATTCATTATTTTTCTTAGATCTTCCTTTTTTTGTTGTAATAACTACAACTCCAGAAGAAGCCCTTTCTCCATATAGAGCAGAAGCTGCTGCTCCCTTCAATACGTTGATACTTTCTATATCATTTGGGTTTAAATCTGATATGGAATTTCCACCATCAAAAATTGTATAGCTTGAAGAAATAGTACTGTTATTATTACTGATTGGAACGCCATCAACAACAAAAAGTGCCTGGTTATTTCCACCTATGGACTTCATCCCCCTTATAACGACACTGGAAGCTCCCCCAAAGTTTGAACTTGTAACTACCTGAACACCTGCTGCTTTACCAGCCATCTGACTAGATAAATTTCCGGTATTTGCGCCTTCTCTAAGGACATCTCCTTTGATTTCCTGGGACGCATACCCAAGTGCTTTCTTCTCTCTTTTAATTCCGAGTGCAGTTACTACTACCCCCTCAATTTCTTTTGTTTTGATAGTATCGTTCTTCTCTTGTGCCTGAGCAACAGCTATAGAGGAACTCAATACCAAAACAAGTAGACTTGTTGTTAGTTTCTTCATATCAAATTATAATTTTTGTAACTGTACAAATTTGTAAAACTTTCTTAAAAGCACAAAACAAAATGTCAAAAAATTATCAAATATTTATTATTTTTCAATATAACAAACAAAAAAATTATTAAATTATGTTAAAAGTAAAACAATTAACAAAGACACACCATATAACCCATATTTTTTTTCCTGAAAATACAAAGACTTTTAATTGATAGTTTCTATAAAGAAAATCAACAAAATATCATAATAAGAAACTGATTATCAAACCCGTAAGTCACATTAAAATGAGTAATTTGTAATCATCTGTAAATTAATGCGATGCCATGCATAAAATATATTTCTTCTTAAATAGAGCAGCGAGTGTTAATTTGCCCTAATGACAATACTAAGAAACTCCACTCCCTAAAAGCAAAACAATAGAAATATATCTTAAGAAAAACAAACAGATGTTAGGTACAAAATCGCTGTTTTTCAAATGGAAATAATACCTTTTAATAATTATAAAACGTTTTAAAAATATAATTTTCATTAATTTTACAGTCATTTATCTTCTGATACAAATAATTACATGGATTTACTACAAAAATGGACAGATCATTACATCGAAGCCGGATGTGATGAAGTGGGAAGAGGATGCCTAAGTGGACCTGTGGTGGCAGCAGCTGTTATTCTGGATGACAGTTTTAAACAAAATCTGGTTAATGATTCCAAGAAGTTAACATTCAAAACGAGGATGGAACTGGATAGCTATATAAAAGACAATGTAAAAAATTATGCTATTGCAGAATTGCCCCCTGCATTTATTGATGAACACAATATCCTTAATGCGAGTATCCATGCTATGCATCGTGCTTTAGACCAATTAACCATCACCCCTGAATTGATTTTAGTAGACGGTAATAAATTCCATCCATATAACTATATTCCTCATCAGTGTATCATAAAAGGGGATTCAAAAGTGCTGTCTATTGCGGCAGCCTCTATTCTGGCTAAAAACTATAGGGACAGATTAATGATTGAGCTTCACGAAGAGCATCCTGAATACAAGTGGAACACCAATTTCGGCTATGCCACAAAAGCCCATCAGCAGGCTTTAATAAAATATGGACCGACAAAATATCACAGACTTTCGTTCAGGCTGAAATATGATTAATAAGAATATTTATTACATTATAATTGAATATAAATAAAAAGAGAAGCAGTAATTTGCTTCTCTTTTCTGTTGATACTTACCGCTGTGAGCTTACTCCATTATTTCTCTTAATTTTTTCAGGACTTCTTTAAGTATTTTCTCAAAATCTGATAAATTCAAATAAAAATGGTTGTAATAGATATTTTATTTATATTTGAATTACAAACATTTCACAATTCTTTTGAATTATCAAGAGATAAAAAAACAATTTTTAATATTAAAATATGAAAAACGCTACAAAAATTGCAAATGCTAAATTAATTAGCAAAAGTCAGCTAAAACAGATTATGGGTGGACAAATCTGTCCCTGTGGTACACCATGCCCACACATGAATCAACCCGTCCCAAAACCTTGTGATTAAAAATACAAAAGAGAAGCAAAATTTGCTTCTCTTTTGTTATCATAAAATGTTATCTTATTTCTTTTTTTTCTGCTGCTCTTGTATCTGCTGCTGATTTTGAGCTTTCTCCATCATCTCTCTCATTTTCTTCTGGAACTTGCCTTCTGATTTCGGTTTTTCTTTATTCGCCTGAATCTGCGCATGGATTTTCTTTTCATCCAATATCACGTATTTAATAACGAGGATAATTAAAATGTTGATCGCATTGGATACGAAATAGTACCAGGAAAGACCAGATGCTGATGTGTTAAGGAAGAATAGGAACGTAATTGGGAAGATGTACATCAACACTTTCATGTTTGGCATTCCCTCCTGCTGAGGCTGCTGCATATTTCCTGAAGTCATTACGGTATAAATCAAAATTACAATCGTACACGCTAATGCAAATACACTTAAATGATCTCCTAAGAAAGGAATTTTAAATGGTAATTTAATCAAATCGTCATAAGCCGTTAAATCTTTTGCAAACCAGAATCCCTGGCCTCTCAAATCAATATAGTTCGGGAAGAAACGGAACAAGGCATAGAAGATCGGGATCTGTACCAGCGCCGGAAGACATCCTGCCATCTGGTTCACTCCTGCCTTTCGGTAGATTTCCATCGTAGCCTGCTGCTTCTTCATTGGATCTGCATCCTTCAGCTTCGCATTTACCTCGTCAATTTCAGGACGGATCACTTTCATCATCGCGCTTAACTTATGCTGCTTATACATAATCGGCGATAAGATTAATTTTACAATGATTGTCATTAAGAAAATCACCCAGCCTGCTGATAATCCCCACCCGGCAATAACACTATACAGCCACATAAAGAAGTAACGGTTCATCCAACCGATAAAAGACCATCCTAATGGTAAAATTTCGTCAAAATTTTTGTCATATGATTTTAACAACGGTAAATCAAGTGGCATAAAATACCATGTGAAGTCCTGGTTCAATTCGCTGCCTGTCATCTGTACGAATCCCTCAAAATTAAGTTTCTTCAGATATTCGCCCTCTTCAATAGCTTCCTGATTTCCTTTACTCTGTGTGAACCCGTTTTTAGCCTCGATCACAGATGAGAAGAACTGCTGTTTTACACCAATCCAGTTAAGAGTTTCTTTTTCTTCACTCATCTCTGTTCTTCCATCATAATCATAATCCTTATAATTATTGAATGCATATGAGAATTCTGAGTGAGACTGTTCCTGTGCTCTACCCTTTTCAAGGTTTCTTACACTGTAATCCCAGATAAAATCTGCTTTATTATCAGAAGTAACAGCAGCAAGTCCTTTTGTTCTTACCTTAAAGTCTAATGTATATTTTGGAAGTAATGTATAAATGAACTGAATAACAGCATTGTTATAAGTGGCAGTCATCGTTACAGCATTCCCATTAACAGCGGGCGTAAAAACTAAGTCTTTAGTATTGATAACCTTTCCGGTTTTGTCTTTAAACTGAAAGCCGTAGTTGGAGTTCTTTTTATCGATGAGATAAAGCGGAAGATCTGCCTTATCCGTTTTATGGTCGTATGCTTTGTATTCTGAAAGCTGTACTTTAGAAACCTGCCCTCCTAAGCTTGAGAATTCTACATTCAGTTCTTTGTTGCTCAAACTGGCAGTCTGAATAGCACCAGAAGTCACATTTGGATTGATATTGCTTGCCTGAGTCTGTTTTACAGCATTTTTTACCTGCTCAGTTTTCTGTTCCTGAGCTTTTACCTGCTCTTCTTTCGACTGCTTGTTCTGGAAATAGAACATGAATCCGAAAAGAACCAAACATAAAACCGCAAAACTGATCATTTGACTTTTATCGATTCCTTTGTTTTGTTGCATTTTATTTTTATATTAAAATTTTAAATTGAGTCAAGCATCACATTGTGCTTCTTTTTGAGCTGACAAAAATACTGTTTTTTTATCAAAACTCTATGCATTACCATGTTACTATATAATAAACTCAAGCTGAGAATAATCAGCCTGAGTTTATGAGAAGACGTTTATGGTAGACAATTACCTTATTTCTTTTCGCAAGCCCTTATAAAAGCTCTGAAAAGAGGATGCGGCGTTGCTACTGTACTTTTATATTCCGGGTGGTACTGAACTCCCACATAGAATGGGTGGTCAGGAAGCTCAAGAGCCTCTACAAGACCTGTTTCAGGGTTTGTACCTGTTGCCAGGAAACCGTTCTTTTCAAATTCCTGAAGATAGTCACTGTTGAATTCATAACGGTGACGGTGTCTTTCAGAAATATTTTTAGCTCCGTAAATATCATATAGCTTAGAAGCATTCTTCAGTGAACATTTCCAGGCTCCAAGACGCATTGTACCTCCTTTATCCACGATATTTTTCTGCTCTTCCATGATAGAGATTACAGGATCCGGTGTAGAAGTATCAAATTCCATTGAGTTGGCTTTTGAATGACCAAGAACGTTTCTTGCAAATTCAATAGTCATGATCTGCATTCCTAAACAAATCCCCAGCATCGGAACTTTATTTTCTCGTGCATACTGGGCAGTAAGTACTTTTCCTTCTATTCCTCTATCGCCAAAACCCGGAGCGATAAGAATTCCGTCCACACCATTTAAAGTCTCTTTAATATTGTCAGCTGTGATATCTCCACTGTATACCCATCTTACTTTCACTTCAGTTTCAAGACTTGCCCCTGCATGTTTGAAAGCTTCAGCAATAGAAATATAAGAGTCCTGCAGAGAAATATATTTTCCTACTAAGGCAATTTCTATAGATTTCTTAGGGTTTTTGAATTTTTTAAGGAAAGTTTTCCAGTCTTTAAGATCAGCTTCTTTATCATTTTTCAGATCTAATTCTTTTAAAACGACATCATCAAAATTTTGTTTCTGAAGATAGATCGGAACCTCGTAGATCGTTTCAAGATCTTTACATTCAATTACATTATCCAAAGAAACATTACAGAACTGAGCCAATTTTGCTCTCTGATCTTTTGGAATCGTATGTTCTGTTCTGCAGACCAAGACATCTGCCATGATCCCGCTTTCCATTAATTGACGAACGGAATGCTGTGAAGGTTTTGTTTTCAATTCACCGCTTGAAGCCAGGTAAGGCAGTAATGTAAGGTGAATCACCATAGAATTTTTCTCACCAAGCTCCCATTTCAACTGGCGAACTGTTTCAATGTATGGAAGAGATTCAATATCCCCTACAGTTCCTCCGATCTCGGTAATGATGATATCGTAGTTCTGCTTGGAAAGCATTTTGATTCTGCGTTTGATCTCGTTGGTGATATGGGGAATTACCTGAACTGTTTTTCCCAAGAAATCTCCTTTTCTTTCTTTTTCAATAACTGTTTGGTAGATTTTCCCTGTAGTAACGTTGTTGTTTTGGGAAGTAGGAGCATCCAAATAACGCTCGTAGTGACCTAAATCCAGATCCGTTTCTGCACCATCTTCGGTTACATAGCATTCTCCGTGTTCATATGGATTCAGTGTTCCCGGGTCGATGTTGATATAAGGATCCAGTTTTTGGATCGTTACGTTAAAACCGCGTGATTTTAACAAAAGTCCCAGAGAAGCAGACACGATTCCTTTTCCCAAAGATGAAGTTACACCTCCTGTCACAAAGATGTACTTTGTATTCTTTTTACTCATTAGATTAGGTTTGTGCAAAGTTATGGGAAAAAGAGATACAAAGCAATTTTTTAAATTTTGAAAACGGAAAAACCTCCTGTATCAATTATAAATTCTGATCAAAAATTTTATCTATATTTGATAAACACAATGACAAATAGCCATAACCATCATGATTTCGGTATATAAACTAAAACCAAAATTCCAGCAGCTGCTCACCCCGGTTTTATTATTCCTGCATAAGAACACGGTCACCGCCAACCAGATCACGGTAAGCTCCATCTTGCTGTCTTTGATTATTGGCGTATTATTCTGGAATGCAGATCAGTCAGAATGGTTTTTCCTGAGCCTTCCCATCGGGTTGCTTGTAAGAATGGCCTTGAATGCACTGGACGGAATGATGGCCAGAAAATTCAACCAGACCAGCAGATTGGGAGAAGTTTTAAACGAAGTCGGCGACATTGTTTCTGATGTGATCATTTTTTTTCCGCTGCTAAAATTCCAGCCTGAAAGCTTATACCTGATCATTATCTTTATTGTATTAAGCATCGTCAATGAATTTGCCGGACTGATGGGGAAAATTGTCGGAAAAGAACGACGCTACGATGGCCCCATGGGAAAAAGCGACCGCGCCCTGATCCTGGGAATCTATGGTGTAGTTGTATTTTTCGGAGCAGAGATTTCAGGAATTTCATTATATATTTTCGGGCTTATTATTCTTCTGTTGACGATCAGCACGTACATCCGCTTAAAGAAATCACTGCATGAAGCCTGAAGAAAATAAATTTGCAGACGTTCCTTTAAGGGTAAAAACATGGATCTATATCATTATTGTTTTCGCATTGGGGATTTCCCATCCCCTTGCCATGAAAATTTTCGTTGCATGGATCAGCTTTCAGTGTTTTTTTGAATTCATGCGACTGTTCAGGATCAGTTCGAACCGGATTATTCCGTCATTGTTTGTTGGGACCGCCCAGTTTTTCCTGTTATATTTTTTTAGCATTGAAAGCTATTTTATTTATAGTGCTGTTGTGACGGCCATTGTATTGTTGTATTTCATTTTATTAAAAACATCCATAAGGCAGTTTTACGGAATAATCGTGGCTTTATTGGTTTGCCTATTTGCTTTTCCGCATCTTTTATTTATCAGGGAAATGGTTTCCGGACTGAATGCTATTATTTTCATTGTTGTCGTGACGGAATTGAATGATGTTTTCCAGTATCTGATGGGCAAGTTTTTTGGGAAACATAAAATTACCCCTCAAATAAGTCCAAATAAGACTGTGGAAGGATTTATCGGTGGTATTTTTCTTACTGTGCTGTTAAGTAATATTTTAGGTTTTTTCTTATTGAAGACAGATATTCCGGTTAATACCATTTTAGGGATTATTCTGGGGATTTCAGGATTTTCCGGTGATGTCTTCATGTCTTATCTGAAAAGAAAAGCCGGCATAAAAGATACCGGAACCCTGCTTCCCGGACATGGCGGCCTTCTGGACCGTATGGACAGCCTGATCTTCAATGCTCCCATTTTTTTCTGGATATTTTCACTTCTTATCAAAAGGTAGAATCATGAGTGAAAAATTTAAAAGAGCGGTTCTATTTTCCGGAGGCGGAACCCGGCTGATGATCTACCTGGGAATGTTTGCTGCCCTGGAAGAAATGGATATGAAGCCTGATGTACTGATCGCTTCCTGCGGAGGAGCATTTGCCGCAGCTGTTATCAATGCTTTTCCTGACAGTATTTCCAGAAAGGAGTACCTGAAATCAGAAGAATATTTCCGTTTTGTATCAGGAACAGTGCTGACAAAGCATAAAAAGCTTTCCCAGATTGGACTTTTCTCATTAAAGAAATTATCAGAAAAAAGAAACGCTCCATTTATTGAAGATGTTTTCAGCAGATATCTCGTCGAAATGCCTCAGGACCTGTCCATGGTTTTTCCTTCATTAAAAAATGCTCAGTTTTCACAAAGAATACCAACAGTGATCATTGGTTCAGAGATGCTTTTTGATCCAAAAGAGACAGGACAAAAAAGAAACAGCAGAAAGCTTTACCAAAAAGTGATTTTCACTGATCCGGAGACTGCAGGAAAAATCAATCCGGAACAAATCATTATCAAATCTGAAAATGTATTAAACAGTGCTGTGGAAACACTTCCGGTAATAAAAACCGATATTTCCTTACTGGAAAGTACCCGGATTTCCGTTTCTGATATGTTTTATGTAGAGCCTGTTTCTCTTCAGGGAAAATACTTTGCCGGTGGAGCTGTTGACCTCATTCCTATTGAACTGGCCAAACATCTTGCAGACGAAATCATCATTGAAAAAAAACAGCCTTACAGTTCTGTGGAAGAAGCTTTTGTACGTGCTGTGCTCGGTTTCAGCGGTAATGAAAGACTTTCAGAGATTGAAAAATTCCCGGTGGATTTCCGGATTGACACAACGGATATTAAAAAGGATTTAAAAGGACATTATCTTAAAAAGGGCATTAACTGGCGGAGATTTGAAATTGATTTTTCTTTCCCGAAAACATACAGGCAGTTTGCAGAAGATATGGAAATGCAGTGGCAGTATGGTTTTGATCAGACCATAAAATCGATCAGAAGATAATTTTTGTAGATAGTTTTGACTAAAGCCTTATGTACTTATTTTTGTTTAAACGGGCCAAAGTCCGCTTCTATTGATGTATTGAAAATATTTTATTTTCTAAAAAACCGCCCTTTTGTGTTGATAAAAATTCAGTCTACCCTCCGGTTTTCAGTTTTAAAATCTATTTTTACACAAAATTCAAATCACTACAGCCTCATGAATGTTTTTATAGCAGGCGGAACTTCCGGTATCGGCTATGCTCTTGCCCGGCATTATCTCCAAAAAGGATATGATGTAGGAATCTGCGGAAGAAATCCGGAAAAGATTCCTGAAAATCGTCATGAAAATTTAAAACCATTTCGCGCTGACGTTTGTGATATAGACTCTATTGCTGCTGCACTGAACTCGTTTACAACCGGGAAAAACAGTCTTGATATTTTCATTAACTGCGCAGGAAGTTATGCAGAAGATGTCGCAGGAAAAATTTCTTATGAGGAAGCTGAAGAGATGCTTCAGACCAATATCCTGGGAACCGTCAATTGTTTTGAAGCAGCCAGAAAAGCAATGAAAGGACAGAATAAAGGAAGTATTGCGGTCATTGCGTCTGTTTCCGGAATCCTAGAGTATGAAAATTCCAGCCTTTATACCAAAACAAAAAGATCTGTGATCCAGATTGCTGATGCATACCGCCGTGCCCTTAGTCCTTTTGGTATATCAGTAACGGCCATTGCTCCCGGATATGTAGACACCGAAAAATTAAGACAGCTGAATAATAATGATCTGGGCAAGAAACCTTTTCTTACGGATATTGAAACTGCCGTAGCGATTATTTCCGAAGCCATTGAAAGAAAAGAAAAGCTGATTATTTTCCCTATAAAAATGAAATGGATGATGAAATCGTTATCCTTACTTCCTTCTCCTTTGTTAAATATCATCATGTACAGGAAAGCCAAATGGATGAAAGACGACCGACCTTAAAACAGCAATTGTATGCCTTCTCCCTTTGTGGAATTGTATTCCTAATTGTTTACAATTTTGCGGCATGGTACACTTCAAAGGCTGAAAAAATTCCGTCTTTTGTATTCGATTTTGAAAAACATATTCCATTTCTGCCATGGAGCATTATCCCGTATATGACCAGTGGTATTTTTTTCTGTTCAGTATTTTTTATGGCTAAAGATCATGAACAGCTTAAAGTTTTAACAAAGAGAATGCTTTTCGTAACCATAGCTGCAGGTCTTTTTTTCATTATGTTTCCGCTCCGTTTTTCTTTGGTAAAACCCGGGACAAACAGCTCTGTATTAAATTACTCCTTTCAGTTTCTAAAGATATTTGATTCACCTTTTAACCAGTCTCCGTCGCTGCATATCGTTTATGCTTTTATTTTCTGGACCGTTTTCAGAAGCTTAAAAAAAGCCCGGACCTTTTTAATGCTGTGGCTTATTTTGCTGGGTGTCTCGACACTGACGACCTACCAGCATCATTTCATAGATATTCTTTCGGGAACGGTTCTTGCCCATATCAGTTTTATCTTTTTCCCTTACCGTCAACATGATTTTCAATACAGAAATTTCCATGTTGCCAATTTTTACTTTCTTTTTGGGTGGATGCTGATCTCTGCAGCATTGCTTCTGGATCAATACTGCGGGCATTTATGGCTGATTTTATTTTGGCCTGCTGTAATGTCAATCATCATTGGTTATCATTATCAGAAGAACAGTGTCCATTTTTTAAAAGACAAAAATGGGAATATTTCACTGTGGCGAAATATCTTCTATGCTCCTTATCTGATGGTGTATCGGATTTTCTGGAAATTTTTAAGGAAGAACAGAAGACCGCTGGAGATTGTTCCCCGCATCTATATTTCTTCAAGGCCAGGACCCGAAGATCTGCATTATTTTGAGATCAACAGCTCTACTTTGGTGTATGATCTTTCAGCAGAAATTGAGGAAACATCCGGGTTAAAAAACAAATCAGCCTATCACCCATATCCTTTTCTGGATATCGGAACTTTTGATATACACAGTACAAAAAAACTGGTTACAGAAATTACAGAGAACTATAAAAAACTTCCGGCAGAAGGAAAAATATTCATCCATTGTACCATGGGCTTTACAAGAAGCAGTGTTATAGGTATTTTAGTAATGAAAAATATTCTATCTTTACCCGTAGATGAAGCAGCAGAAACCATGAAAGACATTCATAAAAATGCGGTAATCCATCCTTATCTGAAGGATTTTCTGAAAAAAATTTAAACTATGAACAGCGGACACTTTAAGAGTTTTGACGGCAGTACTATTTTCTACCGTGAATGGAATTACCAGCCTCAGCAGAAAAACATCATCATCATCCACCGGGGCCACGAGCATTCGGAAAGACTGAATGATATTGCCCAGTCGGCACAGTTTTCAAACTACAATATTTTTGCTTTTGATCTCCGGGGACATGGGCATACAGAGACTGCAACGTCTTCCATTTTCATGGATTATGTGCGCGATCTGGATTCTTTTTCCAAATTTTTAGGATCAGAATTTGATGTAAAAATTTCGGATATTTTTGTTTTGGCTAACAGTATCGGAGGCGTTGTTGCTTCAGCCTGGGTCCACGATTTCGCTCCGGATATTGCAGGAATGGCACTTCTGGCTCCTGCTTTCAAAATCAACCTTATTGTTCCTCTGGCTAATGAAATGATTACGCTTGGAACAAAGCTGAAAAAGGGACTGATCATCAAAAGCTATGTAAAATCTACAATGCTGACCCACGACCCGGAACAGCAGAAAGCTTATGACACCGACCCTCTGATCACAAGATCTATAGACGCTGAACTTCTCATAGACCTTGCAAAAGCCGGAAAACGCCTGGTAGAAGATGCCGAAGCTATTGATACACCAACTTTGATTCTGGTTGCGGAAAAAGACCATGTGGTTTTCAATAAGGAACAGAAGATATTTTATGATAAACTGGATACGGATCTGAAAAAATACGAAGTGCTGCCCGGATTTTTCCACGGGATTCTGTTTGATACCGGAAAAGAAAAAGTATACGACAAGGTTGCAGATTTTGCCGGAAAATGTTTCGGCAGAACCTCTAAAACGAATTCTCTTCATCCTGACCGCTTTTCGGTAAAGGAATATGAAGACCTTCAGAAGAATATCGGCAATAATCTGAATTTTAAGTTTCAGAAATTTTCGCTCAACAATATCGGAAAGATAAGTAACGGGATGGCCATTGGACTGAAACACGGCTTTGATTCCGGTGCTTCGCTTCATTATGTCTACCAGAATCAGCCAGGCGGAAAATTCGGTTTTGGAAAAATGATGGATAAAAATTACCTCAATGCCATCGGGTGGAAAGGTATCCGAATCCGTAAGGGACATCTGATCCAGCTTTTGGAGAAGAACATCCAAAGTCTCAAAAAGGAAGGCCGGAAAATTAAAATTCTTGATATTGCAGGCGGAACGGGAAATTATTTATTCGATATTAAAGAAAGATATCCTAATGCCGAAATCGTTATCAATGAATTCGTAAAAGCCAATATCGAAATCGGAGAACAGGTAATCAAAGAGAAAAATTATCAGAACGTCCGTTTTACCAATTTTGACTGTTTTGATCCTGAAACCTATAAAAAACTGGATTTTGAACCGAATATCACCATTATTTCCGGAATTCTTGAACTGTTCGGAGACAATGAAATGGCCGTTAAAGCTGTTAAAGGAGTCACTTCTATCTCTGAAAAAAATTCTTTTGTTGTTTATACAGGACAGCCGTGGCATCCGCAGCTGAAGATGATTGCTTATGTTTTGAATAACCATCAGAACAAGGACTGGATCATGAGGAGACGTTCGCAGAAAGAGCTTGACAGGGTGATGAAATACAGCGGTATCCAAAAGGAGAATATGGTGATCGATGATTATGGCATTTTCACGGTTTCTTCAGGGAAGATTAATTTTTAAAACTAAAAAATAATCTCGCGCAGATTGAGCAGATGGAACAGATGCTTGCGTTAAACCTACCTAATCAACTGAATCTACGCGAGTTAAATTCTAATAAAAAAAGGTTTTCCAAGAGATTGGAAAACCTTTTTTATACTCAATTAGTAATAGAACTATTGTTTTACCAACTCAAAGTATAAGCTTACTTCTACATCTTTAGCTACACCTGCACCAGTCGGGTCGTATTTAATCCCATAGTCTAAGCGGTTCACTGTGAATTTGGTCTGGAAACCCATCACTTCTTTTCCCTGCTGGTTTTTAGCAACACCTCCAAACGTTACGGGAACACTGATCTCTTTTACAGTTTCCTTAATTTTTAAGTTTCCTTTCAGTGTGTAGGTATTATTTTTGTTTTTGGTGATGGATGTGCTGTTAAAACTCATTGCAGGATATTTATCGATATCAAAAAAATCGGCACTTTTAAGGTGCTTATCTCTCATATCTACACCTGTATTAATAGAATTCACTTCTACTACAAAATCAAAAACAGCATTATCCAAATTAGTGCCTTCAGCGGTTACTCTTCCTTTAAATGAATCGAACCTTCCCTGTACAAAACTAATACCCATATGTTTGATATTAAAATTTACAGAAGAATGCATAGGATCTGCCGCCCATTCGGTTTGCGCAAAACTCAGAACGCTTAACAGCGTAAAAACGAAAGATAAAAGTACTTTTTTCATTATAACTTATTTTTAGTTGAGTAAAGATAATACATATTGATTATCTGGTTCTTGATGTAGGATAGTTTTTAATTTTGGATGCAATTATTTTAAAATAGATCAAATGGAAAATACATACGATAAGAAATACAACGAAAGAATTTATATAAATGAATAAAGCTAGAAGTCCTGCATCTGTTTTATTTGAAAAATAGGCAAAGGGATTTGTTCCTGAAATGATTAATGTGAGTAAATAAATAATTTCAAATAAAACCGCAATTCTTAAAACTGAACTGTAGTTCTTTCTGAATAGTAATACCGTAATAAAACTGACAATCGTTACAATCAGGCAATCCACCAAAACACCAATTGGCACCATGACTATTCCGTCTGATTTTTCTTTTAAAAAATGCAAGGTCCATTCGCTGAACTGGGCATTAAGAAGACTCATTACAATAAATATAACCAGACTTCTCATTAAAATATTTTTCATATCTGAAAATTAATTAAAATTCTGAAAGGAGATTCATTTTTTTTAACTTCGCAGTATGGCAAAACTGAAAACAGCATATTTCTGTCAGAACTGCGGAACCCAATATTCCCAATGGATGGGGCAATGCAAAAACTGCGGAGAATGGAATACTCTTGTGGAGGAAGTGGTAGAGAAAACCTCATCCAAAACGCCCCCTTTTTCAAAATCAAAACAGCATGTCATCAACATTATTGAAGTGGTGACCAGCGAAGAACCGAGAATAAAAACACCTTCCGAAGAACTGAACCGGGTTCTGGGAGGAGGTATCGTATTGGGTTCAGTAACTTTAATCGGTGGTGAGCCCGGAATCGGGAAATCTACCCTTTTGCTCCAGTTGGCCTTAAAGATGAAGAAAAAAGTCTTTTATGTTTCCGGGGAAGAAAGTGCTTCACAAATCAAAATGAGAGCGGACAGGCTCACAGATGTTCAGAACCCGAACTGTTTTCTTTTTACCGAAACGTCACTGGAAAAGATCCTTCATGAAGCCAAAAAACTGGAACCGGATTTTATGATCATCGATTCTATCCAGACGCTTCAGTCGCAGCTGATAGAAAGTTCGCCCGGAACCGTTTCCCAGATCAGGGAATGCTCCAATGAAATCATTAAATATGCAAAGGAAAATAACATTCCTGTTTTCCTGGTAGGCCATATCACGAAAGATGGCCAGATTGCCGGACCGAAAGTGCTGGAACATATGGTAGACGTGGTTTTAAATTTCGATGGCGACAGAAATCACCTTTTCAGACTGCTCAGAGCCAATAAAAACCGTTTCGGATCTACTTCCGAGATCGGAATTTATGAAATGGTTTCCCAGGGATTGAAAGAGATCAGGAATCCTTCCGAAATCCTTATCACCAAAAAATTTGAAGAGCTTTCCGGAAACTCGGTGGCCGTAACTTTGGAAGGAAACCGACCGATGCTGCTTGAAATTCAGGCTTTGGTAAGTACAGCCGTTTATGGAACTCCTCAAAGAAGTTCCACCGGATTTGATGCAAAGAGACTGAATATGCTGCTGGCCGTCTTGGAAAAACGTGCAGGTTTCCAGCTGGGTGCAAAAGATGTCTTTTTAAATATTACTGGAGGAATCAAAACGGATGATCCTGCCCTGGATCTTGCGGTGGTGGCTTCCATCCTGTCTTCCAATGAAGATATTGCGATCTCCGAGCATTTCTGTTTTGCAGGAGAGATTGGGTTAAGCGGAGAAATCCGTCCCATAGCACAGGTTGAACAGAGAATTACAGAGGCTGAAAAATTAGGCTATGAAAAAATATTTGTTTCGAACCTCAACAAAATTCCTAAAAGAAAATTTGGAATCAAGATTGAAGAAGTGAGCAAAATTGAGGATTTCCACGAAAGAATTTTTTAATACCAGTTTCGGAAAAAGTTGGAATAGATATTGACGAACAATGCATGATTAATTATTTTCACGAAAGAATTTAAAATAATGAAAAACAGTATCCATGAATACTATGATCATCTTGCAGAAACCTATGAAGAAAACCGGTTCGGGAATTCTTACGGAAGGTATATTGATGAGCAGGAGAACTTATTTTTAAATTCTTTTTTCAAGGATAAAGACTATTCCAAAATTCTGGATCTGGGATGCGGAACGGGCAGACTGCTCAGGTTGGCTACGCATGGCGTAGATTTCAGTGAAAAAATGCTCAGGATTGCATCGGAAAAAAATCCGGGAAAGATAACAGCTGTCGGTGAGATTTCAGAAATTCCATTTGATATAAAATTTGACTGTATATTCTGCTTTCATGTGATCATGCATCAGACAAAGGAAGAAACAAAAAAATTCCTTGACGAATGTTTTCGAAAATTAGGAAATCATGGAATTTTAATCTTTGACTATCCTACAAAAGCCCGGAGAAAAACGGTTTCACCTCAGGAAGAATGGCACGCGGGGAATAGTTTTACAACCTCTGAAATTTCAATATTGTCAAATGAAAAATGGCATATAAAAAACACCATCGGTATTTTGCTCTTTCCTGTTCATAGACTTCCCGATCGCTTAAGGAAACTTTTTCTGCCCTTAGATATTCTGCTCTGCCGTACTTTTCTGAAAAAATGGGCTTCCTATAACGTTGTAGTACTTGAAAAGAAATGAAACAGGTATTGAAAAAACTTTTACCGGATCCCCTGAAACTGCGGATCAGATTATTACAACGTTATTTTGATGGGCAGCAATCCCGGTATCGGTATGCCAGTGAATATGGCACCGAAAGAATCGGTGGGCACGTCATCGAACTCAAACAGGTTATAAAAAAGGGAGTATTCAGTGAAAATAAAGTCCACAATTTAAAAGTGGTCAGTGATAAGATCCACAACCTGATAATTCAGCCCGGTGAAGTATTTTCTTTCTGGAAATTAATAGGAAACCCGACTCAAAAGAATCATTTTAAAGAAGGCAGAAATCTCATTAAAAACAATATATCTAGCGGATTCGGTGGCGGAATCTGTCAGTTTTCATCCATCCTGTATTATGCTGCTCTGCAGGCAGGGCTTAGGATTATTGAAAGACATCCACATTCTATAGATATTTATAAAGAACATGAGCGGTTTACTCCATTAGGTTCGGACTGTACGGTAGTCTATGGGTATAAAGATCTCCAGATCCAAAACCAGTTTCAATATCCTGTTCAGTTTCAAAGTTTCGTGAATGACAATGAGCTTCACCTCCATTTGGTTTCTCCGGAAAAGATCATTTTAAACCCTATTAATTTCAAATACACAGAAGCAGAAAAAGGAGTTTGGGTAGAGACTTTTGCAGATGGCAGGTTATTGTCTAAAAATTTTTATATTCGTTTATGAATTATTTAGCTCATTCTTTTCTCGCTTTTTCGGACGGACAGATCGTAGGACAGTTTCTTGAAGATTTTATCCGGAACAAAGACCGGTATTCCTTTCCGAAAGATATCCAGGACGGAATTACCATGCACAGGGCAGTGGATACATTTACAGATTCTCATCCCGCCATACACGAAGCGAAAAAGGCATTTTCTCCGCTGGTAAGGCTCTATGCAGGTGCTTTTGTGGATGTTGCCATGGATTATTTCGTGGCCACCGATCTTTCCCTGCATTCTTTAGCTGAATGGAAAGCCCATTCCCTGCGGGTCTACAGAGTTCTGAATGAACATGATGAATGGCTTCCTGAAAATTTCAAGATAATGCTGGCTAAAATGGAACAGGATGACTGGCTGTTTAATTACCGTAAGGACCAGACCATCAGATTCAGCATGCGCAATGTTCTTAATAAAGCAAAATACCTGAGTCCGGATATTCCCGTTTTCGAAGCATTCCTGGACAACAAACCTTTTCTCCAGGAGTGTTACAACAATTTTTTTCCTGATCTTCTTGCTCACGCCAAAGGAATCAATACCCTGATTCAAATGGATCATAAATAAAAAACACCTACAGGGAACGTAAGTGCTTGTTAACAATTTGTGTTGTTAGAATCTGCTGCCTTAAATATGGTAGTGGGAATTTTTACATCGCGTTTAACTATTGGCTGGGTGATTTAAATGTTTAGAAAGCTTGCATTTCGCTGCCTTCTGACGAATCCCCTTTTTATTTCTAATTTCTGCTGAATATCAATTAAAAACAATCATTATCAGAGTAAATTTAGAAAAAAATATTCAATCTCTACTTAAGCGCAATACCTGACATATTCAAAAACTTCCATGGCTCACATCCGTAAATTTTAAAGTTTTGATCAGATTCATTTAAAATCATTAACCAAAAATCAGTTATACTGAAGCAAACACATGCAAATATAACTATTTTTAAATATAAAATAAAAAAAATATTAATTAATTAACTAAATACTACCCAATTATAAGTTTTTAATAGTTAAATCTGATGAAAAACTAAAAAACAGCGCGAAATTAAAACTGCCGGTACAGATAACGGTTCGGGTAGGTAAGCTTTTCACTTTTCCTCTCACCATTCACAATCAGATGAACAATATTGATTTGATCATCATAAAGATTGTACAGAAAACTGACTGCCGTCTCTACTTTTTTAGGCGACGCCACCGTTTCCGATTCAAGAAAAACATTGACCGACTCACTGTCTTCCTCATACCCTACATAATTTACTTTTAAAAACCTGCCGTCAGCTTTTAATTTAAAATAGTCTGCACAGTACTTTTCCAGTGCCTCATTAAGCCTGGCTTTATATTTTTCGTCATTAAAATGGAAAGAACTTCCGTATTTTTTGCCCAGTCCGTTTTCCAGGTCATCCAGGAAAAACCTGCCAGTGATCTCAAAAGTTTGTGATTTGGCATTATAATTAACTTCTACAGAACCCACATGATAAGGATGCTTCACTTTTGAAAAAGAAAATAACAAAAATGCCGGTAATAAAAAAAGCCATAAATTCTTCATATGTCCTGACCTTAAAATTTGTTCGAAATTAATCATTATTTTCGTACGCATTATATTTTTACGTTATGATGCAGGATTTTCTATTTTATTTAAACCTCGGCTGGGAACACATTATTTCTCTGGACGCACTGGACCACCAGCTTTTTGTTCTGGCCCTGATTGCCGTATATTCTTACAGTGACTGGAAAAAAATACTGATTCTTGTGACAGCTTTTACCATCGGGCATTCCATTACACTTGCCCTGAGCATTCTTGATGTCTTCAGGGTACCTTCTGCCTGGGTGGAGTTTTTAATTCCTTTGACTATTGTTCTGACTTCTCTGGATAACATTCTGATGAAAAATAAAAAGCAGACGCTGATGCGGGCCAATTATTATCTTGCCCTGATCTTTGGCCTCATCCATGGAATGGGGTTTGCGAATACGGCAAGGATAATGATCGCCAAAAGCCAGAGCATTGCTGTTCCTTTGTTAGGCTTTAATATCGGGCTGGAACTGGGGCAGATCGTCATTGTATCAGCCATTCTTATCCTTTTATTTATTTTGCTGAACATTTTTAAGGTTAACAAGAAGGACTGGATCCTTTTTGTATCTTCCGGAGTATTTGCTTTATCTTTAAAAATGGCTTTGGAGAGAATTCCGTTTTAACATTGAAACATTTTTAACTTTTCAACTACTTATTATTATCTTTGATAATTATTAAATCAATTCGGTAATGAAATTAAAAGCAGCCCTATTTTCATTTTCAGTATTTGCATATGCAGGCTTTGCCGCACAAAATATCCAGAATAATCCCGGAAGTAACCACGGAAACAGGTTCGAACAGCTTGGAACCATTCTTCCTACTCCCAATATTTACAGAACAGCTTCAGGAGCACCTGGACAGGGATATTGGCAGAACAGGGCTGACTACGATATTACGGCTTACCTTGATGAAGACAAAAGAAACCTGAAAGGTTCGGAAACCATTACCTATTACAACAATTCTCCGGATGATCTGGATTATATCTGGCTTCAGCTGGACGAAAATCAACAATCCAATGTTAAAAATGCAGGGTTCGGGTCTTCCTCTACCCTTCCGGCTTCTTCCAATGACCAGCAGCTCAAAGTAACTGATCTTCCGGCAAAAGACAACGGCTATGGTGTGAACCTTGAAAAGGTAACTGATGCCTCCGGAAGTCCTCTGAAATATACGGTGAACAAAACGATGATGCGCATCGATCTGCCGAAGGTTTTAAAGAAAGGAGAAAAACTGGTCTTTAAGGTAGACTGGAACTATAATATCCCGAACAGGATTAAAATGGGCGGCCGCGGCGGTTATGAAAATTTCGCTGAAGACGGGAACGACCTGTATACAATGACTCAATGGTATCCAAGAATGTGTGTGTACAGCGATTTTCACGGATGGCAGAACCATCAGTTCACAGGACGCGGTGAATTCGCGTTGGTGTTCGGAAATTTTAAAGTTTCAATGAATGTCCCTGCGGATCATATTGTAGGCGGAACCGGCGAATGTAAAAACTATGAGCAGGTTTTAACTTCGGACCAGATGGCCAGGTACAGAAAAGCTGAAAGCGCTGCCGAACCTATCGAGATCGTAACATTGGATGAAGCGAAAAAGGCTGAAAAAAATCATTCCAAACAGCGAAAAACATGGGTGTTTTCGGCTGATGATGTAAGAGATTTCGCATGGACCTCATCCAGAAAATTTGTCTGGGATGGAATGCGCGTTACAATTCCTGAAAACAACAATAAAGTGATGGCCATGAGTTTCTATCCAAAAGAGGCTTATGCTCTTTACAGAAAATATTCTACAAAAGCAGTGGCCCACACCATCAAAACATATTCTGAATTCACAATTCCTTACCCGTATCCTGTGGCGCAGTCTGTAGAAGCGGCCAACGGAATGGAGTATCCTATGATCTGCTTCAATTTCGGAAGGACGGAAAAGGACGGAACCTATTCTGAAGGAACTAAAAACGGCATGATAGGAGTTGTGATCCACGAAGTAGGACATAATTTCTTCCCGATGATCATCAATTCCGATGAAAGACAGTGGAGCTGGATGGATGAAGGACTGAATACATTCACAGAATATCTTACGGAAGAGAAATGGGATAACAAATTCCCTTCAAAAAGAGGTCCGGCATGGACGATCACAGATTATATGAAGCTGCCGAAAGACCAGCTGGAACCGATTATGAGCAATTCTGAAAACATCATTCAGTTTGGTCCGAACGCTTACTCAAAACCAGCTACAGGATTAAATATTCTCCGTGAAACGATCATGGGAAGAGAATTATTTGACAAAGCTTTTAAAACATATGCCAAAAGATGGGCTTTCAAGCATCCTGAACCTGCAGATTTTTTCCGTACAATGGAAGATGCGAGCGGTGAGGATCTGGACTGGTTCTGGAGAGGCTGGTTTTACGGAACAGATCCGGTAGATATTGCCATCGATAAAGTAACGGTTGCCGTTCCGGACCTCAATACACCGCCAAAGGAAGCCAATGAAACAAAATATAAAGTGGAAAAGCCACTTCAGAACCCGTTTGAAGATATTTCAAAAATCAGAAACAAAGAGGATAAAAACATCACATTCTATGTAGATAAGGATAAGGATCTGCAGGACTTCTATTACAGGTATGACAGAGGCCAGGAAAAAGTGGATGCCGAGAAGGAATATACATTAAAGACGGAAGCCACACTTCCTCTGGACGCCGTGGATAAGGAGAAATTCAAAAATTTTACGGGCTACCAGATTGATTTTGTGAATAAAGGCGGACTGGTAATGCCGATCATCCTTGAATTCACTTTTGAAGACGGATCGAAGCTTTATGATAAGTCATCTGCCCAGATATGGAGACAGAACGAACAGAAAGTTTCAAAAACTTATTATTTTGATAAAAAAATAAAATCGATACAGCTTGACCCGATGAGAGAAACTGCGGATATTGACACTTCCAATAACTTATGGAACAGCAGCGGTACAGAAGGCCAGGCTTCAAAATTCCAGCTGTTTAAACAGAAACAGGAAGAAGGCCCGGTAAGAGGAGGAGCCACCCGAAAGGTAAACCCAATGCAGGCAGCAGGCAAGAAAGACTAAAACCTGAATTCAGATAAGAGCTAAAAAATTAACACAAGGATTTACAAAGCATCCGGTTCATTAAACATATCAAAGTCACCTCACAAACAGGGGTGACTTTTTTTCTGCCAAAATTTCACATCCCCAAACAAAAATCTGCCAAAAATTTCGTTTCCGTTGCTTGGCACACATTTAGACAATTACATTACAGAATAATTAAAAAATAAATATATTATGTCAGTAAACTTTAAACCATTAGCAGACAGAGTTTTGATCGAGCCGATCGCTGCAGAAACTAAAACAGCTTCAGGTATTATTATTCCGGACACCGCAAAAGAAAAACCACAGGAAGGTACAGTAGTAGCAGTAGGCCCGGGTAAAAAAGATGAGCCTACAACTGTTCAGGTAGGTGACAAAGTTCTTTATGGAAAATATTCAGGTTCTGAATTAAAATTGGAAGGGAAAGATTTTTTAATCGTTAAGGAAGGAGATCTGTTGGGAATCATCGGGTAATAATCTGTACGTTGTACAATGTAAAAATGTACAATGTATTAATGACTGATAAAAATAAATTTTAAAAAAGTAAATCAAGTACTTTGTACATTGTACATCGTACATTAATACAACAAACAATGGCAAAAGAAATAAAATTCGATATTGAATCAAGAGACGCTTTAAAAAGAGGAGTGGATGCATTGGCTAATGCAGTAAAAGTAACTTTAGGACCAAAAGGAAGAAACGTAGTGATCGAAAAATCTTTCGGAGCTCCTCACGTAACTAAGGACGGTGTTTCTGTAGCGAAAGAAATCGAACTTGAAGACAGAGTAGAAAATATGGGAGCGCAGATGGTAAAAGAAGTGGCTTCCAAAACCAATGATATTGCAGGAGACGGTACTACTACCGCTACTGTTCTGGCACAGGCTATCGTAAGAGAAGGTCTTAAGAATGTAGCTGCCGGAGCCAACCCAATGGACTTGAAAAGAGGGATCGACAAGGCAGTAACTGCTGTTGTGGCTAACCTTAAAGAACAGTCCAAGCAAGTTGGTGATTCTACAGAAATGGTGAAGCAGGTTGCTTCAGTTTCTGCCAATAACGACGAAACTATCGGATCTTTGATCGCTGAGGCTTTCGGAAAAGTGGGTAAAGAAGGTGTTATCACTGTAGAAGAAGCTAAAGGTATCGATACAACGGTAGATGTTGTAGAAGGTATGCAGTTCGACAGAGGTTACCAGTCGCCATATTTTGTGACCAACCCTGAAAAAATGCTGGTTGAGCTAGATAACCCATACATTCTTTTGGTAGAGAAGAAAATTTCTTCAATGAAAGAATTGCTTCCGGTTCTTGAGCCGATTGCACAGGGTGGAAAATCTCTTTTAATTATTTCTGAAGAAGTGGAAGGTGAAGCTTTGGCAACTTTAGTGGTTAATAAATTGAGAGGTTCTCTTAAAATTGCTGCTGTGAAAGCTCCGGGATTCGGGGACAGAAGAAAAGCAATGCTGGAAGATATCGCGATCCTTACAGGAGGAACCGTTATTTCCGAAGAACAAGGTTTCACTATGGAAAACGTATCTCTGGATATGTTGGGAACTGCTGAAAAAGTGAGCATCGATAAAGACAATACAACGGTTGTAAACGGTGGTGGTGACGAAAGCAAGATCAAAGGCAGAGTAAGCCAGATCAAAGCTCAGATGGAAACTACAACTTCTGACTACGACAGAGAAAAACTACAGGAAAGACTGGCTAAATTAGCCGGTGGTGTTGCCGTACTTTACGTAGGTGCAGCTTCTGAAGTTGAAATGAAGGAGAAAAAAGACAGAGTGGACGATGCATTGAACGCTACAAGAGCCGCTGTTGAAGAAGGTATCGTTGCAGGTGGTGGTGTTGCTTTTGTAAGAGCAATCTCTGCTTTAGAAAATCTTCAAGGTATTAATGCTGATGAAACTACGGGGATTAAAATCGTAAAAAGAGCCATCGAAGAGCCATTAAGGCAAATCGTTGCCAATGCAGGTGGTGAAGGTTCTGTAATCGTAGCCAAAGTTGCTGAAGGCAGCGGAGACTTCGGATACAATGCTAAAACTGACGAGTATGTCAACATGCTTGAAGCAGGAATCATTGACCCTACTAAAGTAACAAGAGTTGCTCTTGAAAATGCAGCTTCTGTTTCCGGAATGCTTTTAACAACTGAGTGTGTAATCACTGAAATTAAGAGCGCTGAACCTGCTATGCCAATGGGAGGTGGAATGCCGGGAATGATGTAACAGTGTGTCGCTGAGAAAATATAAATTTAAAACCGTTCAGATTTTCTGGGCGGTTTTTTATATTTTATAGAAAATCTAAAGGACTTTTTATATTATTTTTGCTGACATCCGTAATATGTGTATAAATCTCCGTTGTTTTGATATTATTGTGTCCTAAAAGCTCTTTAATGATTCTAATATTTGTCCCGTTTTCTAAAAGATGTGTCGCATAAGAATGCCGCAACGTGTGAACGGAGGCAGGAGAATCTACACCAGATTTTTTCAGTGATGACTTCATAATCTGCTGAACGCTTCTCTGAGAATATTTTTCATTTTCAGAACCTTCAAATAAATATTTTGTAGGGTTATAGATTTTATAATATTCTCTCAGTAGCTCAATAAGTTTGAAGGAGAGCATTACTACTCTATCTTTATTTCCTTTTGCTTGTCTGATTAGCAGAATATTCTGATCTGTTTTAATATCAGAAATTTTAAGTTCTAATAATTCGCCTAATCTGAGACCACAAGAGTAAATGGTTGTAAGAATTGCTTTATGTTTTATATTGGAAGTAGAATCTAAAATCTTTTTCACTTCCATTTTAGTTAAAAATTTCGGCAATTTATTTTCACTTCTTTGAGGGTAAAGATGTTTTAAATTAATTGTTCTTTGAAAAGTTTCTTTATAAAATTTCACAATAGTAGAAATCATTGCTTTTTGATAAGATGATCCCACTTTTTTCTTTTCAACGAGCCAGATAACAAAATCTTCCAATTGTTTTTGTGTGATATCTTCAGGTTGAAACTTTGCGGAGAGTTTCAAAAAATAAGACAAATGAGAGGTATAGGTTTTAATACTGCTTTTTGCATACCGCTGAAGGCGCAATATCGTAGCAAAATCTTCTACATAATTTTTATTCATTTTTAAAGTTTGTGCGTTTATCCAAATATAATAAATTTTAATTTTATGATTAACAAATAGATAACTAAAATTAAAACAACATTAGCGCAATTGTGTATAGTCCATATTATCGCATTGCGTAAATTTGGACGTTAGCCACAATTTTATGACAGACCAAGAACTTGAACTATTATTGAAAGAAAGAGTTAAGTCATTTGACTTAAAAAAGACTGCGTTTGACACTCTTGACAAAATTTTTGCTAACAACTCAGATGATAAGGACTTTTTAGGAGGTTTTAGGCAAGACGAAATCATTACAAAGTTCGATGGATTTGTCTATCACATTGACAGACGAAATGGCACTTCAATTATCAGAACTAAAATAGGTTTGTATGTTGAAAACCAATATTGGACTGAAAATTTAGAAGGAATTGGTTACTACCAACTTGAAACCGATTTGAACGGAGAAATATTGGACGACTGGTTTGTAATTGAAAAAGAAAAATACTTGAAAGACATTGGAATTATTTCCCCTTTTCAAAGTATGAATGAGCAATTACCAATTGAGTATCTAAAAAGAAATCATATTCAATACGAGTTTGTATCTTACGTGTCTTTGATTGGGACGCTATTTATAAGTAAGCATTTTGAAGGTGCTGGACGATTTATTTTGAGAGCGTATAGAAATTTAGAAATAGTTGACAATACAAAATTTGACAAAGACTATTTAAAACAAGCAAAGAAGTTTTTAAAAACAATGAGTTGTTATTTAACTACAAACAACTTAGTTACAGACAATTTGAAACAAGAACTAACCGAAAATAAAAACTGTGGCTAACAAGGGTTTGCCAAAAGCGGGGCTGAAGTTCTTCGATTGAGCTTTTGTGCAAGGTTCAACGGTAGTAATTCTATTGAACTTTTGTGCTAAAAATCCCCGCCTTCGCCAAGCCCCGAAACGTTATGCGACATTTTATGAAAACAACCCTACTAAAAGAAATATTCACGACATTAAGTATTTTATTTACTGTATTATCTTGCTCACAAACAAAAAATGAAATGTTTTCAAAACAAGTTTTACCAGCTTTGCCAAATGAAGGTGTTTCTAAATTCGGCTTTGAAAATGATTCAATAAGAATTGATGAATATAGAATTTTAACAGCAAAAGGCAAATCAGAATATATAAAAGTGTTAAAAAGTTTTAGTTGGTTTGATGAAAAAAACGAAGATAAAAAGAAAGAAATTATTAAAATTCTTGAGAACGATTTAGAAGTAAATTATTCTTTTTTAGCGTTAGAAGACTTGAGTTTTGACACTGAAGGTTTTGAAACCGCAGAATCTTACAAAAATCTTCTAAAAGAAATGATTAAAATTGCTGAAATTGAAAATCAAATCAAAAAAATAAATGTTGTTGAAAAAAGAAATTTAATCAATATAACAATCTTGACAAATAAAAACGAAGAATTAAAATATACCGTTGACATCAATGAAATTCAAGACTGGATTGATACAAATTTTATTGAACAATTAATTAATGAACAATTATTGCCAAAAACAAATAATAACAAAAAATTTATTGCTTTACCAGCGATTGACCAAATAGCAAATGTTATATTTATCTCTCAAAATGACTTTGAACAAGCTAAAAAAAATGGACTTATTCCAAGTGATGATATTTTTATGGAATAAAAAAACGTCGCATAACAAGGGTTTTGCAAAAGTGGGGCTTCAGTGCTAATTTGAACATTTGTTCTTCGATTTCCCACCATCGCCCCGAAACGTTATGGGCAATTATTACGGAACTCAAGATGAAAATTACAACAAACAAATTAATGATGTCTATTCTCAAAAATAGAAAAATTGAATTTACATCTCAAAATGTAAGTTTACCAAATGAATTAGACGAACTTATTAATTCGGGTTTTAGAGAAGAAGAAGGTTGTATTTTATTTAAAGATTATCAATATTTTGGTCCTGGAGAACTTGATTCCGAACTCAAGAAATCTGAATATGAAATATTTCTAAATGACATAAATATCAGCGATTATGTTTCAGAAAAATTAGATGAGTTTGAAAAATTAAAAATTGGAGTAGAATGCGGAAAAAGAATATATGAGCAACTTAACAAGCATTATCAGAAAGATTTTCGAGTGTTAATTTATTTTGGTGAAACATTGAACGGAAATGAAATAGATATTTACGACGATTGTATTGTAAAGTTTCACGTAATCAGAGTTTCCTGCGAAGATGAATTAAAAGAATTTGGAATTGAATCAAAATCGGAAGGTGTTTTAATTATACAATAACTGCCCATAACAGCCGTTTGGCGCAATGGCTGGTTTAGTTTTTCTTAGCCGGAAATTACTAAGTTGAAATTTTGCTTATCTTTAGAACAAATTATTACAAAAGTCGCCACTGACGCCAAGCCCCGAAACGTTATGTGCAACTTTAACTCAAACGATAAACAAAAACTAAAATAGAAAAATTATGAAATATACATTTTGGAACAACAAAGGCGGAACTGGTAAATCAAGTTTAGCATTTCAAACAATTACTGAATATGCAATCAAATTCCCTGAAAAAAAAATTTTAACAATAGACTTGTGCCCACAAGCAAATCTATCTGAACTTTTTATGGGCGGACTTCTTGGAAATGGTTCTACAAATCTAAATAATTTAACCACACCAACTTCTGTATGTACAATTGGTGGATATTTTCAAGATAGATTTTCTAATCCATACAATACACCAACAATAAATGCTTCAAATTACATAAGTAATCCAAGCGCAGTAAATTCCAAAATACCAGTAAATATTGACTTAATTGCAGGAGACAGAATTGTAGAATTACAATCAAATTCAATTTCAGCATTATCAATAACTCAAATACCAGGAATCGATACATATTTAAAAATTATAGATTGGGTAAATGATTTAGTTAACGCATCAAATCAATTAAATTCTTATGATGATGTGTTCATAGACACAAATCCGAGTTTTGCTATTTATACACAAATTGCATTAGCAGCTACAGATAGAATTATTGCACCTGTTATGGCAGATGATAGTTCAAGAAGAGCATTAACAAATATCTATTCACTTGTTTATGGATTAAATTTACCTTCAGCTATATATAATCAGTATGCATTTCATACAAAGCTAACGACTGCTGGTAGACAATTACCAAAAATACATCTTATAATTAAAAATCGACTTACGCAATATATGGGACCAGCATCTGCATACGCTTCAGTTTTAACATCAATAGATAATGACTTAAATGCAGTTTTAGCTTCTCATCCGCAACATTTTACATTTAACAATATTTCAGATGGTGTAGTTGATGTAAGAGATTTTCAAACTACTGGAGTTGTTGCATTTGCAGAAGCAACTCCTTTTTCAATGCTAGTAAAAGGTGATCATCATCTTTTTGGAAATAAAACAAAAATTCAAGACCCAAATTGGCAAAACTGTATAGATGCAATAAGTGGTGTTGTAACTAAATTATAAAAAAGCAGCACATAACAGCAGTTTGGCAAAATGGCGGGCTCAGTGCTAAATTCCACGGCAGTTCTTCGATTGAACTTTTGTGCAAAACAAAACATTTATGCTTCGATTTCCGCCACTTCGCCAAGCTGCCAACCGTTAACTAGATGTTGCGGATTTCCAATCCGTGACTTATACTTTCGGTGCAGCAAAAGAGTTTCCCCAATGCCTTAAAAGCAAAAAAAACCACGAAAAACCATTTCGATAAGACCTTCAATCATTTCAACATAAGTTTCAACTCATTCGTTGAAGATGTCAACTTCTTCGTGAAGGCAATCAAGCATTACGTTGAGGCGTTCAGGCGTTTCGAAGAAGCGATTAACCAGTTCGAAGAGACAATCAACCAGTTCGAAGATGCAATCAAGTACAATTTATTACATTTCACCACTTTACAGACCTTTGCAAATCTGGAAAATATGCAAATATTATCGACAGTGACTTCTAAAAAACAATTAAAGCCAAATATTTTACTTAAGAATTAATTTCAAACCTATACCCCGCTGCGTAAAGTCTCCCGACTTTGAGCGCATAAAATAAAAAACACTCCCCTTTTAAAAATATGCTCCAAAGTCTGGAGACTTCGGAGAACAGCTATGTAATCATTAAAGTGAAAAGCGCTGAACCTGCTATGCCAATGGGAGGTGGAATGCTAGGAATGATATAACGGTCAGCGACCGAGGCAATTTATATACTAACCGCTCTACTTTTTGCAGAGCGGTTTTTTTATTATATTTGACGAGTAACAATGATCTATAAAAAAATACAAATTATCGATGAGAGAATATTTCCACTTCCATCAACTCATACATTTAACATTTGTGAAAGAAGCTAAATCAACAGAAGGTTTGAAAGAACAATAATTACCATAACAAAAGATCGCTTGCAAAAATATTACTCTATATATCAACTTAATTAAAAATCAACACAACCAAATAAACAGAATAGACACCTTAAAACAGCAATAAACATTAATTTAAATAAAAAAACAATGACCAGACAATTAAAGTTAGCAATTGTATTATTAGTAACAGTTGCAAGCATGGGTGTAAATGCCCAAAAGAAAACAACTGCAAAACCTACCAAACCATCCACCGAAAACAAAACCGCAAAACCCACCAAGCAGGAAACTATGGATTGGATTGCAGGAAAAATGAAAGAAAATTTAGCCACATATAATGACCGAACTTTTGTTTCTTATAAAGACGGGATTTTTGTTTATAGAAGCAACTATGGAATTAATAAATTTTGTGAATATAGCTATGACATGAATAAGGTTACTGGAATGAAGAATGAATACTCTGATTTTTTTGTTTCGGGAAATAATCAACTTTTTGCTCACTGTGATTATGACAGGGCAGGCGAAGGAAATTATTACAACTATATTTCTATAAGTGGGCCTAACTATAATAAGTATAGATCACCTTTTAACTTTGGTACAGACCAAGCTTTAGTTGAAAGATTAGAAAAAGCATTTAAAACATTAGTTGAATACAATTCAACGAAAAAAGGTGCTGATGAAAAGTTTTAATTCTAAAAACAAAAAACTTTTTGCTTACTGCTTTTTCTATCAATAAGACAATTAATATATTAACCGTTCTATTCTTTGTAGAGCGGTTTTTTTCTGTATTATGGTTTTCCGTAAGGAAATAGTATATTTAGATTGTAATTTTATTATTAACAAATAGATTGTAAAACTAAAACAACATTAGCGCAATTATATGTATTGTATATTGGCGCAATGCATAAATTTGGATGTTCTATCTCAGCTAAAAAAACGATAGTGCTAAATCAAAACAGCAGTATTTTGATAAAATTAACTATAAAATTTGTACTTTTGACCCCATAATGGCAGACAAAGCATACATAACACCAAATGTTCTAAAATGGGCAAGAGAATCGGCAAGAATGACCGAGGAAATTGCTGCTGCCAAAATCTCTGTGTCTGTTGAAAAGTTGAGGGATTGGGAAGCTGGATTCAGCCAACCAACTATTCGACAAGCACAAACATTAGCTAAATCATATAAAAGACCTTTTGCTCTTTTCTTTTTACCTGATATTCCTAGAGACTTTCAACCTTTACAAGACTTTAGAAAATCGGGTTCAAAATCGTTGACAACTTCTTCAATTTTTATTATTAGAGAAATACAGCAAAAACAGGCGTGGTTAAGTGATGTTTATTCTGAAAATCAAGAAGAAAAACTACCTTTTGTTGGGCGATTTAACATAAATGACAACCCTCAAAAAGTTGCAAATGACATACTACAAACTTTAAATATTAATCCATTATTCTACAAATCCGACAATCCAATAAAAGAGTGGATAGACGCAGCGGAAACTAATGGAATATTTATATCACGGACAAGTTTCATTCATTCTAGATTGAAATTAGACTCTGAAGAATTACAAGGCTTTGCAATTGCTGACTCTCATGCTCCATTCATATTTGTAAATTCAGAAGATTGGAAAGCACCACAACTTTTCACCTTAGTTCATGAATTAGCACACATATGGATTGCAGAAACAGGTATTTCAAACGAAGTTGAACCTAATTTGAAACAAAAGGATAAATTTCATCCAGTCGAATTATTTTGTAACGAAGTAGCTGCAAATGCACTTATGCCCAAGGAAATAATATTGGATTTTGATATCTCATTGTTTCAATCTTCAAAAGATATATTAAAAATTGCGAAACAATTAGGTGTCAGTTCATTTGCATTATTAGTACGAGCTTTAAACCTAAATATTATTTCAGTGCCTACTTATCAGAAACTCAAAAAACAAGCAGACATTGATTTTGCCGAATATTTAAGAAAAGAAGCAGACAAGAAAGCAAAACAAAAAGATAAAGAAAAGACTGGCGGTCCAAATTATTTTTTATTACAACTTAATAGAAATAGTAGGTTGTTTACACAAACCGTTTTGGATGCATTTCGAGGAGGATATATTGAACCAACTTTAGCAAGTAATCTTTTAAATGTTCAAGTAAATAAATTTCAAAAATTAGAATCTCAATTAATAAGATGAACACAATGGCAAATAAATATTGTTTAGATGCCAATGTGCTAATTCAAGCATGGCAAAAATATTACAATCCAAAGTTTTGTCCAGACTATTGGGAAATATTAATAGAACTTGGAAAACAAGAAAAGATTTTTATTCCTGAATATGTTTATGAAGAAATAGTAAGAACTGAAGACGACCTTTCTAAATGGTTAAAAAATAGTAAAATCCCAATTAAGAAAGTTAGTGAACAAGTTGCAAATTGTTTGAAAAAAATCTATTCATCAAATCCAAATCATATAAACTTGGTTGACAATACTAAGGCTCGGTCTTTGGCTGACCCTTGGGTAATTGCACACTCCATATATGAAAATGCCACCGTAGTAACAAAAGAAGAAAAAGTAACTGCATTGAACTCTAACAAAATTAAAATTCCAAATGTTTGCGACAATATGGGTGTGCGTTGGATAAATGATTTTCAGTTCATAGACGAGATGGACATTAAGTTTAAATGTTCGTTAACAAAATAACGAATCGACAAGAAACTCTAAGGTATAACAATACCTACACGCAAGTGGGGATTCAGTGCTTCTATGAAAGTGAAGTGCTAAATCAAAGTTCTGTAATTTTAATGAAGTTCAGTGCTAAAAGTCCCACCTAAAACGTTACCTGATAGATTAATAAATACAAAAATCAACTTTTGTCAGGATTTCTCATCTATTTTAAAATTAAATAATTCTTGAGGATGAACTTCTAAGCCCTTAGCTAGTTCCTGTATTGTTGAAATTCTTAAATCAACTTCTCCTTTTTCAATTTTACTGATATTACTATGGTCTACATCACATTTTTGAGCTAACTCCCGATAGCTTAATCCCACCTTCTTTCTAAATTTTTCAACTCTTTTCCCGAAAGCTATTCGAAATTCAATTTTATCCATTGCAATTACCATTGTCAAAGCAATTTGGAAAGTTTACATTAAAAAAATGTAGTTGAATTAACCTACAATTCAGAAATTATATTATATTTGTACAATAAGCTACAATAAATGTAGCTTTGCGATACTTCAAAGAAATATAGAAGCTATTGCTTAGAATCTCAACTTGAAAACTGGTAATTTAAAAGTATACGAGAGGATAAGTAAACAGCTCACGACCTAGGCGTGGGCTCTCTTATCTGTGTACAGGTATACCAGTACCTCAAGTTGGATATTGTAGAGTCCCATGCCATTTTATTTCATGCTGTTCTGCTTTTCTACAATCATCTTTTTCTAAGCCAGCTTCACCACATAAAGTATCATGATATGTTACAATGGGGTGTACAATCCATTGCGGCTTTAGTGCTTTCAGAAAAATACAAATTCTATCCTATTACCCTTGGTTGGTATGGCAGGAAGTTCAGGCATTGCCCTGACTTCCTCCTTTACAGCCAATAAAAAATGACACAACAGAAAACATGAAAAAAACCAGAACAGACCTCCAATGCCCATTTTCGGGAGTTGGTAAGAAATACTCTGCAGTACAGATGATGGAGGCCTTTTTTCAGCTCAATGACCTGACTGCCTCTAAAAAGAAATTAAACAGCATTATGAATTATGCGGTAAAAAGAAATAGCCGGATCAAAGAAGATCCGTCCGTTATATTTCACTTTCGCCAGTCGATGCAGTCGTTTGTCCGGGCAGGTTATCTTATCACGCTGAAGGAAAAGAAATGGGCCGTTAATACTCAGTTGGAAGAGGTCTCTCCGTTGGTTTTTGGCTTGCTTTCGGAGAAGGAATACCAAAACCCTCTGTTGGTTTTTAAAAAAGCATTCAGAGAATACAGCATCAAGGAATTTGATTATTTTATGTCCGGGATGGTCTATTTCTCACTCGGAGTTCATGACAACCTGCCGGAAAGGAATATAGTGAGTCCTTACATTCATCTTACTAAAATGCTGGATGCAGCGCATCTTATTCTTGAAAGGAGAGAGAAGAAATAAAGATATCCCAGCTCTGCAAAGTCTCCCAGTTTTACGCCAGTCAAATAAATCCCAAGCCTGGAGACCTTGAAGAGCAAAGTTTTCCGCAAAAAATATATGTATGTTTGGGGTTTTGAAAAAGCTAACCGAAAGAATTTGCTTACACTTTTTTCCTATATTTGAACTTAGATGTTCTATTGATATTCGGTGCTAAAAACAATCCCGAATTTTGAACAGAAAATTAAGGAAACCAAACACTAAATCTTAATACCATTGAAAATAAAATTAGTAATCCTTTCATTGTTGAGCTCATGGTTATCTCACGCACAAACCCTTCAATTTAAAAATCTCGCCAATATGTCTGCAGGCAGAGGTGCCATAACCAGTGTAATCGTGAATGATAATATCTATGTGAGCAATGGGTATCATGAAAAAGCAAGTGATGCAAAGTATGTTGAAAAATATAATATTCCCAATAACAGCTGGAGTGTTCTCAATTCTACTCTACTTCCGAAAAGATTTGCTAATTCCGAAACTTACAATAATAAAATTTATATTTTTAACGGTTGGGGAAACAGCCATCTTGAAATTGTAGACCTTGCAACCAGTACAGTAACGAAGGGAGCTGTGAATCATTCCTATACAGGAAATTCAGGCTCAGCAATCCATAATGGCAGAATATATGTATTTGGTGGAAGCGGACTCAATGGAGCTGCAACCACTGTATTTTCTAATAAATTCCAGTATTATGATATTGCTTCCAATACATGGAATCCATTACCCAATATGCCTACAGCCAGAGAAGCAAAGGGCAAAATTGTTAATGATAAATTGTATGTAATTGGTGGTTTTAACGGGACCCCATCTCGTCTGATCAATGTTTATGATCTCAAAACTAATCTTTGGATTGATCAGTATACGATGCCTGCTGGTATATCCGGACACGCATTGGCTGTATCCGGTAATAAGATTTTCATTGTAGGTGGTTTTAATAATCAGACTTTTCTGGCCTATTTTGATACTACAACCAACAAGTTACATCAGTTATCATCCAATATGATTCCCAGAAGACACGCTGCAGCGGAAGTATACAATAATAAATTATACATCATCGGTGGAAGTACCACGTCTCTCACCAGCTCAGCTATTAAAAGCATACAAGTGGCAGATATTAACGAAGATATACTCTCTGCAAATGAAAACAATGAAGATCAAGTATTGAAAACAAAGGTGTATACCAACGCAGCCAGAGACGGTTTTGTCATCAGTAATAAAAATAACAGCAATCAATTTGAATACACCGTTTTCTCAATAGATGGAAAGCCAATCAGCAAAGGGTTTGCCTATTATAATAAAAATATAGATTTATCGAAAGTACGAACCGGAACTTATATTTTCAGTTATAAAAATGAGAAAGGAATTTTACAACAGGTTAGAATTATAAGATAATAATAAGCTTTCAGATATGAATATCAATTCTATGATTCGTTTTCTCGTTTTAATAATTGCCAGTCTATTTCTAAGCCATTGTAAAGATAATTCGGAGGCTAATAAATACCGTGTAGGCCAGGAATGGAAATACAAAACCCGTACTGGAGAAGAAAAATCGACTCTAAAAATTTTGAAGATTGAAGAATATCCTCAAACCGGGAAAGTCATTCATATTTCAGTTAGTGGATTAAAGATGAAAAATCCAAAAAGTTCTGAAGGTTTTGCAAATGAATTAAGCCACATTCCGATTTCTGAAGAAGCACTGAACAAAAGTATCATCAAACTACACAATGAAAACGGCAAAATGCCCGATTCTCTTGAAATGGATGGATATTCTTATTGGAAAAAAGAGTTTGACAAAGGAGAAGCCGGGATATTCAAAGTTCCTGTTTCTGAGATTGTGGGAGTAATGGAAGATCATATTATTTCAGGAAATTATACTCAATAGAACATCCTTACTTCAGCAATAAATCCTTTTATAGAAACAATCACTATTGGTTGTAACCAACGGAGCCCCTCCGGTGGTCTCCAGCAAACTGCGGGAGACTTCAAACCGTTAGCGGTAATGCTGACTGAAACGTATAAAAACATAAAAAATATTGAAATCGATTTACAGAATTTTCACAAAAGTTTCGTTTTTAAGCATCATAACAATTTTGATGATTTTATTTACTTTGCAATTTTTAGCAGTTGGAATTTTCAATATTGCTGAAAGCGGAATAGGATTTTATCTGTATGAAAATTTTATCGGCTTCATTGGTATAGTAATAATTTTAATCCTTGACATTTGGCTATTGACATCAACCTTTTTGCCTGTTATAAAAATAAATAGGGATGGAATTTCTGCTTATTCAATTTTTTGGAAAAGAAAAATAATATGGACAGAAATACAATCTGCAAAATTGTTAAAGGTAGGAAGCCGGCATTCAGCAGGAAGACAATCAATTTCTTTTGAATTTACACAAGAACCCGAAAGAAAAAACGCACTAACCAACAAAGGAGCAAGAGTGAATACATTCATCATTATTTCAAAGAAAGGTCTTAAAAAGCCAAAAAGTTTATCGTTGATTGCACAATTGTTAAATCACAATAAAATAACGACAAATGAAGAAATCGCATTTGAGTATGAACAAACTGCCTGGGAAACAATCAAAAGGAAATTGAGCGAATAAAAGCACTGCCGCCAAAAAGGGTTGTCAGACGGGCTGAAGTGCAAACTTGAACTTTTTTGTTATAAATTTGGTATTAGTGCAAAGCTTAACTTTTGTGCAAGAAATCCCGCCCGAATGCCAAGCCCCGAAACCGTTGGGCATCATTATAAAAAAACGCTAAAAAATAAACATCATGGAATTTGAAATTAAATATGAAGATTATTTTGAAAATGAAATAGATTTTAATTTCATCAATTTTTCTGGAAAATATTTAAAAGTTTATTATAAAAATGGCTTTATAAAAAAGAAAGAAGAGTATTTAAATGAAAAAATAACTCATCTGATTTATTATTTATACGAAACCGAAAATCCTGAGAATATTTTAAAAGAAAACTTTGAAATTTCTTCCGTTGAAATGATTGAGTTAGAAAAAATTGGAGACTATTTTAAACGAACGCATACAGATTACTATGCTGGAATTAAAGATGAAAATGATAGCTTTTCAGTTATTGACAAAAATAATCGAGAAATTTATGTCAGCTCAATAGTTGGTGGTGAAGAAGAAACTAATAAATATTTTTATGATAAAAATGGTAAAAAATTATATACATTTTGGTATTACAGCAAAAGTAAAGTTAGCAGTATAGATACGTTAAATCCAAAACATTTTAAATATATCAATGAATTTAAAGAGTCTTTTACTGCTGAAGAATTTATGAATCTACCTGATGTTGATTGGGAAAATATGAAATATTATCATAATGCCGAACCAATAATACCAGAATAACGAAAGTACAACAGGCGTTTGGCAAGATTGAGATTTTTGTAGTAAATACACGTTTATATTTCGCAAGAAATTTAATCTTTAATAAAAAATAATCAAACATATGACAGAAATCGGAAATGGTCTTTTTGAAAACAATGAAGAAATAATAAACTGGACCTATCCCGGAGCCACATTATATTATAAAGATTGTGATCTAAACCCTTCTGTAGCCGAAAAATTCACAAAAGGCAAACTCATCCGAAACGGATTTTTTCTTGATGTAAGTATCAGAGGCGGTGGAATTAAGTTTAATACCCGATTTTTAATTGCCTCTGCAAAAGCAGCAAAACTGTATGAAGTAAATCCGGACAATGAAAGGTTTGGCCATTGTTGTTTAAACCTTGACAGCTATTTCAAAATTCTTGATATCTATCAACTTGAAGGTAAAACTCAAATTTTTTTGCTGCACATCCCTGCAAAAAGTTTAAAATATTTTGAGAGCGTCACCTCAAACTGGGACGAAGACTTCATTAAAAAAGCAAGACAAAGCTTTGATAATAAAATACACATGGAACCCATAAGTGATCTGCTGGAGCCATTTTGGTTAAAAAGAACAAACTTCCCGGTTGGAATGGATGCCTCCGAAAAATTTTATCCTCTGACCTCCATATCCACCATTACAAAAAATGAACAGCCTTTGTATAATGGAATTAAAAATTTGACAAAAGATAACAGTGACATTAATACTCCAACACCATATTTCAGCGAACAGAATAATAAGCCCAAAGGAGGTTTTTGGAAAAAAATATTTGGATAGAATTTAATGAGTTAAACCAAAGAGTGGCAGAAAACAACAGGAATCTATCTTGATCTTTTTGCTTTCGTTTTTTAAATTGCAGTCATTTGTAGTTTTACCTAATTCTTAATAAACTTATAATTCCAACATACATTGAAACTAAAACTTTAACAATTCAAAACAAACATATGAAACAAATATTTTTCACTATCTTTTTTTTGATTTTTACAATCATATTTTCTCAAAAAAAAGATACAATTAATAAAACAAATATTCACTTTACACCTACTAAAGTTGAATATCAAAAGGTTGAATTAAAAAATGAAGTGTTAGAAAACTATATTAAAAAACTTTCTACAAAAAACGAGGCAAAACAATCTATTTGGGATACATTAATTCCTTTACTTATCGGTGCATTTTTAACATTAGGAACACAAATTTATTTTGAAAATAAAAAAAATAAAAAGGATAATGATAATCAGATTCTTGAATCTAAATCAGAGCTTGAAAAATTAACATATCTTTTAAGACATAATTATAATGAACTTGCAATGCATAAAGTTCATAAACATTATTGGTATGCTCAATATCAATATGAAGAAAATTTAGAAACCCCCAATTTAAATGATGTAAATAAATTTTATAATTACCATATTGAATCTGGTAATAAAGCAATAATTATAGAAAATGTAATAGCAGAAAATTTCTCTAATTTCACTAAGGAAATATCAAAAATACAGCACTTAACAAAACAAAATACTGAAGTAAATAATTTATATGTTAAATTTATGTCTCATACTCCAAAGAAACCTCAAGATATTATGTCATTAAATAGAAGTGAATTGTATGAACTGGCAAGAAAAGAAGAAGACAAATTAAAAAAAGAATACCAAGAATACATTAAAATATTAAATGATATTAAAAACATTGTGTAGGGAAAATTCTAACCAAACCTTTTTTCCAACCAAGAATAAATTACCCCACTCCTCCATTTTTTATCCCCCAACTTTTACCTATATTTGTTTCTATAACTCACACAAATATGCAAAACAAAAAAATACACCAGGGCAGAAATATCAAACGTTTTCGTGAGATGTTGGGTATGAAGCAGGAAGCATTGGCTTTTGATCTTGGTGAAGATTGGAACCAAAAGAAAATTTCACTCCTGGAGCAGAAAGAAACTGTAGAAGAGGATATTTTAGAAAAAATCTCCCACATCCTGAAGGTTCCCGTGGAAGCTATCGAAAATATGGATGAAGAACAAGCTATAAATATTATTGCCAACACCTTTGACAATGGTGCTATACTTAACGGCATCAACTACAATCCTTCATTCCACCCTATAGATAAAGTTCTACAGCTACACGAAGAAAAAATTGCCCTGTACGAAAGAATGCTGAAAGAAAAAGATGAAATGATGGCCAAACTTGAGCAATTTATTCAGAAATAAAATACTCATTTACGCAAGCATCCACGCTTATTTCAACATATTGCATATTTAAATTGCTAATAATGTAATTTTTAAAGGGTTTTAATACATAAAAATCAGTATTTGGTTACAAACAATATTGTTGGAAACAAAATACCAGCTTCTTTGGTTTCCCGCAATACTGCGTGTGACTTCCGGAGATGTTGTTTGGTTATAAACACTATTGTTTGTAACCAAACAACAAGTCATTTTATGACAAACATAGGTGTTTGTGACTTCCGGAGTCCTTGTTTGATCAAAAACAAGGTTGCGCAGAGTTTTCGTAATTTCTGTAGAAATGAATAGTTTATAAAAGTTTGTGTAATCTGCCAAATCTGCGGGATTTTAAAAATTCAAACAGCCTCTTATCTTCACTTAGTTTTTATTTAATAAATTTTTGTCTGAGTTTCTTTAACGTAAAGATTAATTTTAACGCCTAATCAGCGATGTAACTTTGCTTTCGTCGGAATAAAAAAAAACATACAATTCCTTAGATTTTTTCGTCTGATCGCCAATTTTTTCAAAGCCTTTTCTCTACTTTTACAATCATAAAAAATGAATTGAAGCATGAAGAAAATAGAAACAAAAATAGATGAAGCCTTTAAAAACACCTTCCTGCTTCCCAGGGAAAAAACAGTCACCAGTTTCCTTGCAGATGTATTCAGTTCAAAATATAAATTCAGGGAAGATGACAAAAAAATTGAGGTGATCAGCCTGTATTATTATGCTTCAAGTCCTTTAAGCTTTTTATTTGCACTGCCTCATTACGAATATTATGATACCGACAAGACCATTCAGATTGCAGAACTTCATTTGAAAGAGCATTCATTTCAGGACTACTCCCCTGCTGATGTTCAGGAATTATGCAAAAAGATTTTGGAAGAAAACAATATTGATTATTCGGCTTATCTGGATGAAAACGACCATTTGGATTACGCCCATTACTGGGAAAACCAGTCCGGCCTGGAAATTGATTTCCTGATGAACTGCTGGAAAAATGCCAAAGAACAAACCCAATCTAAGATGCTGGGATTTTTAGAATCTTCAGACGGCGAAAGTGGAATGTTTGATCTGGATAATAATTACGTGATTCCTTTTGATGTTGACCTGGATGAATATCTGCAGTCTCATGGCTTCATGATTCAGAAGGAGAATTAAAAAAAGATTGAACTGCCAGCCGATTTAAAACTACAATATGACACCACCGGACCATTCAAAAATTATCAGTAAAACTGCAAAAAAAATACTGACCCCTTACGGTATAAAGCAAAAGGGAAAATCCAGAATCTGGCTTGACGATCGTGGCTGGTACACCACCGTAATCGAGTTTCAGCCATTTACAGGAAGACAGGGAACTACTCTAAATATCGGGGTCAACTTCCATTGGCATGAACAGGTCTATTTTTCATTTGACATAGGGTATAGGCAGGATGTTGATTTTGTAGAATATAATGGAAATGAAGACCAGTTTTCAAGGGAAGTTGAAAATTTCTGTAAAATTGCACTGAGCAAAGCCCTGGAATACAGAGAAAATCTCCAAAATCTTCAGAAAGCCAAATCGTTCATTCTGAACCAAACCTACACAAGTGAGGAAATTTGGGGAAGCTATCACAAAGGAACCGTATGTGGGCTGATTGATGATTTGGTTGAACGAAATCACTATTATCAAAAGTTATTAGAAGCCAGTCATGCCGGAGAATGGCTCAATGAACTAAAAAACCACGTAAGTCTCCTGATTGGCCATTCAGCCGGTAAAGATCAATTTACAGAAAACATGATTGAAACAATCCGAAAGACAAGAGTACTGAAAAAACTTCCTGAAGTTGAAATAAAATTTACAGACTACTAATCTAACTCTCCAATATTCACATTTTTTACCATCATGAAGAAAACCTTTGAATTCCTAAAACATTTAGAAAAAAACAACACCCGTGAATGGTTTACCCAGCATAAAGCGGAATATGATTCGGTGATCAAAGAAAACAAAGTTTTTTTCAACCAGATCTATACCGAGCTTCAGGAACATGATCATTTAAAAGGAATCCATATTTTCAGGATTTACCGGGATGTCCGTTTTTCTAAGGACGCAACACCGTACAAAACCAATTTCGGGGTTGGATATTCCCGTTCAAAACCGATGCTGAGAGGAGGATATTATATCCATCTGGAACCCAATAACAGTTTCGTGGGAGGCGGTTTCTGGGGACCTGAAGCCAAAGATCTGCTCCGTATCCGTAAAGAATTCGAGCTTAATACAGCAGAAATAGAAAAGATCACTTCTGATGAAACGTTCATAAAATACTTCGGAGAAATCAAGGGAGACGCTGTAAAAACAGCTCCCAGAGGTTTTGATAAAAACCATCCCGCCATAGATTTAATCAGGAAAAAACAATACGTAGTGATGAGGAAATTCACGGATAAGGAAGTTCTGTCCGGCAGCTTTCAGAAAGAGGCTCTGCTCACTCTACTAGCCATGCGTCCGTTTTTCGATTACATGAGTGAAGTGCTTACCACGGACTTAAATGGGGAACCTTTAGTTTAGAAGCTGGTGTTATTTAAAAAATTAATACCCGATACCAAATTTCCTCCGTCAGTTCGAGTGTTTTTCGCAGCGAAGCGGAGAAAAATGTATCGAGAACCCGTGAACCACAGACACCTCAAAAATCACAAACTTCCCGATACGATTTTCTCCAAAAATCTACTCGAACTGACGAATATTCACTTTAAATTAAAATGAGACCATAAGCTATCAGGCTGTTCTATTTTTAAACCCTTTTTTTGTTATATTTATTCACCTTAAAATCCACTTATGAATGCAACCTTTGACACCATCATACTGTATGTTCAAAACGTTGAATTGCTTAAAAACTTCTATGTTGAAAACTTCAGTTTAAAAGTAATTGAAGAAGATCCGGTCTGGGCTCTTTTGAATGCAGGAGCAGTAAACATTGGTTTCCATAAGATGGGAGAGCCATATCTCGAAAAAATAGAAGCAGGTTATAGATTTGATAACAATACAAAACTCGTTTTTGAAATTGATGCTGATATAGAAACAGCAAGAAATAAATTTCTGTCTAAAAATATTGAAATGAGAGAAATCAAAACCTTTGAAAATTATAATTTCTGGCTATGCGACGGAACAGATCCTGAAGGAAACGTATTTCAGTTAAAAAGTAAAAAAACTCTAACGGTGATCAATGAATAATATTTTTAGAGAACCGGCAGAACCCTCTACCTTTTTCAGTTATTCTAATTTTCTAATTTTAATCCATTTATGATAAAAAATATACTTATAATATCCGTTATATATGCAGTTTTAATTACAACAATTACTTTAACCATGTCGCAGAAAGGAAATACTTATCTGTCTGTAATCGTTTTTTTAGGCGTCGTTTTCGCTTTTCTGATTGTTCGTATAGTTTACAAAAAAAATAGGTCCGGCATCAGGCAAGAAAATAACAAGCTGAATTATACCAATTCAGATTTTCAGCATTTAAATAAAATCTCAGCAAGACCATTTCTGTTCGGACTTGAAAAGAAAATCATTTCAGATCATGAATTTTATTTTGATCATGAAAACTTTTACGCCGTTAATCCCCATCATCAGACAGCAAAATTTAATCTGAAAGATATCACTGAAATAAGTAAAACATCTGTTAAGATTAATAACAGCAGCATCTGGCAGATAAAAATCAATAACAACAACGAAGAAGTTGTCTTCAAATTCGCACACAATTACACCATCTGGAATAAAAATTTTCTTGAATTTTACCGGAAAGTTGAAGAGCTAAACCCTTCCGCCATAAAATCAAAATGGAATATTTGGAGCATGTAAATCTATCTGCAACACCGAATGAAGTTCCGGTTAACCCCGGTAAATAAACACCATCCCTATTTTACTAAAAATACATTATGAATTCAGACCCTATTGAAGAAACTCCCATCTACTACCACGGCACCAGAGCCGATCTTAAAACCGGAGATCTCATCGAAATAGGTTTCAGCTCAAACTATGGCACCAAAAGAAAGGCAAAATACATCTACCTTTCAGCGACTTTGGAAGCGGCAACGTGGGGTGCAGAGCTGGCTTATGGAGAAGGAAAAGAGAGAATTTATATCGTGGAGCCAACAGGTCCTATTGAAGACGATCCTAATTTAACAGACAAGAAATTCCCCGGCAATCCTACCCGGTCTTACCGCTCCCAATATCCTTTTAAAGTGACCGGAGAAGTTACAGAATGGCAGGGACATTCACCGAAGCAGCTCAAAACCATGAAGGATCACCTTGAAAAACTGAGACAGCAAGGCATTGAAGCTATTGAGGACTGATAAAATACCTGTTAAAAAAGCAGGCTTTGAAATAGTCGGATATAATTATTAAAAAAAACTCATTAATTAAACATTGCAGAGGGTTTTCCTTTAAAAAAACAAACATTTTGACAGTACGAAAATTACCCATAGACAGACTTACCACAGAAAGATTAATTCTTATCCCGTTTACAGCAAAAATCTGTGAGTCCGTTCTGAAAGACGATTTCAGTGATATTTTCGCCCTGGGATTACAAAAAGGAAAAGGCTGGCCATATCCTGATGTCATAGAAACCCTGCCCAGGATCATTGAGAATCTCTCAAAAGTGGAGGAACCTACAGGCTTTGAATCATGGATGATTATTAAAAACGACACCTTCGAAATCATCGGTGATGCAGGGTTTAAAGGATATAATTCCGAAGAAAGAAATATTGACATCGGATACGGAATCACCAAAGAAGAAAGAAGGAAAGGTTATGCCGAAGAAGCCGTAACAGAATTGATGCGATGGGCTTTTTCTACCGGGATGATCAATGAAGTTACAGCAAGATGTTTATCAGAAAATACAAATTCTATTCATTTTCTGAAGAAATTAAACTTTACTGAAATAAAGCAGGAAAATGGCATGATCTATTGGTCGCTGCCCAAATCAATAAATTGAATTCCATTAAAAAAGCTGATGAATACATCTCTTCAAACTACATTCTTAGTATTAATCACCCTACTTTTACTTTCCTGTGAAAGTGATAAGGACAGGCTGGCTAAAGCTGAAAAAGAATGCGCAACTAAAACTAAAATTGACGGTTTTCATATTTCCTTCTTCGGATACTTTCCAAAAGATGCAGACTCCATCAATATTCTCATAAAAAGAGGAAATCAAACCATACGGAAATACAGTGATAAAATACCCGATGTTATTTATGATTCCTTAAGACATCAAAGAAATTATTTTGTTAAAGATGAAATAAACTTAACGGATACCGTTTTTGTAAATATTAAAAATAAACCTGCTAAAAAAATTTATGGATTCAAATATTTTGTAAGGCCTCATTATACCATGATGAGCAAAGACTGGGGCTGTGATTTCTATGAGCTGACAGCAGACGGGAAAACAAGCGAAGGCGCCGTTGTAGATTTTACTGCTGAAAACTGGAAGATCCTTGAAAAAAAGGACTTCAGGAATTATTACGGTCTTTAATGCACTTATCTCATAAGTTTATGAAGACATTTTGAACTAATATTTTTCACATTTTATCAATTAAACAGTTTCACAGATGTTCCTGTTCTGTTACTTTTCGTAATTTAACGCTCCGGAAACGATTTCCACCACCAAATATCATATTATGAAAACCAATAGACAAGTAAAGACAAAGCTTTTTATGCTGCTGTGCTGTATGTATTTCCTTCTCAATTCCTGTTCCGGACCAGTACCGGTTCCTGCATCTAAAATCGAAGATATTTCTCGCATAAAAGCTGAGATTGACATGTATCAAAGTTTAACGGATGAAAATGAAAACTCCCTTTCTGTAACCCTATATGATGAAAAAGGAAAAGAATTTGGCAACGACTCTGTGAAAATAGCCGTCAATGGTAAAACAGTAGAATACAGAATCAAACAGCAGCTGTATTACAGTAAAAACTACTTTTACCACGCTGAAAATATCTCTCCGGAAAATGGCAGGTATGATCTTCAGATCCAGATGTCGAATGGGAAAAAGTTTTTTCTGGCCAGTATCCCTTCCCTGAAACTGAGCAGCTCCAGGAATATCGTTTATAAAGAAGATGCTCCACTGAATCAGGATTATTCGATACAATGGTCCGGCCTTCAGGATGTCAATGTCCTCTATCTCTCTAAAAGTGTTAAAATTCAGACCAAAGAAAAAAGCAATATAGAAACCTTTGTGCAACAGGCTGAAGACACTATAAAGATTGGTCCTTCAGGAAATTATACCATAAAAAAAGAACAATTCTCCAGGCCCGGTGATACACTGGATATCATAAGCTTTAAATTTACAGCAGAAAAAACCGGAACGGTTAATCCTCATCTGTTGAAAGGAAGCAGCGGTAAGATCAAAGGCTCCCATGAGGAAAGAGTTAATTTCAAATAGTATTTCTAATTTCTTAAATATGATATTACCGTTAAAATATCTCAAATTTACTTAATCATCAATTATGCAGAACACTAAGATCCAGGAAGAATGGTTCTCGAAAGGAGAACAGTATGCCACAGAAATTAATGAAATGGTTGATTTCGGTGAAAAAAACGGTTGGGAAAACTGGAAAGGCGAAGAACCGGAAGATAAAAGATCAAACCTTGCAGAAGCTGTTTTCAACCTGCTTAAGACAGCCAACCGGAACGGAGATACAGAAAACTTCAGGACACATTTTCCACCAGCCCACACCCCTGTTATTCCTTTATTGGAAAACAGGGCACAAAGCATTGAACAGCTTCAATTTATTTCCGGAGAAAAGATAGTTTTCCTTACCGGAACTTCTTACGAAAAAAGACAGGCCTACCTGCTGGATCAGGATCAGGTGACAAAACTTGATGAAAACATTCAGGCCATCGGAAAATCCAAGCAGGGAAATATCTTTGCTATAGCCACAAACGGTAAAATTTCATTACACAAAGGTTGGGACGGCAAGCTCATCAGCGAATTCCAAATGAGCCAGGCGGCAGATTCCGGTATTACAGAACTCATCCCATTCAATGACGGCAGCAAAGTCCTCCTGGTCACGTCATTCGGAATCTATCTGATCTCCCGGAACGAAGAAAAACTCATTCATCCCCTCAACGAAGACAACGAGGAAGACTGGACTCCGGATATCGACATGGAAAACGCTGCACTTTCCAATGATAATGCTTACATCGCAGTCGGCGACCAGAGCTATGACCATAGAATTTTAGATGCGGAAGGCAATACATTGGGTTCCGTCGGGGCACAATCTTCATATCCGCATTTCTGCCTTTTTTCAAAAGATGACAGCCAGCTGATTACCAATTCCTGTCATTTTTATAATGGGATTACCATAGCAATCAATTCCGATCAATACACAGGAGCCGATATCGAAGCATATACAGAAAGCGATGATTACACTGTTATTGATGAAGAAATGAGGGTTTACACAGGTACAGCTGCGAAAGAATATTACATCCTTGGCGATGCTTACGGGTATATCAAAGCCTTTGACAGGAACGGAAACAGACTTTGGAGACATTTTCTGGGCTCTACTATTTCCGGCATGACCCTTTCAGATGATGAGAAAACATTATGGGTGGCGGCTCATTCCGGTATTTTACACAAGTTAAAATTAGAGAAAGGCAGAAGAGATACTCATACCATAGGTAATGGGAATCATTATGAAGAATTCAGGCTGCTGATATGGAAGGATGAACCGCAGATATGGAAATGGTAAAATTTATAAAGCCAAACGTTCTGTCTTAAGGGCGTTTAGCATTTTCACTGAAGGAAAGACTGGAATTGTACAGCTGATCTACGAACCCAAAAACAAATAAATTCAATCACAGAAAAATAAATTAAATATGGAAAAATACGCACATTCTTCGGACGGACAGAATATTCACTATAAAGAAAGCGGACAGGGAAATTCTTCGCTCCTGTTTGTACATGGCTGGCTCGGCAATGCAGAATGGTGGAACGGCCAGCAGGAATATTTCAGGGAAAAATACCATATCGTGCAGATGGATCTTGCAGGACACGGAAAATCTGACACGTCCAGAAAAGAATGGTCCAGCAGACTATACACAGATGACATCAAAGCAGTGGCAGACCAGATCGACTCACAGGAGATCATTCTTATAGGTCACTCCATGTCCGGAGCCTATGTTCTTGAAGCTTCTCTGAAAATACCTGAGGTAAAAGCCCTTATTCTGGTAGACACCGTAAAAGATCTTGATGAAACCTTTACGGATGAACAGGCAGAGCAGCTTTTATTCGTGCATTACCACAATGATTTTAAAAATGCAGTGGAAAATATTCTTCCTCAATATCTTTTTGCAGAAAAAACACCATCTGATGTACGGCAGACACTTCAAAACGAATTCCTTCGGAATACATCAGAAAAAGCGGTTGAGCTTCTCCGGCCTTTGTATAAAACAGATTTCAGGGAAGCAGCCTCAAACGTTCAGGTTCCGGTAAGAGCTATTAACTCAGACAATTCTCCTACCCATATAGAAAACAACAGAAAATATTTAAAAGATTATGATTACGTCGAAATAGCCGGAACGGGCCACTACCCAATGCTGGAAAACCCTGAAGAATTTAACCGGATTCTTAATGACATTCTTAAAGAGCTCGAAGGAAAGCATCGTTAACGGAGTGATCATCAATTAAAAGCCATGCACAACACCAGAATTTATGCCACAGCTTTTGCAAGCGTTTATCTTCATTATATCCAAAAAGCAGAAAAGAAAGGATGTACAAAATCCGGAATTCATGATATATACCAGACAATAATTTAAAGAAAAAAGAGTTGACAAGAAAAGAAAAAAACGAGGAAATTCTCAAAAAAGAAGGAATAAAAATTAATTTTAACCTTCCCCACATAGAAACAGACGAAGAAACAACACTTAGAACTTCTGAAGAAATGGCCACCAGAGTAACCGTTCTCGCTGTTACGAACCTTATTGCTTTTGATGCGATGGATGCGGAAGAAGCAATTGATTATCTGAAAGGCTGTGATCTTTGGGACTCCACCACTCCGGATGAAAAAGATTTTTTAAATGATCCCACGGAACAAAAAAAGGCGCAGGAAAGCTGGAAATGTGAATGCATCTGGGTCTTATTGTGGGCATTAAAAAAAGTGGACACCCTGCCCTTTCCTGATGAATTATGCGATCTGAATGATATTCCTGCCGAAAACTATCCTGTTGGCGGCGACAGCGATCCTAATGATTTCATTAATGGGCCTCATGAGCTGCGTTCAAAATCTGAAATACTCGATGCTGCAGATTTATATTACCGGTATGACTGGGCATGTGTAGACGCCCGTATCAACAATATTGAAATGACCACGGTAGATCCCGGCATCGTCTATGAGAGGCACTATGCCTTAAACTGGCTGATCACTTATATGGATCAGGATTGGGATGATGTTTCATGTGATACCTAATCCATTTGACAGATGACACAACAGGAACTTATCGAAAAATTCACCAGCCTTTCAGAAGGGAAGCTCACCGCACACGAATGGACAGGCTGGTTTACGGATCATAAAGATACCGTGGAAAAAATATGCGGAAGAACTGCATTTCTTAAAATAAAGCCCAAAGAAAGTTTCAGCGGGATCAGAAATTTATACATCGGGCAGCTGGCCGCTTTTGACTGGCTAAAATCGTTAAAAATTGATGTTACTCTTTCTGACCTTTACAAACAGGGCTGGGAGAAAGAATTTGATGATTTCTGTAAAGCCGAAAAACAAAAAGAAAAACAGCTTCAGAAAGACGTTGAAAATAAATTCGGATATCTAAAAAACACCTATCCAAAATTTTTCAGACAATTAACCAGATCATACAGCAACTCTGACATCATCGAAGCAGGTGTACAGCAGGAGATTATTCAAAATACTGAAAAAGAATTTTCCATACAGCTTCCTGAAGATTTAATCATATGGTATCGAAATATATCAGTGTTAAAACTGGAAGGTCTGGAAATTGATTTTAATGAATTAGCTGCCGAAACGATTCAAAGAAAGCAATACCTTGTTCTGGGAGAATTCTGGCTGTACGGTGACGGAGATCGGTTACTGTACAGTTTGGAAAATCAAAGCATTTACATTTTTGCCCATGAAAATGCACCTCCCAAAGTTATAAAAATTGCGAATTCACTGTTTGATTTCGTGGAGAAAAAAATGGTAACCTATTTAAAGGAATATGAATAAGAACAATTCATGAGGAGGAATAAAATCACTAAGAATATCAATTGGCTTTTTCATCAGCAAATACGATTAAAATCCTTATTTATCACTGAGTTTATTTGAATTCTAAATCCCGAACTCAGATTATAGTAAGCAAAAAAGCTGAATTAAAATTTCGGTTAAAATCTTCTGCTGTATGATATGGTAAGTATTGTGAATCCTTATTTTTTTCAATCAACCATATAACAAAAACAACAACCATATTATTGTTTTTAAGTTAAAAATTAAATCATATTGAAATATTATTCAATTTTTGCCTGGTTTTTGCTGATACTATTCTACACCCCAAAATATATAATCATGAAAAAGTTCCTCATCTTAATCCCCTGTTTCCTGTTTTCAGAAGCAGACGCACAGGAAATTCAGCCTGTTTCCCCGGAAAAAATGAATATCATTAAGACCAACGTCACAGCCTATGCATTCAGGAACATCAACCTGTCTTATGAAAGAGCCATCAACCAATGGTTTTCTCTTAACATCGGTTTCGGAACAATGACGCAGGGAAAAGTACCTTTCATTAACTCATTTCTGAAAGATGAAGATGAAAAAAGATTTCAAAATCTGAGAGTAAAGTCAACCAACTTCACCATCGAACCCAGATTCTACATCGGAAAAGGCTATGGTAAAGGATTTTATTTCGCCCCCTATTACCGCTATTCGGATGTTTCTTCCAATAGCTTTGATTTCTATTACGATTATGATGCTGTAGACGGGAATACCTACCAGATTCCCCTCAAAGGCCAGGGAAGTACCAGCGGAAACAGCGGCGGCTTAATGGTTGGCGTACAGTTTTTCCTTACCCGAAGCCAAAACCTGGTCCTTGATTTCTGGATTGCCGGCGCCCATTATGGAAGTGGAAAAGGCGATTTCACAATGACCAGCAATTACGTGCTGACCCCGGAAATGCAGGCACAGCTTAAACAGGAAATTGAAAATCTTGATATCCCTTTTGTAGATTACACCGTGGAAACGAATGCCAATGGAGCAAAAATAAAAGTAGACGGTCCCTGGGCAGGCTTCAGAAGCGGACTATCCATTGGATACAGATTTTAAAAATGATATTTAACCTTACAAAACCGTTCTTTTTAAGGACGGTTTATTTTTTAGCAAAATTTGTATCTTGGTTATCGCAAAAAACGCTCATTGCATATAAGCCAAATCTATGAATTCATCATCTATCACCACTGCCCAAAGAATTAAGGCCATTGTAGGCGGATCTATCGGAAATCTTGTTGAGTGGTACGACTGGTATGCTTATGCCGCTTTTGCTATTTATTTTTCTCATTCATTTTTTCCGGATTCGGATCTTAATGCCCAGCTGATGAATACGGCGGGAATCTTTGCCGTAGGATTTTTGATGAGGCCGATCGGCGGCTGGATATTCGGAAGTATTGCCGATAAGGTCGGGAGAAAAAAAGCAATGACTCTTTCCGTACTGCTGATGTCTTTCGGCTCACTTCTTATTGCCCTTACCCCAACCTATAAGACTATCGGAATCCTGGCGCCTGCATTACTGCTCATTGCCAGGTTATTACAAGGACTGAGTGTCGGCGGGGAATATGGTGTTTCGGCCACTTACCTCAGCGAAATGGCATCAGAAAAGCGCAGAGGCTTTTATTCAAGCTTTCAATATGTAACCCTTATAGGCGGACAGCTGATTGCATTGGGAATCCAGTTGATTCTGCAGAAACTTCTTTTAACGGAAACCCAGCTTGAAGAATGGGGCTGGAGAATCCCTTTTGTGATCGGAGCACTGCTTTCTGTGATTGCCCTGTATTTAAGAGCCAATCTTCACGAGACCGAAGCATTTGAAAATAAAAAAGAGGTCAGTGAAAAGAAAAAAGGAACAGTAACAGAACTTCTCAAACATCCCAAAGCTTTGATTACTGTAATAGGCCTCACTTTGGGCGGAACCCTGGCGTTCTATACATACACAACCTATATGCAGAAATTTTTAGTCAATACCGTTCATCTTACCAAAGAGCAGTCGACCTTGATTTCATTTATCTCATTATTTATATTTGCCTGCCTGCAGCCTGTTTTCGGGGCATTATCCGATAAGATAGGAAGAAGACCTCTGCTTTTAGGTTTTGGAATTCTCGGCACCGTGTTTACCGTTCCCCTTCTTACAGCTTTAAGCACAACCACCTCGATGTGGACTGCATTTTTCCTCATCATGGCCGCCCTGATTATTGTCAGCGGTTATACGTCAATTAATGCTGTTGTAAAAGCAGAACTTTTCCCTTCAGAGATCAGAGCGCTGGGAGTGGGACTTCCTTATGCACTTACGGTAGCTATTTTTGGAGGAACGGCGGAATATATTGCCCTTTGGTTCAAACAGGCCGGAACAGAGCAATATTTCTACTGGTATATTACCGGATGTATTTTATTTTCCCTGATCGTTTATGCCGGAATGAAGGACACCAAAGAGACCTCCACACTGGATAAGGATTAATAAATAGTACTGCAATAGAAAGCGCCGCAGATTCTCTGCGGCGCCCCGTTATATTTTAATGGTAAGCCTTTTTAAATTTCTCCACCATACTGTCCAGATTATGACGCTGGACATACACACTTTTCACTTCCTGATATCTCGGTGACTTATAAAAAACCTCATGGAAATCCATGCTTCCGTTTCCCACCTTCACTACTTTCTGTACATCGATATTCAGTTTTTTCAGCTCATCCTTAAAGACTTTAAATTCATCTTGTATATTACTCATTTGTATTTTGGGTTTTAATTTTAAAAAAATAATTTTACACCTTATACCCTCCAATTTTCAGGGGCATGCTTTAAATTTGTAATAAAAATAGTGAATTTTTTAATATAATCACAAGTCAAACGTCATTTTTTTACTCAATTTGATGATTTTATAAGAATTTTACATTTTTTGAGAATGATGAAAATAAATTAAAGCCACTAAAATTGCATAGAAAACAGCGTTAAAAAGCCTATTAATTCAGGAAAAACAATCAAAAAAAACAAACTTTCTTTTGAATCGGATAAACCACTGAAATATGATGCTTTACATCAATATGGTTAGGGAAATTGATGAAAAATTTGCTGGAATGGCGCGATGTGGCAACGATTTTTTATTTTATCGCGTTTTGAAGAACAGGAAAATTAAAATTTTCAGCAAAAAGAAGAAAAAGATTGATGATGATTTGTGATTTAAAATTGCTATTTCATAAGATTATTGCATTTCTTGAAATGACAGTGGATAATCAACAATTTCAAAATAATAAACCTCTACCCTATTACATTTAAACATAATTTCATAAAATAATTTAAAACATTCTGTAACATTTTAAAAAATCTGGTCTCTAAAAGACAGATTCACATTAAAATTTTATACAATGAAAAACTACAAAATCTTCCTTATCCTGGTATTAGTTTTTGCAACGGTATGCAATATATTTGGACAAACAAAAACCTATCCTTTTGAAGTAAAAAAGACCGGAAAAGGCAAACAGTCTATCATCTTTATCCCTGGGTTTGCTTCTTCCGGAGAGGTGTGGAATGAAACCGTAACCCAATTTGATAAAAAATTTTCGTGTTATGTACTAACAATGAAAGGATTTGCCGGAGTAAAACCATTGGCAGATGCCAATTTTAAAGACTGGGAAAAAGGAATTGCTGATTATATAAAGGATCAGAAAATTGAAAAACCGATTATCATCGGACATAGTATGGGAGGAGGTCTGGCCATGGCATTAGCTGCAGATTATCCTGAACTGGTTTCCAAAATAGTTGTTGTAGATGCTCTTCCGTGTCTGGCTGCGCTGTCGGATCCCAATTTTAAATCTAAAGAGAATAATGACTGTACCTCAACCATCAATACATTGAAAGCAATGAGTGATGAACAGTTTAAACAAATGCAAACGGCTACTATACCCCGTCTTGTAGCCAATCCATCGATGCAGGAAACGGTAGTTGGCTGGAGTATGAAGTCTGACAGGATAACATTTGCAAAGATGTACTGTGATTTCTCCAATACAGACCTTAGGGAAAAAATACAGACTATTCAATGTCCTTCCCTTATCCTGCTGGAATCTTATTTTGTAAATTTCAAGTCTGCTATTGAAAGTCAATATAAAAATTTAAAAAGTGCAGATATGAGATATGCTTCAAAAGGGCTTCATTTTATTATGTATGACGACAAAGAATGGTACTTTGAACAGTTAAATAACTTTTTATCACCCCAATAATGGTATTTGAAGATATATATGAACTGTACTGGCAGAAGATATTCCGTTTGTGCATGGGATATGTAAACGATTCTGAACTGGCACAGGATCTCGCACAGGAAACATTCATTATTGTTTGGCGACAGCTTCCAAAATTCAGGAATGAATCAAGTATTGGAACATGGATCTTTAGAATTGCTTCGAATAACTGTTTAAAGCGGATCGAAAAGGAGAAAAGATTTATGAAAGCAGAGTTTCCCGTTCATCTCGAAGAAAAAAAGCAGGAATCTATTGAACCGCAGATCCAGATGCTCTATCAGTTTATTTCTGAGCTGCCTGAAACAGACCGTATCATTATTTCTCTGGAACTGGAAGAAGTAAAGCAGGCAGAAATTGCCGGTATCGTGGGACTGTCTGAAGCTAATATACGGGTAAGGATTCACAGGATAAAAGAAAAATTAACAAAAAGATTCAAAGAAAATGGCTACTAATATAGATTTTAAAAACCTCTGGAAACAACAGACTGTAGAGAAACCCAGCATAGAAGAACTGCTGGGAAGGTTGAAAAAATTCAAAAAAGAAAATATACGTAAATTAATCACTACCAATATTTTGCTGATTGTAACCAGCGTATTGATAGGACTGATCTGGTACCACTATCAACCTCAACTGGCTACAACTAAAATTGGGATTGTATTGGTCATTCTGGCCATGGTTATTTTCCTTTTCGCTTACAACCAATTGTTTATGAACTTTTATAAACTTGACAGCACCCAGACGAATGCTGAATACTTAAACAGCCTGTATTCCCTGAAGAACAAACAGAAATTTATGCAGACCACCATGCTGAATCTATACTTCATTATGCTGTTCGCCGGAATAAGTCTGTATATGTATGAATATGCTTCAAGAATGAAAATGATATATGCAGTTACTGCCTATGGACTCACTTTTTTGTGGATAGCCTTCAACTGGTTTTATTTAAGGCCGAAAACCATCAAGAAACAACAGGCAAAACTTAATGGATTAATTAATAAATTTGAAGAAATTAATGATCAATTGAAAGATTAACTTCCGGCTGGCATTAAAGCTTATTTTACGACTATTATCAGCAATCTAAAGGATGGAATGCATCAACAATTTACTGGATGAAGATTACAGAATTACCGTCCTCCACATTTCGGAAAAGCTTTGTAAAAAACAAAAGCAAGACTGGGAAGTGACGCTGAAAAAGTAAAGTGGATCGTCTCTGACATTACAGAATTTGAAACCGATGAAACCTAAGACATCTGGCATGACAGAGAAGCGTTTCATTTTTTTACCACTCCCGAACAGGTTTTAAAATATACCCGCACAACTGAAAAAAATATCACAGGCTTCATGATTATAGGAACGTTTTCCAAAAATGGCCCGACAAAGTGAAGTGGACTTGATATTCAACAGTCTGATACTGACATTTTTCATTTGCATACCCATTTATTAGGTTTTAGTATTTTTTTTAAATAAATTTAACCATTTAAGTATCAATATACTATAAAAATAAGCGATTTACTGTTTATTTTCAGCACAACACAACTTAAATACCCTATTTATGAAAAAACTATTACTAATCATCATTTCAGGATTAGCCTGTTCCAATTTTTATTCACAAAAGATTGAATTTCAAGAGTGCGGAACCGATGAATTGATGCGAAAACATTATGAAAAACATCCGGAACAGAAAGCTCAGGACGATGCTTTCAACCTGGAATTATCCAGGCTCATCAAAAGCGGAAAGTTAGCCAGCACATTAAACAAGAACCAGGTCTATGAAATTCCTGTTGTTGTTCATGTGGTAGGTGACGGAAGTGCCATTGGGACAGTCAATAACAAATCCGATGCTGATATTACAGCATGGATTAATTATACGAACGGGGTATTTTCCGGAAGCACATCCAGCGGTATGTCCGGAACCAGCGCCATACTGCCGGTAAGGTTGGTTTTTGCCAAAATAAACCCAGGCTGTAATCCCACCAACGGCATCAACAGGATCAATGCTTCCCATCTTCCGAAATACGTGAGTGGAGGGGTCAATAATGACAATACCACGAATGCCGTAACAGCTTCCGAAATTACTGCTTTGGGAATGTGGGATACCAGCAAGTATTATAATATCTATGTCGTTAAAAAACTGGCTTCCAATTCAGGAACCCTGAACGGATTTGCTTACTATCCGGGCGGCAGCAATGATTATTCTTTCATGTCCACAAGTGCTTCGGCAGTGAATGCACAGACTTTGGCTCATGAATTCGGGCATGCACTAGGCCTTCGCCACACGCATGAAGGCTACAATGAATCTACCGGAGCCTGTCCCACGAATGCAGACTGTACTCTTCAGGGCGACCTGGTATGTGATACTGAGCCTATGAAAAGCCTTTACCATTCGTCTGTTCCTTATACCTGCCAGACAGGGCAGATCAACCCATGTACCAGCCAGATATATGCAGGCGGTGAAAGAAATGTTATGGCTTACACGTTCTGCTTCAGGAATTTATTTACTCAGGGACAGTCTGACAGGGCGACGGCACAGCTTCTGCAATACAGACAGACGCTGATCAATTCTCCGACAGCCTCTTTAATTACAGCCAACAACAGCGCTGTTTTAACCACAGCCTGCGCTCCCACCTCTATAACGAATCCGGGAAACTTTAATATCGGAATTACTTCCGTGAAATTTGCTGACATTAATAACTACTCTGCCAATTATAAACAGGCTTCCAATAATTTCTATGAAAACTTTACGGGAAATTACTGTTCCGGCATTTCAAAAACTACCATTCCTTCCAATACCGCAACGGTACTTACGGTTACGCCGGGAACCAGCAATCCGCACATTATCAAAGCTTATATAGATTATAATAATGACGGACAGTTTAATGAAGCCACAGAGCTTGTGCTTAATCAGAGCGGGATCAGCAGCAGCTCCGTTGCCACCGCATCAGTAACTCCTCCTTCGGGTGCAGTAGCCAATACGCCGTTAAGAATGAGAGTGATCGGTGAATTTAACGGAACAGCTGTTACTGCCTGCTATACTCCAAAATACGGGCAGGTAGAAGATTATTCCGTGATCATTCAGAATCCTCTGGCTGTTGCAAATGTAAGCAAACCAGGCACCTCAGAGATCATCAGGGACGAGAGTTTTGTATGGGTAAAAAGTGATCTTAAGATCTCCACCGTTCATATCTATGATGCTTCGGGAAGACTTTTGACCAGCAGGGCAAATATAAAATCCTCTGAATTCAGATTCCCTGTCAATGAAAAAAATATCATTATCACCGTGACGGCAGTTTTGGAAAACGGGAAAGTGATCACTAGGAAATTAAAATTTTAAAGAACACGTTTCAAATACAAAAGAGAGCTCCAGGCTCTCTTTTGTATTTATGAAATCATACTGATCTATGATTTTTGCTTTTCTTCTTCCAGTTCCACCTCATTTCTCAGCTGGGCTTTGTAAAGTGTTGCGTAATATCCGTTGCGGTCAAGAAGCTCCAGGTGCTTTCCTTCTTCTACGATTTTACCATGCTCCATAACAATAATTTTATCTGCCTTTTCAATGGTAGAAAGTCTGTGGGCAATGATAATCGAGGTTCTGTTTTTGGTAATTTTTTCGGTTGCTCTCTGGATCAGTTTTTCACTTTCGTGGTCTATAGAAGAAGTGGCTTCGTCCAGAATCAGAATTTTAGGGTCTGACAGATAAGCTCTCAGAAAAGATAACAGCTGTCTCTGACCCAAGGAAATAGACGAACCTCTTTCGCTTACTACAAAATCATATCCTCCCGGAAGCTGCTCGATAAACTGGTCTACTTCAATTTCTTTTGCTCCTGCCTTTATTTTTTCTAAAGTAATACTTTCATCCCCAAAGGCAAGGTTTTCAAAAATGCTTCCGTGGAAAAGAAATACATCCTGCAGAACCACTCCGATATGTCTTCTCAAATTATAAAGCTCGTACTCTTTTAAATCTACATCATCAATTATAATCTTTCCGGAGTTAATATCATAAAGCCTTGTAATAAGACTGATAATAGTCGATTTCCCTGCACCGGTTGCTCCCACGATAGCTACTGTTTCTCCCGGATTCACTTTAAAATCAATTCCTTTCAGTACTTCCTGCTTGTCGTCGTAAGCAAAACGTACATTTTCGAATTCAATTTTACCGTCGAAGTGATCTTTCTTCACCGTTCCCGTATTCGGCATGGCGTAATCTTCATCCATGACACCCAATACCCTTTCTGCTCCTACAATACCTCTCTGGATATTGTTGAAACGGTCAGCAATCTGTCTTAACGGACGGATCAGCATCGAAATATACTGGATAAACGCAATAACAACCCCGGCACTGATTGTGATATAACCTCCGTAAAAAAGGATAAATCCTATAAATAAAGAAGATATAAGCTCTACTACCGGAAAGAATAATGAGAAAATAAATACGGTTCTCAACAGGGCTCCTTTCAGCGTGATATTAATATCATCAAACTTTTTAAATTCAGCTTCCTGTCTGTTAAAAACCTGGATAATTGACATCCCTGCCAGCCTTTCCTGAACGAAAGAGTTCTGATTGGCCGTCCATGTTCTTTCATCTCCGAAAGCTTTTTTCAGTCTTTTCTGAAAGAATCTGGTAATCAGAACCATTAAAGGCAGGATCGCTAATGTAATATAGCTCAAATGAACATTGGTACTGAACATCATCACCAGGACAAACACAATTCTCAGAATATCTCCGAAAACCATGAGAAAACCGTCTGTATAAACGGTAGCAATAGTTTCCACATCGCCTACAGCACGGGTTACAAGCTGCCCGATGGGCGTTTTGTCAAAAAATGAAGTTCTGAAATAGATCAGTTTTGCATACAGCCTTTCACGGATATCGCGGATAACATTCTGCGAAATAAAATTTGAAAAGTAAACTAAGAAAAAGTTTAAAACAGTTTCTGCAAAAACCAAACCTACCAGTATGTAGATATGCTTCATCATCAAAGCATTATCCCTCAGCTTGGTGATGTCATTATCCACCACCTCCATGGTAAGATAAGGTCTATAGGTAGAAACTACGGACAGTAATACGGAAATGATTAAAGTAAGGATGAACCAGGACCGGAATTTCATTCCTATAAAGAACAGCCTCTTAACAATCCCCCAGGTATCTTGTTTTTTCATTGTACGAGTTGAAGAAAGAATTTAAAATTCAATGCAAAAATAAGACTTTAAAATTTGAAAGCCTGTAGAAGCTCATCAAATCGTCATAGAAAATTTCAGATAAAGGTTATTTATAATATGAATATTTAAAGCCGGATTTTACCCATTTAAATATTTAATGGGCTTAAGACTGTTGGTTGAAATAGCCAATACCAGACACATCCGGTGACTTCAAGGGTCTCAGTGGGCTAATTTCTGTCACCCGCTTTTATAAATCCTTATCTCCTATTTTTTCAATTTCCAAAGAAGGTTTGGTAACTTGCTCTTTCACAAATTTCCTCTGAAGAAGGTGATAAACTCCATATACAGCAGCAATGGAAATGACCCAGCTGATGATATTAATGAGGGAGAATCCTGTGTAATCCACACCCTCTATAGAAGCCGGATCTGTAATTCCCTTATAAATCCCATACGAAAAGCCGAAGACCAGCTGAGTTCCCAAATACACAGCGATCGCTGAAAGTCCATAGTGCCATTTTGTTTTTCCGAATCTTTCCGCCAGCTGTGCATAGTACCTGTAGGCTCCTATAAGAATAAAAATTGATAACATATTTCGTGTTTTTTATGTATTAAACTTCAGGACTATCCTGATTGTATAAAAGTTGGAATGATAATTTTCCCGGTTTAGAATTCATACCCTACATCCACCAGAAACAATCCGTGTCCCGGAGCCGAAGTCCCTGCTGCATTGCGGTGCTTATCTTCAATAATTTTACGCAGATCATCCGGTTTTATTTTTCCGCTCCCTATCTCAACCATAGTTCCCACGATAGCGCGGACCATATTTCTGAGGAAACGGCTGGCTGAAACCGTAAACTTAAGTTCTGTTCCTTCCTGCTCCCACTCTGCCTTGTACATTTTGCAGATATTGGTTTTATTATCCGTCTTTAGCTTCGCAAAACTTGTAAAATCCTCATATTCAAACAGAATCTTACAGGCTTCATTCATTTTTCGAATATCCAGCGGTCTTTTCCAGTGCTGCCATGCCGATTCCTGGGTAAAAGGATTTTTCGCCAGGGAAATATAATATTCATAGGTTCTGTACGTAGCATCAAAACGGGCATGAAAATCATCTCTCACCTTAAAGATCCTCTTTACAGAAATATCAGGCGGTAAGAAACTGTTCAATTTATAAGGTAAATTCATTTCATCCACAGGTTGTTCCGTATCGAAATGGGCAAATATTTTTTTGGCATGAACGCCTGTATCCGTTCTTCCGGCACCTGTTGTTTTAATCTCTTCCCTCAATATCGTGGAAAGCGCTTTTTCCAGTTCTTCCTGTACGGTAACAGCATCCGGCTGTATCTGATAACCGAAATAGTTTTTCCCGTTGTAAGAAAATTCAATAAAGTATCTCAATGTAATATAATAACTCAACAAAAATACTTTAATTTAATGAAATATTTATTGAAAAGTCTTTGAGAATATTATACAAAATCCTTATGAAAATTCCTATTTTTGCAGACGTATGAAAAGATGGTACCTTTATCCTTTTTCCCTCGGTTATCATTTGGTAACGGGTATCCGAAACACAATGTATGATCTTGGAGTTTTCAGGACAACAAAATTCAATACCCCGATAATCAATGTCGGAAACCTTTCCGTGGGCGGAAGCGGAAAATCGCCTATGGTGATGTATCTTGCCCAGTATCTGTCCAAGCATTACAGGACAGGCGTTCTTTCACGCGGTTATGGCAGACTGACAAAAGGCTACGAAGTAACGAATTATGAAAGCAACTATAAAGTTGTAGGTGATGAAGCCATGCAGCTTTTTGAGCGTTTCAAAAACCGTTTCGTTATTGCCGTTTCAGAAGAAAGAGTTCCCGGAGCCAAAAAGGTTATTGAAGACATGGATCTTGATGTACTTGTTCTGGACGATGCCATGCAGCACAGAGCCATTAAAGCAGGATTCAATATTCTGATGACGGACTTTAATGATCCTTATTTTAAAGACCATCTTCTTCCGGCGGGCGACTTAAGAGAATCCAGACACGGATCCAAAAGAGCGGACATCATCATGGTCAGCAAATGTCCTGATGAGCTTACCGAAGAAACCAAACGCTATTATATTTCAAGGATAAGACCTTCTTATAACCAAAAAGTATTCTTTTCATCCATCGGTTATGACGAAAATGTATACGGAAGAGATAAAATGCTTCCGGACAATAACCTGAACTATTATGACATCCTTCTGATCACCGGAATTGCCAATCCGAAACCCCTACTGGAACATCTGGCTAAATTTTCCCAAAGGGTGAAACATCTAAAGTTCAGAGACCACCATAATTTTACGGATGATGATATCAAAAAGATCACCGAAGAATATAAAAAATTAGGTGAATATAAGCTGATCCTGACCACAGAGAAGGATTACGTACGCCTGAAAACTTTTGATTATCTTAGAGAAATTGTTTACTACTGGCCTATTAATGTCATCATTGATAAAAAGGAAGAATTCAACCAAATCATCTTAGATTATGTTAGAAAAAATTAAACAGACCGCCGATTTCATTAAAAATACCATCAAAGAAGTTCCTGACTTTGCCATTGTCTTAGGATCCGGGCTTGGAAAACTGCAGGATGAAGTAGAAGCGATTCATATTTTAGAGTATCCTGAAATCCCTAATTTCCCGCAAACCACTGTTGCCGGGCATGGCGGAAAATTAATCTACGGAATCCTTGAAGGAAAAAAAGTCCTGATGATGAGCGGACGTTTTCATTATTACGAAGGTCATTCTATGGAAACGGTAACCTTCCCGATACGGGTTTTCCATCTGTTAGGCATTAAAAACCTCATTCTATCCAATGCCTGTGGCGGCGTAAACCCTGCGTACAGTGTTGCGGATATTGTTATTTTAAAAGACCACATCAACATGATGCCTGAACATCCTCTCCGTGGTAAAAATATTGAATCATTCGGACCGCGTTTTGTGGATATGAGCGAGCCTTATAACAGGAAAATGATCGAAGCGGCTGAAAAAGCTGCTGCCGAAAACAATATTAAAATTCACCGGGGAGTTTATGTAGCTCTGCAGGGGCCGACTTTTGAAACGCCGGCAGAATACGGAATGATCAAAGCTATTGGCGGTGATATGGTAGGAATGAGTACCGTTCCTGAAGTAATTGTTGCCAGACATATGGGAATGGATGTTTTCTGTATTTCTGTGATCACAGATCTTGGCGGACCGGATATTGCCTTTGCCGTTTCCCACGAAGAAGTTCTGAATGCAGCCAATAAAGCCATGCCGAACGTAATTGCTGTGGTAAAAGGCCTGATCGGCAACTATCAGTAGATCTTTATAGAAATTTTCGATCTCATAAATTTTTCCTAATTCATAAGAAATCAATCTCCAATTGCGTTTCATTGTTTAGATTTGTATAAATGAAATTGAGAACATGAAAAAGTCAGCATTAATTCTTATGATCAGTGTTTTCGGACTGAGTTATGCACAGCAGCAAACGAAGGTACTTAAAACCAGTTTTTCCAAAGAAGCCCTGGCACAGAAACTGGAGGATGAGGAAGGAAAAAACATCACGATACAGCAGATTCTTGATCACCATAAAGGAAAAGTTTTAGTAATTGACTTCTGGGCCGGATGGTGCAGGGATTGCTTAAAAGCACTTCCAAAAGCTGAAGAACTTGAAAAAAATAATCCCAACATAGATTTCGTATTCCTTTCGCTGGAAAGATCAAAAGAAGGTTTTGACAAAAGCCTGGACAGATTCAATATGAAGGACAAAGATAATTACTGGTTTGCTACAGGCTGGAAGAATGATTTTAATAATTATATTGACCTGAACTGGATTCCTAGATATATGGTTGTAGACCAGAAGTCTTCCATCGCAAAATATTATGCCATTTCCCCTGAAGATCCTGAGATCCAGGAAACCATCAACCGTCTTTTAAAATAATGATGACAAGAGAAGCTACAGAACAGGATCTGGAGGTCCTTTTAGAATTTGAGCAGGGGATTGTTTCTGCTGAAAGGCCATTTAACAGCACTCTGCGTGATGGAGAGATTCATTATTATGATCTTCTTCAATTGATACAGTCTGAGGATTCTTTAGTACTGGTCACAGAAGAAAATAATGAAGTCATCGCATCAGGTTATGCCAGGATCAAAAAAACGGAAAACAATTATTCCGATTTTGATCAGTATGCCTATCTGGGGTTCATGTATGTAAAACCTGAACACAGAGGAAAGGGAGTGAACAAGCTGCTTCTGGACGAACTCATCCGATGGGCAAGAACCAAAGGCATTTCTGAAGTAAGACTTGATGTATATGCCCAAAACGAATCCGCTGTAAAAGCTTATGAAAAAGCAGGATTTGAATCGCTGCTCATTACGATGAGAATGAAAACATAATGAATCCAATTTCGGAATAAGGCTTTTCTCTTTTTAATGGTGTCAGGAAGATGGAAGAGGAAGCTATTACAGAGCATATCGAAATTAAATCTGAAAAAACGGAGCAGTACAAGCTGACACCCATTGAAATTGTGCAGGGTGCAAAATAAAATCTACATTAGGTATTTTTGCACATAAACCATCAGCATCTGCTTTTTGTAGTCATTCATTCCTTCAGATAAGAGTTCTATTTCTTTCCGGTACATTTTTTCATTTGCCATTTTCCGAAATTCTCTGGCGATCTCTAATCTTATTCTTTTTTTAAAGGAAAGATTCCCAAAAAGATCAAAATAAGAATCTATACGGGACTTATCCTTAACCCCATTCCAGGTGAATGCTGTAGCATCATCCGTATTTGTAAGTAATTTTTGGTAATATGCTATAGCCTGTTTCGATGTTATTTTACTTAAATACAGATCATATTTTATCCTAAAAAACTCCTTTTCTGCTGATGTGTCCTTTTGTAAATGCCCGAATGCATGATCAATAATTTTAGGATTCAGTTTATTAAGATTTGACTGCATGCCAAGTAAATTAAAAGATAATATAGCATAAGCATCTTCCGGCCTGAAATTTTCATTGATATCCTGCCTATTTATTTCACCGAATGAAGAAGGCTGTACAATGGAATATCCACTTTCCATGAGGTGTTTCTCAATATCATTTTTATGAAATGAACCGATGACTACCAAGATCGTATCTTTATCAGAGTAATTTTCCAACACTTTTTCAATCCGTTTGGCCTGCAGGAAAGTACGGTATAAAAACAGCCTTCGTGGAAAATCAGAGCTTGTTTTAGACGGATGCTTCGTATACCACTTTTCGATCTGCTCACTGTATACTTTGGAATCTGCAAAATAAATTCCATCTTCAAAGTCATTTTTTTCGGTAAAAACTGTAAATCCTAAAAAACCCTGATTACCTCTGGTGAATCTGGGAACCTCAAGATTCTTTATACCAAACGCAAGGTCCATATCCATTTCCTCTGGTAACCAATCAATTGGATGCAATGATTTCTTTATAGATTTTGCATAGGGAACGACCACATATTGCTGTTCGTATGTAAATTCGTAAAAATCATTTTTTGAAAATTCTTCAGGAGATCGTTCGATGCATATTGCAGCCGGATCAACTTTATTAATAAAGGCGCGTATTACCGCAGGCTGTTGATCAAAATTGATTAATTGTGTAGAATGACCTACACCTAAAACCACAACTTTGGGTTTCTGTGCATGAACTGAGAAAAATAAAAAAAAGAGGAAAACACTGAAAAGAAACTTACTCATTATAGTCATACTGATTATTGCTTAATTGAGCTAAATTACACAATAGCACTAAAATTAACAAACTAATGGACACATTGACAGCTAGTGAAAAAGTTAGGTAAAATGGGTGGTGATGGGAGTTAAGCGGTAGTTTTTATTTTTACTCAGAAAACTTACAGTGGTATACTCAAGTCTATCATCACCTGAAATTACTGACCAACAGTGACTCGAATCGCCAGCTTCCAGCTTCCAACCTCATAATCTTAATTTTCTGTCGGACTCAAATTAATTATAATTTAATTCAAAATAAATGAATCCATATCTTTGCGGTATGGATTCTTCTTTTCCCATCCGTAAGATTATTCATGTTGATATGGATGCATTTTATGCTTCTGTGGAACAGCATGACAATCCCTCGCTCAAGGGGAAACCTATTGCTGTAGGAGGAGAGCACCGTGGAGTGGTTGCGGCAGCGAGCTATGAAGCCAGGAAATACGGCGTTCGTTCTGCAATGCCCAGCAAAACAGCTAAGGAGAAATGCCCGCATATTATTTTTGTGCCTCCACGCTTTGCAAGGTATAAAGAAATATCACGTCAGATCCGGGAAATTTTCCATGAATATACCGACCTGGTAGAGCCTTTGTCCCTGGACGAAGCATACCTTGACGTCACCGAAAATAAAAAAGATATAGACTCTGCCAACCAGATTGCCAGAGAAATCCGTCAGAAAATATTTGAACAGACCGGGCTGACCGCTTCTGCAGGGATCTCTGTCAATAAATTCCTTGCGAAAGTAGCTTCTGACATTAATAAACCGAACGGCCAGAAAACCATTCATCCGGATAGAATTGAGGGCTTTCTTGAAGAGCTCCCGGTTGAAAAATTTTACGGCGTAGGAAAAGTTACGGCTAACAAAATGTTTAGTTTAGGGATTTATAAAGGAAAAGATTTAAAGAAAAAAACACTGGAAGAGCTGGTGAGACTTTTTGGAAAATCCGGAGGTTACTATTACAATGTAGTCCGCGGCATTCACAATTCTGAAGTAAAGCCGCACCGGATCCAGAAAAGTGTGGCTGTGGAGAGAACTTTTTTTGAAGACCTTTTTGATGACCAGGCGATCAATGAAAAGCTGGAACATCTGAGCCAGGAACTTCACCAGCGCCTGCAAAAGAATCATATTCTAGGAAGAGCATTAACTTTAAAAATTAAGTATAAGGATTTTTCTCTTTTTACCAGAAGCTTTACGAAGGATGACTATTTCACTTCCCCGGAGCAATATCTGAATACCGGGAAAAAGCTGTGGGAGCTAAGACCTTTTGATAAACCTGTAAGATTATTAGGCCTCTCCCTTTCCCACCTCAACACGGAAGAGAAAAAGCAGGTTTCCATTCAACTAAAAATCCCGTTTGAGGAATTTGAGAATTAAAAGGTAAAAAAAATTCACTATCTTGTAGAAACCAAACTACATTTTATGAACCAAACAATGATTCAATTTTTCCACTGGTATTCTGAAGGAGATGGAAAATTATGGAAAGAAGCAGAAAAACAGGCTGCATATCTGGAAGATTTAGGAATTACTTCGGTATGGTTCCCTCCCGCTTATAAGGGAACAAACGGCGGTTATTCAGTAGGTTACGATGCTTATGACCTGTATGACCTGGGAGAGTTTGACCAGAAAGGAAGCCTTCCTACCAAATACGGAACCCTTAATGATTATCTGAAAGCCATTAAAGCTTTAAAAAAACAAAATATAGGGGTAATAGTAGATATTGTTCTTGGGCATAAGGCCGGCGGCGATGAACTGGAAAAATTTAAAGCGGTAAAAGTAGACGAAAACAACAGGGAAAAGATTATTTCCGATGTCATTGAAATAGAATCTTATACTAAATTTACGTTTCCCGGAAGAGGAAAAAAATATTCTGATTTTGAATGGAACTTCACCTGTTTCAGTGGTGTAGATTATGCAGAAGGTATGGATTCGCACATCTTTAAGATCCAGTCTGAGTATGGAAACGACTGGGAAGAAATGATTGACGATGAGAAAGGAAATTACGACTACCTGATGTACAACGATATCGAGCACCGGAATCCTTTTGTGCGTGAGGAGCTTAACACCTGGGCAGAATGGTATTTTAACCTGACTGATTTTGATGGAGTACGGCTGGATGCCTTAAAACATATTTCATTTGATTTTTATAAGGAATGGCTGACCATGCTTCGCTCCAATTCCGGAAAAAATATTTTTGCAGTCGGTGAATACTGGGCTCCCGGGCAACTGAATCTTCTTCAGAAATACATCCAGGTAACGGAAGGATGCATGAGCCTTTTTGACAGTTCACTGCAGAATAATTTTCACACAGCATCCAATGAAGGCGGTTCTTATGATCTCCGAAGGATTTTTGACGAAACTCTTACACAAGCCGATCCGCTCCATTCCGTAAGCCTTGTGGACAATCATGATACGCAGCCTCTTCAGGATCTTGAGGCTCCGGTTCAGGAATGGTTTAAACCGATGGCCTATGCGCTGATCCTGCTTCGTGAGAACGGCTATCCATGTATTTTTTATCCTGACCTGTATGGTGCCCATTACACCGATAAAGATAAAGAGGGCAACGACCAGGAAATTTTCCTGCAGAAAGTGGAAGGTATTGAAGAGCTTCTTAAGGCAAGAAAAGATCATGCTTACGGCATGCAGAAGGACTATTTTGAAGATGCCAACTGCCTGGGCTGGACGCGTGAAGGGGATGATGAACATTCAGGATGTGCTGTGGTTCTCAGTAATAAAGAGGCCTACAGCAAACCTATGGAAATGGGAAAGAAGTATGCGGGCAAAAGTTTTAAAGATTTGCTCAAAAGATCTGAGGAAACGGTAATTATTGATGAGAACGGATGGGGAAATTTCCCGGTTCCCGCAGGCAATGTAAGTGTGTGGATTCCTGAATAATCCTGATATAAAAAAAACATACATGGCCGGACGGTTTATTCCTTTGGTCATGTATGTCTTATATTGTTTCGCTTTTAATGGTACAAATAGCCTGTATTAGCAGTAAATGTAACGGCAATTCTGTATGTTAATGGCCCATTCGCAGCAATATCCCTCTTCATTGGATGTACAGCATACCCTGTCGCGGTGAATGTCGCCACCTTTCAGATTTTTCAGTTCTTTTCTTTCTATTTTCCGGATGTGAGCAATAAGTTGTGTTTTCATAATTAATAGATTTTTTGATTTGGTTAATCTAATATACACATATTACAATTATTATTAACCTGATTACGGGATAATGATTAAAAATAAACGCAAGAATAAACAAGGATTTTATAAAGTATTCGGTCGATTTTTAAACTGAGTCGTTTCACTTATGAAGCAATTCACAGGAAATATTTTGTATTTCTTTACTGAATGAAATGTTGCATTTTCCTTTGCGATAAAAACTTTTGTTACAGGATTTATTTAAAACTTAATTTTCCGGATTTTTAAAATTTCCGGCCTGTCCGAATCATCGGAAATAGTTCCGTTCCTTACAAATTCTGTCCAGAGTGCTCTGATTTTTTTGCCATTTTCATCAATATATTTCCACGGGATATCTTTTAGCATTTCAGAGGATTTCCAGGCCGATTCATTTCCGAAAATCAAAGGAAGATCAATACAATGCGGTGCTCCGATACGGGCGTTCTCCGACCGAGCATGAATTCTGAATAAATAAACATTTCCGCCTGCTTTTGCATAATTTTCAGCAAATATTTCCGCCGGAGTTCCATAGATAAGTCCGGTAGTTTTTTCGACTGCTTTATCCATAATTCTCAATCCTAAACCTTTACCGAAATATTTATTCAAAGCGTCGGAAGTTTTAAGATAAAATGCGGTTTCGTCATTATTCAGACCAATCAGCACATCATATTTTCCGGCATTTTCTTTCCATTTTTCTACCGATTCCTCTTCTTTGCATAAAGGCGGAAATCCATATTGGATACCGAAAGGCATAGCAGCTTTCAAGCCGTATCTAATGACGGACGGCACATATTTTCTGTATTCATTCACCATTTTCAAAATATCTTTTTCATTTTTCAGCCCCTCTGTCTTTTTCAAAAATTCAGCAGTCATTTTCTGTCTTTTATGGCGTAATCCCAACGGAGCGCTCTGGATAATTACTCTTTGAAATAAGCCATCTACCCCTTCCGAAATCATGAGGTGGACAATGGCATCACCACCAGAAGACTGGCCTAAAAGAGTAATATTGCCAGGATCACCACCAAATTCTGAGATGTAGGTTTTAATCCATTTCAATGCTTCTATGATATCGAACAATCCTAAATTGGGCGGTCTTTCATCACCGCCCAGAAAACCGAAGAGCCCAAGCCGGTAAGAAACGGCAACAATAATGATCTGCTGCTCCTTCACCCAGTCACCAGGATCGGAAGTGGGAAGATCACCACACCCGATTTCATGGGAACCGCCATGAATCCAGACCACAACAGGAAGCTTCTCATTTTTTCCAGTAAAACTGTCAGGACGGAAGACGGAAAGATATTGTGGGGACTCATCCGGATCAAAGTTCTCCATAGGAGCAGGCCCAATCATTTTTTCTACGAGAGGGCTTATGGTCTGCGGACAAACCGGGGTTTTATCGGGTAAAATAATTTCTGAAGGAGACGGCTGCTCTGCAACAGGTTTTTGAAATCTTTCAGAACGGGCATACCGGATGCTTTTGGCTCTGATTACTCCTTTACTTTTTAAGGCAATTACTTTCCCGAAAGAAGTCTGAAAAATGTGGGTTGTGGTCTGCTCAACGGTCATTTTAAAAACTTTGAAAAATTTTATCTATTAAATTTAATTCAGTTTTTTGAAATGAGAAAATTTTTGCTTTGGTTTTAATGGTAACTTAAACACGAATGTCACCAATTTCCACAAATAATCCGAAGTGGAAAATTGTGATATTGGTGAACTATGAGTGTTACTTGTTTTTAAAATGATCAGTTTAATATTTTGTATTCACTCGGGGAAACACCGACTTTGGCTTTGAATAATCTTGTAAAGTGCTGTGGATATTTAAATCCGAGATCGTAGGAAATCTCACTGATTGATTTTGAGGGGTTCAGGATCTGTTCTTTGGCAACATCGATCAGCTTATTGTGAATAAATTCCTGAGCGGAAACTCCTAATTCTTTTTTGATCAGATCGCCGAAGTAATTGGCGGATAGGTTCAGCTTTTCTGCAAAGTAATTGACCATCGGAAAACCTATATTTTTTGGATGATCAGATTTTAAATAATCATCCACCAGATTTTCAAATTTTCCGATAACGCCCTGGTTAACATGATCTCTTGTAATAAACTGACGGTCGTAGAAACGCATACAGTAATTTAAGAACAATTCAATATTGTTTACAATTAATGATTTGCTGTGTTTGTCGATGGACTGTTCGAGCTCAAGCTTTATATTTTTAAAGCATTCCAGAACAATTTCTCTTTCTTTTTCTGAAAGGTGTAATGCTTCGTGCACATCATAGGAAAAGAAGCTGTAGTCATTAATATTTTTACCAAGATTGGTTCCTTTGATCAGATCGGGATGAAACAGCAGCGCATATCCGCCGGGCTGTATAGGATTTCCGCCATTCGTTACTCCGCTTACCTGTCCGGGAGCGATAAAGACCAGCGTACCTTCCTGATAATCATAGCTGTGCTTGCCGTAATGCATATCACCACAGATCACATCTTTCAGAAAAACGGTATAAAAAGTATAGGTTCTTCTGTACTGGCATATGGGATCGGATTTTGCAAAATCCACCACACTTACCAGCGGATGCAGGGTTTCATTATTCACCATTTTATTGTAATCCGAAACACTGTTTACTTTTTCAACTTCCTGGTCTTCCATTGACTGTCTTTATTTAAGCTTATTCAAAATTACCACTTTCCTGCGGACCTTTTCAGGGTGTCTGTAAAATTGGTAAGTATTCCGGTAATCTGTATAAGCTGTGTTTATATAAAAGTATCGACTTTTGTACTGTTATGGAAACATTCAATACAAATATTTTTCCCAAAGGAGAAAAAGCTCCGGAAGCTTATTTTTCCGGAGGAACAGCCTGGATTAAGATTTTAAAATCCAACGATGATCTGAACTGCCAGATCGGGAATGTTATTTTTGAACCCGGATGCAGAAATAACTGGCACACTCACAGCGGAGGCCAGATTTTAATTGTAACTTCAGGAACAGGTTTTTACCAGGAAAAAGGCAAGCCTGCACAGGTTTTACATCCTGGAGATGTGGTGAATATTTTTCCGGGTGTTATCCACTGGCATGGCGCAAGTGCAGACAGTGAATTCACGCATATCGCCATCAATCCCAATACTCAAAACGGCATTGTGGAATGGTTGGAACCTGTAAGCGATGAGGAATACAACAATTTATAACTTAATTAAATTAAATAAACCAATGAGCACAATCACGGTAAAAGCCTACGGGGCTGAGTCTACTATGGCAGACCTGAAAGAAATGACTATTGAAAGAAGAGAAACGACACCTAAAGATGTAGAAATTGAAATTTTATACTGCGGAGTCTGCCACTCTGACCTCCACACGGCAAGAAACGACTGGGGCGGATCTTTGTACCCTGTAGTTCCCGGACATGAAATTGTAGGAAGGATAACCAATGTGGGAAGTGAAGTTTCTAAATTTAAAGTAGGCGACCTTGCTGCTGTAGGATGTATGGTAGATTCATGCGGACACTGCAACAGCTGTAAAGAAGATCTCGAACAATACTGCTTAAATGGATTTACAGGAACTTATAACGGAAAAGACAAGCATTCGGGAGGCCATACTTTTGGCGGATATTCTCAGAAAGTAGTAGTGGACGAACATTTTGTTTTAAGTGTACCTGAAAACCTGGACCTGGCTGCAGTAGCACCTCTTCTATGCGCAGGTATTACCACATGGTCTCCATTGAGACACTGGAATGCCGGACCTGGCTCTAAGGTAGCAGTTGTTGGATTAGGCGGGCTGGGACATATGGCGATTAAACTGGCAAAAGGATTAGGTGCAGAAGTGACTTTATTTTCAAGAACTCCGGGGAAAACGGATGATGCCAAGCAACTGGGAGCTGATCACGTTGTAATTTCCACTGATGATTCACAGATGGATACGGTAAAAGGAAAATTCGACCTGATTATTGATACGGTTCCTTATGAGCATGATATCAATCCTTATATGCAGACGCTTACCCTGAACGGAACTTTGGTTCTTGTAGGCTTTGTAGGTGAATTCCAGAACACTGAAGTGAGTACAAGACCGATGATCTTCCAACGCCGTTCTGTTGCAGGTTCATTAATCGGTGGAATTGCTGAAACTCAGGAATTACTGGATTTCTGCGGAAAACATAATATTGTGTCGGACATTGAGCTGATCAAAATGCAGGATATCAACCATGCATATGAAAGAATGATCAAAAGTGATGTGAAATACCGTTTTGTTATTGATATGCAATCTTTGTAATTCTCCTTATAACGTAAAGACTGTCTTTTGGGGCAGTCTTTTTCATTTAAATTAATACGCTTTTTTCATATCCTGAAAAGCCCAGTCTGCCATGGCATCAATTACCGGAGCCAGTTTGAGGCCTGCTTTGCTCAGTTCATAGGTAACATGCGGAGGAACCACAGGTTTTGCTGTTCTTATAACTAATCCATCTGCTTCTAATTGTTTAAGATGCTGGATCAGCATTTTTTCGGTTACTTCAGGAATCGCTCTTTTTAATTCACTGTACCTTTTCTCTCCTGTTGAAAGGTGAAAGAGAATAATAGGTTTCCAAAAACCGCCTATTCTTTCCATTACATACATTACAGGGCACTGCTCCAATATATTTTTTCTGTTCCTCTGGATGGTAGAACTTTCTTTAATCGCTGTCATGATACATACTTTAGGGTAAGTACTTGTATAAAAGTAAGTACAAATATAACTTTGTAAAAGAAAATAAACAACATTTAATATGAAAATTATCATAACAGGTTCTTTAGGGAATACAGCGAAACCATTAGCCAAGCAGTTAATTGCGGAAGGCCATGATATTACTGTGATCAGCAGCAGTGAAGCCAAAAAAAGTGAAATCGAATCTTTAGGAGCCAAAGCCGCCATCGGCTCTATTACTGATCCGGATTTCCTGGTTAAAACATTTGAAGGTGCTGATGCAGTATTTGCAATGACTCCACCGATCATGGGGGAGAACAATATTGTAGAAAACACGGTGAATGCAGGAAAAAATTATGCTGAAGCCATTACAAAAACAGGAGTAAAAAGGGTTGTCATGCTAAGCAGCGTGGGAGCTGATTCTCCGGTTGAAAACGGTCCGATTAAAGGACTTCATCGTATTGAAAAATTATATAATGAGCTGGAAAATACTTCCGTTACTTTTTTAAGGGCAGGTTATTTCTACATTAATTTCTTCAATGATATTCCAATGGTTAAAAATGCAGGAATTATCGGCGGGAATTATCCTGAAAATATACATATTCCATTGGTACACCCCACTGATATTGCCAAGGCTGCAGCTGAAGAGCTGGTAAAAAATACAACCGGTAAAAATATCCGTTATGTGGTAAGTGATTCACGCCCACCTGCAGATTTTGCAAAAGTTTTGGGAGCTGCTGTTGGAAATCAGGAATTACCCTGGGTTGAATTTACAGATGAGCAGTCTTTCGACGGGATGGTTCAGGCAGGTCTTCCAATGGAAATGGCTGAACTGTATGCTGAAATGGGAAGAGGAATGAGGACAGGTGTTATTCAGAAGGATTTTACTGAACAGGGATCTCCGGTTACCGGCTCAGTAAAACTTGAGGATTTTGCCCGTGAGTTTTCTAATAAATTTCAATCTTAGTTTTCAGGTTGTTTTATTAACACCTTTCTATTAAATTTTCTATCAAACAGTTTCGGCGAGCCAAAGGCTCGCCGAAACTGTCATTATTTATTTTCAATTAATACAATTCAAATTTACCTGTCTGTGAAACAGTCCTGTTACCCTTAACTATTACTGATTTTCCTTCATAAATAAAATTAGTCTCAGATCCTTTCTCAAATTCATTCTCCAGTAGCTTTCCATCTTTAAATTTGGGACGATAATCCGTAATATTAACCAATTGTTTTTTATCATTATACTGATAAACTGTTTTATGTCCATAAGGATACTTACTGGTATAATTTTTCACTTCAGCCAGTAATCCGTTTTTATACATATAATCTTTAAAATAAATGTCAGAATTTTCTGTAATCGGAATTTTGCTTTCTGAAGATTTTACCATCAGGTTTTTATCATATCCATATCCTTTTTGGGATTGAAGCTTGTTGTTTGAATATTCTGATATCTCAGTAATGTTATTGCCTGCATCATATTTATAAGTGATGAAATTCTTCTTAGAACCTATTCTTATCAATCTGTTTTTATTGTCATAAGTAGCAGAATCTTTCTGTCCTTTATTGCCGGATTGATATTTCCCGCCCTGGTAGTCTTCAGTAGAATAAGATATTGCAATCAGATTCTTTCTGCTATCATAAATATATTGGTTGGTATTACGTCTCTCAAAAAGCCACTGTTTTTTTTCAGTTCTTTTCACTTCCGACAGCAGTCCGTTTTTATAAAAGTACTGCTCGGTTATGCCTCCGTATTTAGCTTCAGAAATATTACCATCCTTATATATAAACTCCCCCGTATCAGAACCTGTAATTTTTCTATTGCTTCCATTTATTTCAATTTTTTCTTTCTTGTAAGATACAACCTGATTTTTATTATTCAATACAGCTGTATAAACACTTTCCGTACTTTGGGGATCCATTATTGCCGCAGTTCCAGTGCCATTTTGTTTCATCTCTTCATTTCCTCTTCGCATCGATTCTTCATTATAAGATTCAATACGAGTTTTGTCAGCCATTGAAATAGAGCGGCTTTCGGTAAGTATTCCATTCTTGTACTGACAAACATTTGTTGATTGATAATAATCTTTAGCAATATTTTTGGTACTGATGAGATTTCCATTTCTGTCATATTCCTGAATACTGTTTCCCCTTCATTGTCTTAATTGGAAGTTTTTTAAGAAATCCAGATTCAACCTGATGGTCGGGAAATTCTACCTGAGGTCTTTTTACTCTCAATTCGGTAAGCTCAAACTCCTTGCAGGATGAAAATTGCGAAAATGATTTACAGAAAATAAAAAAGAATATAATTACGTATCTCATATTCATTTAGTTTTTAAAGTTTTTCTTATTTTCTGTCTTTTACTATTTCTTTCAAAACTTTCAATTTTCCATCGACAGGCTGATCAGTTTTCAGGCCTAAGATTTCAGTAACCAAAGGATAGACATTGACATTCGTAAATTCATGTATCGTCAGATTATTTTTGAATTCAGGGCCCCATGCATAGAATGTGGCTTTCATTTCAGGAACAACTTTCGGATTATAACCGTGTTTCCCTACGTATGTTTTCTTGCCTTTTTCCAGGAATATTTTCGGAGCTTTCGGGATCAGAAGGATCTGCCCGATTCTGTCATATTGATCGTCTTTGGTTGCGAAATGCAGATATTCAGGCAGTCTTTTATCCAGATATACTTCGTAGTCATCTGTTTTATTGGTTTTCAGCTCTTTATAAACACTTTTAACCTCAACGGGATTTTTGACATATACTCTGAGCAGGGTTTCAGAATTGTAAAAATCAAATCTGTTTTTATCGAAAAGCATAGCCGGAATTTCCAATGGAGCTCCGTCAGCCATTTTTATCATTCCGTGATCGGAAACAAAAATAAAGTTGACATTTTTCAGTCCAAGAGTATTGACTTTCTGAACAAGTTCTCCAATGGCGCTGTCAATCTGGTGAACGGCATTTTCCGTTTCAGGACTATCCGGCCCGTAATGATGGCCGCTTCCGTCTACTTCCGGGAAATACAGAGATATAAAATGCGGTCTTTTTTCTTCAGGCAGTTTCAGCCAGTTAACTACCTTTTCTACTTTTTCGGAAGGCTTAAATTTTTCATGATAATGGTAATAATAGGAAGGTCTCATTCCTCCCGCATTGCTGGCAGATCCAACCCACATCAGAGAAGCCGAAACCATTCCCTGTTTTTCAGCCAACGCCCAAAGCGGAGTTCCGCCATACCAGCTGCCATCTTCAGCATTCTTCTTATTGCGCTTATCATAAGGCTCTTTTCTTTTGTAATCATAGAAAGCATTATCAATCAGTCCGTGGTGGGAAGGATAAAGCCCGGTAATCAGGCTCCAGTTTTTTGGTTAGGGAAAGTAATGCTTGGATAGCTTGGAATCATTGCTTCGGCCTGGACACCGCCAGCTGCCAGCTTCAGAAGATTTTCCGCATTGTACTTTTTGGCATAATCATACCTGAAACCATCCGCAGAGATCATGATCACATAAGGCTTAGTCCGGGCTTCAACACTGTTAGTACGGCCGGAAACGACTACCTGGGCCGTATCCATATTGGCCTGTTGCGCGCAGATGGCCAAAGAAAAAAGTAACAGCAGAATTTGTATTCCTCGCTTCATCATTAAAATTTTCGACAAAGTTACGGTCTGTATTGCTTCCAGAAAAGTTTATAAGATTAAAAGTGTATTAAAACAAACTGAATTCGGGATAAGGATTAAAATAAACACAATGATAACAAAGCTTTATAAATTAATCGGTTGATTTTTAAACTAAACAAAGCCATTTTCTTATAAAAGCAATACATAGGAAATAATTTTTTTGCCCTTGCGATAAAATAAAATTAGTTTCAAGCATTTAAATTTTTAAAATCCTTCAGCATTCAAAATACGGGTAAATAAAAATGCCCCTGTTATCCAGAGGCATTTAAGAGTATTTTTCTACTTATGATTATTCTTTGATCAGCTTTTCATAAGACAGGCTTCCGTCTTTTAGAGTGATCTCAAAATAATAAATTCCGGATTTCAGATCTCTTACACTGATAGTTTCACCATCAGGTACTACAGATCGTACTTTTCTTCCACCTGTTTCGTAAATATCAACAGATTTTATTCTATCTGCATTTTTAATGTTTACGGTTTCTTTAGCTGGATTTGGATAAAGAACAATTTTTTTATTTGCTACAGCAGTATCGTTCACTCCTAATACGGTTGTAAAAGATGCAGTCGCATACCCTACATTCGCAGTTCCACCGTGAGGGGCAACTGTTGTAGTTGCATTAGCCGGTCTTGGCCCTGCAAAACTTATAGAATTTGTAGTGGCATAAGGCATTTGATAGTCATTAGGATCTGAGTTGGTCAGAGCTCTTGTTAATGTCAGCGTTCTTACAGAGCCCGAAACAACATCGCTCACTATTGTCCAGTCCTGTGAACTATCTAATGGAGGCTGCATGAATCCCGTAAAATTCCTATCCGTAAGTTTTGGAGTTGTTACAGCAGAATACACTACCGCATCTCCGGATGACATGCCAAATCCCGCCTCAACACCGATTCCTAAGCCAAACCATCTGTCGGACGGACCTTTTAAGATCAAAGTTACTTTAGATGTTGTATTATCAAGAGTAAAATTGGCAGTTATCCCATTATTGGGGGATAAAGGTACATCTCCTGTAGTTTTTTGCTGCGAAAAGCCCAAAAAACCAGTTAATAATAAAGAAAAGAGTACAGTCTTTTTCATATTTTAATTTTTAAGTTCATTAATAAGTTTAGTAATTTTTGATAAAACAGCATAGTCAAAAGCTGTATTTCCTTGTTTGTCTTTTATATTTTTATCTGCTTTATTTTTTACAAGAAGCTTCACCATTTCTATATTTCCCAATTTCGAGGCAAAAATAAGCGGTGTCGTTCCTTGTGAGTCTGCTGTATTGATATCCGATTTATTATCTAATAATTTTTGAGTCAATGCTAAATCACCTTTATACACAACTGCCATGAGTGCAGTGCCCATTGAAGAATTATAATTGATATCTTTTACTTTATCCATCAAAAAATCAGCCACTTCCATATTTCCTCTGTAACATGCGAGGATAAGAGGGGAAAACCCACTTTCATTGGTCTTGTTGATAATATCCGGATCCTGCTTCATAAGATCTTTCACCTCAGCTACCGTCCCGCTTCTGGCAATATCAAATATTGATTTTGCTTTTTCCTGGGCAGACATCGCAGAAAAAGTCAGAAACAAACTTATGATGAAGATGATATTTTTCATTATTTCGTCATTACGTAATTATATTCCACCTTCACATTTTCTGCAACCTTCTTGGTTACCATTTTGGGTATGGTTACATTGTGGTCTGCCGGTCTGGCCATAAAGCTTCCCTGCATGTAGATCTTCCCGTCTTTGGAATAAATGGAAGCTGCGGAAGAAACGGCTTTATCTACACCATGAAAATTAAGGGTTCCCTGAACGGTATACTTCTGGGGTGAAGCGCTAAGTTTCGTTTTGTCAAAATTAACGATTTTTCCTTTGAAAGTAGCCTTAGGGTATTTTCCTGTTTCTGCATAGCTTTCATTGAAATGCTCTTCCATGAGTTTGGTTTTAAAGTGAAAGTTTTTCACTACCGAAACTGAAGCCATTTCCCCGGTATCTGTGTTCAGGATAACAACATTGTTATTATCTTTGGCATACACATCTTCGAACAGGGGCACGGATGCCTCAAAGGTTACGCTTCCTGTTTTGGAACTGTATTTCTGCGCTGAAGCAAAGCCGGTAAAAAACAGTACACTACTTAGTATTATTAATCTTTTCATATCAAATATTTTAATTTTCTGTAAGCCCGTCGGCTTTCCATTTTATAAAGGTATTAATCTGTGTCTGGGATAAGGATCCGCCCTGCGGCATCTTTCCCGGATCTCCGTTGGGTCTCTGTATCCTGTCGAGAATACCGTCAATATTGTTTTTCACATCTGTATAAGTCGTAAAAGGTTTAAAACTTCCTGCGGAGTGGCATCCGATGCAGTTATTGTCAACAATTGTTTTCACGTCGGAATTATATTTAACAGGCACCGTAATGGGGGTGTTATCTGAAATCTCCTCATAAGTTCTGCTGTCACAAGCAATAAACACGGCAGCTGATGATAATAGGTATAGTATCTTTTTCATCTTAAAAAACTCTGTAAAGGTTAAACCCAAAGAATATCTGTCCTTTTCCCCACTTCCCTACCGCATTGGAAAGGTAGCCGATGTCTGAATTGATCTGGGAATTAGAGAATACAAGCTGGAACACATGTCCCCCGGTCTCTATATCCATCCCTAAAGATAAAGGATTTTTATAGAAACTGTGATTGTCGAAATTCACAAAATATTCTGCATTAAGAGAAATTCTTTTGGAAATTTTATAACGTCCTCCTAATCCGGTCAGAAACTGATTCTTGTCTTCAATTGCCGGATTATAAAGGTTTTTATGAATATATGAAGGAGTCAGCTGTAATGAGAAATTATCATTAAACCTTCTTGAAATCAAAGCCTGTGTAAGATAAGCAAGCCTGTCACCGAATTTCAGATAAGGATAGTTGTCCTTATGCAGATCTGTATTTAAAGCCATTGCATGGTAACCCACGATGTCTACCGGACTTTTTTCATTCTGCTTTACAAGCTTATATTTTACAGCACCTTCGAATGTTTTCATATTTGTTTCTCTGGAAAGGCTCACTGAGATATTATCTGTGATTCCGTAAATTGCCCCTAACTTGGTAGAAGCGTCATCCAATCCAAAGAAATTTTTAAAGCCTGTGCTTATGTCCCCAAAACGGTGGGCAACGACGATGTACCATTCGTTTTTTGCGGAAAGCTTTGTAGACTGTCCCGTGACAATCTGCAGTGCCTTGAAGGCCGGCGGCTGCGAGGTTTCGGTTGTTTTGATAGTGTCAATATCTTTCAGCAAATCTTCCTGTGAATAAGCAAGAACTGATGAGAACATCGACAAAAATAAGAAGGTTTTTGTCATATACAATTTGAATTAATTTTGATATGACAAACTTATTGAGTTATGGATTCAAAAGTGTGTGATAAAAGTCACCATACGAATTGTTTTTATCAATAATAAAGATAAAATAATTAAACTTAATATATCAGACAGATTTAAATTTTTCGTTTACAGGAATTTTAATTCCTTCTTTGGTCTGAAGAATTTCCCCTTCATTTTCAATCTTTTTTAAAACCCTGCTCACCACTTCTCTGGAAGTCCCTAAATTACTGGCTATTTCACGGTGTGTAATTTTTAAAGGATTGTTTCCGGTGGCCGAAATCTGCTGGCGGATATAGTTCAGAACTCTTTTATCGAGTCTGTGGAATACGGCATCATTGACCATATTCATGACATCTGAGAAACGCTTGTCATATTCATGATAAAATATCCTGTTAATTTCCGGAAAGCGGATCAGCCATCCGTGTATAACAGAAACAGGAATCAGTATAACCTCAGATTCTTCTTCGGCAATAGCATATATTCTGCTGGTGTAATCTGTGAAAATAGATGAAAAGGTCATGAGACAGCTATCGTTGGGCTTTATATAATAATAGATCAGCTCTCTGCCGTCATTAAGGGTAAAAACTTTTATAGATCCTTTAATAAGAAAAGGAACATATTTATTTTTCTGCCCTTCCCTGATGATTTCTGTTTTTGATTTTATATCGGTAATAACTGCATTCTCATGCAATTCATTCAAAAAATCTTCTCCTAAAAAACCAAATTTTTCAAGAATAAATTGATTATTTATCATATCTTCCATATCATTTTCAACGCAAATATATAAAATTGAGTTATTGATATGCTTAAAAAAAGCATCTTTAATAAACCTTTAATAAAAAGCGTGAAAGTTTGTTAATGAGTGCATTCGGACTCAAATAATTGTTTAGTTTAAAACCGCGAGCCCAAATTCTGTACTGTCATTTTCTTAATTTTTCAAAGATGTATCGGAATTTGCCTTTAATCCTCGAAACAGTACATAAAAAAACAACATCCGAAAAACTGTACTATCGGGATGAAGAAACTGTAAAATTACTTTCGGCCGGAACTTAAATAAAAAATGCCTCAAATAGTTTGAGGCATTCTGATTTATTTTGAAAAAAATCTTAAGCTTGTACGTTGTTCCCACCTAATACGAAAGGCTCAACTTCTTTGATTTCTCCAAATTGCTGCTCGTAGTTAGTGATGTTTTGTTGAAGAGCAGAAAGTACTCTCTTAGCGTGAAGCGGAGCAAGAATAATTCTTGATCTTACTTTAGCCTGTTGTACACCTGGCATTAATTGGATGAAATCTACAACGAATTCAGATGGAGAGTGGTTTACCAATGCTAAGTTAGCATATACTCCAGCAGCTACCATTTCGTTTAATTCGATGTTGATGTTTCCATCTTGAGGATTTTGATTGTTGTCCATTTTTATAAATTATTTTTTTGAAAATTTGAAATTTGAGATTGTGAAAATATAAAAATAAATTCAAACCTCAAATTTCAAATCATTAATTTTAGTTAAGGTCTTCAAATTCTTTTTTAGAACCTACAATTACATTCTGGTATTCTTTAAGACCTGTACCTGCAGGAATTCTGTGTCCTACAATTACATTTTCTTTAAGACCACTTAAGTAATCCACTTTACCAGCTACAGCTGCTTCGTTCAGAACTTTAGTCGTTTCCTGGAATGATGCTGCAGACATGAATGACTTAGTCTGAAGAGCCGCTCTTGTAATACCTTGCAGTACAGGCGTTGCTGTTGCAGGCAGTGCTTCTCTTACTTCCACTAATTTTTGATCTTCACGTTTCAACTTAGAGTTTTCGTCTCTTAATTCTCTTGCAGTAATCATCTGACCTGGCTTGAAGTCTTTAGAATCACCGGCTTCAACTACTACTTTAAGACCGAACACTCTGTTGTTTTCTTCTAGGAAATCCATTTTATGTTCTAATGCACCTTCAAGGAACTGAGTATCACCTCCGTCCACGATAGATACTTTTGTCATCATCTGTCTTACGATGATTTCAAAGTGCTTATCGTCGATTTTTACCCCCTGAAGACGGTATACTTCCTGGATTTCATTGACCAGATATTCCTGAACCGCAGTTGGACCTTTGATTCTTAAGATATCATCCGGTGTAATGGAACCGTCAGAAAGCGGAGAACCGGCTCTTACGAAGTCATTCTCCTGAACAAGGATCTGGTTGGAAAGTTTTACAAGATAAATCTTTCTTTCACCAGTTTTAGCCTCAACAATAAGTTCACGGTTACCTCTCTTGATTTTTCCGTAAGAAACTACCCCATCGATTTCAGTAACAACCGCCGGGTTTGAAGGGTTTCTTGCTTCGAATAGTTCGGTAACTCTCGGAAGACCTCCGGTGATATCCCCTGCTTTTGCAGATTTTCTTGGGATCTTGATCAAGACTTTACCAGCCTTAATTTTTTCACCATCGTTTACCATTAAGTGGGCTCCTACCGGTAAGTTGTAGCCTTTCTGCTCAACTCCTTTAGAATCTACCACTTTTAAAGTAGGTACGGCTTTCTTATTTCTGGATTCAGAGATTACTTTCTCTTCGAATCCTGTTTGTTCGTCAATTTCAAGCTGGAATGAAATACCCTGGATGATATCCTCGTATTCTACTTTACCAGCAGTTTCAGCAATAATTACCGCGTTATAAGGATCCCATTTTGCAATGGTATCGCCTTTTTTCACTTTATCACCAGATTTAACCAGTAATTGAGAACCGTAAGGTACGTTAGCAATCATTAATGGTGTTCTGGTTTCGTTATCAGCAACCAATCTGAATTCTGTTGTACGGGAAACGACTACTTCTGCAGTGTTACCGCTTTCATCTTCGGAAGTAATTGTTCTTACTTCGTCCAATTCTACGATACCGTCTCTTCTTGCAACAATAGATGGGTTTTCTGATACGTTTGTGGATACCCCCCCCTGGTGGAAAGTTCTCAACGTAAGCTGAGTACCCGGTTCCCCAATGGATTGTGCTCCGATAACACCTACTGCTTCACCCATATGGATCATCTTACCGGTTGCCAGGTTTCTACCATAACATTTAGCACAGATTCCTTTTTTAGTTTCACAAGTAAGCGGCGAACGAACCTCAACAAATTCTAATCCTGCTTCTTCAATTCTTTTCGCCAATACTTCATTGATTACCTGATCTGCTTCAATGATCAACTCATCTGATTCCGGATCATAGATGTTATGAAGAGAAACTCTACCTAAGATTCTTTCAGAGATCTTTTCAACGATCTCATCATTTTTCTTAAGCGCAGTCACTTCAGTACCTCTTAAAGTACCACAGTCGTCCTCAGTAACGATAACGTCCTGAGCAACGTCTACCAGTCTTCTTGTAAGGTAACCGGCATCGGCTGTTTTAAGAGCGGTATCTGCAAGACCTTTACGTGCACCGTGGGTAGAGATAAAGTACTCAAGGATGGAAAGACCTTCCTTAAAGTTGGCAAGAATCGGGTTTTCGATAATTTCCGCACCGGTAGAACCTGCTTTCTGCGGTTTTGCCATCAAACCTCTCATCCCTGATAACTGACGGATCTGTTCTTTAGAACCCCTCGCACCAGAATCAAGCATCATATATACAGAGTTGAATCCACCTTGATCGGTTTTCATTCTACCCATAATCATTTCAGTTAATCCCGCGTTGGTGTTGGTCCAAACGTCGATTACCTGGTTATAACGTTCTGTATCTGTAATCAGACCCATATTATAGTTGGCTCTGATTTCGTCTACTGTTTCAATTGACGTAGCAATCATTTTTTTCTTCTCAACAGGAACAACGATGTCACCTAATGAGAATGAAAGACCTCCTTTGAATGCATTTGAATACCCTAAGTCTTTCATTGCATCCAGGAACTTCACAGTTGTTGGGAAATCCGTATCGGCCAATACTCTACCAATAATATTTCTCAGTGATTTCTTCGTTAAAAGTTCATTAACGTATCCTGATTGTTTAGGTACAATCTGGTTGAATAAGATTCTACCTACGGAAGTTTCGATCAATTTTGTTTTGATTTCACCATCTTCTTTAACCGGCAGTCTGCATCTTACTTTAGCATTCAATGAAACTCTGCCTTCAGCATAAGCGATTTCCGCTTCTTCCGGAGAATAGAATGCAAGACCTTCACCTAAAACTTTCATATCTTCTGTAGAGCTCAGTTCTTTAGTCATGAAATAAAGACCAAGAACCATGTCCTGAGAAGGTACGGTAATAGGAGACCCGTTTGCAGGGTTCAGGATGTTCTGAGAACCCAGCATCAATAACTGAGCTTCAAGGATTGCTTCAGGGCCTAACGGTAAGTGTACGGCCATCTGGTCACCATCGAAATCGGCGTTGAATGCTGTTGTTACCAACGGGTGAAGCTGAATAGCTTTACCTTCGATCATCTTAGGCTGGAATGCCTGGATACCCAGTCTGTGAAGGGTAGGTGCCCTGTTCAGTAGAACCGGGTGACCTTTCATCACGTTTTCAAGGATATCATATACTACAGGCTCTTTTCTGTCGATGATTCTCTTGGCAGATTTCACAGTTTTTACAATCCCTCTTTCAATCAGTTTTCTGATGATGAACGGTTTGTACAATTCTGCTGCCATATCTTTAGGAATACCACATTCGTGAAGCTGTAAGTTCGGACCTACAACAATTACGGAACGTGCAGAGTAATCTACCCTTTTCCCAAGTAAGTTCTGACGGAAACGACCCTGCTTACCTTTCAATGAATCTGAAAGTGATTTCAACGGTCTGTTTGATTCAGATTTTACGGCAGAAGATTTTCTTGTATTATCGAATAATGAATCTACTGATTCCTGAAGCATACGCTTCTCGTTTCTCAAGATTACTTCGGGAGCTTTGATCTCCAATAGTCTTTTCAGACGGTTGTTTCTGATAATAACTCTTCTGTAAAGGTCATTTAAGTCAGAAGTTGCGAAACGTCCTCCATCCAATGGAACCAATGGTCTTAGTTCCGGTGGTATTACAGGAAGTACACGCATAATCATCCACTCCGGTCTGTTGATCATTCTTGTATTGGCACCTCTCAATGCTTCTACAACGTTCAATCTTTTCAGAGCTTCAGTTCTTCTTTGCTTGGAACCTTCATTGTGAGCTTTGTGTCTTAAATCGAAAGACAATGCATCAAGGTTGATTCTTTTTAACAGATCTTCAACAGCTTCAGCACCCATTCTGGCGATGAATTTGTTTGGATCGGAATCATCAAGATACTGGTTTTCCACAGGAAGCGTTTCCATGATGTCAAGGTACTCTTCTTCTGTCAGGAATTCCATGTTATCGAAATCGGAACCGTCTAATTTTTTAGCAATACCCTGCTGAATCACTACATATCTTTCGTAGTAGATGATCATGTCTAATTTCTTAGAAGGAATTCCTAAAAGGTAACCGATTTTGTTTGGTAAAGAACGGAAATACCAGATGTGAGCGATAGGAACAACAAGGTTGATGTGCCCGATTCTCTCTCTTCTGACTTTTTTCTCTGTAACTTCTACTCCACAACGGTCACAAACGATCCCTTTGTAACGAATTCTCTTGTATTTACCACAAGCACATTCGTAATCCTTTACAGGACCAAAGATCTTTTCACAGAACAACCCGTCTCTTTCAGGTTTGTGCGTTCTGTAGTTAATAGTTTCCGGCTTTAAAACTTCCCCTCTTGATTCCTGAAGAATCGATTCCGGTGAAGCTAAACCGATGGTTATTTTATTAAATCTACTTGATTTATTTTTATTTGACATAATTTAATTTTTGATTAAAAGATTAAAAGATTGAAAGATTTAAAATCACTTTCGCTCTTATCATCTCAGAGTTAATTAATTCTTTAATTTTTTAAATAATTAAATCTTTTAATTACTCCTCCAATCTTACATCAAGTCCAAGTCCTTGTAACTCGTGAAGTAATACATTGAATGATTCCGGGATACCTGGTTCAGGCATGGACTCACCTTTTGCAATGGCTTCATAAGTTTTTGCTCTACCAATCACGTCATCCGACTTCACAGTCAGAATCTCTCTCAGAATATTTGATGCTCCGAATGCTTCAAGAGCCCAAACCTCCATCTCTCCGAATCTCTGACCTCCGAACTGAGCTTTACCTCCTAACGGCTGCTGAGTAATCAATGAGTAAGGACCAATAGAACGTGCATGCATCTTATCATCAACCATGTGTCCCAGTTTCAGCATATAAATAATACCTACTGTAGCCGGCTGAGTAAATCTTTCTCCTGTACCTCCATCATAAAGGTGGGTGTTACCGAATTTAGGAAGACCTGCTTTTTCTGTATATTCAGTGATCTGATCAAGAGTTGCTCCGTCAAAGATTGGTGTAGCGAACTTCAATCCTAATTTCTGACCAGCCCATCCAAGAACTGTTTCATAAATCTGACCGATGTTCATACGGGAAGGTACCCCAAGTGGATTCAATACGATATCTACCGGTGTTCCGTCTTCCAGGAATGGCATATCTTCTTCACGAACGATTCTTGAAACGATACCTTTGTTACCGTGACGTCCTGCCATTTTATCCCCTACATTCAACTTACGTTTCTTAGCGATATACACTTTAGCCAGCTTCATGATTCCTGCCGGAAGTTCGTCTCCGATTGAAATAGCAAATTTCTCACGGTTTTTAACTCCCTGGATATCGTTGAACTTAATTTTATAATTGTGAATCAATTGTTTAACCAATTCATTCTTATCATTATCTACCGTCCAGTCTGCACCGCTTACGTTTACATAATCTTCAACTGAAGTCAATAATTTGTGAGTGAATTTCACACCTTTACCGATGATTTCCTCATCCAGGTCGTTGGTAACTCCCTGAGAAGTTTTACCGCCTACCAGTGTATTTAATTTTTCAATTAAAGTGTTTCTTAACTCATCAAACTTAGCCTTGTAAGTGTTTTCAATTTCTTCAAGTTTAAGTTTTTCTTCAGTTCTCTTCTTTTTATCTTTAATGTTTCTGGAGAACAGTTTTTTGTTGATCACAACACCTCTTAATGAAGAGTCAGCTTTCAATGAAGCATCCTTCACATCACCAGCTTTGTCACCAAAGATGGCTCTAAGAAGTTTTTCTTCAGGAGTAGGATCAGATTCACCTTTTGGAGTGATCTTACCGATCATAATGTCTCCAGGCTTCACTTCGGCCCCAATTCTGATCATCCCGTTCTCGTCAAGATCTTTAGTAGCTTCTTCTGAAACGTTAGGAATATCTGCTGTAAGCTCTTCCATACCTAGTTTGGTATCGCGAACTTCAAGTGAATATTCATCTACGTGGATTGAAGTAAACCAGTCTTCACGCACCACTTTTTCGTTGATTACGATTGCATCCTCAAAGTTGTATCCTTTCCAAGGCATGAACGCTACCACAAGGTTTCTACCAAGAGCCAATTCTCCGTTTTCAGTAGCATAACCGTCGCAAAGCACCTGTCCTTTCTGTACCGTTTCACCTACTCTTACGTTTGGTCTCAGGGTAATGGTAGTACTCTGGTTGGTTTTTCTGAACTTAGTCAGGTTATATGTTTTGGTAGCAGACTCGAATTGTACTAAATCTTCGTCAGCACTTCTTTCATATTTAATAGTGATCTTATCAGCATCTACATATTCTACAACACCTGTACCTTCAGCATTGATCAAGATTCTTGAATCTTTGGCTACCTGCTGTTCCAGACCTGTACCTACGATTGGAGCTTGTGGCTTCAATAGAGGAACGGCCTGACGCATCATGTTGGATCCCATCAATGCACGGTTCGCATCATCATGTTCCAGGAACGGAATCAATGAAGCTGAAATACCGGAAATCTGGTTTGGTGCAACGTCGATAAGATTAACCTGAGAAGGCTCAACTACAGGATAATCACCATCTAATCTGGCAATAATTCTGTCTGTTAAGAATGCTCCGCTATCATTTAATTCAACGTTTGCCTGGGCAATTACTTTATCTTCTTCATCTTCAGCATTCAGATAAATAGGATCAGCATGTAAATCTACTGTACTGTTTTCTACTTTTCTGTATGGAGTTTCGATGAAACCTAAGGTATTGATTTTAGCATAGATCCCTAAAGATGAAATCAAACCGATGTTTGGTCCTTCCGGAGTTTCAATCGGACAAATTCTTCCGTAGTGGGTATGGTGAACGTCACGAACCTCGAAACCTGCTCTTTCTCTTGATAAACCACCAGGTCCCAGGGCAGAAAGTCTACGCTTATGCGTGATTTCTGATAGAGGGTTGGTCTGGTCCATGAACTGAGAAAGCTGGTTGGTACCGAAGAACGAGTTAATTACTGATGTTAATGTCTTAGCATTTACAAGATCAAGCGGAGTAAAGATTTCGTTATCTCTAACGTTCATTCTTTCCTTGATTGTTCTTGCAATTCTTGAAAGACCTACACCGAACTGTCCTGCCAATTGCTCACCAACAGTTTTGATTCTTCTGTTTGATAAGTGGTCAATATCATCAACCTCAGCTTTAGAGTTCACAAGCTCGATCAGGTGTCTTACGATCGCAATGATATCTTCTTTTGTAAGAACCTCAGTTGTAGTTGGGATATTAAGACCTAATTTTTTGTTTAGTCTGTAACGTCCAACTTCACCCAATGAATATCTTTGCTCAGAGAAGAATAATTTTTCAATGATTCCTCTTGCAGTTTCCTCATCTGGCGGATCTGCATTTCTTAACTGACGGTAGATATACTCTACTGCTTCTTTTTCAGAGTTCGTAGGGTCTTTCTGTAATGTATTCTGGATGATAGAGAATTCATTTGCATTTTCTTTGTGAATCAGGATAGATTTCACACCAGCATCAAGAATAAGATCCAAATGTTCTTTTTCAAGGATCGTTTCTCTGTCCAGGATGATTTCGTTTCTTTCGATAGAAACTACCTCACCAGTATCTTCGTCTACGAAATCTTCGAACCAAGTGTTCAATACTCTCGCAGCCAATGTTCTTCCTTCTACTTTTTTAAGGGCAGCTTTAGAAACTTTCACTTCTTCAGCAAGGTCGAAGATCTGAAGGATATCTTTATCAGATTCGTAACCGATAGCTCTTAAAAGGGTTGTTAATGGTAACTTTTTCTTACGGTCGATATACGCGTACATTACGCTGTTGATATCGGTTGTAAATTCCATCCAAGATCCTTTGAAAGGGATAATTCTTGAATAGTAAAGTTTGGTTCCGTTAGCGTGGTAAGTCTGTCCGAAGAATACACCAGGTGAACGGTGAAGCTGCGTAACAATAACTCTTTCAGCACCATTGATGATGAAAGATCCACTAGGCGTCATATAAGGAACCGGGCCTAAATACACATCCTGAACCACTGTTTGGAAATCCTCGTGCTCAGGGTCTGTACAATACAATTTAAGTCTTGCTTTAAGGGGCACTGAATACGTCAGTCCTCTTTCCACACACTCGTTAATTGAATAACGTGGAGAATCTACCAGATAATCAAGGAATTCCAATACGAACTGATTTCTAGAATCGGTGATCGGGAAGTTTTCCTGGAAGGTTCTGTATAAACCTTCGTCTGTTCTGTCTTCTGGAAGGGTATCAAGCTGGAAAAAATCTCTGAAAGACTCAAGCTGGATGTCCAGGAAGTCCGGAGTAATGATTTTTCCTTTAGCTGATGAGAAGTTAATTCTCTGATTCCCCCTTGTAGTTGCTGTTGTTTTACTCATAAAACTTTTAAGAAAGGGTTAAAAAATATTTTGATTCATTAAAAAATATCAGAAGAAGACAAAAAGAGAAAAGATGAAAGAGAAAAGAATAAGTAAGAAAATTTTGGCGCAATTATCGGTCTTTATTCTTTGTTCTTTATTCTAAAAAATCTTTAATCTAACTTCTAACTGCAACGCTGGTATATCTTTTCACAGCGTAATGCAAAATATTTTTACTTACTTTTGAGGCAGAATCCGCCGCAGTATCTATATATGAGAAACTTCTTTCATTATTCCATGAAAGAACTGATTTCCAATATTTTATAGATTTACAAACAATTATTCGCGCCAAAAGAGGGACAAAGGTACAAAATTTCATTCACATAGACAAATAAAACCTATTCATTCTGAGATCATTAAAACTCCAGTCATAAAAAAAAGCCGTCCCTAAGGACAGCCTTTCATTCTATAGAATCTGGAAATTATTTTACAATGATTTTATAAGATTTCATTGTTGACTTGGTTTCTATCTTCACAATATAAATACCTGCAGGTAATGAAGCTGTACTGATTTCAGCATTACCGGAGAATTTATCTGATTTGATCAACTGCCCCTGGGCAGAGAACAATGTATAAATTCCGCCTTCTTCAGATTTAACATTTAGGTTTTCACCTGATTTTACCGGGTTAGGATATACATTGATATCATTTGAAACTGAAGTAACATCAGAGTTAGCTATTCCTCTTGCAGCCGATCCACCATTCTTGGACAGGGCAGCATTAGGAGATAGCGGAGAATTAGGCGATCCTCTTTTCACAAGATCTGTATCTACAACAGCCTGGATACCGTCTTTATCAGTATCATTAATTCTGGAAATAAATCCTGAACCAAGATCATCTAAATTACCTTTTCCAATAGCATACAGATCATAATCGGTACCGTTAGACATTAAATCAACGAAATCCGGTGTATTATCTCCATTGGTATTTTTAAGAGGATATTTCAGAATTCCTGAATCCGGTGTAGTTTCCAAGATATCTGCAAAACCATTATTTCCTACAGCAACTCCGCTGTCGATAATACCGTTATGATCTGCATCAATCTGGTTGACTACTGAAGTAGGAATACCTGATTCAAATAAATCCAAGATGCCATCATTATCAGAATCCAAATCTAAATAAGCAGCAATTCCATCTCCTAATACCGGAGTCACAAAAATGTTTCCTTCTATATCATCATCATCAAACAGACCATTTCCATTAAGATCTTCAGCAGAATCCAAAATACCGTCATTATCAGAATCTAAATCACATGCATCCACAGTTCCGTCACCGTCTGTATCAATATTAGGAGACTTGTCATTTACCGCCGTACATCCTTCTGCACAATCCGGAATACCATTACCGTTGCTATCAATGCTGTCATTACCGTTAGGGCACTGATCGAAGCAGTTTGCCACTCCATCGTTATCATCGTCTCTGCTTGCAAACGCATTATAGATATAATAGTTCTGAGGAAAACGCACCCCTGTACCACTGTGGAAAGTAATTTTCATACGGTTGAAAGGCTTGGTTGCCTTACCTCCTACATAAAATTTATTAGAATCCGTAGTGAAGAAATTACCACTGAATAAACTCCCAGTACTGGTGAAAACATCTGTCTGGGTATTATTATTGTAAAGTGTTACCGTAATATTTTCAAGTACACTTACCCCGATTAAATTCGCAGCTTTTTCTAATGTGAATCCCGCATAAGTATTGGCAGGAAGCACATTATTGCTGCTTACTGTAGCATACGCCGAGAAAATACTCAAGAGTGAAGCAGCCGGAATAGTTGCTGTAGCATAATTGGATGTGTTGGTATCTACAATAGCTCCCGGATCTACCATTTTTGCTAAAATAAGACCAAAAAGTCCAGGACCGGAAGTCCAGTTACCTCCTGTTACCAGGTTTCCTGCAATTGCAGAACCACTTGTCTGAATTTTATCATTACAGTCGCAAGCTGCAGGCTCTTCAAATGCATAGTACACTTTTAAAGATCCAAAATTAACACCTAAAGTCTGCGTAACTTTTAAACGCACTTCGTTAAAAGGCTTGGAAGCTGTAAGGGTAACTTTCTGTTTTCCTGAACCAAAACCTAAAACTTTAATGTTAATCAATCCACCACCATCAGATAATGCTCTGGAATCCTGTAATTTACCATATAGATAAGTTTCTACAGTAATGTTTTTCAGGAATTCTGCGCTTAAAAGCTTTCCTTCATCATCCGGAGAAATCACAAAACCTGTTTTGTTTCCCGCAGGATAAATCTGGTTTTTGTCTAATACTCCTACTGAATAAGATCCAAGAAGCCCGGCAGGCAATACAATAGATCCGTAAGAATTTTTATCACCGTCTCCTATTCTTTCTTTATTCTGAATGAAAGAAAGAGGAGCAAGGAAACTGCTGCTTCCGGATATATTACCATCTACACCGCTTCCTGCAATAATATCATCACAGATACCATTATTGTCAACAGGAACTTTAGCAGGATCAAATGCAAATGCATAATACACATTCATTGCACTGAATACAGAGAGTACGTTAGTTTGGTATAACCTTACTTCGTTAAATTCTCTTGTTGTTCTTAAATGCAGGAAGATTCTGTTCTTACTCCCTCCGAATGCAGGAACAGATAACAATGTACCACTGGTAGTCGTTTCCTGAAGTACACCGTTTTTGTACGTGCTGATTCTTAATGAGCTCAAAAGTTCTGCTGTGATGAAGCTTGTCCCCAAATCCACGTTAAAACCAGTGATATATCCTGCCGGATAGGTAGTATTTGTGTTTTTCACAGATATACCGTTTCCGCTTAACAGGGAAGCAAAGTTCCCCATACTTACACTATTGTCTAAGTTGGCATCCACTACCGGATTCATACTTCCGTTATAGCATGCCAGACAAATACCTGAATTGTTTACAGGTTTAGCTTCTACACCCATCCCACGGATAGGCTCATACCCTTTCTGAGCAGATATCGCCGCTGACATCATAAATATCAACAGCATTACTGCAAATTTCTCGAATAATTTTTTTGCCATTTTTTTGTTTTTTGTTTTTATTAAGGTTTGTGTTATTTTTAATTAGTATAAAGCTTTCCAGTTAGTTCCATTACATCCTTCATGGACATGCTGGGAAACATTGTACCTGATCGCACCTTCTTCAAGTGAAGAGCAGCCCGCATTTGCACCGGAAGCAATTCCTTTCATCTGGATGGCAGCTCCTGTTGTGATATCAGCCGTAGGTATCATATTAAGCCCCACAATTGTGGTCGCTGCATTTCCCTGACCAAAAAAGATATGTGATTTGTTAGCATATACCGACTGGTCATTAGCACTTACCGTACCGCTGAATCCGAACACCATAGATTGGGCAGTTGCATTTGCAGTATTGGCGCTACCAAAAGCATAATTATTAGCACCTACTGTATTTCCGCTTCCTATGGCATATCCATTTGAATAATTCTGGTTTCCAAAAGCAGCACCAAGTCCATAATTATAATTTCCAAAAGCTAATGCGTTTGCTCCATTCAGATTTTGTACAGTCCCATCGCTGAGTCTCACGCCATTATTATTTCCGATAGCTTTGGCTCCATTAACTAAATAATTATTGTACCCTATTGCTGCACCCGGGAAATTCGGTCCCTGGGCAGAAACAGTATTGCCTCTACCTAATATAACATTGGAAGATGCTGTATTGGATAGTGTGTTGTTTGATCCCCATACAAAGGAAGCATACGGTCCCGAAGTGCTGTTATTACCACCCTTAAAAGTTCCGTCAATATCTAAAATTCCTTTTACTGAATTAGCTGTAGCAATTACCAAATTCTGGGAATCTTTTGTTCCTAAAAAATCTCCGGTCGAAATGGCAGCTCCCACCGCACCGCTGGCGGCAGTAATTCCTGAATTTCCGGTGGTATGCCAGTCTGAAGGTGTAATAAACACCCATATTGTCCCATTAAAATAATAATACCCCGGAGCCGTTACGTTAATCGTCGAACCGGAAGGAGTAGCATCAATGGTCGTTACATATACTATAGCTCCTGTTTGAGCAGAAGCATAAGTCTTGGCAGTCAGTTGTGTCAATGAAAGCCTTGGCGCAATAATACCATCAGGTTTAGTTCCCGGAAACCCTACCACATCCAATGTAGCCTGAGGAACACCTGTATTAATTCCAACCTGTGCATTTATGAGATATCCTGTAAAAGATAAGACCGCGAGTGTTAATAATTTCTTTTTCATTAAAATGATATTTGTTGTTTTTTTTATGTTTTAGAGAGGAAAATCTTTTTACACCCGAATAAAGAGCGGCAATATTGATTTCGTTAAAGTAATTGGTAAATACCTATCTCTGGCATAATCAGATTTGGGATCCTTAATTATAAAATCGAAACCGTTCAAAACCTTTTGGATCTTCAGTAAAACATAAGGTTTTTGCTGCAAAGTTTCCAAATCACTGTATAATAGAGAATTAATACCTGAATCTAACTTAGAAATACGGCCAACATCAGGAACCTTATCTTTTTTTGAATTTTCTGTGGGGTCACCTGTTTTATAAAGGCAGTATGATAGTACAGTAGAATCCTGTACTGCTAAAGATGTACTGAGAGTTCCTATCTGCCATGCAAACAGCATACTGATACAATATGCTATGGCACAGCCATAGAAGATAAAGTAACTTCTTTTCAAATGATGTGTGTTTTTTCGATACAAATATAGTAAATTTATAATGAAAACGCATTTTAAATACTAATTTTTAAATAAAAACAAATATATTAGTAAATAATAAACAATAAAAAATGCAAATATTCATTGAATATATAAAAATAATAAAATATGAAATCATATAAACTAAACATATTAAAATACGATTACCAATTGTATGAAACGTTAAAAATACGGCACAACAAAAAAGCCCGGACATTACTGTCCGGGCTTCGTATTTTATAGTAAACTGAAATTATTTCAATTCTACTTCAGCACCAGCTTCTTCTAATTGCTTCTTAAGAGCTTCAGCTTCGTCTTTAGAGATTCCTTGCTTGATAGCAGCAGGAGCTCCGTCTACGATGTCTTTAGCTTCTTTAAGACCAGCACCAGTTAAATCTTTTACCAATTTAACGATAGCCAATTTAGAAGCACCAGCAGACTTAAGAATTACATCGAATTCAGTCTTTTCTTCAGCAGCTTCACCTGCACCACTTGCAGCAACTACTACAGCAGCAGCAGCTGGCTCAATTCCGTACTCATCCTTAAGGATAGCAGCTAATTCATTTACGTCTTTTACTGTTAAGTTTACTAGCGTTTCAGCTAAATTTTTTAAATCTGACATTGTTGTAATGTTTTTGTTGATTATTTATTTAATTTTTTGAGAGTAATTATTCAGCAGCTGGCGTTTCGTCAGTGCTTTCTGCAGCAGGAGCTTCCGGAGCCGCCTCAGCAGGAGTTTCTTCCACAGCAGGAGCAGCAGCTTCTTCAGCGCCAGCCTCTACAGCTTCAGATTTGTTTTGAAGAGCAGAAACAACTCTTTGAATTGGAGACTGAAGTAATCCGATGATTTCACCGATCATTTCTTCTCTTGACTTAATGCTTACTAAAGCATCAAGATTGTTGTCACCAACATAGAAAGTTTCCTGTACAAAAGCAGACTTCAATGCCGGCTTCTCTTCTTTTTTTCTAAAGTCTTTGATTAATTTTGCCGGAGCGTTAGCCGTTTCAGCAATCATTAATGCAGAGTTCCCTTTGAAAGTCTGGAACATTTCAGAGAAATCTACTCCGTCAATTTGTTCCATTGCTTTTTGCAAAAGTGTATTTTTCACCACTTTTACTTTAATATTCTGCTTGAAAGCCTGTCTTCTGAAGTCAGAAGATTTAGCAGCGTTCAAACCGTCTAGATCTGCTACATAAACTACTTTTGCATCCTGAAGCAAGTCTTTGATCTCTTGTATCGCTACAACTTTTTGGTCTTTTGTCATTGTCTTAAGGATTATAATTAGTTAACAGATTTAGTATCAATTGCAATACCAGGGCTCATTGTAGAAGACAAGTAAATGCTCTTCACATAAGTACCTTTAGCAGCAGTTGGTTTCATTTTGATCAATGTAGAAATTAATTCCTGAGCATTTTCCTTGATTTTGGCAGCATCGAAAGATACTTTACCAATACCCGCGTGGATAATACCGTATTTGTCTACTTTGAAATCAATTTTACCAGCCTTTACTTCAGTTACTGCTTTACCAATTTCCATAGTTACAGTTCCTGATTTAGGGTTAGGCATAAGACCTCTTGGACCTAATACTCTACCTAATGGACCTAATTTACCCATAACAGCCGGCATAGTAACGATAACGTCAACATCTGTCCAGCCTTCTTTTATTTTTTGTAAATATTCGTCTAGACCTACATAGTCTGCTCCAGCTTCTTTCGCTTCAGCTTCTTTATCCGGTGTAACCAATGCTAAAACTTTAACATCTTTACCTGTACCGTGAGGAAGAGATACTACACCTCTTACCATTTGGTTTGCTTTTCTTGGATCTACACCCAATCTTACAGCGATATCTACAGAAGCATCAAATTTTGTAGTGTTTACTTCTTTTACAAGAGCAGAACCTTCTTCAAGGTTATAGATTCTTCCTTTTTCTACTTTGCTTAAAGCTTCCTTTTGCTTTTTAGTCAATTTTGCCATTTCTATTAGTTTTAAGCGTTAAAAGTTGGTTTAGTTCCTGTTACTCTTAATCCCATAGATCTAGCAGTACCTGCAACCATAGAAACTGCAGAATCCATTGTAAAGCAGTTAAGGTCAGTCATTTTATCCTCAGCGATTTTCTTCACCTGATCCCAAGACACAGAACCTACTTTGTTTCTGTTTGGTTCTCCGGAACCTCCTTTGATCTTAGCCGCATCCATTAACTGAATTGCTGCAGGTGGAGTTTTAATAACGAATTCAAAAGATTTGTCCTCGTATACTGTAATTACTACAGGTAAAACTTGCCCTGGCTTATCTTGGGTTCTCCCGTTAAATTGCTTACAAAACTCCATGATGTTCACACCTGCGGAACCCAATGCCGGGCCTACTGGTGGAGAAGGGTTAGCTGCGCCACCTTTCACCTGAAGCTTTACCATTTTAAAGACTTTCTTAGCCATTTTTAATTTTTTTAGTTTGAATAATTAATGAGTTTGGAAGCATTTATTATTCAGCAGATTACCGACTCACATACAGTAAATCTACTTTTCGGACTGCAAAATTATGAAATATTTTTGAATTAGCAAACGGAAAGTGTTGATTTTTAGAAAGAATTGATAATATTTTTTTTTATTTACATTTACAAAAACAAAGTCCTATGAAACTGAAATTTTTACTTTTGAGTATATTTTTAATGTTTTGCTGCATTATTAAAGCACAAAATGAATTTATTACAGTATGGAAACCAAGCAATACAGGCCCACTTCCCACATCAAGCACATCAACTCAGATTCTATTTCCCGGAGTAGGAACCGGCTACAAAATCTATTGGGAAGAGGTTGGCTATCCTACCCATAACGGAATATTGGATAATGTAACCACATTACTTAACAATCCTCTTTTAATTGATTTCGGAAGCTCTCTGAATCCTGTACCTGCGGATGCCACCTACACTTTAAAAGTAAGTAACGGAAATGGCAACTTCCACCGTATCTGCTTTTATTCACCTTCCGCACCCTTACGCGGAGACATTTACAAAATCACTGATGTGTCACAATGGGGAAATATTAACTGGTCCAGTATGGAAAATGCTTTTTTCTACTGTGAAGAAATGGATGCTACAGCAACAGATGTTCCTTTTTTGGACAATGTAACCAATATGGCAGGCATCTTTGCAGGGTGCTACAAACTTGTTGGAAATTCGTCTTTCGGCAGTTGGGATGTCTCTCATGTGACCAATATGAGCCAAAGCTTCTATTTTGCTAAAAAATTCAACCAGCCCATCAGCACCTGGGATATTTCCAATGTCACCGATATTTCATATATGTTTGTTTATACTGAACTATTTAATCAGCCTATAGGCGACTGGAATACATCCAATGTAACCAATATGGCAGGGATCTTAATGGCTTCCCTTCAGTTTAATCAGCCTCTTGCCAGCTGGGATACTTCTAAGGTAACCAATATGAGCCAAATATTTCATGATGCTCTTGCATTTGATCAGCCTATTGGAAATTGGAATACGTCCCTGGTAACCAATATGTCATATATGTTTGCCGGAACAGAAATGTTTAACCAGCCTATCGCCAGCTGGAATACATCCAATGTAACCAATTTACAATATATGTTTGCCAATTCTTTTAAATTTAATCAACCTATCGGAAATTGGGATACTTCCAAGGTAACAGATATGACCGGAGTCTTTAGCAAGACCAAAGCCTTTAATCAGCCTATCGCAAACTGGGATACTTCTAAGGTAACCAATATGATGGATATGTTTGCACTGGCAGAAAAATTCAATCAACCCATCGGAAACTGGAACACTTCACTGGTTACCAACATGAGCTATATGTTTACTCAGGCCTTACTTTTTAACCAGCCTATCGGAAACTGGAGTACTTCCAATGTCAGCAATATGCTTTACATGTTCACAGATAACCCTATTTTTAATCAGCCGATCGGAAATTGGGATACTTCCGCTGTAACAGATATGCGCCATGCGTTTAAAAATGCTGCCGCTTTCAACCAGGATTTAAGTAACTGGAGTTTATATTCCGTTACGCAATTAAATTCCATGCTGGATTTCTCAGGATTATCCTGCGCCAATTATAATTCCACATTACAGGGCTGGGCAGGGAGTCCTTCCACCCCAAACAATTTAACTTTAGGATCTTCCGGTCTGGTGTACTCTACTCCACAGGCTTTAGCAGCCAGGAATACCTTAACCGGCTTTAAAGGCTGGACCATCACTAATGATGCTTACAATACAGAATGTAATGTACTTGCAACATCTGAAGTGAATAAAAAAACAGATTTAACGATCTATCCGAATCCTGCCAAAAACACATTATTCTTTTCAAAAGAGTTAAGAGATATTGAAATTTATTCGGCAGACGGAAAACTTTTAAAGAGGAATTTTAAAGGAAATAGTATTGACATTCCTGAATTACTAAAAGGACTCTACATTTTAAAAGCGAATGATAATTCGGGGAATTCAATATCAAAGAAGTTCATTAAAGATTAAAACAATAAACCATAAAATGAAAGGGCTTCCATCAAGGAAGTTTTTTTGTTTTTTATTGTGTTTAAATCCTATCAGAATTCAAGTTGATCATAAAATTAAAATTTCATTGAGAGCAAAAAAAAGACCGCTAAACAGCAGTCTTTATATATTTTTAAAGTATGAATTATACTTTTTCCACTTGCATATAGCTAAGCTCCATTGGAGTTTTTCTACCGAAGATCAGTACAGAAACTTCAATTTTCTTCTTATCTTCAAGAATTTTCTCAACAGTTCCGTTGAATCCATTGAAAGGTCCGTCAATTACTTTAACGTTTTCACCTACAATGAATGGGATCTCAACATCGCTTGCAAACTCTGAAAGCTCATCCATTCTTCCGAGCATTCTGTTTACTTCAGACTTTCTCATAGGAACAGGATCTCCTCCTTTCGTTAAACTCAGGAAAGATATTACTCCCGGGATGTTCTTAATTGCGTGAGGAATTTCACCCATCAGATCGGCTTCGATCATCAGGTAACCAGGATAGTAAGGCTTCTCTTTAGGAACTTTTTTTCCGTTTCTGATCTGAATAACCTTTTCCATAGGAATAACCACCTGAGTAACGTACTGCTCAAACCCTAAACGTTTGATTTCTGTCTCAATATAGTTTTTCACTTTATTTTCCTGTCCGCTGATTGCTTTCAGCACATACCATTTCAATTCGCTCATTATGGGAAAACACTTTTTTAGTTGAACACGTTAATTAGCATTCCTATTATGTTGCTGATTGCTTTCGAAAACAATTCATCAACTCCAAAGGTAAATAATGCCAAAATCACTGTAGCAATAGTTACTACAATAGTAGAAGACTGAAGATCAGCCCACTTTGGCCATTCAACTTTATGTCTGAATTCGTTATAAGAACCTTTTAAAAAATCGACAAATGAACTCATAATTATTATTTGCACGGGCACAAGGATTCGAACCCTGATCAACGGTTTTGGAGACCGGTATCCTACCATTGGACGATGCCCGTAGATAAAAAGCTTCCGAGAGTTTCCTTCCGGAAGCTTTATTTATTTTAAGATAATTAGTCTAGGATTTCAGTAACCTGACCTGAACCAACTGTTCTACCTCCTTCTCTGATCGCAAATCTAAGACCTACGTTAAGAGCGATTGGCTGTAACAATTCTACAGTGATCTCTAAGTTATCACCAGGCATTACCATTTCTACACCTTCTGGTAAGAAGATCTCACCTGTAACGTCAGTAGTTCTTACGTAGAACTGAGGACGGTATTTGTTGTGGAATGGAGTGTGACGTCCACCTTCTTCTTTAGAAAGGATATAAACAGAAGCCTTGAATTTTTTGTGTGGCTTCACAGAGTCTTTCTTAGCGATTACCATACCTCTCTTGATGTCAGTTTTTTCAATACCTCTCAACAATAGACCTACGTTATCTCCAGCTTCACCTCTGTCTAGGATTTTTCTGAACATCTCAACTCCTGTAATAGTAGAAGTTAATTTTTCTTCACCCATACCGATGATATCAACAGGATCACCTGTATTGATGATACCAGCCTCGATTCTACCAGTTGCAACAGTACCTCTACCTGTAATAGAGAATACGTCTTCGATTGGCATCAAGAATGGCTTATCAGTATCTCTTGGTGGTTGCTCGATCCAAGTATCAACAGCATCCATTAGTTCTTCAACACTTTTGAACCACTTATCTTCTGTGTTAACAGGAGTTGCAGTAGCTGCAGTAAGTGCACCTAGTGCAGAACCTTGAATTACTGGAGAGTTATCTCCATCAAAATCATAAGTAGACAATAAGTCTCTAAGCTCCATTTCAACAAGCTCTAATAACTCAGCGTCATCTACCATGTCAACTTTGTTCATGAAAACAACAATTCTAGGTACGTTTACCTGACGGCAAAGCAAGATGTGTTCTCTAGTTTGAGGCATTGGTCCGTCAGTTGCAGCACATACTACGATTGCACCGTCCATCTGAGCAGCACCAGTTACCATGTTCTTTACGTAATCCGCGTGACCTGGACAGTCTACGTGAGCGTAATGTCTATTTTCAGTTTCGTACTCGATGTGAGCCGTATTGATAGTAATACCTCTTTCTTTTTCTTCAGGAGCAGAGTCAATAGAAGAGAAATCTTTTTTCTCAGCAAGACCTTTGCTAGCTAATACAGCAGAAATAGCCGCTGTAAGAGTAGTTTTACCATGGTCAACGTGACCAATAGTACCAATGTTCAAGTGTGGTTTGTTACGATTAAACGTTTCCTTTGCCATGATTTAAAATTATTTATTTTATTATTTTTCAATTTTTCGGTGTGCAAATATAATGATTTTTTAAATACCAAAACCTTTTTCTTGAAAAAATTTCAATATTCAAATCAAAGAAGCACTAACCTTATATTTCAATGTATTGAGACTGCAAATTTACACAAATTTCCGGATTGAAAAAAAAATCATAAACGTTTTATTGAAAGCATAAAGTATCTGACTAATTCTGAATACGATAGAATGTACATTATTATCATACCGGGAAGGGCGGAAAACTTTGTTTTCCGCCCTTCCATTAATATATATAGATAGAAGAATAATCAGATCTGCTGTGATTTTCTGGTTCTGTTGAAAATCCAGAAGATGATCGGAAATATCAATAATGTTAAAACGGTTGCTGTAACCAATCCCCCGATAATTACAATGGCCAGAGGTTTTTGGGATTCCGATCCGATACCTGTGGACAGGGCTGCAGGCATTAATCCTATCGAAGCCATCAAAGCCGTCATAATTACAGGACGCGTTCTGGATCTTACACCATTTAATATCGCATTATCCAGACTCAATCCGTTCTTGACATTCTGGTGGAATTCCGTGATAAGAATTACCCCGTTTTGAATACAGATTCCAAGTAAAGCAATCATCCCTACTCCTGCTGAAATTCCGAAGTTCATTCGGGTGACATGAAGAGCGATAATTCCTCCAATTAATGCAAAAGGTACATTCGCCAATACCAATAAGGAATCTTTCATGTTTCCAAAAAGGATAAACAGTAGGAAGAAAATCCCTAAAATACTGATCGGAACTACTTGCGCCAATCTGTGGGAAGCTCTCTGCTGGTTTTCAAACTGACCTGTCCAGCCAATAGAATAACCGTCCGGAAGATCAATTTTTGCCACCTTTTTTTGCGCATCGGCAATCGTACTTCCCAAATCCCGGTCACGAATCGAGAATTTAACCCCGATATAACGTTTGATATCATCTCTGTATATAAATGCAGCTCCGTTATCTTTAACGATGGTACTGATCTCTTTCAAAGGAATTTTTGAGCCGTCCTGTGTAGGAACCATCAGTGCTGCGATGTCGTTTTCATCTTTTCTGTATTCCTGAGAATATCTTAATCTGATCGGGAATTTTCTTTCTCCGTCAAACATTTCCGAAGCTGTTTTACCTCCGAAAGCCATTTCCAGAACGGATTGTGCATCATCGGGCATTACTCCGTAAGCCGCCATTTTATCTCTGTCCAAGACTACACTTACTTCCGGCTGACCTATATTTTTAATAATTCCGGGATCTTTTACTCCGTCAACATCTTTAATCTGCTTTAAAACCTCATCAGCCAATCTATCCAGCGTCTGAAGGTTATCTCCGTAAATTTTAATTCCGTTTTCGGCTTTAAAACCTGCGACCGCCTCGGCAACGTTATCGGAAATCGGTTGGGAATAATTAAAGGTGATTCCCTGATAGGTTCTCAGTTTTTTATCAATTTCTTCAATTAACTGATCATAACTGATGTTTCGTTTCCATTCTTCTTTAGGCTGAAGATTGACGGCAAACTGTACAAATCCAAATCCGTTCGGATCGGTTCCGTCGTTACTTCTCCCCGTTTGTGCGAGGACATCCGTGACTTCAGGAAAGCTCATGATGTCTTTCTTTAAAAGATCGGCGGTTTTTAACGATTCCTTTAATGATGAGCTCATCGGCATTTCTGCTGTGATCCACAATGAACCTTCATTTAATTGCGGCAAAAATTCCGTTCCTAAAAATTTTCCTGAAAATAAGGTCACCACCAAGAATGAAATGGCAACAATTAAGCTCATTTTTTTATGTTTAAAAGTATAGTTGAAGCCTTTCAACACAATTCTGTCCCAAAAATTCACAAACGGATTGTTTTTTTCTTTCACATTTTTATTTAAGAGGATATGTGAAAGAACAGGAACTAAAGTCAAAGTGAAAATCAAAGCACCGATTAAAGCAAAACCTAATGTAAAAGCCAATGGTGAAAACATTTTACCTTCCACTTTCTGGAATGAGAAAATGGGAATTAATGAAGTAATGATAATTAATTTTGAAAAGAAAATCGCTTTTCCCAAACCTGTTCCGGTTTGTTTGATCCACCCGCCTTTTGCCATTTTATTAAACTTTTCCGGTCCGTATTTATGGGCTTTGTGGTCGAGCATGACGAAAAGTCCCTCGACCATGACGACGGCTCCGTCAATGATAATCCCAAAATCGACGGCTCCGAGTGAGAGTAAATTGGCACTCATTCCCGCCAGTTTTAAACATAAAAATGCAAATAATAAGGATAGCGGAATGATAATGGAAACAATTAAAGTCGTTCTCCAGTCTGCCATAAAGATCAAAACGATGACTGTCACTAAAATAATTCCTTCGATAAGGTTGTGCATTACAGTATGCGTCGTGAAATCCATTAAGTTGTCCCGGTCGTAGAAAGTGACCATTTTTACATCTTTCGGAAGGATTTTTTCGTTGAGTTCTTTAATTTTAGCTTTCACTCCGACCAATACTTCACGCGGATTTTCGCCTTTTCTCATTACAACGATACCTTCCACCGTGTCTTCATGATTATTCAGTCCGGCCTGCCCTACTCTCGGCATTGAACTTTCGTGAACTTCGGCAACATTTTTAACTAAAACCGGGTTTCCGTTGTCATTTTCAATGGTAATATTTCCAATATCATTAATGGATTTTACCAAACCGATTCCTCTTACCACATATGCCTGTCCGTTTTTCTCAATGACATCTCCACCAACATTTAAGTTGCTTTTTGTCACGGCATCGTAAACCTGAAGCGGCGTCAGGTTGTATTTATCCAATGCTCTCGGATCAATACTTAATTCAAAAACTTTATCCTGGCCTCCGAAAACATTGATATCTGCAACTCCGGGAACACCTCTCAATGCTCTGTCGATCACCCAGTTTTGCAGGGTTAGTAATTCCCGGGAATCTTTCTTTTTACTTTCTAAAGTATACCGGAAGATCTCACCGGTGGGCCCGTAAGGCGGCTGAACTTCGGGATCTACCTCATCAGGGAGGCTGACTGTCCGCAATTGGTTATTGACCTGGTTCCTGGCAAAAGTATCATCTACCCCATCATCAAAAAGAATTTTCACAATGGAAAGCCCGAACATCGTGGTACTTCTCACACTGGTTTTCTTCTGAACCGGGCTCATCGCCAATTCGATAGGTGTTGTAACAAATCGTTCAACTTCTTCCGCGCTTCTCCCATTCCATTGGGTGATGATGACAATCTGGGTATTGGTGACGTCAGGAAAGGCTTCAATGGGCATATTTTTGAAGCTTATAAACCCTGCAATGGCCAAAATAGCTACCCAGATAAAGGTAAATGCCTTGTTTTTTAACGAGAAAGCAATTATATTTTTAATGAATTTATTCATGATAAATTTTTTGAAGATGATTTTAAACGCAAAGAGCGCAAAGGTTTTTTTGACAAACTATACGTTTTTAAGTTCGCAAAGGCGTTTCACTTAACTAAGTCCGCTGAGTCTGAACCATTAAGGCTATGTAAGGAGTTAAGAATTATTAAGAATTCGCAAGCGAATTGGATAAGACTGAATTCTTAAAAATATCTTTAGGTGTTTTTCTTAATTAAACTTAACTTCTTAAATAACCATTTTCAATAATTCTTAATGGTTTAAAATCAATTTTAATTATTCAAAGAGCGGTAAATCAACAATTGGTTATTGGTTATTACTTCTTCTCCTTCAGACAGGCCTTCGGAAACATAAGTGATGTCACCGACCTGTTTTAAAACCTTTATTTCTTTCACCTTCACATCTGTTCTGGATTTATAAATCACTACAAAACTTCTGTTATCATCAAAAATTACCGCTTTGGAAGGAACCGTCAATGCCGTATTGTTTTCTGAGCTTGTGACTTTTATTGTGGCTTTACTTTCAGGAATTAATAATCCGTTTGCATTATCCAGAACTACTCTCGCCTGCATCGCATTGGTTTGCGGATCGATAATTTTAAATATTTTATCAATTTTTCCGTCAAAAACTTTGTCCGGGTAAGACAATGTGGAAACCTGCGCTTTCATTCCCAAACTGATTTTTTCAATGTCAGATTCGTTCACGTTCATGATCGCCCAGACATTGGTTGTATTTGCCACATCGAAGATATTATCGCTTCTGTCGCTTCTCAGCTGCATATCTTTATTGATATTTTTCTGAACGATGTAACCGCTGATCGGAGCCACAACACTGTAAATATTTCCCTTCTTCACATTATAAACCGTACTCACCGCACCTGCCCTCTGCATTTGGTCCTGAGCTTTCTGCAATTGGCTTTTGGCTTCCAGCACATCTCTTTCGGTATTCAGTTTTCCTTCGTACATTTCCTTTGCAACACGAAGGTTGTTTTGAGCAACAACCAAATCCGTTTTCGCATCGCTTACATCTTTCTGAACTTCTGCCAGCTCCGTACTTCGTATGGTTGCCAAAACCTGTCCTTTCGTCACATGATCTCCCAACTCCACATTTACACTTAAAACATTTCCTCCAACCAGCGGATAAACATCGATATAGCTGTTTTTATCTGCCGATATTTTTCCGTAAAAATTATAATCGTCTTCTATATTTTTTTTCTCAACTTTTGCCAAAGAAATCGACTTTAGCATTGTATTGCTCAATTCAAAACCTTTTTTTGCCTGTGGTTTTACCTCTTCTGCTTTTTTTGAGCAAGACAAAATCAACAAGGCAATACTTATCAGGATTATATATTTTTTCATGTTTAATAGAAGATTTTCGTTTGTACTAATTGATTCAATTGTTCCGCCGACTGGATGATCTCGTTTTTCATGTCGTAGATCTGAAGGGCGGTTTGCCGGTAGCTTTCCATGAAGTCTGTAAATTCAATAAGACTTACGTTTCCGTTTCTGAAATTTTTCAGTATTCCGTTGTAGACCAGATCCAGATTATTAAGATCTGTGGATTTTATTTCGGCTAACTGATCGTATTGTGTTTTCCAGGTTTTGTAAGCAGATTCAACCTTAGTTTCCAAATTCAATTTCTGGAAATCTGCATTTTTCTGATTTTGTTGAATGGCGAAATTTGCTTTCTCAACATTTCCCTGATTACTTTTCCATAAAGGCAATGGAATTCCGACCATCAGATTGGCTTCATTTTTAAAAGTTCCCCCGTTTTGGTCCCAGCCAACTCCAACATTTAAATCCGGAACATTCAGAGATTTCTGCCATTGAGAATATAATTTGCTGTTATCTATCAGTTTTAAATTATACTGATAATCCGAATTATTTTCCAGTGCTTTTTTCTGTAATTCAGTTTCATCACCGAAAGGCTGGGCAGCAAGAATATCTTTTGCCTCAGCATCAGAAATCTGTGGTTCTATATCGTCTGTAATTCCAGTTAAAACCTTTAAAGTCTGTTCAAATCCAAGAATATTCTTATTGATTCCAAGCTTATCATTGTTTAGCTGAATAACAATACTCTGAAGCCTCACTTCATCTTTTAAAGACACGTTCCCTTTGGCTGACTGTATCCTGTAAGCCGCTAAAAGATCGTTCATATACCCCAATTGTTTATTGGTATTTTCGAGCTTTAAATTTTCGTAGTAAAGGTTGTAGTATGTTGTATGAAGCTGGGTTTTAAGATCAACCAACAGTTGAGAAAACTGTAGCTGGGCCAATTCTTTATTTGATTTCGCAAAGGCAATCTCGTTTTTCTTTTTGCCTCCCATGTAAATTAACTGGGTTACCTGTGCCCCTTTTGCGTGTCCTATATCAAAGACTTTTCTGGCTTCAGGATTATAGGCGTTAATTTGTCCGCTCAGTTGCGGAAGCTCCCAGATTTTAGCCTGTAAGATATCCGCATCAGCCATGTTGATGCTGTATTGTTCGGCGAGGAGTTGTAGATTGTTTTTTTGAAAAGCCTCTTCACAATCCAAAAGTGACATTTTCTGTTGTCCCGCCACGAATGAGGAAATGGCAATAAACAGTCCTGCAATTTTGTTCATTTTTTCAATTTTATGATACAAAATTGCCTTTCTGCCATTAAAATGAACTTAAATGACGCTTAAAAAAAAATTAAATTTGGATAAATGAGCTAAAACCAACTCATTCATGTTGATACCATCTCCTGCGTATTATTTATTAAAAACAACGCTGAATTTATTCACCTTTTCATCGGGAGAAGAATATATAATTTCGGCACCGTGATATTCAAGGATTCTTTTGACGATTCGCAGACCAAGCCCTGAACCGGAAATATTCTGAGAATTATTTCCGCGCATGAAAGCTTCAAACAATTTTGGCTGTTCCTCTTCCGGAATCGTATTTCCGCGGGAAACGACATCTACGATGAGATCTGTATGGTTCTCTGTAATCAAAACATCGACTTCCATATTGTCAGAATATACCGCCGCATTTTTAAATAAATTAATGAAAACAATATCCAGCAGAGATTGGATTCCTTTTATTGTTAAAAGTCCGTTTTCAGCAGTCTCTTCGGAAATAAGGAAATCCATTTTAAGATTGGGATAACTTTTTTCAACGGCTTCGTAAGATTCAAAAATCACCTCATCAATTCTCACTTCTTCATATAAAGTCTGAATATTTTCTTTATCAAATTTGGTTAACAACAATAAAGAATTCGTTAAATCTGATAATTGATAAACATCTTTCTGAATTTGCTTTAAAGAAGTTAATGTTTCCGGTGTATGCTGTTCAAGTTTAATTAAATTTTCAAGCTGAAAAGCCATTCTGGTGATCGGCGTCCGGATCTCGTGGGAAGCACTTGCCGTAAAATCTTTCTGAGACTGAAAAACATCATCCAGCCTTGCAATCATCGTATTGAAGGATTTTGCAAGAACGTTGATCTCATCATTGGACTCCTGAACAGGGATCTGCGTGGTCAGTTTATGAGCCGTGACTTCTGAAATTTCAGTATTCAGATCTTCTAACGGACGCAGGAACCGTCCCATGAAATAATAACTGAAAAATCCGATCAGAAGGGTGCTCATCACATAAGCCGTGATCAAAAGATATTTAAGGTATTCCAGTTTCGATTTTCCATTGCTATCAAGAGCACTGGTAAGGATATAATAATTTTCTCCGTTGATGTTCCGAAGTGCTGCATAAATCTCAGGAACAGTTTTTTCAGTGTATATGATCTTCTTCTCGTCCAGCTCTTTAAGAAGACTGCTGTCCCAAGTTACATTCCTGTCTTTAATTGTACTGTAGATCAATTCTTTATCTCCATTGAAAATTAAGATGGTTTCATTAAGGAGAATATTGTCTGAGTTTTCGTTAAAAAAAATAGGGGCTTCTTCTTCAAAATTTTTAGACTTTGAAATAAAGTGTGAAGTAAACTCAAGGCGCTGCCTGAACCGTTCTTTGAATTCATCTCTTCTAAAATCATTAAAAGACAGGTAGATCACCGCCATCACCATTGCAAAAAGCAGTGAAAAAGCGATACTGATCGTTAATGCTATCTTCCTTTTTAAAGACATCTATAATGGGCTTAGGTAATACCCGAAACCGGAACGGGTATGGATAAGTTTAAGTTTAAAATCTTTATCAACCTTCTTCCTCAAAAAATTAATATAAACTTCCACGGTATTGGTATTCGTATTGAAATTATGTTCCCATACATGCTCTGTGATCTGCTGTTTGGAAACGGTTCTTCCCTGTGCTTCGGCAAGATAAACCAACAGCTGAAACTCTTTAAGGGTAAGCGCGATTTCATTACCTGCCCTATACACTTTCTGCTCGGTTTTATTGATGATAAGGTCATCTATCCTGATGATATCCTGATCGGCAGCGTCAGACGGAGATTTTCTTCTTAACAGCGAATTGATCCTCAGCAGCAGCTCCTCAAACTGGAAGGGCTTTACCAGATAATCGTCGGCAAGCCTGGTAAAGGCATCTTTTTTATCGGAAATATCACCGTAAGCCGAAATGATGATGATGGGAGTATTTTTATCGAAAGAGCGGATCGTCTGGCAGACATCCAGCCCGTTGATTTTAGGAACATTGATATCGAGCAGATAGAGCTCATAAGTATTGTTCCTGATCTGGCGGAGAAAGGTTTCTCCGTCATAGATTTTATCACAGGTAAAGCTGTTCGATTCTAAAAACCTGCAGAGTTCCGCCGAAAGAATGAGGTCGTCTTCCAATAAAAGAATATTCATCAAAATCTTATTTTATACGAATTTAACGAAATTTTTATGTTCTCATACCATGTATTGAAAGCAGATAACTATATTTAATTTAATTTTAAGCTAAATTTTTCCACTGAAAAAGGGAGTAATATTATCTTTTTGCCGTAGGAGGATAAAAATAATCTGATAAAAGTAATGCAACTTTAACTCATTAAGCTTCTTGTAAAGTCTTCGATGCAAAGTTGTCAACAATTCACATTTTAAGAAATAAAGAAAATGATCAATCAAAACTTAATAGGATGATCTTAAATTGAGGGCAAAAAAAATCCCGAAGAAAATCCGGGATTGTATTGAGCCAACTACGGGACTTGAACCCGTGACCTCTTCCTTACCAAGGAAGCACTCTACCGCTGAGCTAAGTCGGCATTGAAGCAAAAAAATCACACTAATTAGCATGATTTTCTTTGAGCGGAAGACGAGGGTCGAACTCGCGACATTCAGCTTGGAAGGCTGACGCTCTACCAACTGAGCTACTTCCGCAATTTTGTTTCCAAAATTATTGGTAACGCTGTGCAAACTTAGGAAAAATCCTTTAGATACACAAGTTTTTGTATAATATAAAATGTGGGGAGAGCAGGATTCGAACCTACGAAGCCGAAGCAACTGAGTTACAGTCAGTCCCATTTAGCCACTCTGGAATCTCCCCAGATATTTTATATTAAATTGAGCCTCCAGAGGGACTCGAACCCACGACCTGCTGATTACAAATCAGCTGCTCTAGCCAACTGAGCTATGGAGGCATAATAAAAAAGAATTCAAAAGATCACTGTTCCCTTTTTGCGAGTGCAAATATAGAACGGATTTTTTGAATTCTCAAACTTTTCTATAACTTTTTTTAACTTTTTTTACTACGCCATTTCTTTTTTCTTGATTAATAGCTTTTTAGCAGTATCAACACACATGTCTAAACTTTCTTCAAAAGTTTCAGATGTCTTTTTAACCACGATATCATCACCGGGAACAGCTAAAATAAGTTCAGCAGTTTTGTTGTTTCTGTCGGAGTTATTTTCAACTTTTAAGAATACCTTACACTCATGAATTTTATCATAAAAGGTTTCCAGTTTACTTACTTTTTTGTCAATGTGTGATTCTAATGGTTCGTGTGGAGTTAAACCAATTGATTGAACTGTGATCTTCATAATTCTTCTTTTTTAGACGCTCTGGGATGAGCCTGATTAAACACTTTTTTCAATTGTTCAATATTGGCATTCGTATAGACCTGAGTACTTGCAAGACTTGAATGCCCTAATATTTTTTTTACTTTGGAGATCTCCGCCCCATTATCCAAAACGTGTGTAGCAAAGCTATGCCGAAGGATGTGGGGGCTTCTTTTTTCTTTCGTTGTTACCAGACTAAGGTACTTATTAACTACCACATAAACAAATTTTTCATTGAGTTTTTTCCCCTTTTTATTTACGAAAAAATATGATTTATGTTCGTTATCAGGTTTCCTTATTTCCAGGTAACTCCTAAGCAGATCCGAGAGATTTACGGAAATTGGAATAAAGCGTTCTTTATTTCCTTTTCCTATTACCTTAACCTCGTTTCCGTCTAAATTAACACCCTCAAACATCAGGCCACAAAGTTCAGCCTTACGCATACCGGTTTGATACAATACTTCAATAATGCATTTTTCCAGGATATCATGAAGTCCCGTCAGTACGCTGTCACTGAGCGTTTGCATTTCTTCCTGTGAGATAGGAATCTGTTTTTCAGCGTAAAACTTAAGAGAAGATATGCCTTCGGTGGGAGAAACTTTGATGTCTCCAATTTTCAAAAGAAATAAATAAAAATTCCGTAGGGAGGATAGTTTTCTGTTAATGCTTCTTTTTGAAATTTGATTTTCACTTAATTCGACGATAAAATTTCTAATTACTTTTTTATCTGCCCCGGAAATATCTTCGGAAGCTTCTGTCCTGAGATAGAAATGGGAAAAATCTTCAAGATCTTTTCTGTAGCTTGTAATAGTATGAGGTGAATACCTCTTTTCAAACTGTAAATATTCTAAATACTTATCTAACATCATTAAGGTATAAAAACAAAAATTCACTCCTCAAATATACATATATTTAAGAAGTGAATTTAGTATGTGGTTAAGAAAAATTCTTAAGCCTGCTCTTCCTTGCTAAGTCCTCTTTGTTTGTAAGCGGCCTTTAGTCTGGCTTGTCTTAAAGTTACAGAAGGCTTAATAAACGCTTGTCTAGATCTTAATTGACGAACTGTACCCGTTTTATCAAATTTTCTTTTATATTTTTTTAAAGCTCTGTCGATGGATTCACCATCTTTTACTGGAATTATTAACATATTTTACATCTCATTTTGGATTGCAAAGTTAATATTTTTTCATTGATTGACAAATTATATTATTAAAAAATAATTTGAAGTACATTATTGCTCTTTACAGAATTATTAAAATGCTAATCTGAAACTGAATTCAAGGTAAAAAAAATACATTTTTAATAAAAACAGAAGCTAATTCCAAAATAAACCTTAAATATTTTGAGATAAAATTTTAATCACATTGTAATTATTTAAATCTAAACCGGATTCTACGAAAGTGCAGGAAAGACTTCCCCCAGCCCTGCTATTCCTTAATTCCCTGACCCAAGTATATCGTAATGGCTATTTAAAAAAGCAATGAGTATATTAAGTATATTTAAACGAAAATGCTTATCTTTGCAGTCACTTTATTCATGGGGTTGACTGGTTTCGACAGCAAGACCAATGGGTAAGTAAGCATGCAGAGAACCGTAGCGCGATCTCTTTAATCCCTTGCTACACAACTTTAACTGGCAACGAAGAGTTCGCTCTTGCAGCTTAATCCGAATAAAGTAAGATTCAAGCGCTTTCCCGAAGATAGTAAGGAAGCAAGATGTCTCACAAATGCTCCGTTCTACGGCGTTTGACCCTGAGATATAGTAATGTAGAAATAAGGCTTTAGCAGCTTCGGATAAAGCACGAAAATTTAGAAGATAAGCTGGAAGTTGGGTGTCTGCTCTCTGCCTCCAGTCGAAAACCAATAGTAGAATAAGCATGTAGAAATCTTATGTATTGCTTGTTTGGACGAGGGTTCGAATCCCTCCAACTCCACTTAAAACCCTGTGAATTAATAATTCACAGGGTTTTTTATTTTTAGGTGCTACATGGATTGTAGTTTTAAGTGCTCACTGCTTTAGCAAAAAAAGCATCGTTTTTTGAGATTTTATATATATCAATAGGTTCACCATCTTTTGTAAATCTATTACGGTGAACTAAGCCGTGTTCTTCTGTATACTCATGATCATCATCAAATTCCCATGGAGACATATAAACTGTATTATTTGAATCTAACCCTGAAATTTTTAGCAAAATAGACTTTGGATTATTTATTAAAAACAACTCTATAATGGTATATAACTCCATCATCACTTTCAATTTCATAATCAAGTTGACACAATTCAATACAGCTAATTCCGAATTTTGACGAAAGATGTCTTTCATTTTCTCGTTCCCATATAGCAATATCAACTTCACTCCAATATCCCATAATTTTAGTTTTTCTTAATTAATTTAAGCTTTTAGCAGCATAAATCTGTGAAAGCTCCCTCGGTTTTTTAGTTTTATGAGGTCCATATTTTCCACAACACTTTTAAAATCAACCATTATTTTCTTTTTTCACTTTCTATGTTTCAAATATTTTTTCTGTTCAGTGTTTGCTTAAAAATGGTTCAAAATTGTTTAACCAAACATCGTCTTCCAAAATAATGTCAATTTTATCTTCAATTAGTTTTTTAAATTTTGAGTAACGGTATGTTCTTTCTACTTTTCTTTTAAAATAAATTTCTAAAGCTTTTTCACTTTTCTCCAGTTTATCATTAATCAGATGATAATTTTCTTCATCTCATCTGAAAGATTCGAGAATTAAATTCATGTTTCTGCTTTCAACCCAAGATTTTATATCATATCCTCTTCAACATGAATACTAAATTCAAAAAACTCTGGCTTTTTATAATCATAAGTTAGTACTTTAAGATTAGATATTAGCCCTGGATAATATTTAATTTCATCATAAAACCCATTTTCATGAGTAAAACAATCTCCAATTTCAATTTTATTTTTATTTTTAAATATTCTTTTTTTCCAAATTCATAATAAGTTGAAATTATCTGTTGTGCAAATATTGGATTATCAAATAGTAATTGTATATTTTCATCTACATATTGATTGTTGGTCGAAAACTCTAGAATAACTGGAGCTAAAGTCTGAACATTCTACAACAACAATATTTAGAAATAGTCGAATGAGATGAAATTCACAGTGATGTACAAAATAAAAAAACTACTATTAGAGCTGGATTGCTGTTGATAGATTTGTAAAATGCTTCGTCGATTTTGTTTGTGGGAAAAGAAATACAGATATTAATGGCTTTTGCAGTGATTATTGGAAAAGGTATTCGGAATTAATTCCGGAAGAAAACATTGTGAATCAAAAACAGAAACATTCACCGTTGAGGGTTATAATTCTAGAATTAGACATCACTTAGCGAGATTTAAACGAAGGGCTATTCCAAAAAACAATTTATGTTAGAAAATTCTTTAAAATTGTTATTTTTAAAACTTAATAATCAATTAGATATTTTAAATTAACAATACCAAATTTTTAATATGCCTATTTTTTACTTAGTTCTGTAGACTTCATTAAAACACAAACTGGGACCCGTTCCAAAATGGATTATTGAAAAGATTGTCTTATTAATCTTATTTGAAGTTACAAGTATACTAGGCCGGGATAAACAATTCCTATTTCAAATCACTTGACTCGTGACATTTATTTATAAATATTATTTTTAGATATGAAAAAAAATCACAAACTTTTAAAAAATTATAATTCCTTTTTGAAAAACATAACCATTATTTTTTTTTCTATTCTGTCTCAATGTCTATTTGCGCAGATAGACGAAAAGCGACAACAAGAGATTCAGAATCTATGGAATAACTCTGATAAATATATACTTAGGGATGCTGTAAGTTCAATGAGATATGCCAAGCAGGCTTCCCTACTCTCCGAAAGGTATGGAGATTCTTTTAATAAGGCAAAATCCTATCTGATACTAGGCAAGAGTTTACTTTCTATTGATATGTATAGTGAAAGTTTATTTTATTTGGACAAGGGTCTCAAAGAACCCGCAACAGCCAACCATCATATTTTAAAAGTTCTTTTTAAAGAGTTTAAAGGTGACAATTATGGAAAAATGGGTTTACCTGAACAGGAATTCAACGAATATTCTGATATTTTATCTTTTGTACCTAAAGATGAAAAAAATCATGAATATCAGAGAATGATATCCCGTACCTATGCGAGAATGTCTGCCAATCTTGGCGGAAGGAAGGAATATGATAAAGCTGATAAATACATTAATAAGGCAATAAAAATACAAGAAAAGTTTTCAAATTCAGAAGGAGAAATATATAACATTTACATGATAAAAGGAGATATATGCCTTAAGAGAAAAGTATATGACTCTGCCTATTATTTTTTTAATAAAAGTTATAATCTGGTCAGGAAAGATATAGAATATGAATACATGAGCTTGAAGTTATTTGGAGATTATTATAGAGCGATCGGCAATAAATCTAAAGCAATTTCATTTTATCAACAAGCTCTGGATGATATAAAAAAAACCAAAATAGATGATGCCTCAAATAAGGCAGAGCTGTATAAAAATCTGTCTCAGCTCTCCGGAGAAACAGGTGATAGTGTCAAGAAAAGTTATTATTCTGAACTTTATCAAAAAGAGTATGAAAAACTGCAAAATAAAAATAATAAAGATATTCAGTTTGCTGTTAAATCCATTTTGAATCAGGAAAAACAGGAGAAAAAATTGTTAAAGAAACATAATTCCACTACTGTGCTTTCCATTCTGGGAGTTTTCTCTATATTTTCAGCGATTTTTTATTTTCAGTTTAGTAAAATGCGTCGGAAGAAAAAAGAACTAAAAATAAGGTTTGAAGAAATTGTAAAAGAATTAGAAGAAAATAATTTAGAGATTGCCGGTCATTCATTATCAGGAAAAGATGCAGATTTTGAAATTTCCTTTAAGACAAACACAAAGCTAATTTCTGATGAAACTGAAAAAGACCTTTTGTCTAAATTGATGAGTTTTGAAAAAGGAACAGCGTTTACCGAAAAAGGATTTACACAATCCCATCTTGCAACAATCCTTGAAACCAACACAAAGTATCTTAATTATATACTAAAAGTTCATCGCAACAAAAGTTTTAATGACTATGTAAACGGACTTAAAATAAATTTTATTGTAGATAAGATTTATAAGCATCCTGAGCATTTGAATTATAAAATAAGCTATTTATCCGAAATATCCGGATTCTCATCCCAAAGTCGTTTTACACATATCTTCAAACAGGAACAAGGTATGTCCCCATCCGAATTTATATCCCAACTTTCACAAAAACAAAACAAAAATACAAATAATTGATTATCAATAATATAAAAATAAAATTTTGTCATTTTCCGGAATTCTGCCAATGAAAATTTAGGATTAGATATTAATCACAGATATTTTTGTATCGAATTAAAATCCTATTAAAATGATTATTTAACGTATGGAATTTTATTACAGTAAAAACAAGCTACAACCATCTAATCTTAGCTTACTATGAACAAATGAACAAACAGAAAGAAGTTTACCTATACGATTTATAACGGCGTTATCTCAATGAATTTCAGCTAAAAATTTCAAATTTAAGGATCGTTACGATATGGATATATTGACCTGCAATATAAAGCTCCTGGATTTATGTACTTAAACTTGTATTTAGAAATAGTATTTAATTATTAAAACACAATGTCATTATAAATAAGTAGATAGGAATATAAAAATCCTGATCGAAAAAAATTACAGAAAATGGGACAGAGTTGTCCCGATCTGTATTTTGTCACAGGACAAACCGCAACAAAATAACACGGTTAAGTACAAATTCTGTGTTTGTTTACTTTACCATCTTGTAAGTAAATTATTCAGAGTAATAGACCAAACAATTACAACGAGAAAATTTAAGATAATAATTAAAAATATACTAAATAGAAAATCATTAGAAAAACGATCTATTTTTCAAAAAAAAAAAATTACAATGAAAAAAAAATTATTACCTATGGTTGTTATTTTCCTTAGCAGCTTAGGATACGCACAAGTTGGTATTAACACCGAAACTCCACAATCTACTATGGATATTGTTGCAAAAAATTCTAACGGAACTTCAACGTTAGTAGATGGATTGCTAATACCGCGTGTAGATAGAGAAAGGGCCGTTAATATGGCCTCTGTTCAACCTTCTACTCTTATTTATGTAAATAATATTGCCACTGGTAGTGCTATAGGACAGGGATCAAATATAGATACTATTGGATTTTATTATTTTGATGGAATTACAAGTAAGTGGAGTAAGTTAGCTACAAGTACAGCTACGGGAGATCCTACTCCAGATGCATTTATAGATGATAGTACAAATACAATGGTTAAACTTGGAGCAACTTCATCTGGTGCTGCCAGAGTAGCGGGTTCAGATTTTGTTATCAAAGATAATGGGCAAGTTGGTGTTGGTACTTCAGTTCCTCTACAACAACTTGATGTTAGAGGAAGCGGCAGATTTGAGTCTGATAATGTGTCTCTTGATATGATTTCAGCTGGAACTGCTCCTGCTAATATGACTCTTAATAGAAACAATGGTGGAGCAAATTTGTCTTCAGATAATTTGGTTGGCTATGTAGACTTCAGAGGACGGATTAATAATATGGATAATTCTCCCCTGAGTGCTATTGTATCTACTTATAAAGGAAATGGAACCAATAATTTATCTTCTCTGGATTTTCGTACTAGTGGAAATGGAACTAGTGATATGTTATTGGATTCCTCAGGAAATCTTGGAATCGGTACAGCTTTCCCCGCAGAAAAATTAGAGGTTACGGGCAATGTCAGTTTAAAACCTGGTTCATCAGGATTGGCCTCATCCGCAAAGTTTTATGAAAGTACGGTCAATGGTACTAATACTGTTTCTCTGCAGGCGCCTGCTAATTTATCTGCTAACAGAACAATAACGCTACCTTTTAATTCACCTATAAATGGATATGTTCTTACTACAAATGCATCAGGAGTTACCCAATGGGGTGCAGTGAATCCGGCAGCAGCTACACTAGCTTCCATTTCTTTAAGTAATGAAAGTTTAGGATCCACACCAATAACGAATGGAGGAACTAATAATACTACTGTTAACCAAAGGTTTTTTCAGAAATTTGATACTACTGTAACAGATCCAAATTCGCGTTTTAATGTTGGAACAGGAACTTATACAGTTGGGCAGTCAGGAATATATCTGATTTCTGCCTATATAATGCCAAACTCATCACCAGACAGAAATACCAATGGCTTCTTCTATCCTGTAAATTTGGAAGTTAGAAAAAATGCCTTTGGTGATCCATCTGGCGGTTCCAATATAATGGATAATGCATCCATTAGATTTGCGACTCCGCTACAAGCTAAAATACGTTATTCAGTTCTTGTTACCGGAATGGTTTCTTTGAATGCGGGTGATACACTCAATTTAGTAGTATTCTTAAGTGGTATAAATGCGCCGGCAGCTGCTTCTGGAGGATATTCCTTTCCAACAGATTTTACTTACGCTACAGTATCAGATTTTAAAGCATTATTTAGTGTCACTGCATTGTAAAATATAAAAGTCTTGTATAAAATTTGTAAAAACGTTTTTACTTATTTATAACCTAAATTACAAACACAAATAATTTATATATAAGTAGATTGTCTTAAAGACAATCTACTTTCTTTTAATCGAACAATTAATCAACTTGAAAATATATTCAATTCCTACTTAAAATAAATTTTCATATTAGTAGCATAAATAGCTTTACGAAAGTTAGCGGCAACTTTTAACGAACACTACAATACAACATTAAACTTAACAAGAAATGGCGGTTTGGATATTTGCATATGGAGAAAATGGTCTATTAAGTGACAAAAATGTTGATACAAAATACTACCTTGACGTTTTAAATAGTCTTCCATTAGATGAAATAAAAATTATGGAAGTTTCTATATCAGTATTATAAAATACTTTAAAAGTATCTTAAATCATTTAATCAAACTGATTAAATGATCTATACTAAATACTCTCATCATTTTTACGAATAAAAAAATACCGATCTCGTTGGTATTTTATTCATTTATGAGTTTAAAAAAATTGTTTAAGAATAATTTTTCTTACTTTAATTTAAAATTAAATAGTTCCTGTGGATGCACATCTAACCCCTTTGGCTAACTCTTGAATAGTAGAGATTCCAACTCCACAAAACACTCCGTCGCAACTTCTGTGACGGATTATTTTTTACAATCTACTCGGCGGCAAGCCGTACTGTTTCTTAAAAGCAAACGAAAAATGGGAAAGATCTTCAAAACCCAGATCGAGATAGATGTCTGTCGCCTTTTTTCCTTTTTCCAGAAGATAATGAGCTTCCTGGAGCCTTTTTTCAAGAAGCCATTTTCTGGGTGTAGTGTTGAAGGCTTTTTCAAAATCACGCTTGAAAGTGGCCAGACTTCTTCCCGTCAGATAAGCAAAACGGTCCAGCTTTACATTAAAATGATAATTTTTCATCATAAAACCTTCGAGGTCAATTTTATAAGGATCGGAAATATCGTAAAGAATATTTTTCAATGACTGATCATGTCCAAATAAAAGAATTAAGGCCTCTTTCTGTTTCAGTAAGGCAAGTTCAGGAGATTTATTCTCCAATAAATCCTGGTATTGCAGCAGGGATTCCATGAAATATTTCAGATGCGTCACTTCCGATACATCAACAAAAGCAGGTGTTTTTAGTTTTTCCGGGAGAATAAAATGCTCTTCTTCACTCATTCTTTTCAGCATTTCATCATCAAATCTGATGGATAATGATTTAAATTCCGCCTCTTCACCCGGTTTTTTCAGGAATTTCAGTAACTGATTTTTACGGACAAGATAAACATCTCCGCTTCGGAATATTTCCCGGTGAACCCCGTCATTAAGTTCCATTTCTCCCGAAATGACCATTGACAAAGCATTATAGGAAACAAACTGTTCACCTTCCCGAAAAACGGTAAAGTAGCATGAATAGTTTATGTAATCAATATTTTCGGACATATTTCTTCGTATTAAAATCAAGTCAGAAAAACTCTGACTTGACTGTTCAATATAATATTTTTAATGCTTATTTAAACCAAAATCGATTTCGGCTCCAGATATTCTTCCAGCCCAAATGCCCCGAACTCCCTTCCGATTCCCGACTGCTTGAATCCTCCGAACGGAGCTAAAGGATCATGTTTAAAACCATTAATACATACCCTTCCCGCCTCAATTTGAGAAGCCACCTTCAATGCGCGTTTCTCATCTGACGAAGTGATATAGGCAGCCAATCCATAAGGAGTATCGTTCGCAATAGAAATTGCTTCCTCTTCATTACAATAAGGTATAATAGATAATACGGGTCCAAAAATCTCTTCCTGTGCTATACGCATATCGTTTCGGACATTAGTGAAAATGGTGGCTTTAACAAAATTTCCATTTTCAAGACCTTCAGGCTTTCCTGCGCCTCCTGCCAATAAATCCGCACCTTCTTCCAGACCCAGCTTAATATAACTTTGTACCCGCTCATACTGTTTTTCGGAAACCATAGGGCCCACATTCGTATTTTCATTGGCAGGATTTCCTACAATTACCTGAAATACGGCTTTTTTTGCCAGTTCATTAACCTCTTCCAATCTTGATTGAGGCACCAGTAAACGTGTTGGAGCAATACATGCCTGCCCGCTGTTCATATAAGCACCATAAACAGCCTGTGGAACCGCCTTTGTAAAGTCAGCGTCATCCAGGATAATGTTGGGTGATTTTCCGCCAAGCTCCAGTGTTATTCTTTTCATGCTATCTACAGCTCCTTTGGCAATCATCTTTCCTGTATATGTAGAACCGGTAAAAGATATCTTGGCGACATCAGGATGATTCACAATTTCACTGCCCACTACGTTTCCCAGCCCGTTCACTACATTAAAAATTCCTTTCGGTAAGCCGGCTTCGTGAAAACACTCTATAATAAGCTGAGTCTGAAGCGCGCTCATTTCACTAGGCTTAACAACCACTGTACAGCCTGCTGCAACCGCTGTCGCAAATTTACTGCATATAAAACCATTGCTGGAATTCCAGGGAGTAATAATTCCGACCACTCCTATGGGGGTCATCTGCACAAGGGTCTTCCCCGCTTTTCTTTCAAATTCAAAATGACGCAGCGTCTCTATCATATGTTCAAATGCACCGGTCATATTCCGGAAACTAGCTGTACAGAACTGCCGGGTTCCGCCATATTCCAGGATCATGGTTTCAATAAGTTCCTTTTCCCGTTTTTCAACAGCTTTCTTTAAATTTTCCAGAATTCCGATACGTTCTTCTACTTTTGTTTTGGAAAATGTTTTAAAAGCTTCTTTCGCTGCTGTAATTGCTCTCCTTGTATCATTTTCATCTCCTAAAACCACCTCTCCTATTTTTTGATGGTTTGCCGGATTAATAAGATCAAATACTTCTGTTCCATGCAGCACTGTAAATTCACCGTTGATGTAAGATTGGTCTATACGTTTCATATTTATTTTAATTTTACAGGACAAAGTTCCCACAATTTCAAATGACTCACTTTGCTGTACGGCTCAATTTAACTTTGTTAAAAAGATCAAAATATCCTTATATTATATTGATAAAATTAAAAAAGGTTCATTATCATTAAATCCAACAGTCAATCCGGCTGGAAATGCATTTGATCTAACAGTTGTGGTAAAAGTTTTCCGTATCACTCCTTCCGAAATAAAAATTGATTTTACTGTCGATTGGTTTAGCAGGCATAAATACCTGAAAACTAAAAGACTAAAACTTTCTACTATAAAATAAGTATAGTCTACCCACAAAAAAGACTAAAAAAATGTTTTATCGTGAAGAATTTTATATATTTGCACCATCTAACAATTAAAAAAAATAATTTACTATGTCAGACATTGCATCAAGAGTAAAAGCTATCATCGCTGATAAGCTTGACGTTGAAGAAACAGAAGTAACTCCTGAAGCTAGCTTCACAAACGATTTAGGAGCTGATTCATTGGATACAGTTGAGTTAATCATGGAATTTGAAAAAGAATTCAATATTCAAATCCCTGATGATCAGGCTGAAAAAATTACTACTGTAGGGCACGCTATTGCTTACATCGAAGAAGTAGTAAATAAATAATATTCTTCAACAAAAAAGAAAATTTTAAAAGTTTATGGAATTAAAAAGAGTAGTTGTAACCGGTTTTGGCGCAATAACACCAATTGGAAATAATGCAAAAGAATACTGGGAAAATCTTCTTAAAGGTGAGAGCGGTGCTGCTCCGATTACTCTTTTTGATGCCACAAACTTTAAAACAAAGTTCGCTTGTGAAGTGAAGGGCTTCGATCCATTACAGCATTTCGATAAGAAAGAGGCTAAAAAAATGGACCGGAATACGCAGCTTGGGCTTGTAGCCGCAAGAGAAGCGGTGGCACACTCCAGAATTATGGAAGACAATGTTGATAAAAACAGAGTCGGTGTAATTTGGGGTTCAGGGATCGGAGGTTTGGAAACTTTCGAAACCGAGGTTTTAGGATGGGCGAATACGGAAATTCCAAGGTTCAACCCATTCTTTATTCCTAAAATGATCGCGGATATCACTCCTGGACATATCTCAATTGAGTATGGCTTTCACGGGCCGAATTATACTACGGTATCTGCCTGTGCATCTTCAGCCAACGCTCTAATTGATTCCAAGATGATCATCCAGCTGGGAAAAGCTGATGTGATTGTATGCGGAGGCTCTGAAGCAGCCGTTACAGCAAGTGGTGTCGGTGGATTTAATGCGATGATGGCACTTTCTACAAGAAATGATGATCCTACCACAGCTTCAAGACCGTTTGATAAAGACAGAGACGGTTTTGTACTAGGCGAAGGCGCAGGAACCATTATCCTTGAAGAATATGAGCACGCGGTAAAACGCGGTGCTACCATTTATGCAGAATTACTGGGCGGCGGTATGAGTGCAGACGCACACCATATGACAGCCCCTCATCCTGAAGGCTTAGGAGCTTATCTGGTAATGAAAAACTGTCTGGAAGACGCAGGCTTAACTGCTGATGAAGTAGACCATATCAACATGCATGGTACCTCTACTCCATTAGGAGATATTGCAGAATCCAACGCAATTTCAAGATTACTGGGCGAGCACGCTTTTGATATTCAGATTAATTCTACAAAATCAATGACCGGCCACCTTCTGGGTGCTGCAGGTGTTATTGAAGCTATTGCTGCATTAGGAACTATTATTCATGGTATAGTTCCGCCTACCATCAACCATTTTACTGATGATGAAAATATTGACCGCAGACTGAATTTCACATTCAATACAGCTGTTAAGAAAGATGTAAAAGTAGCCATGAGCAATACTTTTGGATTTGGCGGGCACAATGCCTGCGTTCTATTTAAGAAAATCTAAATTCAATGAATGGAGTTACAGAAATACTTTTCTAAATTCCTTCTCAAACAAAGAAAAAGAAAATTAACGGAGAGAGACTACTTCCTTAGTACCGAACTGAAAAAAATGTTAGGTGCAGAGGTTGAGAATATTGCTCTTTACCGTGAGGCTTTTTCTTTAAAAAGTTCTTCTAAAAATCAAGACAGCAATTACGAAAGACTTGAATTTTTGGGAGATTCTGTTTTGGGTACAATTATTTCCTGTCATCTGTTCCAGACCTATCCTCAGGCTAACGAAGGATATCTGACCCAGATGAAATCTAAAATTGTTAATAGGAAGAATCTTAATAAATTAGGTGAAAACCTAAAGCTTACCGATCTTTTGCAGAAGCAAGGATCCGCAGCATTGGGCGAAAACATTTCCGGAAATTTATTTGAGGCACTTATTGGTGCCGTATACCTGGACTTCCATTATGATGCCTGTAAAAGAATCATTCTGGAAAGACTGCTTACACCCACGGAAATTAATAAGCTTGAAAATAAAATTGTAAGCTACAAAGGCCTTTTGCTTGAATGGAGCCAGAAGAAAAAAGTAAATATAAAATACGAGACCTGCGAGGAATTCCAGGCCAATAAAGCAGTAGTATTCAGGTGCCATGTCTGGCTGGGAGAGGAAAAGATCGCCAATGCGACAGAAACTTCCAAGAAGAAGGCGGAAGAAAAAGCAGCACAGAGAGCATTTTATATTTTAAACAAAAAAGAAAACATACTTGGAAATCCAAAAACTTTATGATCTGAATGATATAGAATTTGAAGATATTGCCATAGGATTGGTAAGATTAGCAAAGGATATACCTGATCACGAGTTTTTCTACAAAGTCAATCAAATCAACGGTCTCGCTTTTTCCAGGAAGAAAGATGTTATCATTCACGGGGCTTATTATGACTATCATTTTCCAAGATTTGAAGCTTATCACAGGTTTACAAAGACATGTTTTACATTCATTTCAAACCGGTCTTCGGAAAGTAAGCAAAAAAAACTACAGACCGAGCTCTTCACAGAAGAAGAAAACATTAAATTTTTATTAAATAATCAGGTAGATGTAGAATATATTCTGCATACTTCGGAACAAATTCCTGATTTTTCCGTAATTTTGCTCCCGGAAAATCTTGTGTTTCCGATACAAGATTATATATTAGGTTCTGAGGAAGAACTTTATCAAATTATCCAGTATTATGAATAAGTATTTAAAGAAGACAAAAATTATTGCAACACTAGGACCTGCTTCATCATCGAAGGAGGTAATGTTAGGACTAATGAAAGCGGGTGTTGATATTTTCAGAATAAATTTTTCACATGCAGACTACGATCTGGTTCGGACTAATATTGAAATTATCAGGGAGCTTAACCAGGAATACGGCTTTTCTGTAGGTATTTTAGGAGACCTTCAGGGCCCGAAACTGAGAGTAGGTGTTGTAAAGGAGGGTTCATACCTGAACCCCGGAGATATCCTTACCTTTACCAACGAGAAAATAGAAGGTGATTCTACTAGGGTTTATATGACTTACCAGCAGTTTCCTCAGGATGTAAAAGTTGGGGAAAGAATCCTTATTGATGACGGAAAACTAATGTTAGAAGTTATTGAAACCAACCAGATAGATACGGTAAAAGCAAAGACCATTCAGGGGGGACCTTTAAGCTCTAAAAAAGGAGTAAATCTGCCGAATACCAATGTATCTCTTCCTGCCCTTACGGAAAAAGATATTCAGGATGCCAACTTTATGCTTGATATGGAGGTTGACTGGATCGCACTTTCGTTCGTTCGTCACGCACAGGATATTATTGACCTTAAAAAACTGATTGACGGCCATCCAAACGGTAAATTCAAAACTCCGATCATTGCCAAGATCGAAAAGCCTGAAGGCGTTAAAAATATTGACGAAATCTTATTGGAATGTGACGGACTGATGGTTGCCCGTGGTGACCTTGGTGTGGAAGTTCCGATGGAAGAGGTTCCGGCTATCCAGAAAAACCTGGTAGAAAAGGCAAGATTCTATTCAAAACCGGTAATTATTGCGACCCAGATGATGGAAACAATGATCAACAGCCTTACACCTACAAGAGCGGAGGTAAATGACGTTGCAAACTCTGTGCTAGATGGTGCGGATGCAGTAATGCTTTCCGGAGAGACTTCTGTAGGAAGATATCCGGTTCAGGTAGTTGAAAACATGTCAAAAATTGTAAAGAATATCGAAAAAACTCACTTTTATCAGCATAAAAATGAGCCTATCGAAAAAGATTATAACTGTATTGACGACAGATTCATTACGAACAGGGTATGCCTTGCAGCGGTAAGAATTGCTAAAACCACCAATGTTTCTGCCATTGTTACACTGACTCATTCAGGATATACTGCATTCCAGCTTGCAGCTCACAGACCGAATTCACACATCATTGTATACAGCGGAAACCGAAAAGTGATCACGATGCTGAATCTTGTCTGGGGAGTTCATGCCTTTTATTATGACATGAAGAAATCTACCGACGAAACCATCATCCAGGTGAACATGTTAACGCATAACCACGGTTATATTGAAAGCGGAGACTTTGTAATCAACATCAATGCTACTCCATCTTATGAAGGCGGAAAAACGAATACGTTGAGACTGACAACAGTTTAAGCAATAAGCAATAAGCAATAAGCAATAAGCAATAAGCAATAAGCAAAATTACTTTTTGACTACCATACAAAAAAGTCCCGGAAATAGATATTTCCGGGACTTTTTATATTGCTAACCATAGGTTTACATGAGTACACTATACTTTGTACATTTTACATTATATAATTAATTCCCCACAATAGTTTTAGGAGTAACAAATTCTCTCAATGCCAGTAATGACAGCTCAGTTCCGTAACCGGAAGCTTTAGTTCCTCCAAATGGAAAACGCGGGTCAGAACTTGTCATTCGGTTGATATTCACGGTTCCGGATTCAAGATTTTCGATAAAAAATAACTGGCGCTCTTTATCTGCTGTCCATACAGAATTTGAAAGCCCGAAAGGAATATCATTCGCCATTCGCAATGCCTGTTCATCATTTTCAGCAACCATTACCATTCCCAGAGGCCCGAAAAGTTCTTCCTGGAGGATTGGATTGCCTTCTTTCACCCGGATCAGTCCCGGGTTGAATTCATTATCAGAAATTCTTTCCAATGGAATGATAATTTCGGCTCCGTTTTCCAGAGCTTTATTAAACTGCTTTTCCAGATCATCAGCAAGGTCAGGTCTTGCCATACCGCTGATTTTGGTTTCTTTATCGTTGGGATCTCCCGGAACAAACTTTTTATATTCTTCAATAAATTTCGGAAGGAATTCTTCTTCTATTTTCTGATCAATGATGAACCTTTTAGCGGCAACACATGTTTGCCCGCAGTTCTGAAGTCTGGCCTGGGCTCCCACTTTTGCTGCTTTGTCCAGATCTGCATCATCCAAAACAATAAATGCATCGCTTCCGCCCAGCTCAAGAAGAGATTTTTTTATATTCAATCCTGCCGTGGCAGCCACTTCTCCTCCTGCTCTTCCGCTTCCTGTAAGACTTACCCCTTTCACGGCATCATGCTCAAGGATTTCTTTTACTTCTTTGTGTCCCACTTCCAGATTCTGGAAAACACCTTCCGGAAAACCTGCTTCTGAAAATATTTCTTCAATAGCATTTCCGCTTCCGAAACAGATCGAAGCATGCTTCAGAACAACTGTATTACCGGATAAGATAGCCGGTGTTACAAATCTCAGTACCTGCCAGAAAGGAAAGTTCCATGGCATAACCCCTAAAATTACTCCTTTCGGAACATAACGGATTTCAGAGTAGGTATATTCAGAATCTACTTTTTCAGGTTTTACTGTATTTTCGGCTTCCGCATAATAATTCATCATTAATGCAGACTTTTCAACCTCAGCAATGGATTGTGAGATTGGCTTATTCATTTCAGCGGTGATAATCCTACCGAATTTTTCTGAATTATTCTTTAAAATTTCTGCCGCTTTTGCGATCAGCTTCTGCCTTTCTTCAAACGGCACTTTTCTCCATTCTGAAAATGTCTTATCTGCTTTGATAAGCTTATCTTCAATTAACTGTTCCATAATTTAATTCTGTTTTAAATTCAAAAAATGAATTCATTAATGCTTTTTTCTAAAAGCAGTGTGAAAGTAGCAAATTTTGTTTCTTTAATGCGAAATAAAGCAATGATTTTTCTCTATCGGAATAATATAGTATCCTTAAATCATAAACCATTCATTCACAAGGCAGGCGGCCAGCCTTGAGGTCATGTCCTGAATATCCAGTGAAGGATTAACTTCTGCTGCATCTAATGCTATCAGTTTTTTGCTTTTCAAAATATGCCTGTAAAAATGCATAAAAGCAGCATCCGCAAAGATTCCATTGTAGGCAGAAGCGGAAACTCCCGGAGCAACCGATGCATTGAAAACATCCATACAGATGGTAAGGTAGACAAAATCCACACTCTCCATCAGCTCATCAATACGCTGATAGATGGACGGAAGGTTTTCAAAAAAGAGTTCATCGGCAAGGATATATTTCATCCCGTAATGATGGGCTGTATCGAACAGTTTCAGGGTATTGGAATTTCTCTGGATCCCGATATGGAGTGAATTGATCTGTCCTTCCTGTGCAATCTGCCAGAATCCGGTTCCTGAACTTGCCCCTACTCCATTTTCCGGCTGCCTGTTGTCGAAATGGGCATCTATATTAATTACTCCTATTTTCTGTTCCGGAAAGGCTGTTTTTACGCCTAAATAATGAGCATAGGTTACTTCATGACCTCCGCCTAAAACAAGTGATTTTCCCCCTTTCAGCAGTACCTTTGAAACATTTTTCGCAAGGCTGTTTTGGGTACTTTCCAGATCACCGTTTTCACAGGTAATATTTCCGAAGTCAAGAAGGGAGAAATCCGGACGGATCACCGGAAAATTGGACATATTTTTACGGATTACATCCGGGGCATCTTTAGCACCCTGACGGCCTTTATTTCTTCTCACGCCTTCATCTACGGCGAAACCATGCATAACGAAATCATCTGCTTTAATATTGTCGTAATTATGCTCTTCTTTAACTCTCTGAAATATTCTGTGGAAAAGAAGGTCTTCTCCGTCTAATCTGCCTTGCCAAACCATAAATCTGTTTTAATTTACATTATAATGCTCAAAACTTTGCCAGTATTTATCTTTATAAATTTCCAGCGAAATGTTATATTCAGGATTTTCTTTTATTATCCGGTCAAAAACTTTAGAAGGCTGTCTGAAATCTTGGCCCGCTAAATAAATGCTTTTGCTGTTATCCGCAGTTTCTCTTCCAATGTACAAATTTCCGTCTTTTGGGGTAAGAAGTTCTATCGCCTGGTCTTCAATAGCATTCATTTTATTGTAATCTGCTTCTTCCGGAAAACCGGTATTGTTGTTTCCGTCGTAAGCAATTTTCAGAACGGAAATCCACGGATATGAAGCTTTGGCACTGTATTTTAATAAAGAAGTATTCACGGTGGCCATAAGCGGCATCCCGTTTTCCAAAGTGGCTTCAAGAAGAGAAAACTCATCTTCATTTTCCAAAACCTGTAGGTCTTTATACTTTTCTGTAAATTCTCTTTCTCTCCAAAGCAGAAATTCTTTTAGTTTTTCTATCGGAATCAACTCGTTCTCCGCCTCATTTTTACCAATAATACTAAAGGTATCAATTTGAGTGGCAAAATTCAGTTCACCTAAGAAATTATCCAGAAAAATACAGACCCCTGTTGTAGCTGTTCCTCTGTTTTCTTCGTTTAAATCTTCATATACAAAAGCCAGATCTATCTCATCCGGATAGCCTTCTATTTCGTTTGAATAAAAGTAAATATTGTTTTTTGTAAACTCACAACCGCCCATTCTTACCCCGACATTTTCAATATCCATTTCCGGTTTTAGGGCTGTAAATTTCCAGTGGCCAAGCTTTGGAGCAGCAGAAATAAGCTCTTCAGCAAAAACTATTTTTTTCACATCACCTTCTACCGTAATAATAAGTTCGGCCGTATTGTCATCACACATTCCTGTGAGAAAATAGTATCCATCATTTATCTTAGTAAGCTCGGGAGACATGATATCAAAAAACTGTTCTTCAATATGCTCTCTGTTCTTAACAACTTCAAAAAAAGTTTTTTCTTTTGTCAAAAACCAGTCCCAAAACTCTTTATATGTTCCGGTCTCCTTTTCACCCAGTATTTTATCAAAATTTTCCATAATTAATGAATAAGATTTCCATTGATATAAACATTTTCAGCATTCAGGCTTCCCTGATTGTAAAGAACATTCTGGAAATTATCTGTTTTAAAGGTTACAAAATCTGCTTTCTTGCCAACTTCCAGCTTTCCTCTGTCTCCAAGTCCTAACGCATGGGCTGCACGGAATGTCATTCCGGCTAAAACTTCAGCTGTAGTCAATTTTTCAAACGCAGCTAAAATGGAAGCCTGGGTAATTAAATTCCCCATCGGTGCAGAGCCAGGATTCCAGTCACTGGCAATGGCCACAATTGCTCCTGCATCCAATAGTTTTCTGGCAGGTGTAAATTTTTCACCCAATCCTAAACTGGCACCCGGCAGTGCGGTAGCTACTGTATCTGATTTTGCTAAAAATTCAATATCTTCATCAATGGTAGCTTCCAAATGATCCGCAGATTTCGCGCCCACTTCTACTGCAATTCTAGAACTTCCCGGCGTAAACTGGTCTGCATGAACTGTGATATCAAAACCTAAATCTTTAGTTTTAAGGAGAAAATCTTTACTTTCTTCAGGCTGGAACGCAGATTTTTCAATGAATATGTCTACACGCTTAGCCAATGCTTCTTCTTTTACTTTCGGTAAAATTTCTGTAAGGATATAATTTAAATATTCCGGGTTGCTTCCTGCAAAATCTCTTGGTTTCAGGTGTGCGGAGAGACAGGTAGGAACCAGCTTAGCTTTTGTATGATCCTGTGCTTTTTTAATTATTCTGAGCATTTTAAGCTCGTTTTCCACATCCAATCCGTAGCCGCTTTTTATTTCAATGGTTGTAATTCCTAATGATACCAGGAATCCTATCCTTTCCAGTAAGGTCTTTAACAGCTCTTCTTCTGAAGCATTTCTCGTATGCTGGACAGAACTCCAGATTCCGCCTCCGCTTTCGGCTATTTCGAGATAGGTTTTTCCGGCATTACGCATCGCAAAATCATTGGCCCGGTTTCCTCCAAAACAGATATGGGTATGAGAATCTACAAATCCAGGAAGGGCAATTTGTTCTCCCTCAATGGTAACCGTCTCTATATTTTGATTTTTAGATTTCAGCGCTTCAAAATTTCCTGTTTCTTTAATTTTACCGTCATCTACTACAATTCCTCCATCTATGATAACTTGTAATTGTTCGTCAGATAATTTTCCTCTCAGGGGAAGGTCTGCAAGGGTTACAATCTGCTTAAAGGGTCCTATTAACTTCATTGATCTAAAAATTAAGCTACAGCTTGTTTATAATTCGTTTTTCCTCTCAAAAATACTTAAAATATCTTTAATCTGCTAAATCTAAATTAACATGTGTGCTATCTTCTACCCTCGTATCTATCCCCGCCCACGATCACCTCTGAAATTTCTCAGTCTAAGTTTTACCCTTGGTCTAAATTTCCTATCTTTGAGGTAAATGAAATGAATTAATGCCAGATTTTTTACACCCAGATAAGGACAACTACTCGCATGAAGAGCTGATGCAGGAGGAGCAGATCCGTCCCCAGAGTTTTAAAGACTTTGCCGGGCAGAGAAAAACTTTGGAAAACCTCGAAGTTTTTGTGAGTGCTGCCAAGAGACGGGGTGGTGCTCTGGATCATGTTCTTCTCCACGGTCCTCCGGGTCTGGGTAAAACCACTTTGGCCAATATTATAGCCAATGAACTTGGGGTAAACTGCAAAATTACTTCCGGCCCTGTTTTGGACAAACCAGGTAGTTTGGCAGGCTTACTGACGAATCTGGAAGAAAATGATGTTCTTTTTATTGATGAAATCCACCGTCTTTCTCCTGTTGTGGAAGAATATCTGTATTCTGCCATGGAGGATTATAAGATAGATATCATGCTGGAAAGCGGTCCTAATGCAAGAAGTGTGCAGATCGGCCTGAATCCTTTTACCCTGGTAGGTGCCACTACAAGAAGCGGGATGCTTACAAAACCAATGCTGGCAAGATTCGGAATACAAAGCAGACTTGAATATTATTCGGTTGAGCTTTTGTCTATGATCATACAGCGGAGTTCAAGGGTTTTGGGAAGTAAAATTTATGAAGATGCAGCTATAGAAATTGCCAGAAGAAGCCGCGGAACACCGAGAATTGCCAATGCTTTACTGAGAAGAGTACGTGATTTTGCAGAGATCAAAGGAAACGGGGAAATTGAAATTAACATTACAAAATATGCATTGAATTCTCTCAACGTGGATGAGTTTGGTTTGGATGAAATGGATAACAGGATCATGCGGGTCATGATTGAAAACTTCAAAGGAAAACCTGTAGGAATTTCTGCCCTCGCTACCTCGATCGCTGAAAACCCTGAGACTCTGGAAGAGGTTTACGAACCGTTTTTGATCCAGGAAGGATTCATTATCAGAACACCAAGAGGAAGAGAAGTTACTGACAAAGCCTATGATCATTTAAAAATATCCCGTCCGAAAAATCCGGGAGAATTATTTTAGCAGTCTATGTTTATTCCAAAATTATACAGAAGCGAGGATCATGATCTGATGAAAGAAATCATCAGAGAAAATGCTTTTGCCTTACTTATTTCTTCCGTTGAAAGAATAAGAGCGACCCATTCCATGATGATGCTTAATGAGGACGATCCTGAGAACATCTATGTGGAAACTCATATTTCAAAAGCCAATCCTCAGGCAAAAACATTAAAAGACGGGGAAGAAGTTCTCTGTGATTTCCTGGGAGCTCATACTTATATTTCGAGCAGCTGGTATGACCATATAAATGTTTCAACATGGAATTATGAAGCTGTACAGATCCACGGAAGGATACAGCTTATGAATCATGATGAGCTTTATCAGCATTTGGAAAAACTAACTTCCAGGTATGAAATTTTTCAGAAATGTCCTGTAATGGTAAAAGATATGGGCAGGGAGTTTGTGGAAAAGGAAATGAAAGGAGCTTTCGGGCTGAAAATAATTCCTACAGAAATATTCATCAATCAAAAGCTTTCTCAGGGAAGGAAGGATCATGATTATCAGAATATCATCTCGGAACTTGAAAATTCGGATGAGAATGGAAGAAAAATTGCTGAAAAAATGAAATTAATAAAGAAATAATAATCAAAATATATATGAAATTATATCCAATACAATGTGGAAAATTTAAACTGGATGGCGGCGCCATGTTTGGAGTCGTCCCAAAGAGTCTGTGGGAAAAAACAAACCCTGCAGACGAAAAAAACCTGATCGAGCTGGGAACCCGATCCCTGCTTATAGAAGACGGCAAAAAGCTGATTCTCGTAGACTGCGGTCTCGGCAATAAACAGGATGATAAATTCTTCGGGCATTATTCGCTTTGGGGAGATGATAATCTTGATAAAAATTTAAAGAAGTTCGGTTTTATAAAAGAGGATATTACGGATGTATTCCTTACCCATCTTCACTTTGATCATTGCGGAGGTGCTATTGAATGGAATGATGACAGAACGGGATACAGACCAGCCTTTAAAAACGCTCAGTTCTGGACCAATGAAAATCACTGGCAATGGGCTACAGAACCTAATGCAAGAGAAAAAGCGAGCTTTTTGAAAGAAAATATCCTTCCGATGCAGGAAAGCGGACAGCTTAATTTTTTGCCGCTTCCCGGTACGGGAAATTACGGTTTCGCGCCTGATCTGAAAATGGACGTTATCTTTGTAGACGGGCATACGGAAAAGCAGATGCTTCCTGTGATTCAATATCAGGAAAAAACGATTGTATTTGCAGCAGATCTAATTCCTACTGCAGGGCACATCAACCAGGTGTATGTAATGGGATACGATACAAGGCCTCTTCTCACTATGGAGGAAAAAGGAAAGTTCCTGAAGCAGTGTGTAGATAATGAATATCTTCTGTTCTTTGAACATGATGCACACAATGAACTGGCAAGTCTTAAAATGACTGAAAAAGGGGTAAGATTAGACCAAATTCACAGTTTTAATGATGTTTTCGGATATTAATTTGATTATGGAAGAGTTACATTCAGAAACACAGAAGACAGAACCGGAACCCAAGGTTATAGGACTTACAGGCGGTATAGGTTCAGGAAAGACTACCGTAGCCCATTTTATTGAAGACTTTGGATTTCCCGTTTATTATTCAGATGACAGGGCTAAAGCTATTGTTAATGAGAATGAAGATTTAAAGGCCAAAATAAAAGGTTTACTGGGCGATGAAGCTTATGATGCGAAAGGTCTTTATGACAGGAAATTTGTCGCAGAAAAGGTTTTCAATAATAAGGAACAGCTTCATGAATTAAACGAAATTATACATCCTGCCGTACGCATTGATTTTGAAGAATGGCTGAAAAAACAGACTAAATACATGGTCTTTAAGGAAACGGCCTTACTGTTTGAATTAAAGCTGAACAAGCAATGCTACAAATCGCTCCTGGTCACTGCAGAAGACAATATCAGAACAAAAAGGGTAATGGACAGGGACGGAAAAACCTACCGCGAAGTAGAATCCGTCATGGAAAAGCAGATGTCTGAAAAGGATAAGATAAAACTGGCAGACTGTATTATCCACAATAATACAACCCTGGAAGATCTTAAGGAACAGACTGAACGGATCATCTTCAGTATTGAATAAAAAAGCCTCGTTAGGAAATCATTCTAACGAGGTTTTTTAATGTTTTTTTACGAAAACATAAACTTTTCCAACAATAAAAAAGCCCTCATTACTGAGGGCTTACTTGTATTTGAAATTTAAATATTATTCTTTAATAAATTTCTTTTGAACTGTTATACCATTGTCTTCGATATCTATTACATAAATACCATTGATCAATTTGCTAACATTAACCTGGTTGTTAAGCAGAATACCGTCACCGATAACCTGTCCTGCAGCATTGTAGATCTTATATTTAGCTCTTTTGCTGATATTCTTCACATACAATACTGAGCTTACCGGGTTAGGGTAAATCATGATATCGGTCTGATTAAGAGAGTTTGGTATTCCCGGTTTAGCGATTCTTACTGAGTAATCCTCTACTTCCCCGTTGGCAAAATTAGTACAGTTCACAGGAACTCCGTCTCTCATCATTGCCACTCTCATTACTACATACTTATAGTTTGTCATGCTTATGTAAGCATCTACAGGTACGCTGAATGTTCCGGTAACAGGACTTGTAGTGTTCGGAGGTGATGTAAACACTCTTTCATCAAGATCAAAATATCCGTTTCTGTTGAAATCGATCCATACCGCAATACCTTCATCATGGTTGGTTCCATTCCATTTTTTCTCAATCGTGATCTGATTTCCTGTAGATCCCTGTACCATTTCTATGAATGTACCAGGTACTCCCGTATAATCTGTATAGCTGGAAGGTCCTGAAGCATTTTCCATTTTCGGTCTTCCGGTTGGTATTACTGTAACTTTTGAAATATGTTCGTTAACAGCGTTTTGAGAACCCATCTGGCAGTAGATTACAGTAGGTGTTGTGAAATAGTATGGAGGTGTATATGTACCCGGCGTACCGCTACAAACGTTCACAACCTGCATTTCATATTTCGTTTCTTCCAGTAATCCTGATATCGTATAGGTATTCGTTGTTAAAGGAACATTTGTCCAGCTTGGAATACCCACTTTTCTATATCTCAGGATGTAGGTTGCCCCAGGGAAACCTTCCCATGTAACTTCAGCCGATGTAGGCGTAAGCTGGGTAATCGTTAATCCCGGAGGAGGAAGTTCACATATTCTTTCCGTAGTAAATACTTTCGGATTTGAGTACGGGTTAAGAGCAGTTTCTCCAACACATTTATTAGCAACTCTTACTTCATATTTTGTATAAGGATCTAAACCTGTCAACAAATGATTATTGGTAGGAGGCGCAATATTAGGTACCTGAGTCCAGGTAGCAGCTCCTACTTTTCTCCATTCCAGTGTATATGTAGAGCTCGCTGCAAGCGGTGCCCAGGTAATCAGTGCAGAGTTGGTAGTAATACCGCTTACTGTAACATTTGGAGGGGTAGGGTCGCATCGGGTTACGAATGTTTTAATAGCTGTAGGTGTACCAACAACATCTCCACAAACAGTAGCAACCTGAACTTCATAGATTGTAGCTGGTGTTAAACCTGTTAATACAAGAGGAATATTATTCAGCAATGTTGAAGCATATACTTCTGTCCATGCTCCCGGAGGAGTTGCCTGAACTCTGTATCTTACAAGGTATGTTACAGTGTTTGCAGCTCCCGATAAAGCAAGCGAAGCAGAGTTATGAGTCGCTGTTATCGTAGGCTGGTTTGGCATTGTATTACTACATGGTCTTATTTTTACCGCATAGTCTTCAACCTCACCATTTATTGCATTCTGGCACAATACCGGAGCACTGGTACGTTTAAGCACTACTCTCATTGTAGTAGTAAGCGCTCCCGTATAAGCTGTTCCCGGAACATTAAAAGTTGCCGTTACAGGAGTTGCCGTGTTCGCTGCCGAATTGATGATCCGTTCTGATGCGTCAAAAACTCCGTTTCTGTCATAATCTATCCAAACTGATACCGCATCATTGCTGGTTGAACCTGTCCATCCTTTTGCTATAGAGATCTTATTATTTAAAGAATTTGCATCAAGGGTGATCAATGTTTGAGGTGTTGAATAGCTTGTATAGTTATTCTGTACAGTTGTATTACTCATCACCGGAACTCCAGGGTTAGAAGATATAACGGTTACATTTGAAATGTGGTCGTTAGTTCCTGTACCTGTCATCTGACAGTATGAAAGTGGCGGTGTTGTAAATGGCACCAATGTAGAATACGTTCCTAAAGTTCCATTACATCTTGTTGCAACCTGAACTTCATACTGGGTCTGTTCCGTTAAACCTGGAATAGCAGCAGTTGTATATACATTTCCAGGTGCTGGTACCGGATCCACAGTAGTCCATCCAGCTGTTCCGGATCCAACTTTTCTGTATCTCAAGGCATAAGTTGCTCCTGTAGTGGAAACCCAAGAGAATGTAGCACTTGTAGCTGTAAGGTTAGAAACAGTAATACCGGTTGGAGCAGCAGTTGAACATACCTGCTGATCAATAAATCTTACAGCATAATCCTCTACTTCACCTTGGCTAAATGTACCACAAGCTACAGGCACATCAAAGTATTTCATAGATACACGCATACGGGTAGTAAGGTTTCCATTATAAACATTTGGCAGTGCAGGCACTACGAAATTATTATTGGTTACCGGAGTAGTTGTATTATATGTAGTATCTAATATCTTTTCATTGGTTTCAAAGATCCCATTTCTATTATAATCTATCCATGCAACCACACCAAATGATGATGAAGAGCCTGGATAATATTTGCTGACACTGATTTTATTCCCTGTAGAGTTTCTTACCAATGTAACTAATCTTGCTGGATCTGCAGTATAATCCTTATACCCATCATATGCTGAATTGCTCACCATAAGCGGTGCATTGGTTGGAGTAATAACTACGCTACTTATATATCCGTCTGAAGTAGTACCTGTAGGGTTGGAAGTACAGTAAGTAAGAGCCGGTGTAGTAAAGTTTACACTAGACGAGAATGCTCCCTGGCTTCCACCGCATATTGTAGCGATCTGAACCTCATATTGCGTCTGCTCTGTAAGATTGGATAATGTTAAGCTACTTGAAAACGGTGCAGTAAGAGTAGTGGAAACCCATGGTCCTCCTGCTACAGGTCTGTACTGTACAACATAAGTACCTCCTGTTGTTGGTATCCATGAAACAACAGCAGTGCTTGGCGTCACATTATTAACAGCAATATTGGTGGGTGGTGCTGCACTACATGGCTGTAAAGCCACAACATTTAATGTAAAATCTACAAAGTTACCCCAATCCGCAGGTCCGCAGGATACAAGAGTTCCAATATATGATACTGCGGTTCTCACTCTGTAGTTTCCGGCTGGCTGCCCGGCTGGTATAGGAATGGTTGCAGTTGCTGAAGTAACATAACCGGCAGTTGCCAGCATGGTTTCCCCCGCATCATTAAAACTCATGTTATTATTCCAGTCAACCCAAACATAGTAATAGTAAGTACTGGTTCCACTGCTCAAATTCATCGTCACTGTATTAGTAGGCAGTGCCGTAATAACAGAAGCCGTACTATTAACATAAGCTGAATAAGAAGAAGCAGTATAGTTTAAATTCGTAATGGCGCCTGATGTGTTAACCGCTTGCATATAATGGTTAGTAGAACTTGATCCTCCTGTCGGTGTACAGAATCCTGTAAGGACAGTCTTTGGTCCTGTCCATGTACTCTGATCTGTTCCTGTACATCTTGATCTCACCCATACATAATATGTAGTATTGGCTACCAAAGGGCTAAGCGTTGCGCTGGTTGTTGTAACCGTTTGTGACGGCACTGTTGCACCAGTTGGTGCTGTAGCGGATGTGCTGTAATAAACATCGTATCCACCGGCAGGTGCAATAGATGGTGCTGTCCAGCTGATTACTGCATTCGTTTGCGTTACAGCTCCTACAGCCAGTGCTGAAGGTGCTATACATGAAGGTGGCGTAGTTAGTGTTAATTGTCCTATCCACGTACTCTGATCACTGGCACTACATTTTGATCTTACCCATACATAGTATGTAGTATTTGGCACCAATGGAGAAAGAGTTATCCCTGTTCCGGTAACCGTTTGTGACGGCACCGTTGCACCAGTTGGTGCTGTAGCGGATGTACTGTAATAAACATCATATCCTCCTGCAGGTGCTGAAGAAGGTGCACTCCAGCTGATTGCTGCAGTCGTTGCTGTTAAAGTTCCTAAAGTTACACCCACGGGTGGTAAACAGGAAGGCGGAGGACCAAAAGTTAACTTAACATTGGGTCTGTTGGAATTAACTGTTCCGGCAGTTGCTAATGAAGCAGAATTATCTTCTTCAATATACATATGCCGTGAAGCAGAATTAGAGTAAGTAAAGTCATTTCCTGCTATACCTCCTGTCCCAGTGCCGCCGTAGCTTACCTCAACTAATACCACCAGATTTTCTACCCCGTTATAATAAAAAGGGGATTGCAGAGTAATTGTATTCCACCCTGTAGTTATATTATTGAGGGTTCCGGTATAGACCAAAGTGGCTCCGGCAGTTGATGTAGCCCAGTTTTGTGCTGCAATAGTGGTCGTTGCAGCAGGAACAGATTTTAAATAAACCTTTACCGGAGTTGTTGCACTCGAAGCTGTTGTTGCATTCCATGCTACCGAAAGCACACTACCTCCTGCAGGCAGGTTGATTTCTGCGGCAGTATAAAGTGATGCATCTCTTTGAAATCCATAGTATACACCCAAAGGATATCTTTGAGTAGCCGTTCCTGTACCAACGGTGATTGTTTGTGCCTGTGAAAACAGTCCGAAGACCATACAAAGCAATGTTATGAGCACCTTAAAGGGTCGGCTCATTTTACAGAGTAAAAATCCACTCATATTTTTAAATTTAGTTATAATAACAATAGTAAATAAGTATAGTGTTTCCTATTTGTGGTGTTCAAATGCGATTTTGAACATCCATTTTTACAGATCAACTGTAATAAAAAAAATAGTTTTTTAATTCATACGCTAATATTTTAATAATTACACAAATCTAATAATTTTTTCACTATTAATGTATTCATTCCAATATTTTTTTGTAAAAATTTCACGATAATAATGCATTATATACATTAAAACATAAAATCCTCAAGCAAGCCTGAGGATTTTATATTATTTTTAATGAATGTTATTTTTTAATGAATTTGGATCTGAACTGATCTTTTCCTTTATCATCAATTGTAATCACATATCCACCTTTCACTAAAGATGAAACATTGATTTTTCCGTCGTTGATATTTCCATTTCCTACAATCTGTCCCGCAGCATTGTAAATTTTATAAGCCGCTTTATCTGAAACTTTGGTTACATTTAAAATGTCGCTTACCGGATTAGGATATAATTGAATACCATCCTGAGGGTTAGCAATATCTTTTGTTCCTAAACCAGATGTAACTACCACGTTATAATCTTCAAACTCTCCATATGCACTATATGTACCACAAGCATCTCCGATATATTGATTAGCTGTAGTAGTATATAACATACCCACACGCATTCTAAGACCTAAACCTGTAACTGCAGTTGCAGGCACTGTGAATGTAGCTGTAACAGGACTTGCAGCAGTAGTTGCAGAAGTCAGAATTCTTTCAGAATCTTCAAAATTCCCATTTCTATTAAAGTCGATCCAGGCTGAAGTTGCTCCAGAGTATGGGCCAGTACCGCTTAACCATGCTTTTCCAACTGACAGGGTATATTGAGTACCCACTACTAAGTTCACCTGTAATGCAGGGTTAGTAGAATAATCTGTGTATAAACTAGCAGAAGAAGTATTATTTAAGTTTGCAAGAGTTACGTTTGCAATATGATCATCAGTATCATCAGCAGAAGACGCTGCACAATAAGTAAGCCCTGAAGTTGTAAAGTTTGAAGAAGCAGAATAAGCTCCGGTAGTTCCTGAACAAACTGCTGCTACCTGAACCTCATAAGCCGTACCATCAACAAGACCGGATAGTGTTATACTATTGCTTGAAGTTGTAGTTTGCTGCCATGTAGTTTGTGATACTTTTTTATAACGAACAACATAAGTTGCAGAAGTAATAGGAGCCCAGCTTACACTAGCATTACTTGCGGTCACATTACTTACAGTAACTCCAGTCGGAGCAGAACCGTCACATGCAGCAAAAGTAGTAACCAATACAGATTTAATAGCATAGAATACATTCCCGATTGAAGAGACTCTTAATTTAATTGTCTGTCCATTCAATGAAGAAGGGAACGTTACACTTTCAGAACCATCATTAGCAGTAGAAGCCGATAATGTTGTCCAAGTTGCACCATTAGGATCTGTAGTGTAATCGATTTTCACATTTGCTACACTATAAGGTGCAGCTGTAGTATTTGCCACATCCCATTCAACTGTAGATGCTGCATTAGATGCTGCATACTGAGTATTGATTTTAAATGGTCCGTCATTACCTACAACAATAGTCTGTTCTGTAAACTGAGTTTGCTGTTGAGCAGGATCAGGGTTATTATCTCTTACTGTTACAGCATATTTAGTAGTTCTAGGAACCATAGAGACAGACTCCCACTGATTATTTGAGTTATTTAAAACTCCTGCTAATACAGAGGATAATTTAGGAAAATATCTCGTAGGATTAGTAGTTGGCACTACTGATCTGAACGAAGCCCCGCTAGTGGTAGTTCCCAAGTTATTTTTATTAATTGCAACACTTGCACCGTTAACCTGCTCCCATGTATAAGTCATAGGATTGTTTTCGGCATCTGTAGCAGAAGCTGTCAATACAAATGCAGTTCCTTTAGGAATGTTATAGGTAGGCAAAGCAGCAATTACCGGAGCATTGTTTGCAATGGATGTTTCTACATCACAAGTTTTACTGATCAGGTTTGCCTGAACCTGCTTGATACTTGCAATATGAAAATAAGCATCAGAATGAGCCTGAACATCAGTATTAGGGCCTGTAATTCCAGCATATCCCATAATTGTAGTTCCTGAACCCGGCTCAACATTTATTGCTCCAGTTCCTTCAAGAGCATGAGAGAATGTATGGTTACCTCCCAACTGATGACCCATTTCATGAGCCACATAATCGATATCAAAGTTATCACCCTGAGGAATACCATCTGCAGGGGAAGTATATCCTGATCCTTTTTGTTTAGATAAAGAAGTGGCTGGTGTTGGTGTCTCCGTAGGATTTACACAAACACATCCTATACATCCTGCATTTCCTCCGCCTCCGGAATCACCAAATAAATGCCCTATATCATAATTGGCACTTCCAACATTAGCATTTAATGTTTGCTGAAGCTGAACATTCCAACCATCAGCATTACTAGTGTTATTCTGATCAGTACCTACAGAAGGGATAGAATAAGGATCAGTAGAACCATTTAAATAAATAACATTAGGAAAATTCTGCAAGTTAAGATGAAGTGCAAAATCTTTTTCAAAAACGCCATTTACTCTGGTTAAAGTAGCATTTATTTGTGTCAGAGCACCAGCAAGGGTACCTCCAAACTTTTGAGAATACTCCCCTGTTACAGACACCACCAATCTCATAGTTCTGTATTTCTTATCAGACATCTTTGAGAAATCAGTTGTCTGATTGGTAAATGAGCTTCCGTTCTTCAACATCTGGTCAATCTGAGCTACCGCAGCAGGGCTTTCTGTAGTACTACACGTAAAACTCTTCCCTGCAGTAGGTTTTGATTTAGGATGAATACCATATACCGTTTTATCTGCATTTTGCGGTTCTATGAATTCATAATTCCCATTTTTCATAACCATTGACTGGAAATCATTATTCGAAAAAGAGAATCTTAATGACTTGGAGGGATCATCAATCCCAACTCCCACATAAGATCCAAGCTGATATTGATCCGCCAATTCTTTTACAACAACCGGGAAGCTGTATACCGCAAATTTTTCAATTTTACCACTCAGAGTCGGTAAAGAAATTTCAACAGGTTTTGCATTTGGCCCTGTCTCCTGAGCATTCTTAAGTTGCTCTTTAATCTTATTAAGATCTAACTTATAATAATTACGTACCAGAGAGAATTTTTCTTTTCCTCTCTCGTAGGTAGTGGGTGTCCACTGTGCCAAAGCAGAGCCTCCTATCAAGCTACAAAATAAGGCAGTAATGATTTTTTTCATAAAAAAGACTATTTTTAAATTCCTCAAAAATAATCATACATTAGCAAAAAACATCAAAAATATTTACTTTTATTTTAATTTTTTATTAGATCGTCTTAAAAATGAAAGCATAAAGCCATAAAAAGTATAAAAAAAAGTATTAGAAAGATCACTAATACTTTTTATAATTTTATAGGAATTACAGTTAATTCCCTGCATTATTATACGAATTCAAAATTTCCACAGGATACCATTATATAAGATATCCACATAACATTAATAAAATTTATTCTAAAATTTATAGGCAATATTCCATGCGAAGCCCATATTGAATTTGGTGGAACTTCTTCCGAATCCCGGAACAATCATAGGTGTAATATCATCCTGTTTGGAAGTATATACTAAATATCTGGGTTGAAGATTGACGTCTATATAAAAATCAGATTCAAACAGCTGCACTCTTCCTCCCAATGTTCCTTCTACCCAGGCTGAGGTCTGTGATGAGGAAGGAAATGCTACAGATGAAGAGCTTCCTCCAAATCCGCGGACCGGAACCGACAAATATTCCTGATTATAGAATGCTCCTCCGATTTTACCTCCTGCATAAAACCCGTTAAATTCATTTTCCAGGTCTTTTGCCAGCATATAAAACGCGCCAATTTTCACAAACGGGCCACTTGCTTTTGCATCGTACCCGTTCTTTTGATATATATTTTTCTCAAAACCGGCTTCTGCAACAGCATGAATATTTCCTTTCACCTTTGATGAAATAAAACCCTGGTAAAGCACTCTGTCTGAGAAAAAGGAAACTCCTGCATTAAGAACATCAAGACCTACCATAAAATTAGGTTTGTATTTTTCCTGTATTTTTTTGGTTTCTGTGGTCTCCTTTTTTTCCTGAGCGAACCCGGTTATTGCTATGATGCTAAAAAAGAAGGAAAAGATTAGTCTTGTCTTCATTCTCTATTTGGTTTTGTCCTGCTTCGAGCTTCTGTACAGGGTTTGATTGTATTAATTGTGGGTTTAAATTCTCATAGGTCTTTTTGATTCCGCATCCCGGAGAAACATACATGCTCTTCGTTGTATAATTAATCCTGACATGAGATTCTTCTCCTTTATCTGCCAGCCTGAAAAAAACGTCTGTATAAGGTGAATCATCAACTCTTAACGGGATAAGCCTTGAATCTATTTTCGTGGTTTTCCCCAGCTGTACTTTTCCGGAACCGTAATCTACGGCTACATATAATGAGTCCAAAGTCACTGCTTTTCCGGACTCCAAAGACTTGAATGCTACTTTGATTCTTGGTGTTCCTTCACCGCTTTCACAGATATCGTCATCTCCTCCACAGGAAAAAAGCATTCCTACAAAGCAGATGATGATGAGAAATTTAAAATATTTCATATTAATATTTGAAATTCAAATTTAAATAAATTTATTTTTTAATAAGCAGTGCTATATTTTCCACATGATGGGTTTGCGGGAACATATCTACCGGCAGGATTTTCACTAATGTATAATGTTCTTTCATCAAAGCAAGGTCTCTTGCCTGTGTTGCTGAATTACAGCTTACATAGACTACTTTTTCCGGAGCAAGCTTCAATATCTGCTCAACTACTTTCTGGTGCATCCCGTCTCTTGGGGGATCGGTAATTAAAACATCTGCTTTCGGATGGTTTTCCAGGAATTCATCGTTAAAGACATTTTTCATATCTCCACAATAGAATGTGGTATTGGTAAGACCATTTAATTCGGCATGTTCAATGGCTGCATCTATTGCTTCCTGAACGGATTCTATCCCTATAACGTGTTTTGCTTTTCTGGCAACATATTGGGCAATAGTCCCTGTTCCCGTATATAAATCGTAAACGATTTCATGACCCTTTAAATCAGCAAATTCTAATGTTTTCCTGTAAAGTTCTAATGCCTGTTTGTAATTGGTCTGAAAGAATGATTTGGGTCCGATTTTAAATTTCAAGCCATCCATTTCTTCCATCAGGAACCCTTCTCCGAAATAGATATTGATATTTAAATCGTAAATAGAATCATTCTGCTTCGGATTAATGGCGTAAACCAGGGTTTTGATCTGTGGGAATTTCTCCACCAAGAACTGGAAAAGTTTTTCTCTGTTCTGCTTTTCTTCTCTGTAAAGCTGGAACAGTACCATCCATTCGCCTTTAGAGTTTTGTCTCATCATTAAGGTTCTCAGAAAGCCTTCCTGATTTCTTACATCAAAGAAATCCAACCCATTATCTACGCCAAACTTTTTCACAGCTAAACGTATGGCATTGGAAGGATCTTCCTGCAGGAAACATTCTTTAAGATCCAGGATCTTACTCCACATCCCGGGAATATGGAAGCCTAAAGCGTCCTTGCTGCCGAAATTCTCTTCGGAACTTATTTCATATTGGGTAAGCCATCTCGCATTGGAAAAGGAAAACTCCATTTTATTCCTGTAGAAATACTGTTCTTCGGCACCTAAAATTGATACGGTTTCAAAGTCATCAATTCCGCCGATTCTTTTAATGTTATTATATACTTCTTCCTGTTTGAAATCAAGCTGTTTTTCGTAGCTCATATTCTGCCATTTGCATCCACCGCATGTCCCAAAATGAATACATTTAGGTTCTACTCTGAATGGCGAAGGCTCTACAATTTCTACGGTTTCTGCCTCATAGTATTTGGACTTGGATTTTTTCACTCTGGCATTTACCACATCTCCCGGAACGGCTCCGGAGATCAGTACTGTTTTTCCTTCTTCCGTTTTTCCTATCGCAACACCTTTTGCTCCTGCACCGAACAGCTTAATATTTTCAAGAATTATATCTTTCTTCTTTCTCATCCGTAAACTCAATTTCTTTTAATGGCTGGAAGAAACCCTCCGGCGCAATGCTACACTTTATTTCTATTTTTCTAATACAGCCGAAAGAAATCTTCCGGTTTGATTCCGCAAAAATACAATAAAAAAAACCTTATCCGAAGATAAGGTTTCCATCTATGTTAAAGTTTATTATTTTGTAGGGGCAGGCTGAGGATTTACAGGCTGTGCTGAAGGATCCATTTGCATTCCCGGCTGCATCTGCATATTAGGATTAGGTTCTACTCTTGGTGCAGAAAGACCTGTAAGTTTATCCAGGATGGTTACAACCTCCTGCTCTCCTAAGTTCACAAAAGATCTGCTGGCAATCTTCCCGTCTTTATCTACAACCACGAAGCAAGGCAGTTTGAATCCGTAAACTCCGTATTTTTTAGCGATATCAGATTCCAGACCTTTTTCTCCATAAACATTTGTACCAGAAATTCCTTTTAATAAGGCACTGCTGGTTTTTATAAACTGATCTTTTGTATCATCAACGTTTACAAAAACAAAGTTCATTTTGGATTTATAGAAATTCACAACTTCTTTCAGTACAGGAACTGTAGCTTCGCCGATGTAAGGATTCCAGGATGCATAGAAGAACAGCATATATGGTTTTCCTTTATTTTCAGAAAGCTGATAAGATTTACCGTCTGCTTTTACCAGTGATGCTTCGGGAGCGGCTTCTCCTACTTTAAGTCCATTGATTGCCAACTGCATTTTAGCCAAATCTGCTTTGATTCCTGCATCTGTAATGTTTGCATCAATGATTTTTTTAACTTTTTCAGTATTTTTTGCAGGAGCACCCGGATGAATATCCTGAGCGACTACAAATGCCAACAGGTAATCTTTAGCGGTCTGCGAAATTTCTTTTCTGTCTTTCAGGAATGGAGCAAAGACTTCAGAAGTCATCATGTCTGTTTTTCCTTTGGTCTTAGCTTCAGCATATTTTTGGAAGTCAGGACTCATTTTTACAAGCAGATACTGTCTGTATAAAGGAATGGTTTTCACCATTACATCTTTGTTCTCTTCCAGTTTGGTTTCGTAATCTTTGAAAGCTTTGGAAACTTTAAATGAAGGATTTCCTGATATCTGACGCTGTGACATCTCATAGTTGGCAAGAAGGTTAAGTATAGTTACTTTAACGTCATTCTTTTTCCACTCCAGGATTCCTTTGCCAGGGTTATTTTTCTGAGCCAGGTCTTCTACATTCTTATTGATATCGGCCTCGATTTTCTGAGCTCCTTTTAAGAAAGTTTTTTCGTCCCCGGACATTAACTGCTGGATGTTGATTTTACCTCCATATTCACCCAAGAATTTTTGGCTGGCCTGAAGGAAATCATTATTTTTCTTGGCATCTCCTGTAACTACGAATTCATTTGGGAAAGTCATTGCATTTCCTGAGATATTCAGCTTCTGCCCGCCTTCAAGATAAATCAGATTCTGTCTTCCTGCATAGTTGATCACATACATTCCGTCTTTAGGAGCATCGAAGCTTCCTGTAAAGTTTCCATTTTTATCTAAACCAATATTAACAAGTGGAAGGGTTGCCACACCAGAAGCTTCAACAAATTCAATTCTTTCGAGTGGTGAACTTCCGGTAATTTTTCCTTTAACTTCAACTTTTTTTGAACAAGACATCACAAAAGCTGTGATGATAAACAATAAAAGATATTTTTTCATTTCAATTTTAATATTACGCAAAAATACGTTTTTTACGGCTTGTTGATTAACACTATTTATTTTTTTTGAAAATTTTATGAGAACCTGTTAAAATGAACTTTAAGGTTTTTTTGATCTATAAAATTTTTCACGGAAAAAAGGATATTCAAAAATGATGATCCTTTTATCCATACACTAAGTGCTCACCAAATATAGACTTATTATATAAAGAATATATAATCCAAATAACAACTTAACAAATTTTAACAGGTATAGTGCATGCATAAAAAAATCGTCTCCATAATGAAGACGATTTTTTATGTATTTGAATAGGTTTTATCCCTGATCTACCATAGCAGCCATATATTCTCTGTTCATTCTGGCGATGTTTTCAAGAGAAATTCCTTTCGGGCATTCAACTTCACACGCACCTGTATTGGAACAGTTTCCGAATCCTTCTTCGTCCATCGCTTTTACCATGTTCAGAACTCTTCTTTTAGCTTCTACTCTACCCTGAGGAAGTAAAGCAAACTGGGAAACTTTAGCTCCAACGAATAGCATTGCAGATCCGTTTTTACAAGTAGCCACACACGCACCGCATCCGATACATGCTGCAGCATCCATTGCTTTGTCTGCATCTTCTTTTGGAACCGGAATCGCATTGGCATCCAATGTATTACCTGAAGTATTCACGGAAATGAAACCTCCGGCAGCCATTACTCTGTCGAATGCGCTTCTGTCTACCATTAGGTCTTTGATAACAGGGAAAGCTGCACTTCTCCAGGGTTCAATAACGATGGTTTCACCGTCTTTGAACATTCTCATGTGAAGCTGGCAGGTAGTGATACCTGTATCCGGGCCATGTGCTCTACCGTTGATATAAAGGGAACACATCCCGCAGATTCCTTCACGGCAGTCGTGGTCGAAAGCAATAGGTTCTTTTCCCTCGTTAATAATATTTTCGTTCAGGATATCCAGCATTTCCAGAAATGAGGAATCTGTAGAAACATCCGATATTTTGTAGGTCTCGAACTGACCTTTGGTTTTGCTATTTTTCTGTCTCCAAATTTTTAAGGTAAGATGAAGGCCTTTTTTTGCACTCATAATTATTTATTTATAGGTTGGAGATTATTTGTAACTTCTTGCTTTAACTTCAATGTTTTCGTAGATCAGATCTTCTTTGTGCAGAACTTCAGTTGTGATATCATCTGTTTTATATTCCCATGCTCCCACATATTTGAAGTTAACATCATCTCTTTCAGCTTCACCTTCAGGAGTAGCATGATCTTCTCTGAAGTGTCCTCCACAAGATTCGTTTCTGTGTAATGCATCGATTGCCATTAATTGTCCCAGTTCAATAAAGTCTGCTACTCTGAATGCTTTTTCAAGCTCAGTGTTCATCCCTTCTGCGTCTCCCGGAACTTTCACATCGCTCCAGAAATCTTTTTTCACCTGTGCAATTTCAGCAATAGCTTCTTTCAAACCTTCAGGAGTTCTTCCCATTCCCACCTTATTCCACATGATGTGTCCTAATTTTTTGTGGAAATAATCTACTGAATGCGTTCCTTTATTATTTAAGAAGAAATTTACTTTGTCTTTAATTTCTTTTTCAGCCTGATCAAACTCACCAGAAGTCGTAGGAATTGTTCCTGTTCTGATGTCTGCAGAAAGATAATCTGCAATCGTGTAAGGAAGTACGAAATATCCGTCTGCCAACCCTTGCATCAAAGCAGAAGCTCCCAATCTGTTAGCTCCGTGATCTGAGAAGTTAGCTTCACCGATTACGAAACATCCAGGGATTGTAGATTGTAAGTTATAATCTACCCAAACACCACCCATGGTGTAGTGAACTGCAGGATAAATCTTCATAGGCGTTTTGTAAGGATCATCGGCTGTAATTTTTTCGTACATTACGAATAAGTTACCGTATTTCTCCTCAATCCAAGCTTTTCCTAAATCATAGATCTGCTGATCCGTAGGATTGTGAATATGTTTTTCGATAGCGGCTTCTTTACCTTTTTTGATGATCTCTGTAGAGAAATCCAGGTAGACACCCTCTTTAGTATCATTATTCTCGATTCCGAAACCAGCATCACACCTTTCCTTACCAGCTCTCGACGCAACGTCTCTAGGCACTAAGTTTCCGAATGCAGGATATCTTCTTTCTAAATAATAATCTCTATCTTCTTCTTTAATATTTTCAGGTCTTAATTTCCCTTCTCTAATAGCAACTGAATCTTCAATTTTCTTGGGAACCCAGATTCTTCCTGAGTTTCTTAATGATTCAGACATCAAAGTAAGTTTAGACTGCTGTGTTCCGTGAACCGGAATACAAGTCGGGTGAATCTGTACATAGCAAGGGTTTGCGAAGTATGCTCCTTTTTTGTGGATTTTCCAGGCTGCAGAAACGTTGGATCCCATTGCGTTTGTAGAAAGAAAATATACGTTTCCGTAACCTCCCGAAGCAATGACAACGGCGTGAGCAGAATGTCTTTCGATTTCACCTGTTACAAGATTTCTTGCAATAATTCCTCTTGCTTTTCCGTCTACAATAACAAGGTCAAGCATTTCATGACGGTTGTACATCTTGATTCTGCCTTTACCGATCTGACGGCTCATTGAAGAATATGCTCCCAGCAATAACTGCTGTCCTGTCTGTCCTTTTGCGTAGAATGTTCTTTTTACCTGAACTCCACCAAATGAACGGTTATCTAATTGACCACCGTAATCTCTTCCGAAAGGTACTCCCTGAGAAACACACTGGTCTATGATATTGGCAGAAACTTCAGCTAGTCTGTAAACGTTAGCCTCTCTTGCTCTATAGTCACCTCCTTTGATGGTGTCATAGAATAATCTGTACGTAGAGTCACCGTCGCCCTGATAGTTTTTAGCGGCATTGATCCCCCCCTGTGCAGCAATTGAGTGTGCTCTTCTTGGGGAATCCTGGTAGCAGAATGCTTTTACATTATATCCCTGCTCAGCCAGTGTAGCTGCTGCAGAACCTCCTGCCAAACCTGTCCCTACAACAATAATATCAATCTTGTCTCTGTTGTTTGGTGCAACAAGGTTCATATGGTCTTTATGATGCTTCCATTTATCCTTTAAAGGACCAGCCGGAATTCTTGAATCTAATTTACTCATATTGGTATACTGATATTATTGAGTTACGAAGTGAAAAATTGCAATAAAAATAAAGCCTGCAGGAATAAGGATTGAATACCATTTTCCAAAAGCTTTGATTACCGGAGTATATTTCGGATGTCTTGCGCCGATAGACTGGAACGAAGATTGGAAACCGTGAGCCAAATGCAGCCCCAGCAAAACAAAAGAGATCACATATAGAGCAACTCTCCAAAGATCTGCAAACTTCTCATGCAGCTCCGGCCAGAAACGTTCTGCATCAGGAGCAAGTCCTTCCACATACTTGTAATTGATTTCATGAAGCCAGAAATCATATAAGTGAAGCGCCAGGAATGCTAAAACAACCGCTCCGGAAATAATCATATTCCTGGACATCCATGAAGAATTCACAGAAGGGTTGTTTGAAGCGTACTTTATAGGACGCGCTTTATTGTTCTTAATTTCAAGTACGAATCCCATGATGAAATGGAATAGAACTGCAAAACCAAGAACAGGCTGCATTAAGAACTGCACAAAAGGATTATAGCCCATAAAATCTGATGCTGTATTGAATGCATCACGATTGAGGACTGATAACAAATTGGTCGTCAAATGCAGTATAAGAAAGATCAGCAAAAATAGAGCTGATAATGCCATCGCATATTTTCTACCTATCGTAGAACTCGTTAAACCTGCCATATAAGTTTAAATTTGAATTTCCCACAAAATTAAGAAATGTTAACAATATCGCGAAGTGAGAAATCTCACAATTAGCCAGTTTGTAATCTTTCTAAATAAGAATGTATCACATTATTTAAAGGGGAAAATGAAAAGTACGGTTTATTATTTCAAATCATAAATTTTGCCATCATAAACTACCTTTTCTGCTGTCTGGGGAAAGGTCTTTATTTCCATGATCCGGATACGTCTTGAAGAGCAGTATGGACCTGCGATAAATTTTAAAATTTTCTTTTTGTCCGAATTTTCTCCTATCCAGAAACAAGCCTTACTCCCTTTCTTCACTGATATTACTTTAGCCTTATTAAAATCGTGGAACACAATTTCCTCTTTCTGATTTTCAAAAATATTAAACCCTATCCTGATCATACAAAAAACCATAACCATCGCTACTATCCTGATTAAATTTTTAAAATTGATATTTAATAGCAATGGTCTCAGCGCATAAACGATAAGGGATAAGGATATTACTTCAGCAATATTCATCGCTATATTTGAGTAAAACAGCATATCTCTTTCTGAAAACCAGTGAATAAGGTTCAATAATATCCGGATAGATTCGTCATATACGAAATTGATCCATGTAAAATCTATCTTCAATCCTATGAGAAGCGTCATGAAAAAAGAAAATACGATGAGTATTTCTGAAAACGGAACAATCAGAATATTGGCAGGTACAGAAACCAGCGAGAACTGGTGAAAATAATAAAGAACCAGCGGAAGCGTTGCAAGTTGTGCAGAAATAGAAATGGTAATAGTATTGATTATCAGTTTTTTAAAATAACCTTCCTGTCGGGGAAAATATTTTAAAAGAGGCTGATTGAGCCAAAAGATCCCTAATACCGCCAGAAAGCTGAGCTGAAAACCTACATCAAAAAGCTGTTGTGTATCAGCCACCAAAATTATCATCACCGACAGTGAAAGGGAATGAAGCAGGTCCGGTTTTCTCTGAAGCAGCACATAGACAAAATATACAGTGAGCATAATGCAGGAACGCATTACTGAATTTCCGAAACCGATAAATGCAGCAAAGAGCCAGATAAAGGAAATACTGGAAATAACTGCATATTTTCTGAGCCGGAGAGGACTGAAGCGTGTCAGCAAAAAATAAAACATTCCAAAAATGACGACAATGTGAGTCCCTGAAATAGCCAATAGATGGACCATCCCGGATCTGTTGAAATCCTCCACGGTCCCGGAATCCATTTCTGTTCTGTCTGCCAGGATAATCCCTTTTAGAAACTCCCGGGTTTTGGAAGACATTTCAACGTTGTCGATCTTTTGCAGTATTTCTATTCTGCGTTGCTGAATGCGTTCATTTAAATTCAAATCTGTTCTTTCTGCTGAAAGAATATTACTGGATATATAACATTGATATTCAATATTTTTCCTTTTCAGATACTTAGCATAATCAAACTGAAAAGTGTACTGCGGAGATTTTGTTTTTGACACGTAGGCATCAGCTTTGTAATAATGTCCGAAATCAAGTTCTTTATTGGTTTTAGGGATATAGAGAATGGCATTGAAATATTCTTTTCCGGCACGAATAACGGCTTCATATTTTTTATTTTTTTCTGTAGAGTTCAATTTTTTGGAGATCTTAAAGAATACGGCCGCGTTTTGAGGAACAGACAGGTTACCGGATGAAAAGGTATTGAAAAAATGAAGGATTATTCCAGCTCCGAAAAACATCAGTCCCAGCAATATTGCCTTTGCTTTGTGCAGAAAGTAAGAATTCAAAAAATATAAAATGAAAATTACGAAACAGCCTGCAGACACCATGTAAATCATCATTTTGTCCAACGGTAATTGATCCTGAAGAAGGATTCCGAGGATAAAACAGACGGATAAAATGAGAAGTGGCTGCTTGTTCAACTGTTCAATATTTATAATCAAAAAGGTATTAATTTGTTTGATTATTAAATAACACAGATTTTGCAGAATTTAAATAGTATTTCTCACCCGAATGAATAAAACAGGGCTTGATTATTTACTATGAAATAAGATTTTATGTGGAAAAAATAAAAGCCCTCCGCTAAAGACAGTTTGGTATTAAAAATGACCGTTACCGCAGTTTTATTATTCCAGTTAAAATGTTTAATACAATATCTTCTTCTGGGAATTAAATTTCCTTATAAAGATTTACTTACAGAATTATTTACCGCTTAAAAAATGATCGGCCAGGCGCTTGGTTTCTTTTATATACAACCGGGAGTCTTTTCCATAATCTTCATATTTGAAATCTCATGATTTTTTGGGAACTGCAGGTTCTATCTGTATTCCTTCATGCCATTCATTAAAGGAAGTGATCCCTATAAAGTCCGGATTTACGTTTACAGCAGTGATAATATTTCCCATCCATTTTAGGGTTCCGTACCAGCCATAATAGAAAATCTGTACTTTATCTCCGGATTTGCTGTTTTTTGCGAAATTTTTCGGTGAAATGCAGATGAATAGAATTACCGCCAGAAAGCTTTAAAAAAAATTCATTTGATAAAATTTAAATCTATAAAATTATTCAGCATATGGATGATCAGAAGCTAAGATCATTTCAGAAAGAGTCATTAAATGCTTAAAATAACATCGGCCGCTTTTTCACTGGCTCCTTTTCCGCCAAGCTTTTCTCTTAAAAGACTGTAATCTGCCAAAACCTGGTTTCTTTTTTCGCCTTCTATCATTTTGTTGAGTTCTTCAACTAGATTTTTCGTATTCAGATCGTTTTGGATCAGTTCTTTCACAACTTCCCTGTCCATGATCAGATTGACCAGAGAAATATATTTGATATTTTTAACGAGTCTCTTTGCAATGGCGTAAGAGATTTTGCTTCCGCGGTAGCAGACCACTTCCGGAACATTAAGCAAGGCGGTTTCCAGTGTCGCTGTTCCTGAGGTTACTAAAGCAGCTTTCGAGCACCTGAGCAGATCGTATGTTCTGTTGGAAACAAAATGAACGTTATCATCCACATATTTTTGATAGAATTCTTTCGGAAGGCTTGGTGCACCGGCAATGACAAACTGGTAATCTTTAAAATGCGGTCTCACGGAAAGCATTATTTCAAGCATTTTCTCTACTTCCTGTTTTCTGGAACCGGGAAGAAGTGCAATGATTTCTTTTTCATTAAAGCCGTTTTCTTTTTTAAACTCTTCAGCACTGATGTCTTTCAGACCGGCAATAGCATCAAGAAGCGGATGTCCTACAAAATGAGAATGAACACCGTGCCCTTTGTAAAAATTTTCTTCAAAAGGGAGAATAACCATCATTTCATCTACATACTTTTTAATGATCTCTACCCTGCTTTCTTTCCAGGCCCAGAGCTGCGGAGAAATATAATAGACTACTTTTATCCCTAGTTCTTTTGCAAATTTTGCAATTCTCAAATTAAATCCGGGATAATCAACCAGAATAAGAATATCGGGCTTATTTTTTCTGATATCTTCTTTACAGAATTTGATATTGTTCAGGATGGTTCTTAAATTCATAGCGACTTCCAGGAAACCCATAAATGCCAAATCACGGTAATGTTTTACCAATATTCCTCCCTGTGCTTTCATAAGATCGCCGCCCCAGAACCTTATTTCCGCCTGCGGATCTTTCTGTTTAAGGGCTTTCATTAAGTTGCTTCCATGCAGATCACCGGAAGCTTCTCCTGCAATAATATAATACTTCATTTCTATAGTAAGGATAGAGAACAAATTAAGGTTTACTTGATCTTAATTTGTAAATTTGTCCAAAGATAATGATAAAAAATGTCAGAAGAATTTGAAATCCGAAATAAAATTGCTGAAAGCGGCTTTGTGAATTTTGACCTGTCTACCCTGATTCCTAAGGGAATAAGAAAGGGTATTGACCTTAAAGATTTTCTTTTCCAGGAAATGATCCTGAAGGAAAAAGATTTCAGGGAAAAAGTAGACGCTATAGATGCTGAAGAGTATAAAGACGCTTATATATATATTTACAATTCTGTGGACACCATTGTTCCGCTGTGGGCGTATTTTGTACTGACAGCTAAACTTACGGACGTCGCCAAAAAGATAGTATTCGGGGACCGTGAAGATCTGGAAGTGATCCTGATGCATAATGCTGTTCAGACTTATGATTTTGAGGATATGAGAGGCAAAAGAGTTCTTGTAAAAGGCTGCTCTGATAAAGAAATTCCTGAAAACGCGTATATAGAACTGGTTGAACAACTGAAACCGATGGTAAAATCCCTGATGTTCGGCGAAGCCTGCTCTAATGTTCCTATTGTAAAGAATTAACATGAGGAACTCTTTATCCGCCTTATTTTTATTCTTTATTTTTCTGGTAATTTACTATTCCGGGAGCTTCACAAAAATTCCTTTTGCAGACTGTGTTGGTTTTGTGCTGGATGCTGAGAAAGGTAAATTCATGACAACTGCTACGGCAACTACTCATTTTTTATACATCAATACGGTCATTTTAATTAAAAACATAACCGGTCTTAATGGAATCGAGGCAAGCCGTTTATTAGTAGTTTTTTCAGGAGCTGCAACCGTTTCCGTAATCTATCTTACCGCTAAAAGCATTACGAAAACAGAATGGGCTTCTCTCACAGCAGCTTTTGTTTTTGGTTTCAGCTTCTCATTCTGGCGAAATGCAGAGATTGTAGAAGTATATACCTACAATACCTTATGGGTAAGTCTTTTTTTCTTTTCAATCATTAAGAGTTTTATAGAAAATAAAAAACAATATATCGTATTGGCAGGTCTATTTTTAGGCATCAGTCTTTGGGTACATATCCAAAATATTTTACTGATCCCTGCTTTTTTGCTTTTCCTTTTTTATTTTAAAGATGATAAAAAATATTCCTATCCATCCCTGCTGGTGTTTGGGCTGTTATTCGCATCATTATTTATTCTGAATATATCTCAGGGGCTTCCCTTCAAGTCCCCATACAGCTCGGATCAGGGAAACTGGGTGGAAGAATCTTTCCAAAAAACCTTTTTACAGTATGTTAAAGATTTTCTCCAGTCTTTCGCTTACCTCATCTATAATTTCAATATATTTACTTTTTTCGGAGTAATGGGTGCTTTATTTCTATACAAATCCAATAGAAAAATGTTCTTTGTTTTTCTTGCAGGATCTTTGTGTGTGTATGGCTTTTCAACTTTTTATGCAGTTTCGGATAATTATGTTTTCTTTCTTCCTTTCAACATTATTTTTGCACTGTCTGTGGGATACGGACTGTCTCATCCAAAATATGCAGCTCTCAAAAAAATGTCATGGGTGTGCCTGCTTATTCCCCTGGGATATTTTCTCAGCTATAAAACCGTTTTCCAGACCGAAACAGGAAAAGCACTCCACAACTTTAAAAAGTATAAAGGAGGGCTGGATTATTATATGCTTCCGTGGATGAATGACAACGTGGGTATTCTTGAGTTTACAATTGATAAAAAAGAAGCTCCGGAACCTATTAAATGGATGACTTTGAGTGCTGTGGAATATATAAAACTGATGAAAAGCAAAGGATATACAGAGGAGGAGATCAAAAAACTTTAACAATAATTGTGAGGTGAAAAATTTCGTGAATCACATTTTTTGATATCTTTGATTTACTTAATACTTTAAAATAAACACAATATGAGCTTAATCGACCTACTTACAGGTAACACCAGCAATCAGGTTGCTGAACAGGCAGAAAACAAATTCGGAATCAGCAGAAACCAGATCATCGCGCTATTGGCAGTAGCTGCCCCTTTGGTTATTTCTTACCTTAGAAACAAATCCCAGGATGCTAAAGAAGCAGAAGCTTTAAATAATGCATTAGATAAAGACCACGACGGAAGCATTCTTGATGATGCCTCACAAGCCGAGGCCAGACAGGCGGAGGGAGGATCAATCCTTGACCATGTTTTTGGCAGCCAGAAAAGTACTGTTGAAAATCAGCTTTCTCAGAATACGGGAATCTCAATTGACAAAATCGGACCTGTTTTAGCGATGCTGGCTCCGGTAATTATGGGATACATCGGTAAAGAAAAACAACAGAACAATGTAGGAGCAGGAGGTCTGGGAGATCTTTTGGGAGGGATTCTTGGAAATGCATCCAACCAGGCTCAGGCCCAGCAATCAAGTCCTTTAAATGATATTTTAGGAAGTGTTTTGGGAGGAGGACAATCTCAATCGGGAGGAAACCCGCTTAACGATATCCTGGGAAGCGTACTCGGCGGAGGCGGAGGACAGCAGCAACAGGGAGGCGGATTAGGAAGCATCCTTGGTAATATTTTAGGAGGAAAATAATTTAATTTTGTATATTGAAAAAGGCTGAAGATTATAATCTTCAGCCTTTTTATTTTTAGCTCTTCGCTTTAGTTTCAGAAGAACCAACTGGCTTGGAAGATTTTCTGGGTCTTCTCTTGCCATAACTTCCCGCATTAATCTTTCCTCTTCTTGATTTTTTGTCTCCTTTTCCCATAATGTATAGATGTTTTTATTGGTTAAACACTAAATTAGAAAATATTGTATACATCAAAAAATTAAGGCTGTTAAAATTTTTATAAATCTAATATAAGTCAGGAAGCTTGAGGGGAAGTTATTGAGGCTGAAAGCAAACTAAAGCACATCTGTATTACTTTTTACACCTGATAAAGTATCCCGAGGTACAGTCTGGAGAAATCCTAGATAAGGATATATTAGTAACTTCCTCTTCCAACCTCCATCTATTTAAACCTTCACCGTCTTCCACTTCCCTTTTTTAAACAAAATGAAAGCAACAATAGTAATTAACATTTCTGCAGCAGGAATAGATATGAACACTCCTTTCGGGCCCATCCCGAAATGTTTGGAAAGAAAGTAAGCCAGCGGAATCTGAAACAGCCAGAATCCGAAAAAATTCACCCAGGTCGGTGTCCAGGTATCCCCGGCTCCGTTAAAGGCATTGATGAGTACCATTCCGATTCCATAGAAAATAAATCCAACGCTCATAATGTGCAATGCATTTTTGGCAACATCTTTAATCTCTGTTTCCTGTGTGAAAAATCCTACAAGAAAATCTCCAAGCAGGAAAAATATCAAACTTACCGCCAGCATAAAGATCACATTATATTTCACCGTTTTCATGACAGACTGTTCCGCCCTCAGCATCTCATTAGCTCCCATATTCTGTCCGACCAGTGTAGAAGCGGCATTACTCAGTCCCCAGGCGGGAAGCATAAAAAACATCATCAGCCTCAACGCCGTCTGGTATCCCGCAGAAGCATTTTCTCCTCCGGTAGTGGCCACCAGTTGGGCGAGAAAAATCCAGCTGCATGAAGCAATCACAAACTGGAAAATTCCGGGAGTGGCTATTTTTACAATAGATTTTATCTGCCTGAAATCAGGAGTAAAATAAGAAACTGCTATACGGATCTGGGTATCAGCAACCAAAAGATGGTACAATTGATAAATTACTCCAACACTTCTTCCTATCGTAGTGGCCAAGGCAGCTCCCGTAAGACCCATCGCAGGAACAGGTCCGAAACCTTTGATGAGAACCGGACAGAGAATGATATTCACAATATTGGCGATCCAAAGAGATTTCATGGCAATGGCCGCATTTCCGGCTCCTCTGAAGATTCCGTTGATCAAAAATAACAGCATAATGATCACACTGCTTCCCATCATGATTCTCGTAAAATCTTTTCCATAAGCCGCAGCTTCAGGTTTTGAACCCATCAGGATCAGAATTTCTTCAGCATAAATAACTCCGAACAAACTTAGAATGGCGGTAATAATAAACGAAACGAGTAAAACCTGCGCTGCACTTCTGGAAGCCTGCTCCGGATTCTTCTCCCCGATCCTACGGGCGACCAGCGCCGTTGCGGCCATACTCATTCCTATTGCAATAGAATACATGACCGAAAGTACAGATTCCGTTAAACCAACGCTCTGGATTGCATATCCGCTTTCTTTCAAATGCCCGACGAAATATAAGTCGACCAAAGCAAATACGGATTCCATAGCCATTTCCAGCATCATGGGAACAGCCAGTAAAAGCACGGCACTTCTTATCGTTATTTTCGTGTAATCCACTTCGTCACCACTAAAGGCTTTTTTCAAAAACTCTATATATTTTGCCATTTCCTGATCAATAATTATCTGATTTTCAAAAATACAAATTCAATTCTTATAAAAATTTAGTTACTCATATCAAAAAAATAATTTAGATTTGTATATTCTTAAAATGAATCTTATGAAAAAAATAATCTCTACTGCTTTTCTACTTGTAATTTCTGCATCTGCCAATATGCTTTCTGCTCAGACTCAGACACTCAGCAAAGCTCAGATTCAAGCCATTCAATCTGACAATGTTGCTTCATTTAAAAAGAATTTTTCAAAAGCAGATTACAACAAATGCTTTCCCCTTAAAGATGAAACTTTCAGTGCATTAGGTTTCAGCTCTCTTTATGGCAGAAATAATATTGTTAAATATCTTTTGGACAGCCAGGCAGATATTAATAAGGAATGTAACGGTAAAACTCCCCTTGCATTAGCTAAATTGGGAAACAAAGAACAAACCGTACAGCTGTTGATACAAAAAGGAGCTGCCAATAATTAATTAAAAGCCCTTAAAATACTATACAAAACTTCCGAAAGGAAGTTTTTTTGTTTACAGAACCTGCAAAAATCCTATCTTTGCATCCGGAAATTATGGTTGAAAACTTCATGATCAGAAAGCTCAACCCTATATCTTAAACATTGAACCTTAAACAAATTAGTATGTTTCGATCACACACGAACGGAGAATTATCTCTGAAAAATCTTAATGAAGAAGTTACACTTTCCGGATGGGTACAGACTATCCGTGATAAAGGATTTATGATTTGGATAGATCTTCGGGATCGTTACGGAATTACTCAGTTGGTTTTTGACCAAGACCGTTCTTCAGTGGAATTGATGGAAAATGCAAAGAAACTGGGGCGTGAATTCGTGATTCAGGTTACTGGAAAAGTTATCGAAAGAGTAAGCAAAAACCCCAATATTCCAACAGGAGAAATCGAAATTTTAGTTGATAAATTAGAAGTTCTTAATGAATCCCAGCTTCCGCCTTTCACCATTGAAGATGAAACAGACGGTGGCGAAGAATTAAGAATGAAATACCGTTACCTGGATATCAGAAGAGCTCCGGTAAGAGATAAACTGATCTTCCGCCACAAAATGGCGCAGAAAGTGAGAAATTATCTTTCAGACGAAGGATTTATAGAGGTTGAAACTCCGGTTTTAATCAAATCTACTCCGGAAGGAGCAAGAGATTTCGTTGTACCAAGCAGAATGAATCCGGGACAGTTTTATGCATTACCACAGTCTCCACAGACTTTCAAACAGCTTTTAATGGTTGGAGGAATGGATAAATATTTCCAGATCGTGAAATGTTTCCGTGACGAAGATTTGAGAGCCGACAGACAGCCGGAATTCACACAAATCGATTGCGAAATGGCTTTCGTAGAGCAGGAAGACGTGATGAATGTTTTTGAGGGAATGACAAAAACTCTGATCAAAGATATTACAGGTCAGGAATTCGGAGCGTTCCCAAGAATGACGTTCGCCGATGCGATGCAGAAATACGGAAACGACAAACCGGATATCCGTTTCGGAATGGAATTCGTGGAATTGAATGAATTAGTAAAAGGAAAAGATTTCAAAATATTTGATGAAGCCGAATTGGTTGTCGGAATCAATGTTGAAGGATGCGCTGACTATACAAGAAAGCAAATCGACGAATTAGTTGATTGGGTTAAAAGACCGCAAATCGGAGCTTCAGGAATGGTTTGGGCTAAATTCCAGAATGATGGTGTGAAAACTTCGTCTGTAAATAAATTCTACAACGAAGAAGATTTAGCAAAAATCATCGGGAAATTCGGAGCAAAAGAAGGCGATTTAATGTTAATTCTTTCAGGAAACGAACACAAAGTAAGAACCCAGCTTTCTGCGTTGAGAATGGAGCTTGGAAACCGTTTAGGATTAAGAAAAGGAGACGTATTTGCACCACTTTGGGTTGTTGACTTCCCGTTATTGGAATTCGACGAAGAAAGCGGACGTTACCACGCCATGCACCACCCTTTCACCTCTCCAAAACCGGAAGATATTCATTTGCTAGAAACTGATCCCGGAAAAGCAAGAGCCAACGCATACGATATGGTCTTGAACGGAAACGAGATCGGCGGTGGTTCGATCAGAATTTTCGACAGAGATTTGCAGTCAAGAATGTTTGATCTATTAGGATTCTCGAAAGATGAAGCAGAAGCACAATTTGGATTCCTTATGAACGCCTTTAAATACGGAGCTCCGCCTCACGGTGGTTTAGCTTTCGGGTTTGACCGTTTGGTAGCGATTCTTGACGGAAACGAGGTGATCAGAGATTATATCGCATTCCCTAAAAATAATTCAGGGCGTGATGTGATGATCGACGCACCAGCAGCGATTGCCGATGAACAGCTCGATGAACTGGAATTGAAATTAAATTTAAAAGCATAAATTAGAAGCGGAGATTTTTCTCCGCTTTTTTAATAATTTCAAATGAAAAAACTAATAACAAAACTAAATTATCTTTTTATTCTGATAGGATTTTTCGGTTCAGCTCAGAATTATATAGTTGAAAATGAAAAACTAAAAGGGAATATAAAATCTATCGATTTATTTATTATCGAACATGGTAACAAAGAAAAACCTGTGGATCTACAGACCTTCGATTCAAAAGGGAGACCTCTTATCGTAAAAAAATACAATGATGGATATTTGAGAAGCGAAGAGAGAAATGAATATCTGCCGAATCAAATTATTACTACGCTTTGCCAATCTTGTGGTGATAATTTTGACAGTTATTTTTCTAAATTTTCAATCAAAGAAAATCAAAAACATCCGTATTCTGGTTATGGAACGAATGACCCAAGTGTAAAACGAAAAATTTTCAAGACCACAGATAAAAAAGGCAATGTTGTTTTAGCAAAATATTATAACGTAGAAGGATACCTTATTTCTATCACAAAATCTACTTATAACGCTCAATCTAAACTTCTTTCAAGAGAAAGCTCTGATGATGAAAATAAATTGCTTTCAAACAGCAAATATATTTACAACAAGAATAATTCAGTAATTGAAGAAATCAGCAAAAGTGAAACCCAACCTGAATTAAAAATGAATTATTTCTACGATAATCTCGGAAGAATAAAACTTGAAAAACAAAACTATAACAATAGCCTTTACGAAACATCTTATGAATATGCTAAAGTAAAAGATACTGCAAAAATTTTAAAATATTCTGCAAGTCCACCAAAAGAAAAAAAGCTGTACCAGATTGAATTAACTTATCCAAAACAAAAAGGTAAAATCATAGAAAAACAAAATGTATCTGACAACAAAGTCGGCTACAAAACAGTTTATGAATATGATGAATCCCAAAAATTAGTTGTACAGAAATATTACGATGACAAAAGTGAACTCATCAGTGAATCGCATTATTTTTATGATAAAAATGGAAACTGGAATGAAATCAATACTTCCGAAACGATAAGTGTAATTTATAATAACGATGCACCTAAAAAAGAAAATCAAAAAAAGAAATACATCAGAAAGATTGAATATTATTGATTTTAAGGCAATTTTATCTTTTTCAGTATGAAAAGCAATAATCTATCTTGAAAACAAAAAAGCGGAGAAAAAATCTCCGCTTTTCTTATTTTTGTGATTCCCTAAAAAAGAAATCATCCAATTCAGAAGCCAGTTCCCCAACTTTTTTCATAAGAATTTCATCATACTTTGCATAAAATTCATTATTTTTCACTTCAAAATATTCCGGATAAAAATTCTTAACTTCTTTTTGCACAGCTTCATCTACCGCTTCTGTAAATAAGGTGCGTCTCGAATTACTATTGGCAAGATCAGGCTGAAGCTGACGTTCAAATTCCCGGAAATCTTTAATATCGGAAGGATCTATTGTTTTTTCTGACCATTCAATATGTCTATTTATTTTATCCGCAGGAAGGTTTTTAAAATACTTTTCTACAAAAGAATGCACCGTAAATTCTTCTTCATGCAATACTTTTAAGATCTTGCCATCTTTCATCCCATAACTTCTGATACTTTCGCTAACTTTATTAATGTAAGCCGCAGCATCAGGTTCAGAATTTCTAAGATACTTTATTATATCCCACAAGTATACAATAAAAGGAACAGAGACTTCATTTCCGTCATCTTTTTTAAAGAAAATATAGAATTTCACAAGGTCCGTTCCGAAATCTTGCATATCACTGATTTCTTCAATACGAGTAATCTTATTCATCATTTGTAATTTATTTTAGATATTTTAATTAAGGATTTACAACAAATATATTAAATTTCCCTACGGCACAATCATTGCATTTTCATACAAAACGTATGACAATGAAAGCAATTTGGAACGGCGCCATTGGCTTTGGTTTAGTCAATATTCCTGTTAAAATTTACTCCGCCACAGAAACCAGTAAATTGGATTTGGATATGCTCGATAAATCCGATTTTTCTAATATCAAATTCAAAAGAGTCAACGAAAAAACAGGCAAAGAAGTCAAGTGGGCAAACATTGTAAAAGGCTATCTTATGGACGATAAATACATCGTTTTGGATGAAGAAGACTATGAAGCTGCGAGTCCCGAAAAATCAAAAATTCTTTCCATAGAACATTTTGTAAAAGAAGCTGAAGTTGACAGTGTTTATTTTGAAAATCCTTATTTTCTTGAGCCTCAAAAAAATGGAGAAAGTGCTTATAGACTTCTGATAAAAGCCTTATCAGAAACAAAAATGGTCGGTATAGGAACTTTTGTTCTTCGTGACAGCGAAGCGATCGGAATGATCCGTCCTTACAACGATGAAATTTTGGTTTTAAACAGATTGCGGTTTGCTCAGGAGATCAGAGATTACAAAGATTTAAAAATTCCTGCTAAAAAAGCTCCGAAACCTGCCGAACTTAAAATGGCGAAAAATCTTATTCAACAATTATCCGAAAAATTTGATCCAACTGTTTATAAAAACACGTATTCCGAAGAGTTATTGAAAATTATTAAGAAAAAAGCAAAAGGTAAATCCGTAAAGCTTAAAAAGTCAGAACCTGCAAAACAAGGTAAAGTGATTGACCTAATGGCCCAATTGAAGGCCAGTCTACAAAGTCCAAAATCTAAAAATGCATCATAATGGCTCTCAAAGATTACAATGAAAAACGTAAATTCGACGAAACAAGCGAACCTAAAGGAAAAACAAAAAAAAGCAAAGACAAACTTATTTTTGTAGTACAAAGGCATGCTGCATCGCGTTTACACTATGATTTCAGGCTGGAAATGGAAGGCGTTCTGAAAAGCTGGGCAGTTCCGAAAGGTCCGTCTTTAGATCCAAAAGATAAACGTCTGGCGATGGAAGTTGAAGACCATCCTTACGATTACAAAGATTTTGAAGGCAACATTCCCGAAGGAAATTACGGAGCCGGACAGGTTGAAGTCTGGGACAGCGGAACATACGAACCTTTGGACGATACAAGCCAACTTTCCGATGAAAAAGAATTGTTGAAAGAGTTAAAAGCCGGTTCAATAAAATTCATTTTACAAGGCAAGAAACTGAAAGGTGAATTTGCTTTGGTTAAAATGAAAAATGCTGAAAATAATGCCTGGCTTTTAATAAAACATAAAGACGAATTTGCTGAAGAAAATTATGATGCTGAAGAAAACACATCCAAAAATTCTGCGGTAACGAAATTTTTAGAGGAAAAAAAAAAGCCTGAAAAGCAACAAAAAGAAGTCATAACTTCGGAAACCAAACCCAGATTTCAAAGATTCAACTCTTTGGTAGACGAAAAAAAATTAGAGAACTACATCAGGCCTATGCTGGCCAAATCTTTTGAAAATGCCTTTGATGATGAAGATTGGGTTTTTGAAATAAAATGGGACGGTTACAGGGCCATTGCCGATCTCAGCCATAAAAATCCCCTGTTCTATTCCCGGAACGGAATTTCATTTTTATCAAAGTTTGAAAAAGTCACCAAAGATTTTAAACAGCAAAAGTATAAAATGATTCTCGACGGAGAAATTGTAGCCTATGATGAGCATGGAAAGCCCAGTTTTCAACTCCTACAACAAATTGGGGACAATCCCGCTCTTGCTTTAACATACCAGGTATTTGATCTTCTGTGGCTGAACGGCCATTCTACAGAAGAACTCCCTCTTATACAGCGAAAAGAGCTTTTAAAAGAAGCGTTAATTGAAACCGATGTTATCAAATACTGTGATCATATTCCCGAAAAAGGCATTGTTTTTTTTAACCAGATGAAAAAATTGCAACTGGAAGGAATGATTGCTAAAAAGGCCAACAGCTTATATACCGAAAATTACAGAACCACCGACTGGCTTAAAATAAAATTCTCCAATACTGATGAAGCCATTATTTGCGGATTTACGGAACCCAGAGGATCCCGGAAGAATTTCGGAGCTTTGATTCTGGGGAAATACATTGATGGAAAGCTTATTTATTGCGGACATACGGGAACAGGTTTTAATCATGAATCTTTGAATCTGCTTCATCAACGGTTATTAAAACTAGTCGTAAAAACTTCTCCTTTTGAAAAGAAACCCAAAACAAATATGCCTGTAACCTGGGTAAAACCTGAATTGGTGTGTGAAATAAAATATTCTGAAATCACGAAAGACGGCATTTTCCGGCATCCTGTTTTTATGACAATCCGGGAAGATAAAGAACCCGAAGAAATTACCGTCAGTCCAACTAACGAAAAACCTAAAGAAATGAAAGCTAAAACTTCAAAAAAAACAGAAAATCCCGAAAAAGAAAAGGAAATCACACTGGATAAACATACAGTAAAGCTCACCAACCAGGATAAAATTTATTTTCCGAAAGACGATATTACAAAAGGTGATGTGGTAGAATATTATCAGTCTGTTGCTGCTTATATTTTACCCTACTTAAAAAACCGTCCTTTGTCACTTAACCGCTTTCCAAACGGAATTGAAGAGCAAGGGTTCTATCAGAAGGATGCGGGAGACAGCATGCCGGACTGGATCAAAACCACGGAGGTTTATTCGGAATCCAACGATAAATATATTGATTATGTGTACTGCAATGATAAGGCAACTCTGGCTTATCTGAATAATTTAGGCTGTATTGATCTCAATCCGTGGAACAGTGCACTTCCGGATCTTGAACATCCTGATTATCTTGTATTAGACCTCGATCCTTCAAAGAAAAATACATTTGACGATGTGATTGAAACTGCCCTTCAGGTAAACGAAGTTTTAAGTTCAATCCATATTAAAGGGTATTGTAAAACTTCAGGAAGTACAGGAATTCACGTTTATATTCCGATGGACGGAAAATATGATTTTGACCAGGTGAAAGATTTTGCTCATATTTTGATGAAACAGGTCAATGAAAAGCTTCCGAAAATCACCACTTTAGAAAGAAGTCTACAAAAAAGAGACGACAAGAAAATTTATCTGGATTATCTGCAAAACAGGACCGGACAGACTTTGGCCAGTGCCTATAGTTTACGACCAAAAGAAGGCGCTTCTGTTTCGATGCCTTTGGAATGGGAGGAATTAAAACCCGGACTGAAGCCGACTGATTTCAATATTCACAATGCTTTGGAGAGAATTAAAGAAAAAGGAGATTTGTTTAAACCTGTTTTGGGTAAGGGAATTGATATGATGAAGGCTTTGGAAGTGTTGCAAGAAAATGAATAGTTTTTGTATTTTTGAATGAACGAAAAATAAAGAATGAAAACTTCAATTTTATTATTAATTCTCATTTTTTGCCTGAGTTGTTCTGAGAAAAAAATAGATAAAAAGTCAAACTATGATCAACCGAATTATTCATTTAATAATATATTAAGCTACGGCAAAGAAGATACCATATTTATAAAATCACGATTTCAAGATTGTGGAGAATGGGGTGGTCATGAGGAATTAGTTAAAATCTACCGCTCAGAACGAAAACCCAAGTTGACTTATGTCAAATTCAAGGTTGATTGCGGAATCAGAAATTCATTAGGTCAAATAATTCAAACCAAAAAATTTACTCAACATATTTTATTATCAAATTCACAGCAATTAGTATTGATGAAATATATGAATGATTTAATGAAATTTCAGTTTCTTAAAGAAGAAATTTCACATTCCGGAAACTCCTTTTATTTAAGTAATACCAAGGGAGATTTGAAAATTTCTCATTATGGAGACCAATCTTTACCTTTAAACAGTTACAATACTTTAATGACTGCATTAAAGCTTCCAAAAGTAAATATTGAAAACAGGTAATTAAGGCAATTTCGCCACCAAACTCTCCGGCAATATTTTCAAAATAATATAAATCATCTTCCATTTAAAATTCGGAACGATGGTGAAAGAATTTCCTGCATTGACGATATGTTTTGCAACATAATCGGGCTCCATGATTAAAGATTCATTTAATTGTAAACCTTCATTGATTTTTGTTCTGATATAACCGATTACCAACGCATTTACTCTGATATTTCTTGAAACCAGTTCTTGCCTTAAACCAACTAAATAAGTTGTAAAAGCTGCTTTTGTACTTCCATACACGAAGTTGCTTTTTCGACCTCTTACTCCGGAAAGTGAAGAAAGCCCGATGATTCTTTCCAAGTTTTTATTGCTTTCGTCCGTCGCAATGATATTGAGGATAGAGACCGCACCCATATAATTCACCATTATCATCTGTTGAGTTCCTTTAAAATCTCTCAACGCTTTTTCGTTATCAACTAAAAATCCGGCTGCATAAACTACAATATGAGGTTTTGAAGGAAGTTCATTATAAAATTTCTGGTGAGAGCCGAAATCTACGGCATCAAAATAAAGAATGGTCACCTTTAAAGAATCAAGCTGATTATCTCTAACAAATTTCTCAAGGGAAGCTGTATCCCGCGAAGCCGCCAATACCGAAAAACCCTTTTCCATGTACTGTTTCATACATTGTTTAGCTACATCTGAATTAGCACCTAAAATAAGAACGGTTTTGCCTGTATTTTGATTCATCGGATAAAGATATTTTTTTAGCACAAATTCTACAAATGTTTTCTAGAATAACACGATCATTATTCAGGTTAAACCATTAAGTTTGAATTCTTCACTGCGCTCTAAGTGACAGTTTTGTGTGAAGATAATTATATAAAAAGGTTCGGCGCGGTGAGCAAAGCTCACCGCGCCGAACCGCAATATTCATTAAAACTGGAAAATTATTTCTTCTCAGTTTCGATTTCTTTTTTCTCCGTTGTTTTATCTGCTGCTTTTGCCTTGTCTCCAAAACGCGCTTCAGTAAATTCTCTGGAAACAGCAGCTTTCTCAAATTTCAGCTTTCCGGATAAGGTTTCGATAACGAATCCATCATCCTGAACCTGGGCAATTCTTCCGTGAAGACCAGAAGTAAGCACTACTCTGGTTCCTACTTTTAATGCTTCCTGAAAATTTTTCTCTTGTTTTGCTTTTTTTTGTTGAGGTCTTATCATTAAGAAATAAAAACCTACAAACATCACCCCCATCATGATCAGCATCATAGATGAAGATCCTCCGCCTGGAGCTGCCTGCAAAAAGATTGATAATATAGTCATATTATGGTTGAATATTTGCCGTGAATGTTAATTTAATAGGAGCTTTTTCTATATTAGCAAATACATCTGCATACTTCTGAACGTTTCCGTCGAAGCTTGAAGAATCAAAATGCAAAGTGATTTTCCCTTTTTTCCCCGGAAGGATAGGATCTTTGGTAAAATCTGGAGCTGTACATCCGCATCCTGGCTTTACTTCAGATATCACCAAAGGATTTTTTCCTGTATTGGTAATTTCGTAAACATGCTCTACTTTATCTCCTTTTTTGATCTTTCCAAAATCGAAGTTGTTTTCAGACAGGGCAACTGATGTTAATGGCTGGTTAGAAACCGGGGCCACAGCAGCTGTTTCAGCCGGAACCGGCGCAGCGGCAGGATTACCGGGAGCTAAATTGGTAGCACCCGCCGTAGAATCTGTAATATCAGCAGCTTCTGCACCGGCAGCAGCTTTCTGGTTTTCTTTTTTACAAGAAACCAAACCAAAGCCTATGATAGACAAAGCGATAATCGATAACGTCTTTTTCATATTTAAAATATTTTATATTCTATTTAAATCTTTACAATATTTATCTAAAATTCCGTTAATGAAAATATTGGAACGGTCTGTTGCAAATACTTTTGCAATTTCAATATATTCATTGATAATAACTCTTGAAGGTGTGAAAGGAAAATTGTCGAGTTCCGAAATAGCAGTTGACAAAATGACTTTATCCATTAAAGAAACTCTTTCCAGATCCCAGTTTTCCAATCTTCCGCTCAGGGTTTTCTCATTAGCTTCCCAGTTGTTCAGGGTATCTCTAAGTAGTTTTCCGGCGAAAGCTTTATCTTCTTCATCTTTAATCATTTTAATTAAAGTTCTGCTTTCTTCATCTTCTTTCAGGAAACCGATTGTTTTCTGTACCATAGAGTTGGCAATATGAATATCATCATACCAGGAAAGTTCTTTATCACTAAGATATTCCTGAAAATCCTCATTCTCAGCAATGTATCTTAAAAACAGCTTCCCGATAAATTTCTGATCAGCTTCAAAAGAGTATCCGTCTTCTTTCATAAAATCCTGGTAACGCTTTCCTGCTGTCATTCTCTGGAAAGTTTTCACCAATACATCATCATGCAGATCCCATTTCAGCTGTTTGTACTGTCCTGTGAAAAATAACCTTTCAGGATTTTCTTCAAGCTTGATCAGTACCTGGTTGTTGATGAATTTTTGGTTAGGATTAATTTCGGCATCAGTTTTAAGATATTTGTTCTTACCAATCTCGATTTGGGTTTCTGCCAATTCTTTCAGAGCCACCAAAAAATTAAGCTGATAGATATAGAGATTATAGATTTTCTCTATTCCTGAGAACATATTTTTCTCTAAAACATCAAATTTCAGAGGATTCTGATAGTATGAATACACTGTTTGTACTACTTTTTCACGGATTTGTCGTCTTCCTAACATTCAAAGAGCTTTTTATGGGTGCAAAGATACAAAAATTAAAATTGATGAAATTCGTAGTGTGCCTACATTTTTGTAAATTTGTAAAACTTTATGAAAGCGCTAAAAACCTTAAACCCTTACTTTTGGAAGCACAAAATATTATTGTTTTGGGGGTTGTTATTTATCATTGCCAGTAATTTCTTCAATATCTATAAAGTCCAGTTTGTAGGGAAGTCTGTGGACGAGCTTACAAAAGGCGGGAATCTGGGCTTCAATAATCAGGTTTTGGTTTATGTTGCCATTATTGTGGGATGCTCGCTTCTAACGGGATTTTTTACTTTCATGATGCGCCAGACGATCATTGTCGCTTCAAGAAGAATTGAATATGAACTGAAAAATAAAATTTACAGACATTACCAGGAGCTGTCTCTGACGGATTACAAGCAGACTACTATCGGGGATCTTATGAACAGGCTGAGCGAGGATGTTGTGGCGGTCAGAATGTACCTGGGTCCGGGGGTAATGTATGTAGTAAATCTCATAATTCTTCTGCTGATCACCAGTATTTATATGGTGAAAACGGACGCATCTATGACTTTATGGACGTTACTACCGCTTCCCATTTTATCCTATATCATATTTAAGGTAAGTTCAATTATCAATAGGAAATCGAAGATTATGCAGAAAAGCCAATCTGCGATCTCTACTTTTGTACAGGACAGCTTTTCAGGGATCCGGGTGGTGAAGTTTTTTGCCAAAGAAGACTATATCAAGAAAAACTACGGAATAAAAGTAACCGATTATCAGGACAAAGCATTGGATCTGGCTAAAACTGAAGCCTATTTCTTTACCATCATTTTATTCGTAATCGGGCTGCTGAATGTGGCCGTTATCTTAATCGGCGGACAGAAATACATTGCAGGGGAATTAAGTGTCGGTAAAATTGCCGATTTCTTCATGTATATTAATATCCTGATCTGGCCGTTCTCTATGGTGGGCTGGGTAACTTCCGTCAACCAGAGAGCTGAGGCTTCGATGCAGAGAATTAATGAATTTATGGATAAAAAATCCGAAGTCATCAATACCAATTTTGAGAATTATCCTATTAAAGGCGATATTGAATTCAGAAATGTTTCGTACGTCTATCCGAATACGGGAATCCGGGCACTGGATAACTTAAGCTTTAAGATCAAGGCCGGACAATCTCTTGCGATCATGGGGAAAACAGGAAGCGGGAAATCTACCATTGCTCTTCTGCTGTGCCGACTTATTGATCCTACAGAGGGAGAAATTTTAATTGACGGTAAAAACCTGAAGGAACATAATCTCACCAATTATAGAAATTTCATCGGGTATATTCCCCAGGAGAGTTATTTATTCTCTGATTCTATTGAAAACAATATAGGCTTTGCGATTGATCATCCGTCTCACGAAAAAGTGGTGGAATACGCCAAGATTGCAGATGTCGACAAAAATATTGTAGGATTTAAAGAACAATACAAAACACTTGTGGGAGAACGCGGGGTGATGCTTTCGGGAGGACAGAAGCAAAGGATATGCATCGCAAGGGCTTTAATTAAGGATCCAAACATCATTATTTTCGATGATTCCCTGTCTGCCCTGGATACGGAAACGGAGCAGAATATCCTTGAAAATATTGATAAGAAAATAAGTAATGCCACATCTATAATTATCACGCACAGAGAGTCTAGCGCTCAAAGAGCAGATAAAATCATCAACCTCACCGAAATTACCAATTCTGTAACTGCTTAGCGATTTCATTCTCAATTGTTAAATAAATCATAAAAAAAATTTTGTGATTAAAAGAATTCTTTTATATTTGTTCTTAACAAGATTAAAAAATATCTAACAATGAGTGAATACAAGGAACGCCATGAAAATGAAATTTTCACGAAGGTGTTAAAAGCAGGAAGAAGAACTTATTTCTTTGATGTGCGCGAGACGAAAGCAGGAGATTATTATCTTACGATTACTGAGAGTAAAAAGAACTTCGGAGAGAATGGAGAAGCTACATTCGAGAAGCACAAAATTTATCTTTACAAAGAGGATTTTAAAAGTTTCCAGGAGATGTTTAATGAATCCACAGATTTCATCATTAATGAAAAAGGTGAGGATGTAATATCAGAAAAACATGACAAAGACTTCAAAAGCAAATCATTCACAATTGATTCTGACGACGAAGTTTAAAAAAAGAATATTCTAAAAACACAAGCATCTGAAAAAGGTGCTTTTTTTATGCCGTGACGGGAAATAATACAGACTTATAATTCTTTTAAGCTTAATTCTAATCATTCGTTCTTAACGGTTTGAAATCTACTTCTATTCATTGTTCATGTTATAATGAAAAAAGTACACTGTTGAAGTGTACTTTTTACCGGATGTTTATTTTAACCTGAGTTTGGGATAAGAAAGAAATGCTTGAAACTAATTTTATTTTATCACAAAGGTGTTTATTTTAATCCTTATCCGAATTCATCTTATTTTAAGACTTATATTCTTTTTTTATCTGGGAAAGAATGGTTGGATCCTGTATTTCATCGTCTTTGGCTAATAACAATACTTTAGACATCAACTCTGCTGATTTCGGATCATCATCTGCAAAAGGCAGGAACAGTCTTCCTCTATGCTGGGAATGAACAGGAAGGATGGAGAGGTATTTCCCCGGAACCTGGTGAACTATGGCACTCCCTAAATGCACACTGTATTCTGCCATTTTACCTTTTACCAATACATGTGAACCTTTAATTCTTACATTATCCAGCTTGAACAAACGGGCCGTTTCCTTCATAAGCACAGCCCTCATTTCTATAGAAGAATGGCTGGCTTCCGGATCTACTCCGCCTGCATGAGCCACAGAAACCACCAGATCTATATCACGCATTACCTCTGAAAACAGTCTTGGATTGATGTCTTCAAAAGGAATGTTTTTATAGTCTTTTAATGAATGGAATTCTATCGTTTCCAGCGTTGGGGCTTCTACTTCAGCCGGAGAAAACCAATTGGCTTCGGCATACATTTTCACCTGGAAGCCTTCTTTATGATATACTTTCTGTAAGCCTTCTTCATAGTCTACTTTCCAGCCTCTTGTTTTGAGCAATGCCAATGTCTGCATCGGCTGAACCTGGTGTCCTGCGTAGCGGCGGGAAACGGATTTTTCCTTCAGCTCATCAGGTGTCGGCACATACAGTTCCCTGAATATCTGCTTGAACGGCTGAATAAGCTTTTCCGTAAAACAGTAGTGTTGATAATCATTCCAGACGGAATGCTGATGCAGATCTACACAATGGGCAATGCGTAAAGTACCGGTTTCGTTCAGCTCGTGAATTTCTCCGTGAACACTAACCAGGTTTCCTTCATGATAGAATCCTATTTTGTGATCGCTGGAAATCAATACCAGCTTTTCCAGGTGTTTTACAATAACGGGATGATCAAAAAGATTCCTGATTTCTGCAAAAAGAAACTCGTCACCCCGTACCATGGCTTCTTCCAGTCCTTTTCTGGAACGGGTCCATTGTTCGCGCATGATTTTACGGTAGCTTCCTAATTCTACAATCGCTTTGTCTTTTTTGATCTTTGGCGGAATAGATTTCAACTGTTTATCATCTCTGAATACAACGATTTCAGCCTTTCCATCAGTCTCTATAATCAAACCTACTGTAACTCCGTCTATGGTAACCTGTGTTTCTTTAGACAGAATGGTCTGAATTTGCTTGGTTTCCATAGCCCAGGTTAATCTTACCGGGTCCGGATAACCTGCATTCCGGGCTAAGTTTTCCAATGCCACGCGGATAGCCAGGGCTTCACTTGACTGCTTCATAGAGCCAAATTCCTTGCTTTCTTTTTTAAACTGCTGAATGTATTCGTATCTGCTCAACACATCTTTTTCAGGATTGGCTTTACTCAAAGGTACAAGCCCGTACACACGAAGATAATCCTGATCACGTTTGTCTTTTACTTTTGCGGTTACTTCTTTTATCTTCAAATCGCCTGTAAGTGTATCGGAATAAAGTCTTGCCCTCCGGTGTCCGTTTCCGTCAGATATATATTTAGCAGATTCATAGAGCATTTCCCAACGGGCTTTGCCTAATTCTTTGTAAGCTTTTGTAAACCAGTCTTTATCTACTGCCCCATCCTGAAATTCCTGAACATCTACTGATGAATATTTGGCTACTTCACTTTCCAGTTCCGAGTTCTGAGCCTGATACGCGCTGGTTTTGGTATGGGCATGCATCCACCAGATCGCTGAATCTAGGCCTTTCCAGCCTAAATAACTACTGATCAGTTTCTGCCACTGCGGTGCATATACGGCAGCCTGTATCAAACGAAGTTCTGCGATCTTCTCTTTCTTCATCATTTCATTGAATGATTCCTGTGTATCACTTTCTAAAGGATAGGAATTTTTGATCAGATAAGAGAACAGTTTCTGCCTGGTCATGCTTTCATTACCATAACTGTAGATATAATTGGCATAAAATCCTGATTTACCGAGTCCTTTCAACAGCTGTACAAGCCGGTTGGTTCCATGTATAGTTTGAAACTCCTGTACAAATTGGGAAACCGGAGTATTGGCATCACCGCGAATGAGCTCCACGTCCAGGAACTTATTCTGTACTTCTTCTATCATGGGTTTCAGGAAAGGAAATGTTTCCAGATATTTTTCATAATGGTGGTATGCTTTAGCCCTGGTAAGGTCCCGTATGGCAGATTCTGCAGTAAGAATTCCTTCATACAGCTCACCTTTGGTAATGAGCTCCAGTTCATAGGCTTTACAAAATAAATAGAAAGGCGGTACACTGATTGTAATATTTTCCTGTAAACCATTATACTGCATCCACCGGTATAAATTCCATTGTTTAATATGCTGCTCATCGGTGAGGCCTTTTAAAGGAACCGCCTTTAGAAACACATCGAAAAAGCCCAGCTGCTGCCACCCGTTTCCTCTATAGGTGTAGTAATAGTCTTTATCATCTTTTCCTTTATAGTTGATGATATCCGCAGGAAGATTGGCAAACAGGGTACTGCAGGCATCAAGTAAGAAATCCGTCTTTTCTTCAAATGAAAATTTATATTGCAGTGATTCAAGAATTCTGCTTATTGGATTATTCCAATAATAATTTTCTTTCAACGGATTGGGTATGAAATCTTTATGATAAAACACATAGTCCTGTAAAAAATCTCTGAAAGCTTTTCTGTCGCAATTTTCAATAAAAGTTATCAGGAATAAATCCTGCGGCTGCAGCCCTGAATCTTTATACCATTGTTCCCATACTTCATGCAGAGGGAAGTTTCCGGTCAATTGCTCCGGGGTAAAACCTTCAGTATTGTTTATGATATACCGGAAGGTATTTCCCAGCAGTAATGTTATTTTAAAGGAACCATTCCAGTCGTCTGCTTCATATTCATGGTCTTTATTTTTAAGGAATAAATCGTTGAGCTTTTTTAATTCTTCCCTGATATGGCTGATTGATTGGGTGAAACCGTACTTATCCTTTTTAGTTGCCTGTGCATAGACAGAACCGGAATCAACTTTAGGCAGTTCAAACTTTGACACCACGGAAGGATCATAAAATCCGAATCCATTTTCTGCTGAAAGTACTTTTTTATCATCAGAGGGAGTAAGCTGATCGAGCAGGCTTTGTTCCCTTTCTGATACTTTCGGTTTTTCAGTGTATTGCAGGATCCAGTTTCCAATTTGTGCAGCTACCCTTTTATCTTTTTGAAGCTGAAGCATGATATCCAATGAAGCCGTTCGCTGCTCAATGTCTCCTTTGGCCATCAATTCATCAACCAATGAAGCAGCTACTTCATCTTCCTGCTGTACAATAAGCTCTATCAGTTTCTTTCGGAGTGTACCGCCTTTTCTTTTAAACATATCAAAGAAGGTAAGCACTTCCTCTTTATTTAAAGGGCTTTGCTGCAACACATTGATACCCGAGGCTACCATGGATTCACCTCTGTCTTTTATAATTCTAAATGCAAATTCTTTTTGGAAGGGAGTGACAGCCTTTTTCTTTTTTCCGAAATTATAGGAGTAAGAATAACAGTAGAAATCCCCTAAAATAGCCCGTGAAAGCTGCTCACGCAAGGACAGATCAAACTGGTCAAAATAAGAAAGGACCAGGTTCAGTTTTTCTGTATCCTCGCCGACCAAATAAAACATGGAAGCGTATAAATTGCTTTTACTGAAAGTCGCATTAAGCCAGGAGAATATCTTCCCTTCAAATTTCTTTTCCTTTACGTCAATCTTTTGAGTAAGCTCGTGTAGTTTTTCAAAGAAACCGGGATAATCTGTATTATTGATATAGAATTTTGAAGCCGCATTGGCACTTAATAATGTTGATAAAGGTTCGCCCGTAAAAGCCAGAACCTGCAGATCACCTTCCAGAACCGCTTTGTAGTATAATGGCATTTGGATGTAGGGATCATAGGTTTCTCCGGCGAACTTTATAGCCAGACACTTCTTTTCCACAGTACCGTGGTCATACAACTGATGCAGATAAGGAACGGCTTTTTCAACGTCCCATACGGACTGTACCCACAGGGCCATATAAACTTCATTGTTATTCTTGCTTTTTATAGCATCAGGAATCTGTCCGGGATTATTGAAATAGGTATTCGCTAATGATACAATATTTTTTACGACAGATTCTTTTTCCGCATCCCAGCCTAATCCAGTCCAGGTATCTATGGAACGGACAACGGATGAAAAACGAGTCAGTTTATGCTCTACAATCACATTGGTCATATATTGTAAAGCTCCAATGCTGGTTTCATCCAGAGCTTCCAGCACAGTCTGCCGCAAACCTTCCTGACGTTGAGCTGCCAGCAAGAGCTTTTCCACCAATTCCCAGCAATGCTGCTGTTCACTGTTGAGCAATGCTTTTATAATGTTCCGGGAAACTTTTCCTTCAGGATGTTTATTGAAAATAATATCTTCAATCAGCTGATAAATGGCTGTATTTCCCGTATCTATAGCTGCTGACCAGATGTAGAACTGATTGGGACTGTTCGATATTTCATTGTCATAGATGATCTGCTCTTCCAACGAAAGGTCATAATACTGTTCACTTCCGTCACTGTAAGAATAAATGCTCGGAAACTGCAGCAGATTCCCCAACAAATTCATCTGGTTAAGAAGTATATACCTGTCATTATGAGGTGCCCGGAATGAACGCCGGTAGTAGCCTGTCTGATACATTTTATAGGGCATTTTATTCCAGGCGTGTTTCACCAGATCTGCATTCCCTCCAAAAAAATAAGTCAGCAACTTATAATACTCTTCATCATCCCAAATATTGGGCTTTATATATTTTTTGATTTTTTCGGACTTTTCAGAACCTAAGGTCAAATTCTCAAAATAGTTGGTCTTACCAACGATCAGCAATCCTAATTCTGCCACTTCTTTTTGAAGTTCGGGTTTTGAAAGAAGTTGTGACAACACTTCTTTTTCTACCTGTTCTTTTAAGTCTTTCCGTAAATTCCTGTAATGATTTACCGTCTTTTTTGATTCTAATTTTTCTGTGATTTCCATTTATTTTGAATTCGGTTTTCCTTAATTACCAATAACTTCCTGCGAGAAATGTAAGCCTGATGAAAGTAAATGTATGCTGTAAACTCAGATCTACAGTTTGGGTGAGGCTGTCAAGCTGTTCATCATTATAAAATACAGCAAACATACCATCTTCAAAAGACTGAACAGCATTTTCCTGTGCTTTTTGAAGATCTGCTTTTTTTTCATTATAAATGCTTCCGAAGCCTGCCTTGCCGGTATCAGTAAGAATATTCAGGTAGTCATCCAAAGGAATTTTTGTATCATCCGCATCTTCCAGCTCAAATGATTTCGCATTGAATGTTTCTACCTGCTGCTGAACAATTAATTTTAATAAATTCTCTAATGAGATTTTGGGATCGTTGTATGCAATTTCAAGTTTCTGCTCAGAAAGAATGGGATGCTTTCTGCCCAACTGCTTCACCGTAACCTTTATTTCCATATATATGAAGTTGATATCAATAAATATAGGAAAATTTTATGATGAAGAACGCTTTCAACCTTCACAAAAGGACATGAATTAAGTCAGAAATCAGGTTTATATTTTTACATCTTATCATTTTATCCTGAACTCAGCTTATTATTTAAATAAAGATTTTACACACTTAAAATGTTGAAATCATTCCCCATTAAATAAGATGATATTTGAATATTGCAGAATTTTTTATAAAAGAAAATCGAATAGTACAGAATTTTTAGTGGCCGAAATTCACTTCAATAATGCTATAAAATAAAAAAGTACACTTTAAAAAGTGTACTTTTCTTGGGTGAATGAGGGGTCTCGAACCCCCGACCTCCGGAACCACAATCCGGCGCTCTAACCAACTGAGCTACAATCACCGTTTTGGTGGTGCAAATATAAGAAAGATTTTTTAATTACAAAATAATTCCTTCAAAATTTTTCATCGCAATAAGCTTCTCAGACGTAAATCCCTCAGCATAAGCAACTCCTGACAACCGTCCCAAATCCTGAGCACGGTAGGTAAGACTTTCAAAGAAATCTTTTGTCGCAATGGGAGTAACGGGCTCATTGGAAGCAGGATCGTAGAACTGGGTTTTGAAGGCCATGCAGGCTTCAATTTTTTTATCTAAATGTTCTGATATATCAATAACAAATTCCGGTTTGATATCTTTCCACTGGATATAGTGAAAGATTTGCTTTGGCCTCCACACTTCCTGGTTTTCTCCTTCCAAAACGGTTTCAATTTTTCTGAGTCCGGATAAAAAGCACGCATCGGACACTAATTTTGCTCCTTTTGCGTGATCCGGATGTCTGTCATCAATGGCATTGGCCAGAACGATTTCAGGGCGGTATTTGCGGATCATTTTTACGATCTCCAGCTGATATTCTTCGGAATTCACCAAAAACCCATCTTTCATGCCTAAATTTTCCCTGGCAGAAACGCCAAGGATCTTTGCGGATTCACCTGCTTCTACTCTTCTTGTTTCATCAGTTCCCCGGGTTCCGAGCTCTCCTCTTGTAAGGTCTACAATGGCACATATTTTACCCTCCGAAATCATTTTGGCAATAGTGCCGCCACATCCCAGCTCTACATCATCAGGATGTGCTCCAAAAGCAAGTATATCTGTTTTCATATTTTCAAAGATAAGATTTAAAATAAAAACTTCCCAAACATTAAGAATGGGAAGTTTTAATATTTATAATTTAAATTTTAAATTATTTATTGATTTCTGCATTTAATTTTACAGCATCCTGATAAGTAGGATCAAGCTGTAAAGATTTAGCTACATAATCTTTAGCTTTTGCACGATCGGTATCTTTATTCATATACGCTACTGCAAAGTAAGCATAGGCCAAAGTCTGCTTGTTAGCTTCCTGATCTGCAGGTTTTACTGTACTGATGAATTTTTCATAAGCAATTTTCGCTGCATCATTATTTCCTGCCTGCTGGTAGGAATACCCCTGGCTGTAATAAGCCGGAGCCCAATCAGGAAGAAGAGTACTCATTTTCTGCCATGTAAGTATTGCACCGTTCCAGTTTTTAGCATCCTGGTAAGCTGTTGCCAACTTAAACAAAGAGTCCGAATCCTGCGGATTAGCCGCTACTTTCTTCTTCAATGCTTCAATTTCCGGTGTAGACGGTCCTTTTTCAGCCTCAGCCTGGGAAGCTCCTCCTCCTGCAATGTTGGCAAGTTCCATATCCCACTTCATTGTTTCATCTTTAGCAGCTTTAGCAATTGCAATTTTCTGCTGAGATTCCGTCATTAAAGCTGATTTTTTAGCCGCATCAGTTTCAGTTTTAGCCAGTCCTGCTGCGATAAGTCCCTGAAGACCCTGATCTGCAGGCTGCAGTCTTGTTTTTTCTGCCTGAGATATGAAAGTATCCATACTCTGCTTTGCTTCAGCATAGTTTCCATCTGCATAAGACTGGTAAGCTCTTAACTTAAATTTGATTGGATCATCAATTTTATCAAAGATCTTATCCAGTACATTTTTGGAGTTGGCATAATCTTCGTTTGTGAAGTATAATTTTGCTATTTCCAACTGTGTATATGGATCCTCATCAGCATATTTTGTATAGTTGATAAGGTCTTGAGTTGCTTTTGCATTCTCCTGGTATCTGATATCGTAAGAAGCCAAAGCTTTGTATGCCGGAGCATAAGTCGGATCTACACCGATTGCTTTGTCAATGCTCTGCTTAGCCTGCTGCCATTGCTGTGCAGCCATCCATAACGTAGCCATTCTTGTATAAACAGACGCTTTATTTTTAGCTAAAGGCAATGCTTTGTCATAAGCAGACATTGCTTCACCCGGTGCTCTTTTTATTCTGTATGCATCTCCAAGGGTATAATAGTAGTGAGCAGGAACTCCTTTTTTCTCAGCTTTTTCGATAGCTTTCGTCAGATACTGAATCGCTGCATCAGGTGCATTGTTTTTCTCAAACAAAGTTAGAGCCTCTGCTGCTCTGAATAACACTTCAGCATCTTTTTCTCTGGAATCAGCTACAATTTTCTGAATTTCAGCAACTGCGCTTTTATCTCCTTTACCCAGCTTCACGGTAGCCAAACCGATTTTGTTAAGGTAGCTTTTGTTATCTGCAGCTAAACCTTTGTTAAAGCTCTCAATCGCTTTAGCATAATCAGGCTCTCCCTGCTTTAAGAACGTATTTCCTAAATAGAAGTAATTTTCTGCTGTAGGTGCTTTGGCAACCATTTCCGTAAAATTGGTTTTAGCCTGTGCGTATTTATCACTGTCTATACTGTTAATACCATCCTGCAGCGTCTGTGCAGTGGCTAAACCGGAAAAAAACACTACGGCTGCTCCAAAAGCAATTTTCTTTACATTCATAATCATTATATCTTTCATTTTATATTTTTCTATATTTCGAGTTATATGCTCCACAATTTTTAGACCAAAAAAATAATTTTATAGGGGGTATACTATTTTTTAGTATTTTTTAACGCATCTGTACTTCTCTTTTATATATATTGTAGGGCTGCAGACCTTCTTTCTGTACGATCATCTGGCCTAACTGAGTACATGAATATCTGATAAATCCGTTAGCAATATTAAAGTTGCCTTCATTTGTTAAAAAGTAAAGAACACGGGTAAAAGGATAATTCATTTCACGAAGACCGGCAGCATCTGCATTATATAGTTTTCCGTTATCTTCAACCGGAAGAATTTTAACCATATCTCTCAGCTTTTCAGAAGTTTTATCGTAAGGACGGCTGAACGTGTTCAAGCCTATAACCCCTATTTTATCCGGGTATTTCCCCATCTCTTCTATGATATTCTGATTTCCCGGAATAATGGAAAATTTAAGCTCTTTTGGCTGCTTACCGAGTTTCTGTGCAACAAAGTTCAGGTTGCTTGAATTGGTCCCGTCAAAAATAAAATTTTTATCATCAGATCCCAATCCGTTCTTTATTTCATCCATGGAAATACTCTGTTTCGGAGAATCTTTTGGAACAACGAATACGACTGCATCTGCGGCAAATCTGGCAGGGAGAAACTTTAGATCCACCTGTTCTTCATATGCTTTTTTCTCTTCGGGAGTAAGATCTCTTGACATTACGGTTATTCTTGCTTTATCTTTCAAAAGATCAAGAAAAGCCAAATCTTCTTTTTGAGTTACAATTTTGATACGGGTTTCCGGATAATTGATCATATATCCGTCTGCCAGTGCCTCGGTAACGCTTTTAAAAGACTCGTCAGTAAGTATGGTAAGATCTCCTTTGTGATAGGAGGGAGATTTGTCTTCTTTTTTGCAGCTTACAGCAACGATGCTTATAAGAGAAAGCAACGCAATTTTTAAACTATTTCTCATCTCCTGAATCTTTAAGTCTTGAAACTGCTCTATAGATTCTGAATATTCCATAAAGAATGAGCACTGAACCCATCGCGTAAGCAATAGCAGGCTCTAAAATCGTAAAGAAAAATTTGTAGATAATAACTACAATTCCCAGCACGATATAAAATAATCCGGTAACTAAGGATAACCAATTGAACATCATGTAACAAAAATACCAAAAAAAATAAAAAGAGAAGCATATGCTTCTCTTTTTATTTATAAGTTGAATAATAAATTTTATTCAAAGTTCATCGTAAACGGTACGCTATAGTAAGATCTAACGCTCTCCCCGTTTCTTTTCGCAGGAGTCCATTTTTTCAGTTTCTTAACTACACGAATCGCTTCACTGTTGAAGTCGCCGTTTGGAGATTTCTCTTCAATAGTAACTCCGGAAACAGTTCCGTCTCTTTCTACAACGAACTTAAGTTTTGCCTTAAGGGTACCTTCACCTCCTTCCATTAAAGAAGTGTCAAAATTTTCCCCAAGATATTTTCTTAATGCGGCCATACCTCCAGGATATTCTGCAGACTGGTCTACATCTTTGTAGATCTCGTTAGGGTTATTTGTTTTTACTTCCGCAGTACTGGCTTTGTTACCAGTAGATGGCGGTGGTGGCGGTGGTGTATAAGCCGGAGCTTTTACCCCTTCCTGATTATTTAAACCAGTCGTCGTTTCTAACTGCTTAGAAATTGGCGGCGGTGGTGTTTCAATCTTTGGAGCTTTTACAGGCTCCGGAACTACGTTCTGAATAACCTCAATTTTCTCCTCTTCTTTTGGAGGAGGTGGTGGAGGTGGTTCTTCTTCTTTTGGCTGCTCAATGATCGGATCTTCTTCAATAATGTTTACCAGATCCGCCTTCACTTCTTGCTTAGGTGGTTCAGTAAGTCTCTTAATTGTAAGATAGATAAAAGGAGACAAAGCCGCAACCAGGAATAATGCCGTTCCAACAATAAAAGATTTTGTCAGAAGTCTTGGATACTGATGTCTGAGATCATAGGCACCATATTCCTTATTTCTATTTTCAAATACAATTTCATCTAAAGTAAGATTCTGATTGTATACATTTTCATCTGCCATAGCTTTACAGTTTTATGGTTAAATTACTTTGTAGCTGGTGCAGCCGCAGCTCCATTATTCCCAACTTTTCTATCATAGATGGCTTTTTCCCAAGGCTTCACATCGGTTACCCCGTACTGCTCGCTTTTGGTAATGGCCATTTCGTCAAGAATATCTACAAAGTTCTTATATACAGCATCGTCAGTCGGCTTGATAATAACAGTAAATTTTGTTTTATCTGCTGCGCCTGCTTTTGCTTTCTCAATTATTTTTCTAATACCTTCTCTGTCGTAAGTAGTCTCATTAAGATTCTGATCAGTTAAAGATGTATTATCCTGCTGATGCCAAAAAATCTTATTGTTTTTACCCAATAATAAAGAGATTGAGTTAGAAAGCTTAATTTCTGTTGGAGGTGGTTTTGGCTGATCCTCTTTTGGTTTCGCCGGAAGACCTAAATCCATTACATTCGGTTTGCTAAATGTGGTTGTGAACATAAAGAAGGTAATCAATAGAAAACCCAGGTCCACCATCGGAGTCATATCTACTCTGGTATTCTGCTTCTTGGAACGTACTTTGCCGCCTTTGCCGCCTTTTTCCTGTACTTGTACTTCTGCCATTTCTAAATGATATTATTATGGTTTACCTTCTTGTGATGTAATCAACCAGAATTTAAGAAAATCAATATCTCTTAAACCTTCAAATAAGCTTTTAACTTTAGGATATTCAGTGGTAACGTCTCCTTTGATTGCCAATTTGTAATCAGGATTTACGCTTAAACTTTGTTTTACCCATTCTACTAACTGCTTATTTGTACTATCCATAGGAATCCCGGTAGGACTCTTAAAGCTTTTCTGCTCCTCATCTGACAAATCAAGATAGCCTTTCAGTTGGTTCATTGGAACCCCAATTGCTTGTACTTTTTGAAAGGCAGCTTTTTCCTGGTTGGTAAAAGTCATATTATACTTTTGGCCCATTTTTTCTAAAAGCTGTAATCTTTCTGATGCATTTTCAACCGGCTGGAAATAGAATTTCCCGTCCGGAGTCGCGTTGATGGTCATCAAACTTGCATCAGGAAGTAACTTCTCTGATATTGAAGATGGCGGTTTAATCTGCTCCACGTCAGGTTTTTTAAACTGAGTGGTCAATATAAAGAATGTAAGCAGCAGGAATGCAACGTCACACATTGCCGTCATATCCGTCACTACTCCATGTCTTTTTGGTTTGACTCTCGCCATTTGTTTTGAATTATTTAAATTAAACTTCTTTTTAATTGGAATGCAAATTCCTTGCTAGAAATTCTTAGTTGAATTCAGCGAAAGACTGCTGGATGCTCATAGCGATCTCGTCGATCTTATAAGTTAATCCGTCAATTTTAGAAGTAAAGTAATTGTAAAGAATAATTGCGATAGCTGAAGTACCAATACCTAATGCCGTGTTGATCAAGGCTTCGGAGATACCTGTAGAAAGTGCAGCTGCATCCGGAGTACCACCTCCTGAACCTAATGCAAAGAATGCTTTGATCATCCCGATTACAGTTCCTAAAAGTGCGATTAGTGTAGCTACAGTACCTAATGTAGAAAGAATCATCATGTTCTTTTCAAGCATTGGCATTTCAAGAGTAGTAGCTTCTTCGATAGCTTTGTTAAGAGCTACCATTTTCTGCTCTTTATTTAAAGTAGTATCGTGAGAAAGCGCTTTGTAAGTAGTAAGACCTTCTTTCACTACGTTACCTACAGATCCCTGTTGTCTGTCACATTCTTCTAAAGCTTCATCAATTTTGTTCTGATTCAATAAGTTTCTTACCTGAACCACGAAGTTGTCTAAGTTTCCTTTTCCAGCAGCTTTACCTAGTACGAAATATCTTTCAAAAGAGAAAACGATTACAGTAATCATGAAAGTAATCAAGATTGGTACGATAACCCCTCCTTTGTAGATAATACCTAAGAACGATTCCGGGTGAATGTCTTTTCCTTCAACACTAGAGAAAGCTACAGAACCACTACCTAGTTTTTCTGCGTCTTTAAAGTTTCCTGGGTTCCCAAGAACAAATAAATAAATACAAACTCCTATAACGAATAAAATAGGAATAATAACAGCCGGGTTTAAACCTCCTGCTTTTCTAGCAACTACTTGCTCATCATTTTTTGAAACATTCATTTCCATATTTAACTAAATTATATTGTTTTAAAATTTTACAAGGTGTAAATTAAAGGCAAAATTAATTAAAATGCAAGAGTCTGAAATAAACATTTTGCATTTTTCTGATAAAGAAAATTTAATACGATTTCGATATAGTAATTATTTTTAATTATTTTATTTATTTTCCTCAATTTTAACATTTCAATTATAAATTTAAAAAAATAAGGCCCTCATTTTTTTAAAATTCCCAATGTTAACTTTTTTTTAAATTACGATATTCACAATACGGTGATGCACTACGATGATTTTTTTGGGTGTTTTACCCTCTAAAACCGACTGTATCCTTTCATCTGAAATCACCAAATCTTCTACCTCCTTAGCGGATAACTGAGCCGAAAGTGCGATTTTGAACTTCATTTTACCGTTTACACTTACCGGATATTCAATTTCGTCTTCTACCAGATAATCTTCATTCAATATAGGGAATTTTTCAAACTCAACAGATTCTTTATTTCCCAGTAAACTCCAAAGCTCTTCACAGATGTGTGGCGCGTACGGAGAGATGATAACGGCTAACGGCTCCAAAATATTGCGTTTGTTACATTTTATTTTTTGCAGCTCGTTCACAGCGATCATAAATGAAGATACGGAGGTATTGAATGAGAAGTTCTCAATATCATAAACGACCTTCTTTATTAAGGTATGCAACACTTTGTATTCTGCTTTGGAAGGCTCTTCATCGGATACTTCAAACGTATCTCCGTTGAAATACAGGTTCCAGAATTTTTTAAGGAAACCGTAGACTCCGCTTAGTCCTTGTGTGTTCCATGGCTTGGACTGCTCCAAAGGCCCCAGGAACATTTCGTACAGCCTCAATCCGTCTGCTCCGTATTCTTCACAGATATCATCAGGATTTACGACGTTGTATTTGGACTTGGACATTTTTTCTACCTCGCGGTCCGTGATGTATTTTCCTTCTTCTAAAATAAATTCTGCATCTGCATAATCCGGTCTCCAAGATTTGAATGCTTCAGTATCTAATTCGTCAGATGCTCCTTTTAATAAGGATACATCCACATGGATTTTTTGAGTCTGATAATTACCCGCCAGATTTTTGGAAACATATTGGTTGGTTCCGTCAATTCTGTATACAAAAGCACTCATCCCCAAAATCATCCCCTGGTTGATCAGTTTCTGGAAAGGCTCATCCTGATTAATATATCCTCTGTCTTTTAAGAACATATTCCAGAAACGGGAATATAACAAGTGTCCGGTTGCGTGTTCGCTACCTCCGATATATAAATCTACCTGCCCCCAATAATCAGCCAATTCTTTTTTCACAAAAACCTCCTGATCATTCGGGTCCATATATCTAAGGAAATACCATGAGCTTCCCGCCCAACCCGGCATTGTAGATAATTCTAATGGAAATACGGTTTTATCATCAATAAGATCTGTGGAAACAACTTTTTGACCGGCTTCATCCCAGGCAAATACTTTTGCATTTCCTAATGGTGGATCCCCGTCTTCTGTCGGCAAATATTTTTCAACTTCAGGAAGTTCCAACGGTAAAGCGGAAACCGGAATCGTGTAAGGCATTCCTTCTTTATAATATATAGGAACGGGCTCGCCCCAGTAACGCTGTCTTGAAAAAATGGCATCACGCTGTCTGTAATTGGTAGTTCCGTGACCGATCCCTTTTTTCTCAATAGCATCTATTATTAATGATTTTGCATCACTGTAATTTAATCCGTTCAGAAAATCAGAGTTGACACAAACCGAATCTTTAGAATCGAAAGATTTTTCCTGAACATCTTCTTCAGTTTCAACCACTTTTTTAATTTGCAAATTAAATTTCTTGGCAAATCTGTGATCGCGTTCGTCATGTGCAGGAACGGCCATTACAGCCCCTGTTCCGTAACCCATCAATACATAATCTGAAATATAGATTGGCATCTTCTCATTACTGAAAGGATTGATGGCATAACTTCCGGTAAAGGCACCGCTCACGTTTTTCACGTCAGACATTCTGTCCCTTTCGGTTTTTTTGGAAGTTTCTTCTATATAAGTATCTACTTCTGCTTTCTGAGCTTCTGTAGTAATGGTATCCACTAAAGGATTTTCAGGAGCCAATACCATAAAGGTAGCTCCGAAAATGGTATCGGGTCTTGTGGTGAAAACCTCAACGGTTTCATCGTGACCTTCAACATTGAATCTAACCTGTGCTCCCTGGGATTTCCCGATCCAGTATTCCTGGGCATCTTTAAGAGGCTGCGGCCAGTCTAATGTGTTAAGCCCCTGCAATAATCTTTCAGAGTAAGCGGAAATTCTCATGCTCCACTGCATCATTTTCTTTTGGAATACAGGGAATCCTCCTCTTTCGGATTTTCCGTCTTTTACCTCATCATTGGCCAATACGGTTCCCAAAGCCGGACACCAGTTTACGGTAGTCTCTGCCCTGTAAGCCAGACGGTAATTTAACAGGATGTCTTCTTTATCAAGAACTGAAGACTCTTTCCATTCTTCTGCCGTGAAATTCAACTCATCGTTCTGACTGGCATTTAATCCTTCAGTTCCTTTTTCTTCAAAATGCTGAATTAAAGTATTGATGGATTCTGCCTTATCCGTATTTTTATTGTACCATGAATGATACAGCTCTATAAAGATCCACTGTGTCCATTTATAATAAGAGGCGTCTGAAGTTCTCAGTTCCCGGCTCCAGTCGAATGAAAAACCGATCTTTTTCAGCTGCTCTTCATATCTGTTGATATTTTCCTCGGTTGTGATCGCCGGATGCTGTCCTGTCTGGATGGCATACTGCTCAGCAGGAAGGCCGAAACTGTCGTACCCTACCGGATGAAGAACATTAAACCCCTGGTGTCTTTTATATCTCGCATAGATATCTGACGCAATGTATCCCAGCGGGTGCCCCACGTGAAGCCCTGCCCCGGATGGATACGGAAACATATCGAGAACATAAAATTTAGGCTTGTCTGTGTTATCGGAGGTTTTATAGGTTTGATTTTCCTCCCAGTACTTCTGCCACTTTTTTTCTATCTGCTGATGATCGTAAAACACTTTTTATAATAGATGTTAGATGTTAGACTTTAGATATTAGAATTAGTTCTTTATCATTAATTCCAAATCAGGATTCACAAAAATAATGATTTTAAAAGAAATGGAAATTTTAATTTTTGATTAATTAATGAATACCCTTCAATAAAAAAATCTCATCCGGAGATGAGATCTATGATAAGGTATGAATGTATATTTACTGAGGAATTCTTTTCATGGTAAAGGTTCTTGTCTTATATACAGTCGGGTCCTGAGTCTCTTCTCTAAATGCCACGTTTAAGGTAGTATCATTGAGGGTAATTATTTTACCGCTGGATGGCTCCACGGTACCCTCATATTTAACTATTACCGTTTTCGCACTTCTATCATATGTATAGGTAAAGTTCCTTTGTGATGTAATAGCACACTGTGGAGTTGTACCAATTTCTCCCCAATCGTTTCTTTTTCCGGATGTCTGGGTATTGAATCTCCATCTGGAATTTTTCTGACAGTCGGTATATGTAATAAGATCCGAAACAGGGTCTTCACCTACCTCTACAGTAGTAACCACTTCTTTCAGCGGCTGCCAGAGGCCTATAAGCGGATATTCCATCTCATTATCGCCATCATCATTACATCCCGTAGCTACAAACAATGATAAACCTGCAAATAGTAATGCTAATTTCTTCATAAATAAAATTTTCAAGGGCTAAAATTATAATTTTTTTGATTTATATCACCATTTTTTGTGAAAAATAATTTCGATAAAGTATATTTCTGAAAATTTTAGAGCATTAAGCTTCAAAACAAACATTATTTAGCAAAATAGTGAATCTCGGTTTCGCCCTCTATTTATTAAAAAAACTATTTTTGCAGAAAGAAACAAAAATGCAAAGTATAACGAAAAATAATTTTGACTTCATCCGTGTTCTCCTCGCTTTCATTGTCTTTGTAGGACATTTGGGGGCTTTAAGCGGCTCCAGCCGGCTCACCTTTCTAACCCACAGCCCCGTAGAAATTGCTGTTTTTTCGTTTTTCATTGTCAGTGGTTTCCTTATTGCAAGGAGTTACGAAAGATCTTCCAGCCTGAAAAGCTATGCAAAGAAAAGATTCAACAGGATCGTTCCTGCCTATTTACTGGTTGTATTTCTCTGCACTATTCTTCTGAGCCTGGTAAGTACACTGTCTTTTTCTGATTATTTTGGCAACATACAGGTGTATAAATATTTCTTTTGGAATTCAATTTTCATGAATTTCATGGCACCTTCTCTTCCGGGAGTATTCGGAAATGCGGCTGTAAACGGTGCTCTTTGGACGCTTAAGATTGAAATGTGCTTTTATTTCGCGGTCCCTCTGATCTTTTTATTGTTCGGGAAAAACAATAAGTACAGGAATCTCAGCCTGATTGTCCTGTATTTTCTTTCGCTGATCTTTCTTAATTATTTTGAAATGACGGGAAAGTCCCAAATTTCGAGGCAGCTTCCGGGTTCACTATGCTATTTTATTGGAGGAATGCTGATTTATTTTCATTTTGAAACTTTCATCAAACATAAAAATACCCTGTTCATTATTGCCATCATAACGGTTTGGATAGACCTGATCCTGCACATCAAACTATTCTCTCCCATCATGATCAGTATCATTGTGCTGTACATCGCCTACTCCCTGAAATTTCTTAATAATTTCGGAAAATACGGAGACTTCACTTATGGCATTTATATATTCCACTTCCCTATTATCAGGGTGTTTGCTGCGCTTGGACTGTTTGCCGGCTACAATCCTTTTTTCATGAGTTTTGTCTGCATGCTGGTAGTTATCGGAGTAGGAATTGCATCATGGCATCTTTATGAGAAAAAATTTTTATAATTTTACCCCCAGTAAAAACACCAATGAAAGACCTGGTCTCCATCATCACCCCAAGTTATAATTCTGCCGAATTCATCGAAGAAACGATACAATCTGTTCTGAACCAGACCTATGACAACTGGGAATGGCTCATTACGGATGATCTTTCCAAAGACAATACCGTAGAGATTATACGAAAATACAATGATCCCAGGATAAAGCTACAGATCCTTAATAAAAACGGAGGTGCCGGAAATGCCAGAAACAACAGCCTGGAAAGAGCCACGGGAAGATATATTGCCTTTCTGGATTCCGATGATTTCTGGTATCCTGAATATCTGGAAACAATGACAGATTATATGCAGGAAAACAATGCGGAACTGGTCTACTGCAATTATTCGAGGTGTAATGAGCAGTTACAGCCTGTTTTAAAGGACTTCATGGCAGATAAGGTGGTAACCTTCTCTAATCTTCTGAAAACCTGCAGACTGGCCCCGGTTTCTACCATGTACGACACCAAAAGGGTTGGGAAATTTTTATTTCCTGTTAAAAGCAAACGTGAAGATCATGTGATGTGGCTGAATCTTCTGAAGGTAATTCCCGAAGGAATGCCCATCAATAAAACTCTGGCAAAGTACAGGATGCGTGAGAACAGCGTTTCCCGAAAGAAAAAAAATATCATCATGGATCAGTATCTGGTCTATAAGGACTTTATGGGGTTTTCTACTGTAAAATCTTTTTATTATACGGCCAATTGGGCTATTAATGGGTTCCTGAAATATTCAAAAATTTTTAATTAATGGAATATTCAAAAGAGTTTAAAGCGGCATTGAGTGCTTTTTCCAACGTAGAAAAAGACCGTCTTATTTTCAGGCTTCTGAAAAAGGATAAGCTTCTGTCTAAAAAACTGTATTTTGAACTGATCGATCAGGAAACTACGGATGATAAAAGGAATGCAATGGAAGAGAATGTTGCGGAACAGGTTCTTCTGGCCTCAAAATATGTTGGAAATGCCAAATATTTCCTTACCATTATCCGAAAACTGAGCGCAGAGATAACGGAACATATTAAAATTACAACGGATAAATTCGGGGAAGTTTCACTGAACCTTTTGCTGGTCAACAGAATCCTGGATTCCAACAGTGATTTCAGCAGACAGAGATTTGATAACGTGTATAAGCTTTATATTTATATCATCAATAAAGTGTTCAAGGCACTCGTATTAACTAAAAAGCTGGATGAAGATTACTGGATGGAGATTGATGAACTTCTGAGAGAAACGCAAAGTAAAATTTCGGAAAATCATTATCTGCAGAAGCTTTGTATCAATAATGGCCTAGATTTCAACTGGTTTGAAACCGAAAAAATTCCGGATCATATAGATGAGATCATGAAAGATATCAAAAGCCAGGGATTTTTAAGATAAAATCTTTTGCAGGATAAGCCTTGTGGCATCAGGCTTTTCGTCTACAAATCTCCGGGCATTCCCGGACATTTCTTTAAGTTCTTCCTCATTATTCAGAAGAAACAGCACAAAATCTGCTGCTGCATATTCCTCTGTAAAAGATTTCCCTCCATCGGCCGCAATAAGATCGTCTGCCTCAGGATTCTTTCTGTAATGATTTCCAAAGATTACAGGAATACCAAATGTAGCCACCTCCAAAATATTGTGCAGCCCGGCATCATGAAAACCGCCCCCTACCACAGCTAAATCTGCATAAGAATACAGTTTTGACAATAAACCGATACTGTCGATGATCAGGACCTGAGAATTGAGGCTGGAAGGTTGAACATTTTTAATTTCACTGTATAATAAGGCGTCCGGAAAGGAATGTTTGAGATTAGCTACTCTTTTCAGGTCATGAGGAGCCATAATCAATTTTAGACCGGCACTCATTCTGGAAATCGTGACGGCTATTTTTTCCTCCGCCTGCCAGGAACTCCCGAATACTACAGCTTTATGATCACCTATAAACTCTGAAATAAAATCAACATGATTGTTACGTTCTCTAAGCTGTTTTACCCGGTCGAATCTGGTATCTCCCGTCACTGAAGAATTATTTAATCCGATACTTTTCGCTAATGCAAAAGAAAATTCAGTTTGATGAAAAAACCAGTCCACATTTTTTCTGAGCTGCTTCACAAACCATTTCCCGTAGGAAGTAAAGAAGGCCTGTCTTTCATAAAACAAAGCAGAGATGACATAGATTTTAGCACCTTTATTTTTAAGTTCTGCCAAAAGATGATACCAATAATCATATTTAACCGTAAAAAATAATTCTATATCGAATTGGGAAATAAATTCTTTTACGGTACTTTTCTTATCAAAGGGAAGATAACAGATCACATCTGCGATATGTTTCTTTTTCATTACATTTTCGTAGCCGGATGGAGAAAAGAAGGTCACAAGGATCTTATGCCCCGGAAATTTCTCTTTCAGCTTTTCCAGAACCGGAAGCCCCTGCTCGTATTCGCCCAGACTGGCTGCGTGCATCCAGATTACTTTATCCGACGGCAAAAATGCAGCTTTTACTTTGCTTAAAGACTGCTTCCTTCCTTCAACGCCTTTTTTAGTTTTATCATTAAACAAAGCGAAAACTTTCATTCCGAAGATGAGAAGGCTGATAAATAGGCTGTATAGAAAGGACATTTAATTATTTTTCAATTTCAATTCGGTCATTATGGGTAGACGGGCTGGAAATAACAAGAAACTCCAATTCATCCTTAGATTCATTGGAGATACGATGTTCCGATTTAGGCTGAATGGAAATACTTTCTCCTGCCTTTACCGGAATTTTTTCATTATTAATATCAAATACAGCTTCGCCTTTTAAAATGTAAAAAACCTGCTCTGCCGTTTCATGGAAATGCAGTTTCTCAGCCGTTCCTGCGGGCATTTTTTCCTGTTTTACGGAAAGTTGGGCAGAATCATTCAAGATCCAGCTGTCGCAGCTGTTTCCCCAGATATAATGTTTTGAATTATTTTTAGATTGTATCATTTGAATATCGGTACAAAAAATCCGGTCGTATTTATGAATGGAGCAAGTTTTTGATTACTCTCAGCTTATGCGTATGCTTATTCATTTCTTTGTTGAAGATCCCGGTAGAATCCAGGATATCTATCCTCACCTTTCCTGAAGCATGAATGATCTTCTGGTTTTCAAGCATAATTCCTACGTGAATAATTTTGCCCTCGGGGTTTTCAAAAAAGGCCAAATCACCGGGCTGGCTCTCTTCCACAAAACTTAAAGGTTCGCCTATTTCTGCCTGCTGATAGGTATCTCTGGGCAGTTTGATATCATGAATTTTATAGACAAGCTGGGTAAAACCTGAGCAGTCTACCGCAAAAAAGCTTTTCCCTCCCCATAAATAAGGTACATTAAGAAATTCCCTGGCGGCCAAAGCTATGCTCTCACGAAGATCATGGCTCCTTCTTGAAGCCACCGCCTGAAATTCCACCTCGGAGCCCATAGACAGGAGGGTTTTTCCATCATTCATCAATACGGAAGAAAAATCTTCAGTCACTATGGTCACTTTTCTTTTTGCCAGCTCTTCCTCTGTTACAGGTTTCAGCTGTTTGGTATCCATCCATCCTTCATATCCGTCATAGTGCATTTTTATTCTGGTCCAGTTTTTATTCACTTCCAGAATATCTGCACTTTCTCCAAACAGTATTTCCGTAACAATTTCCGCTTTGTCAGAATTCTCTGCACGAACCGGTGCTACTGTAACATTACAAATTCCTTTATTCATTTATTAAGATTAAAAGATTGAATGATTTCAAAAAATTTAAATCATTCAATCAGATTCCGCAAAATCTTTTAATTATTTAATGATTTAAATTTTTAAATCTCGTAATTTATTTTCTTCTCAGAAAATTTACTCCGTCACGCAAAGGTAAAATAAGATTTTCAAAATCGTCGTCTTTTGCGATCAAATCATTCAGTTCTTTGATGACCTGTGTAGATCTTTGTTTCGGATTTTCTTCCAGCACTTTCCCGTACCACAAGACGTTATCAAACATCACTACTGAGCCTGTTTTTGTTCTGGGCTTGATCAGCCGGAAGTATTCAGCATAATTTTCTTTGTCGGCATCTATGAACACAAGGTCAAAAACCTCATCCGTTTCCTTTAAAAATTCTTTGGCATCCTGAAGCTTAAAATTGATCTGTCCGGCATATTCGCTTTCTTCAAAATATTTTTTCGGGAGATAGGCCAGATCTTCATTGATGTCTAATGTGGTAATTTTCCCGTCTTTAGCCAGCCCAGATGTCAGACAAAGTGTGGCATATCCTGTAAAAGTTCCGATCTCCAGCACATTCTTAGGCTGCATCATGTTGGAAATAATCGTTAAAAGCCTTCCCTGCTGATATCCGGATATCATATGCGGCTGTGTGGTTTTCTGATAGGTCTCTCTTCTCAGTTTTTTCAGAATTTCAGGTTCTGAGGAAGCATGTGTTTCCAGATACCTGTCCATTTCAGGATTTTGTTCTTCAAAAAAGCTCATACTGCAATTCTTTTATGTTATTCAAAAATACTTAAATAACCTGACTCCGGGGTAAAAAAATGAAAATTAGGTAGCTGGAAGTTATGATCAGGCTTATATTTCCGACAGTTACAGAGAAATGTAAAAACAGCCTTCAAAACAATAAAAAATAGAAGCACAGCTGTTATTCCTGCTCCCATCTTCCTTATTCTATTAAAATATTCCGTAAAAACCCTGTTTAAAATACCGTGAAAATACGGATATGTTTGCATTGAAGTTAATCATACATTTGCAGAGAACAAGGGTAAATACTACAGAAATGAATGTAGGGGCAAAACTAATAAACACCGAGAATCAGAAGACCGCAGGGCCAAAAGGCAAGGCGGATTCTTCGTCTAAAAAAACCAAGACAGAAATATCCACTTCTTTTTTTCAGCGAATTATTTCATTATTGAAAAAAGAAGAATTAATTTGATTAAAAAAATAAATCCCGAATAATTTCGGGATTTATTTTTTATGGGTATATTTCAATTACTTCTTAGGAGTAATATCCATTAACTTCATGAACTCATCCAGCTTAGGCATAATGATGATTTCCGTTCTTCTGTTTTCCGCTCTTCCGGAAACGCTCATATTGGTTGCTTTAGGATTGTATTCAGAACGTCCGCCAGCTGTCATCCTCGCAGGATCCACACCAAACTGCGTCTGAAGAACCTTAGCTACCGCCGTACCTCTCAATGCAGAAAGATCCCAGTTGTCTCTTGGCAGATTAGGTGAGCTTAAAGCTGCGTTATCTGTATTCCCTTCAATCAGTACAGAATATTTATCATAATCATTGATGACCTTGGCTACTTTTCCTAATACTTCCTGGGCAGCAGGCAGTACATTGTAATCCCCTGTTTTATATAACATTTTATCTGAAAGTGATATCATTACCACACCTTTCAATACTTTTACCTGTACATCATCATCCGCAACATTATCAAGAGATCTCTTAAGCTTGTTGGACAATGCCATATTCAGGCTGTCATTTTTGGCATTGTTTGAGATCAGCTGCTTGATATATGAATTTGAGGCATTGATTTCTCCTACCAGTTTATCAATATTAGCCGAGCTTTTCCCTGTATTTGAAAGACAGGCATCCAAAGACGATTTCAAAGCATCATGCTGACTTTTCAAGAGATTATTCTCACCTGACAATGCAGAATTCTGAGACTTTAAATCCTGGATCTCTCTTTGTCTTTCCCCGATATTTTCAATACACTGCTTATAGTTGGAGCTTAATGCGTCATACTGCTTTTTGCTGACACAAGATGTCAGTCCCAATGCCATTACAGATACTCCTAAAATTTTAATAATCTTCATATGTAATCATTTTTAGACGAATCAAAGTTAGGAAAATTGAATTGAATTTTATGGATTATCTTTGCATAAAAGAAATCCTCAACATACCTCTTGGAAAAATTCAGTTTTAAAAAACAGCTTGAAAATCTTGTCAGAAATCCGGAAAATCACAGCTATCTTCTGGCTGTAAGCGGTGGTGCCGATTCTATAGTTATGGCCTCTCTTTTCCGGGGTTTAGGGCTTACCTTTCAGATAGCCCATATCAATTATAAGCTCCGGGGTGAAGATTCTGATCTGGATCAAGAAACGGTTCAGGATTTTTGTGAGAAAAATCATATCCGGTTTCATCTGTACGAGGTTTCAGAAAAAGATAAAAAACCAGAAAATTCTATTCAGCTTTGGGCAAGGGAAATCCGTTACCGCTTTTTCAGGGAAATTCAGGAACAGGAAAACCTGGAATTCCTCGTTACCGCCCATCATCTGAATGACCAGCTGGAGACTTTCATCATCAATCTTTCCAAAGCTTCCGGCATCAATGGACTGAGTGGAATTCCGGCCAATAAGAATACTATGCTCCGTCCTCTTTTAAATTTTTCAAAAAAAGAAATTTATGAGTACGCTGAGAAAAACAGGATTGATTTCCGGGAAGACATTTCCAACAAAAAAAGTGATTATTTAAGGAATAAAATCAGAAATGAAATCATTCCCAAACTTTTAGAAACGAATGAGCATTTTCTGGAAAATTTCAAAAAGAGCTCTTCTTATCTAAACCAAACCAGGGATTTTGTAGAAAAACAGATCGGAGAAATTGAAAATCAGCTTACGGTATTTAACGCGGAGCATACAATATTATCCAAAGAAAAGCTGGGCCGGGAAAGCGCTTTTGTACAGTTTGAGATTTTAAAGAAATACGGATTCGACAGGAAGGAAGAAATTCCAAAGATTTTTACTGCGGAAAACGGCAGCTCTTTTTTTTCAAAGGACTACCAGCTGATGATCAGCCGCGATGAATTAATTTTCATCAGTAAAAAACAAAAGCAGGAAACCAAAGATGAAATTCTTCTGATCGAAAATTTTGACTTTTCTAAAAGCCAGATGAATATCAGTCTTGAAAACACGATTGAAAATATTGACGGAATCAATAACAGTTTTGAGTGGGATTTTGATGCCGCAAAACTTCAGTTTCCATTGCGTTTAAGAAAACAGCAGGATGGCGACGGCTTTTATCCGGCAGGTTTTTCAGGCAAAAAGAAAGTTTCTAAGTTTTTTAGGGACGAAAAATTATCTATTTTAGTGAGACAAAAAACATGGATCTTAACAGACCGTGAAAATTCCATTCTGGGAATTATTCCTTTCAGGCAGGACCGAAGATTTATGGCAACAAAACACACAGAGAAAGTTCTGACCATTACATGAACAAAAGAACGACAAACGCTTTAGCTATCGAAGATTTCCAAAAAGACAGCAATGTTGCCTTTGCCGTTCTGTATCAAAAATATTTCGGGTACACCCGGAAATTTGTTCTTGGAAACAAAGGGAATTTAGAAGATGCGGAAGATGTTTTTCAGGATGCTTTGATTATTTTATACGAGAAATTGTACGATGACGATTTCAAAGCCTACACTTGTCTTGCCAATTATGTCACCGGAATTTCTAAAAACCTATGGCTGAAAAAACTGAGAAACCGAAACTTTTTTGTGGAAATTCACGAAACCTATTATTTTGAGAACAAGGAAGAGATTAACCAAGCCATAGAAAACGAAAGAGATTATTGGGACAAACTCAATGATTATATCAATGAAATCTCTTCTCACTGCCAGAATCTCATCCACGATATTTTTATGAAGAATAAAAATATCGGAGAAATACAGGAAAAATACAAGTATTCCAGCAAACACAATGCTCAAAATCAAAAGCATAAATGTGTAGAACAAATACGGAAAATAAAAAAAGAAGATAATTTTCAAAACTGATTATCAATACATTATAAAAAATCACTATTTCATTGGGTGATTTTTTTTGTTTTTGGGAACTTCATAGTAAATACTTTATCTTATGTTCACAAAAACAATTTATACACTCTTCTTTTTAATTGCAATTTCGTTCAATGCGCAAAGCAAAACCGGAATTAATTTTCAAACTAAAAATTTAGAAGAAGCCAAAAAACTAGCACAACAGGAAAACAAGCTCATCTTCATTGATTTGCACACGACTTGGTGCGGTCCGTGTAAACTGATGAAAAAGAATACGTTCCCGAATCCTGAACTGGGGGAACTTTTCAATAAAAATTTCATCAGCCTTTATATTGATGCTGAAAAAGAGGGAACAGAACTTGCCAAAAAATTCAAAATCGTTAATTATCCTTCCTTTCTTTTTTTAGACCAAAACGGCGAACTGGTGCAGTATGAATATGGATATTACAACGCTGCACAATTTTTAAATGTCGGACAGTCGGTTTTAGAAAAAAGAAAATTGAACAAAAAAACCAAAACGCTGGAAGAAGTAAAAGGCAAAATGGTGGGCGAAACCATTCCTGATTTTACTGCGAAAGACCAATTTGAAAAAACATTTTCGCTGTTTCAGGAAAAAAAGAAAACGGTGTTGGTTTTTATTCGTGGGCAATGGTGTCCGTACTGTAATAAATACATCGAAAGCCTCCAACATCTTGCTCCGGAATTACAATCGAAAAACACAAGATTGGTCATCATTTCTCCCGAAAAACCTGAGTTTATAGAAAAAACCATCAGCAAAACCAAAACTGCCTATTCTGTTTTGTATGATGAAAACTACAGAATTGCAGAACTTTTTGATGTTCTGTACACACCAGAGAAAAAAACGCTTGATTTCTACGAAAAACATTTGGGAGACGATTTCAGAAAAAGCCGTTCCGATGAGTCTGGAAGACTGCCCGTTTCTGCCACCTACATTTTAGACGAAAATCAAAAAATAATCTGGAGACATTTCAATCCCGACTATAAAGAAAGAGCTTCTTTGGAAGATATTTTAAAACAACTTTAATATGAAAAATATAATAATCATCCTGACTTTTTGGGTTTCGTTTTTTGCATCTGCTCAAAAAAAAGAGCACCGAAATTTAGAAAACAAACTGGCAATTCAGGGCTATGATCCTGTTTCTTACATCGAACAGAAAAAAGCGGTAAAAGGTAAAAAGGAATTGGCAGTTAATGTAAACGGAGCTATTTATTACACTTCTTCGGAAAAAAATAAAGAACTCCTGAAAAAAGATCCCGCCAAATACGAACCTGTTTATGGAGGTTGGTGTGCTTTTGCACTTGGAGATTACGGAGAAAAAGTGGAAATCAATCCTACAACTTTTAAAATAATCGGTGGAAAAACTCATTTGTTCTACAATAAATTTTTCAACAATACCCTCTCTTCCTGGAATAAGAACGAGGAAAAACTGAAAAAAAGCGCAGACCAAAACTGGAAAAAACTGACAGAAAAATAAACAATTTATCCTAAAAAAATCACTATGAAAACATTTAAATTTTTGTTGGGAACAGCAATTTTACTTCTTCTGCAAAGCAATTACATCTTTGCACAAGGATGCAGTGATGCTGGTTTTTGTACAGTTAACAGCTTTCAGCCAAATAGTAACGACAGCATCAAATCTTACCACAATCAGATTAAAACCGGGATTTTCTTTGGTAAAGCAGACAACTCAATTTCTGTTTTTGGAAATTACGTAGAATACAACAGACAACTCGGAGATAAATTGGGCATTGATGCAAAATTGACCACTTTGGCACAAAACGGAAATGATATTTCCTCTTTCGGACTTTCCGATCTTTTTCTGAATGCCAATTATAAAGCCGGTAACAGTTTGAAGTTTACTTTGGGTGCAAAAATTCCTTTGTCAGATGCAGGAAACTCCAATAACAATTTACCGTTACCAATGGATTATCAGTCCAGTCTGGGAACTTTTGATTTGATTCTGGGAGTTGGATATGAATTTAAGAAAATACAGTTGGTTGCCGCTCTTCAACAGCCGTTAACACAGAATGACAATCAGTTTCTGGTTTCACAATATCCTGCAAGTTCGGAGTTGAGAGGATTTTTATCCACCAATAAATTCCAAAGAAGCGGCGATGTTTTGCTGAGAGTTTCTTATCCTCTAATGATTAATTCAAAAATAAGACTTACCCCAAGCATTTTGCCGATTTATCACCTGAAAAACGACCGATTTACTAACCAAAACAATGTAGAACAAGAGATTAAAAACTCAGAAGGACTTACACTGAACGGAAATGTTTATCTGGACTACGAAATCAACCAAAGAAATGGCATTCAGCTTAATATGGGTGTTCCTTTTCTTGTGAGAAAATCCAGACCTGATGGATTGACGAGAAGCTTCATCGCTAATGTAGAATACAGGATAAAATTTTAATTCCCTCAATCAGAAAATTTATCACAAATAAAAACATCAGAAATTATGAAAACAATGATCATTACCTTCATTACAGCCCTTCTTTTGGTTTCCTGCATCCGAGAAAATACCGCAACAGAAGATTTAATGGAAATGGCTCCGGAAAATGCTACGTTAAAATATTCCGGAAACTTTATGCAGGGACCTTATGGAAATAACGTCAACGGAAAAGCTGAAATTTATCAAAAAGACGGAGCTTATACTTTGGTTTTTAATGATGGTTTCACGATTAGCAATGGTCCGGATTTGTATGTTTATGTCAGCAAAGAAGAGCAACCTTCACAATTTGTTTCGTTAGGAAAACTGAAATCTGTAAACGGCGGACAAGCCTATACTTTCACAAGCCCGGTAAACTTTGATGAGTACAAATACGCAGTTGTTCATTGCCAACAGTACAATCATTTATTTTCTTACGCCTTACTTGAAAAATTATAATTATACAAATATGAAAAACTTTATCAATTGGGCATTAAGAATACTTCCCGCTATCATTTTGCTGCAAACTTTATTCTTCAAATTTACTGCTCATCCGGATTCTGTCGCTATTTTTTCTAAGCTTCATGCAGAACCTTTTGGACGGATCTTTTCAGGTATTTTGGAACTCATCACGGCAGTTTTAATTCTGAATCCGAAAACTACTTTTTGGGGAGCCATGTTAGGATTTTTTACGATGATTGGAGCTATAACTTCACACATTTTCATTCTAGGAATTGAAACCAATAACGATGGTGGAAAATTATTTTATCTTGCTCTTACCGTTCTTGTTTTCTGTGTGATTCTTTTATTTAAATTTAAAAAAAGTAAAGTATGAATAAGGACGAATCGGTTTATGCCATCTTACACGAGATTCTTACCGAGCAACAGAATTTACTTAGAAAAGTTTCAGCAAAAATGTACACCCACAATATTCCTTCACTGGACGGTTCTACTATTGGTGGTCATACGAGACATATTATTGAGTTTTTGGAAATTTTACTGAACACTTATGATACTAATCAAATTAATTATGACGAAAGACAAAGAAATCTGGAATTAGAAAAAAATCCTGAAAAAGCGATACAGGCTATTTCCGAAATACTTGCCAACATCAACTTGCCAAACAAAAATTTGATGATGCATCAGACCGTGGGAAATGTTTCTTTGGAAATCCCCACCAATTTCTTTCGGGAACTTTTGTACAACATCGAGCATTGCATTCATCATCAGGCATTGATAAAAGTGGCTTTTAATGAGATTAAAATGAGTCATTTACTCAACAAAAATTTCGGAGTTGCACCTTCGACTATTCAATACAGAGAAACTCAAAACCTAAACTAAATGTGTACTGTAACGTATTTTCCGCTTAAAAACAAAATCATTCTGACTTCTAACCGAGACGAAAAACCCAATCGCTCTGCACAGGAAATTCACAGTGAAAATCACATCTTTTATCCGAAAGATGCCACAAAAAAAGGAACCTGGTTTGCGGTTTCAGAAAATGGGAATGCTCTGATTTTATTAAACGGAGCTTTCGAAAATCATCAAAGAAAAGCAGAATACCGAAAAAGCCGAGGAATCATTGTTTTAGATTTAATGGAGAAAGAAAACATCTCCAACGCATTACAACTAATTGATTTACAAAATATTGAACCTTTTACTTTGGTTATTTTTCAGGGAAATCAATTGGCAGAATTTCGTTGGGATGGTTCGGAAAAACATTTTAAAATATTAGATATAAATCGTCCATACATTTGGTCTTCCGCTACTTTGTATGATAAAATTGCAACAGAAAAAAGGAAACAAATTTTTAAAGAATTTCTGAAAAAGAAGACGATTTCTGAAGAAACGATCTGGGATTTCCACCATCAGAAAACCGATGATCTGGAGAACGGAATTACTATAAAAAGACAAAACACGATACAAACCATCAGTACAACACAGCTCGTTATTTCTGATAAAATCACCTTAAAACATCACAACCTACTTAATCCATTTTCAAAACCTGAAAAAATTTCCCTTAAAAATGAAACTCAAACATCGCCTTCATAAACTTGCACATTGGGAATACTGGTCAACTTTTTCCATTTATTTGCCACTTTTTCCGGTTTGGCTCTACTGTGCCTGGAAAGCAAAAACGCTCTTGTTTTTCCATGGTGCAAATCCTTCCATAAAATATGGAGGAATGGCAATGGAAAGCAAAAAAGAAATCTATGATTTGATTCCCGAAAACTGGATTCCGAAAACCATTTTTGCTTCCTCAGAAACTTCATTTCAGGAAATTTTATCTGAATTAACATCACAAACTATCAACTTCCCTGTTATTGTAAAACCAAACATTGGATTGAAAGGTTTAGGCGTTGTTCAGCTCGAAGATTTAAATGAATTAGAACGGTATCAAAACAATAATGATTGTGATTTTTTAATTCAGGAAAAAATAAATTACCGGAATGAAGTTGGCATTTTTTACCATCGTTTTCCAGACGAGAAAAAAGGAAAAATTACCGGAATGGTGAAAAAGGAATTTCTTTCTGTAAAAGGAAACGGCAAAAAAAACTTGAGAGAACTGGTAATGGAAAATCCGAGAAGTGCTTTTCAAATCAAAGCTATAGAACAAAAAATGGGAAATGAAATAAAAAAAATAGTTCCTGAAAACGAGGAAATTATTTTAATTCCGTTTGGAAGCCATACCAGAGGAGCTAAATTTACAGACATTTCAACTGATGTTACAGAAAAATTAGAGCAAAAAATAAATGAAATCTGCACCAAAGTGAATGGCTTTTATTTCGGAAGGCTGGATGTGATGTTTGAAAATTCAGAGCTTTTACAAAAGGGCAAAAATTTCAAAATCATAGAGATAAATGGTGCTAAAAGTGAACCCACTCATATGTACGACCCAAAGCATTCCTTATTTTTCGCATGGAAAGAAATCTCCAAACACTGGAAAATAATGGCGGAAATCAGCAGGAAAAATCACGAAACAGGTTTTCCTTATTTGGAAATAAAAGAGGGATTTTTAGCTTTAAAAAATAATCTGGCTATAGAAAAAAAGCTGAGGAAGATTTCTTCGGTTGATTAATCTGCAAAAAACAATTACTTTTGTATAATAGTATTTACATAAAATAAAAATATGAGATTTTCTTCGATTTATAAAATTTCGTTTCTCCTTTTCTTTTTTATTACTCTCGGATTTTCGGCACAGATCAAGAACCCTGTAAAGTTTAAGTTCACTGTTAACGACTTAGGGAACAATCAATACGAAGCGGTTTTGAATGCTACCATGGAAAGCGGCTGGCATATTTATTCCAAAGATCTTCCTGAGGATACGGGAATTCCTACCGAATATAAAGTTTCAGGGAAAAACATCGAACTGATCGGAAAGTTCACCGAAACCGGTAAGAAACACGAGGAATTTTCAGAAGCTTTTGGAGGAACCATTGTTTTTTATTCCAATTCAGCCGGTTTCAAACAGAAATTTAAATTAAAAGATCCTGCGAAACCTGCAGACGTTACTTCTGAAATTACTTATCAGACCTGTGACGACAGGGTTTGCCTGGCTCCGAATACTTTAGAATTCAATCAGAAAGTAACCCCGAAAGGATCCACAGAGGAAACGGCGGAAGAAAAACCTGAAACTACAAAAGATTCGGTGAAAACGCCAGCAACTGTTACAGCAACTCCTGAAAAAGGAAAAGCAGTGGCTGCAGAAACTTCAGAACTGGATCCAAAGCAGCTAAAAATAGCAACCATTGATTTCCAGAAACCTTTAACCGATTGCGGAACTGCCGTGGAGCAGGTTGGCGAAAATTACTGGACTTATTTATTCTTAGGATTTGTGGGGGGACTGATCGCTTTGCTGACACCTTGTGTTTTCCCAATGATCCCATTAACAGTTTCTTTCTTCACGAAAGGGAATAAAAATAAGGCAAAAGGCAAAAGAGACGCCCTGATCTATGGATTTTTCATCCTTCTGATCTTTGTTCTTTTAAGTCTTCCTTTCCATTTGATTGATGGAATTGCCGGGAATATTTTCAATGAAATTTCTACAAGCATATGGCTGAATATTGCCTTCTTTATTATATTCATCTTCTTCGCAGGAAGTTTCTTCGGATACTATGATATTACACTGCCGAGTTCTATTGCCAACAAGTCTTCAAAAGCAGAAGAAGCCGGAGGAATCATCGGGATTTTCTTCATGGCACTTACCTTGGTTATCGTTTCTTTCTCGTGTACCGGCCCTATCCTGGGAAGCTTACTGGGAAGTGCAGTGACAGGATCTACGAATGTTCCTATGCTCCTTACCTTTGCTCTGGCAGGATTCGGACTGGCATGGGCCATCGTTTTTGGATTGCTTGCTTTATTCCCGCAGGCTTTGCAGAGTCTTCCAAAATCCGGAGGCTGGATGAATACAGTAAAAGTGGTTCTTGGTTTCGTAGAATTGGCTTTAGCTTTAAAATTCTTATCCAAGGCAGATTTGGTTTCTAAAACATTCTTATTAAAAAGAGAGCTTTTCATCGCTATCTGGATCATAATTGCATTGGGACTGGCCCTTTATTTATTCGGAATCATCAGGTTTCCGCATGACGATAAAAAACCGAAAATCTCGATTACAAGGAAGATATTGGGAGCTTTAGGAATAGGTTTCGTGATCTATCTGATCCAGGGATTAATTCCTGCCGAGCGTCCAAAGCTACAGCTGTTAAGCGGAATCCTGCCTCCTTTGAATGTAAGCTATCTTCATGATGAAAAAGACGGAATCCTGGGCATGCATCCTGAACATGATTTCTTTAAAGCTGTTGAACTGGCTAAAAAGGAGAACAAACCTATTCTGATCGACTTTACCGGGTATGGCTGTGAAAACTGCCGAAAAATGGAGGAATTCGTATGGAGCGAGCCGGATATTTTACCTATCCTTCAAAATGATGTTGTTCTTGCTTCTTTATATGTAGATGATAAGGAAGAGCTTCCTGAAGATCAGAAAACAAAGATCGATCTTGGAGACGGGCAGATCAAGAAAGTAAAAACGATCGGTGACCGGTGGAGCTTATTCCAGCAGGTGAATTTCAACAACAATTCCCAGCCACACTATGTTCTGATAACACCGGACGGAAAAGTAATCAATACTCCGGTATCCGGATATATGCCGAAAGAAGATTTTAAGAAATTCTTAGAATGCGGTGTTAACTATTATAAGACAACGAAGTAAGATTATTCTCAATATAATAAAGCCTTATCAATTCATTTTGGTAAGGCTTTTTTGTACACTTATCAGAAGAATATCTACACTTACTAATTGACAGGATAACAATTGTATTTTTTTTATTAAAGGCTTCTATAAATATTAGTCAATTCATAAACGGCGCCTACATTATCCAGGTAGAAAACCAGGGAAAGATTATTCTATCTGAGAAACTGCTCATAAACAGATAGCAATCATCCTCTTAAAAATTCATAAAGCCTTATCAGTTCATTTTGTAAGGCTTTTTTTACACTTAGAATAGGATGACACTAATTAATTTTATTGAATGGAAGAAAATATTTATTCGTAGATTCGACAAAAATTTCAAATAAACACAAATGAAAAAATTATTTTACATTCTTGCAGCCTTAAGCTGCTTAACACTCTATGCCCAAGCCCCAAATATTCAGTGGCAAAAAACTTTAGGCGGAGCAGATTCTGAATCTGCGGAATCTATTTTACAGACATCAGATGGCGGATTTATCACAGTAGGAAATACAAACCCTTATAACAGCTCAAATATCCTTGCTATAAAGTTAGATTCGTCCGGAAATACACAATGGCAAAAATCATTAGGGGGAAGTAATGATGACACTGTAAACTCTGTATTACAGTTTTCAGACGGATATATTATTTCCGGAAATTCAAATTCTAATAATGGGGATGTTACAGGAAATCATGGTGGACTTGATTATTGGATCATAAAGCTCGATCTTTCAGGAAATATTCAATGGCAAAAAACTTTAGGCGGAACTTCTCACGAAATCATATTTTCCATTAACAAAACATCTGACAATGGATATATAATTTCTGGCGCTTCATCATCATACAATGGGGATGTTACAGAAAATTATGGAGATTATGATATTTGGATTGTAAAGTTAAATTCTTCCGGCAATATCCAATGGCAAAAAACTTTAGGAGGAATTAATGACGATTTCCCACAACAAATAAAGCAAACCTCTAATGGAGAGTATATCGTTGTTGGAAGCTCCTACTCAAACGTAGGAAATCATGGAGATAGTGATATTTGGGTTGTAAAATTAAATAGTACAGGAAATATTCAGTGGCAAAAATCATTAGGAGGAAGCGGAAAAGATGTACCGGATAATTTTCTGCAAACTTCTGATGGCGGATATATCATTGCAGGAACGTCAGAATCTAACGATGGTGATGTTATCGGAAATCATGGAGGAAAAGACACCTGGATTGTAAAGCTGGACGCGCTTGGTAGTATTCAATGGAATAAATCATTAGGAGGAAGCGGAGAAGAACCGGGATCACCTCTAATTCTTCAGGCAAATGATGGCGGTTATACTATACTAACTACTACTACTTCAAATGATGGAGATATTGTTGGAAGCACTCCTTCAACTACATTGATGGTTAAACTAAATAATACAGGGAATATTCAATGGAAAAACAGTTTCAATAATCTTGGATCTAATAATATAGGAGAATTCCCTGCATCACTTACACAAACATCTGATAATGGTTACATTATAAGCATAAATATGGAAGATACAGTCACTCACATTTATAATATTTTAGTTATGAAACTGGATGCAACAGGAAACATTGTGTGGGAAAAACCAATTCATGAAAATATGATTACCTCTGTTAAATCCCTTGAAAAAACTACAGATGGTGGATTTGTTCTTGCCGGATATTCAAGTGGTTATACATATGCAGATTTTTTGATCGTAAAGTTGGGTTACCCCGGAACATTAGGACTATCAGAGGTAACTAAGAGCAATCAGATTTTGGTGTATCCCAATCCCGCAAAAGACGTTGTTTACCTTGATTATCTTCCTACGGGGTCGACAATCAGCATCACCGATATGTCCGGAAAAAAATTATTCTCGGAAAAGTATAATGGTATAAAGGCTTCTATAAATATTTGTCAATTCATAAACGGAACCTACATTATCCAGGCAGAAAACCATGGAAAGATTATTCTATCTGAGAAACTGCTCATAAACAGATAGCAATCATCCTCTTAAAAATTCATAAAGCCTTACGAATATAAAACTTCCTAAGGCTTTTCTATGTCAAACATTCTATAAATTTAAAATTTTATTATCATTTATCAATTTTAGGTATAAACTTTGTATAGATTCCTCCAAATAAGTATCAACACTTTACTTTTCATCAAAAACCGTTTAACATTTAAAAATATTAATTATGGCTGAAGTAATTGCACAAGACAAACAGGGAGGCAAGCAAAAGAAAAAACTAATCCGGGTAGACATGACTCCAATGGTGGATCTGGGATTTTTACTGATCACATTTTTCATGTTTACCACCAATTTCACAAAACCCAATGTGATGGATCTGGGACTTCCGGCAAAAGATCCTAACCCAAATCCAATAGACAGGCCTGTTATCGGAGATAAAAACCAGGTTACCTTTATTCTCGGAAAAGACAACAGGGTATTTTACCATCAAAGTAATGAGACAGATTTAAATTCAGGAAACCTGAAAGAAACTGATTTCAGCGGCGTGAAAATCTCGAAGATTATTTCTGAAGCCTACAAAAACGCTCCGAAACCTGAGAACTTCACAGTCATTGTAAAACCAACCGATGAAGCCAATTATAAAAACTTTGTGGACATTCTGGACAATATCGCAATTTCTAAAAAAGAAAAATACGGTATCACCGATATAAAACCCTGGGAAAAGAAAGTTTATACTGAATTAATCAAGTAATACCAAAAGAGCATTTTTGAAATGCTCTTTTTTTATTTAAATTTGAAGAAACAACTGAGATTATGCTGAATTTTGAAAGAAAAGGAAACGGAAAAGAAACTTTGGTACTGCTTCACGGCTTTATGGAAAACCTTTCCATCTGGAGCGATATGGAACCCCATCTTTCCGATCAGTTTTCACTGTTGAAAATTGATCTCCCAGGCCATGGACAATCTGATATCTTAGCAGAGGTTCACACCATGGAACTGATGGCTGATGAAGTAAAAAAAGTTCTGGATCACGAAAAACTGAATAAGGTTCATCTTTTGGGACATTCTATGGGAGGATATACTTCACTGGCTTTTGCTGAAAAGCACCCTGAATCTCTTAAAAGCCTGACTCTCTTCTTCTCTACTTATTTCCCCGACGACGAAGAGAAAAAACAGCAGCGAATCAAAAGCTACAGGATCATCAGGGATGCTTTTGCCCATTACGTCAAAGCTGGTATTCCGAATCTTTTCAATCCCAATGAAAGGGATATTCTGGAAGGAAAAATTGAAACCGCTCTTGCAACCGCCCTTTCTACCAACAATATGGGAGCTCTTGCCTGCGTAAAAGGCATGGTGGAAAGAACGGACAAAAAACATATTCTGGAAAATCTGGAAGCTAAAATTTTAATCCTGGCGGGAAAACATGACAATGCTGTAAAAACAGATACGATGATTAAACACCTTCCGGACAGAACCAATATAAAATCTTATATCCTGGACTGCGGACACAACGGACACTGGGAAAAACCGGGAATCTGTGCAGAAATTATCAATACGGAGCTTCTTCACAACCTGCCCAAAAAATTAGTGCTGTAAAATAACCAGGCAGCACAGCGTAGCCGGTGTATGTCAAAATTTCTTGTATCTTAGTAGGGATTAATTACTTTCAATGGGTTTATTCTCGTTCAAAAAAAAGAGACCACCGGTTATCGGCCTCACGCTTTCCGGTGGAGGCATGCGTGGAATTGCCCATATAGCAGTACTGAAAGCACTGGAAGAATACAATCTGAAACCGCACATCATTTCAGGGACCAGTGCCGGCTCCATTGTAGGGGCATTTTATTCTTTCGGAAAATCACCGGATGAGATGATGGATATTGTAAAGCAAACCACATTCTTTTCCAGGTCTTATCTGAAACTTTCCAAAAACGGTATTTTCAGCTCAAATTTCATCTTAAAGCTTTTTAATGATCACTTTCCCGAGAATGATTTTAAGATCTTAAAAATCCCTGTTTACGTCACCGCCACAGAAATGACCCACGGAATTGTGGATTTCTTTTCGGAAGGCGAGCTTTTCGGGCCGCTTCTGGCTTCATCAAGTGTTCCGTTCATTTTACCTCCTGTGAGAATGGGTGAAAAAATATATGTTGACGGAGGTGTTCTGGATAACCTTCCCATAGAGCCGATCATTGATAAATGTGATTTTCTGATTGCTTCCCACGTCAATTCAATAAGCTATGATGAATTAAATAATATGAGCCTGATGAAGGAATTTGACAGGATTCTGCATTTAGCGATTGCCAAGTCGGTTTATTCTAAAGCCAAATCCTGTGATATTTTTTTAGACCCTCCTAAAATGACGAAATTCAGCTTATTCAGCAAGAAAAATCTTGATGTCATGTTTCAGGAAGTATACGAGTACACCTGTCAGGCATTGGAGGAGAAGGGATACTCCAAAGTCAGTCTTTAACCACCCCACGCTCCCGGAAATTCATAAGCAGATTGCCGAAATCCCCTATTTTTTCCGATACTCCGTAAAAATTAGGTGTATATTTAGGAATGCTTATTCCATCTTTATAAATCCTCACAAAAATATCGGTTCCGTCAACTTTGGTTCTGTTTCCGCTCTCTCCCAAACCTATATAATCGCACCAGCAAAAGAGCTCATACAGTTTCATCCAGGCCTTAGGATCGGTCTTTTTTTCTACCATCTTACCTTTACTTTCTGAATCTTTAAAAGTCACGGTGTTTTTATCTATTGTAAGTTCCGACCAATACCCGAAAGGAGAGACTTCCCGAATTGAGATTTTATCAAACTTCTGCTCCGGATCATAGGAATAATATGCAGACATCGTCTGGTTGGAATTGATGTAATAAACATCATTTCCGATAAAACCAAGATTGACGTTTTCAGAAACATGGTCAAATAAAAAATCCTTTAATACTCCGTTTCTATACAGGATGCTGAATTTTCCATTTTTCTTTACGGCACCAATAACATCACCGGAATAGTTTGAAAGTACAGAAACTTCATGCTTTGATTTTAAAATCAAGTTCCCGTTCCAGTCAAAATAAAACCAGTTTTTTCTTTTTTTGAAGCCTAAAAATTGTTGATGAACCTGATTATTCTGTTCTTTATTAAAAGGAAGAGCCTCATCATAATCATACGGAATTACAGTATGGGCCGTATTATTTTCCAAGCCGTATTTCTTATCTATTCTTGCCAAAACAAAATTTTCGGAAAGTGATATAATGCTATCGTACATGGGAGGACAGATCTCTTTATTAAAACGATCTGTTACCGTAAAACCATACTTCCCGGATTCTTCAGACTTATAGGCTTCAAGAAATTTTGATTTGGAATATTCACGTTCACTGGCAGGAACATATTCTTTATTCTGAGCACCGTAAAAATATTGAAAATCTCTAAAAACAAGCATATTCCGAGAATAATGCGGTCTGTTCGATTCATCAGGCAAATTTTTATCAATCAAAAAAACACCTTCCCTGTCTACCAGGTTATATTGATCGTTAAATTTTACAATAGCAATATTATGAAAGAAAGGATAAGCTTCCTGAAATTTTTTATCAAGAACTTTCCTGCCATTGAGAATATTGGTAAAAACAAAACTACCGTCTTTGAAAACAGGTTTGATACTGTCTTCCACAGCAGACTGAGACTGAAGAATATTCAGATTAAAAGGATAACAATCCTGTGCAGATAAGATGTCAGAAAAAAGGATAATAAAAAATACAATACTTCTTTTCATACATCCAAATATCTGAACATTATAAAGTTTCTCCGGTCAATCTGGATTTGAATGTTTCTATGGTATCCTGTAAAGATTCATTTGACTTTCCACCCGCTGCATTGATATGCCCTCCGCCGCTGAAATATTTTCTGGAAAACTGGTTCACATCCACATCATCCTTACTTCTGAAAGAAATTTTAATAAAATCATCATACAGGTCTTCCATAAAGAAAGCCGCCATTTTTACCCCTGCAATGCTCAGCCCATAGTTTACAAAACCTTCTGTATCTCCTTTCTGGAAACCAAATTCTTTCAGCTCGTTTCTTGTAAGAGACAATACCGCTACCTTGCCGTCGTTTACCACTTCTATTCTACCCAGTACAAGAGCAAGAAGATGAAGACGGGAAACTGTATTGGTATCCCATGTATTTGAGGTTATAATGGAAGGATCGGCTCCTTTCTCTATCAGATTGGCAATAATCCTGTGCGTCGTTGCGCTTGTGGAACGGAAACGGAAACCGCCTGTATCCGTCATGATCCCGGTATAAAGACATTCTGCAATATCCTGATTCACCAGTTCCTCATCTTCCATTGCTTCAATGAAATGATAGATCATCTGTGAAGTGGCAGGAATCACCGTGTCAGAATACACAAAATCGAAATTTTCCGGCTGCTGGTGGTGGTCAATAAGAATTTTTTTAGCTTTGGATTTGCCCAGCCATTCACCTAACAATCCTATTCTTGAAGGAGAATTAAAATCAAGACAGAAGATAACATCCGCCCCACTGATCAGGTCGGATGCATACTTTCTCTTGTACTCCCCGATGATCACTTTTTTGGATTCCGGCATCCATTTCAGAAATTTCGGAAAATCATTAGGAACAACCACTTCTGCCGAAATTCCCTTTGCCCCCAGATAATGTTTTAATCCCAGGCTGGAGCCTATAGCGTCTCCGTCCGGATTATAGTGAGTAAGGATAACTATTTTGTTTTCAGGCGTAAGTAATGCATTGATATCTAAAAGTTCTGCTGGTGTAAACATCGTGTGTTTATTTTTCTTTAAATTTGAGTTTTCAAAGATAGAGCTTTTAAATAAATCATCTATATATTATTTCTTTACACAAAATTTCGTTTCCAGGCGCAGTTTGTCCATATAGAGATAAAAAGCATTTCAAATAATTTCTAAAAAAAGATGAGTAAAATTTGTAACTTTTAAAAATTTCTATATCTTTGCAACCTGAAAATTAATAGATTAATTACGATTTAAATATATAGTAATGAGTAAAAGAACATTCCAGCCATCAGAAAGAAAGAAAAGAAACAAACACGGTTTCAGAGAAAGAATGTCTACGCCAAACGGGAGAAGAGTTTTGGCAGCAAGAAGAGCTAAAGGCAGAAAGAGTTTAACTGTTAGTGCAGCCCGCGCTAAGAGATAATATCTCGGATATCATATACAGATCATGCTTGAAAAGAAGTTTTTCAGGCATTTTTTGTTGTTAAAATTTCCTAAAGTTTAGGGTTTTTAAGCTTCTTTTTTCTATTTTTAAGATCTGAAAAAATATTTTAGAAATAGCACCATAAAATTGAATTATGCCGCATACACATATCTCCGGAGATAATATTATAAGCTTACAGCACGCAAAAATTGCGCAAAAAAACTTCACTGTTCTTACTGACGTTAATCTTAACATCAAAAAAGGCAGATTCTGCTACCTTATCGGAAAGACAGGTTCAGGAAAAAGCTCGCTTCTGAAAACGCTTTACGGACACATTCCTTTAGCATCAGGACATGGAGCGGTGGTAGGCTTTGAACTTGCCAAACTGAAACCTTCAGACATTCCTAACCTGAGAAGAAAGCTAGGTATTGTATTCCAGGATTTTCAGCTGCTTTCTGACAGAACGGTTGAGAAAAATTTAAAATTCGTCCTTGAAGCAACAGGGTGGAATGATAAAATAAAAATAGAAGACCGCATCAACGAAGTGCTGGGAAGTGTCAACATGAAAAGCAAGAAGCATAAGATGCCGCATGAGCTTTCCGGAGGTGAGCAGCAGCGTATTGCTATTGCCAGGGCCTTACTTAACCACCCTGATCTCATCCTTGCCGATGAGCCTACAGGAAACCTTGATCCTGAAACATCCAACGAAATCATGACGCTTCTAAAGCAGGTAGCCCTTGAAAACGGAGCCGCTGTGGTAATGGCAACGCACGATTATCATATGATCCAGAATTTCCCGGGAGAAGCCATCAGGTGTGAAGACGGAAAAGTTTCCGTGCTGGATACGGCAGAATTATTTGAGTAAAATTGAAAGACTTAAGGATTAAAAATTTAGATAAGACTAACGTTCATCATCTATTTTCTATTTCTTAAAGACATGAAACTCCTTCGTGAGTTCAAGATATGGGTCCGAGTATTGTCTCGGACTTTTTTCTATCACAAAATCAAATTCCCCGACCGCTTCTTTTCTGAACGAAAATTCAAGAACTAATCTTTTCGTTTTTGAATTTTCAATTCCTTTAATATTGATCTTACGCTTTAAGAACAGACCATTTTCCGAGGCTTCTGCAACAAAATAATCCCCAGCTTCAGCAGGAATAATAACTGACAAAATACCCTGACCGGACAGCAGTTTTACAGAAGCAACAATGAGCTGCTGAAAATTGAGCTCTACCGTTTGACGTGCAATTTTATCCTTATCGGATCCGGATTCTTCAAAATACGGAGGATTTGAAACAATCAGATCAAATTTCTTTTCTGTTTCAAAGGTTTTAAGATCCTGATGGATATTTTTCAGTCTTGCATGAAAAGGTGAGTGTTCAAAATTGATTCTGGTGAGTAAGGCCGCCTCTTCATTGATATCCAGCCCAAGAAAAGATGCATGGATATTTCTTTGCGCAAGCATCAGTGAGATAAGCCCGGTTCCGGTCCCTATCTCCAATACTTCCGAAACATTCTCTGCATCAGCCAAAATACCCAGCAAAACACCGTCCGTTCCTACCCGGAAGACGTTTTTCGACTGCTGAATTTCAAAATATTTAAATTTAAAAGGCTTCACTATAAATTCGTAGGTAGTGTAATAGTAAAGGTAGAGCCCTTCCCTACTTCTGATTTCACCGTGATCTCCCCTTTGTAGTCTTCGATCATTTTTCTCACCATAGAAAGTCCAAGCCCCATCCCGCTGTTTTTAGAAGTAAAATTAGGTTCAAATATCCTTTCGTACATGTTTTCAGGAATCCCGATCCCGTTATCCTGTACGGAAATCATAACTCTTCTCTGGTGCTGTTCCACATCTACGTTGATGATCAGTTTACGCTCATCACTTTGGGCCTGTTTTGCATTGGTGACAAGATTGGTAATGATCCTGGAAAGATAAATCCTGTCCATATTGATCATAATATCCCCCTTATTGGAGTGTATAAAAATCCCTTCATCATTGAAAACACGAAGGATATCTTCAACTTCTGTATTCAGATTAATGACTTCGTTATTTTTTTCGGGAAGCTTCGCAAATTCTGAGAAAGCCGAAGCAACAGTAGCAATCAGGTCGATCTGATCCACCATGGTTTTGCTCATCTGCTTTACTTTTTCCCTGATGTTTGGGTCTTCGGGATCAAATTTTCTTTCAAAATTCTGAATCGTCAGTTTCATAGGTGTTAAAGGATTTTTCACCTCATGAGCCACCTGTTTTGCCATTTCTCTCCAGGCTTCTTCAGACGCTTTGAACCGCAGCCTTTCTTTCTGATCCTGGATTTGCAGGATCATTCTGTTGTAAGCTCTTGCCAGTGCATTAAGCTCATCGTTTTTATAGTATCTGATAGGCCGCATTTCATTTTCAAATAAGGTAATACGGGTGATCATATCAGAGAATTTAGTGATATTTTTTGCCAGGCTGTTAGACGTTACCCAGCTTATCCAGATGCTGAACAGAATCAGGAAAATATCGACCAGCAAGATGTATTTAATATATTGATGAAGAACATCCAGATAAGCAGATTCGTTATGGTACAAAGGAATATATACAATTCCTATAGGTTCAAGCTCATTGTTTTTTAAAAGGAGATACGAGGAAGTACGTCCTGCGTCTTTGGTCTTGTCATACCCTTTAATATCAACCCTGGAATCGGTAGCCAGAATTTTATTGACAATATTAAGGGGAATGGTTTTCTGATCAATAAGACTTTCATCTTTATTGGAAAGAAGGTAATTTCCTCTCAGATCATAGATTACAATATCATGCTGGTTGATATCTGCTATTTCAAAAATCTTATTTCCCAAAACCTGCGGCAGATCCTCCGTCTCAACAAGTGTGCGGCTCACTGCATAATCCAGGTATCTCATCACGGCATTGGTCTTCTCCTGCATATCAATATTACTCTGCTGCAGGGAATTGTTCCTTAAAACGAAATAGGGAACCAGCGATGTAGCGACAACACTTAACAAACATACGAGTAAGAACCCGAAAAACACGCGGTTCCTTAAGCTATATCCTCTGTATTTACTTACTGGCATCCTATTTTTTAATTAACCTAGCAATATACTTACCAATGATGTCAAATTCTAAATTAACTTTATCTCCGATTTTAAGATGCTGCATATTCGTAAACTCCCAGGTATATGGAATAATAGCTACAGAAAACTGTATATCTTCACTTTTCGCCACGGTAAGGCTTATTCCGTTTACCGTAATGGAGCCCTGCGGAACCGTTACAAAATTACCGTTGTCTTCATATTTAATGGTTATAAAATAGCTTCCGTCCTTATTTTCAATTCCTGCTACTTCACCGGTCTTGTCAACGTGTCCCTGTACAATATGTCCGTCCAGCCTTCCATCCATCTTCATGCATCGTTCAAGATTTACCACAGTGCCTACATCCCATTTTCCAAGATTGGTCTTTTCCAATGTTTCATTGATTGCCGTTACCACATACTGATCATCTTTAATCTCAACAACTGTAAGGCAGCAACCGTTATGGGCAAGGCTTTGGTCTATTTTCAGTTCGTTTGTAAAAGGGCATGTTAATGTGAAATCTATGTTGCTTCCTTTCTCTTCAATCTTTTCAATAATGCCAACTGCTTCAATAATTCCTGTGAACATATTATTTTTTGCTAAATTTGTAAATTATAATCTTCAAAGATAATCAAAATGAGCCCAAAAAACCATAAAGTACGAGTAGGAATTTCAATCGGTGATTTTAACGGCATCGGTCCGGAGATCATCATGAAATCCCTGATTGACAAAACCATTACGGATTTTTTCACTCCGGTGATTTTTGGCTCGGGAAAGTTATTTACCTTCCAGAAAAATATTTTCAAGCTGAATCTGAATTTCAACTACATCAATGAAGCATCGCAGGCTCAGGCAGGAAAACTCAATATGGTGAACCTGACTAAGGAAAATGTAAACGTAGAACTGGGAGTTCCTACGGAGGAATCTACCAGAATGGCCATTGATTCTCTGGAGCTGGCTACCGAAGCTTTAATGAAAGGTGATATCGACGTTCTCGTTACAGCACCCATCAATAAGGATGAAATGGTAAAAATGGGCTTCAAACATGCCGGACATACAGGATATTTTGAGGAAAAATTCAGTAAAAAAGGATTAATGTTCTTAGTTACAGAAGATCTTAAAGTCGCTGTTTCCACGCACCATATCCCGATTGCCAGCGTAGCCGAAAATATTTCCAAAGAAAAAATAAAAAAACAGATCAGAGCCCTGAACCAGACACTCATAGAAGATTTCTGTGTACAGAGACCTAAAATTGCGGTATTGGGACTGAATCCCCATGCCGGGGACGGAGGCGTGATCGGAAAAGAAGAAATGGAGATCATAGAACCTGCCATAAAAGAACTTTCTGACAATGGAATACTGGCTTTCGGACCTTATCCGGCAGACAGCTTTTTCCAGCCTAATAAATACAGAAACTTCGATGCTGTTTTAGCGATGTACCATGATCAGGGGCTTGCACCATTCAAAACACTGGCCTACGAGGAGGGTGTGAATTATACAGCAGGACTTCCGTTTATCAGGACTTCTCCGGACCATGGAGTGGCCTACGATATTGCAGGAAAAAACGTGGCCGATGAGCAGAGTTTTACCGAAGCTATCTTCACGGCTATCAAAATATTCAAGAACAGAAGCGAATATAACGACCTGATGACCAACCGTATGCAGCCAAGAAAAATGGTCGTAGACAACGGGGTGGATGAAGATCTTCCGGATGAAAATGAAGGATAATTTGTTAAAACAAATTTTAAATTAATTTGTTATGTATTTTATTTGTTATTATAAAAAAATTGCATATTTTTGCACACTCATTTTATGGACAAGTTAAGAAACTATGACGTAAGCTTTTCCGGACTTAAAAACGGGAAGCACGTGTTCAAATTTGAGATAGATAAAACGTTCTTTCAATTATTTGACACTGAACAGGAATTTACAAATCCTAAAATAACAGCAGATGTTTTTCTTGAAAAGCATACTACATTTTTAGAATTTGAGATCAAAGTAGATGGAACAGTGGAGCTTATTTGTGATATCACAAATGATGAATTCGACTATCCGATTGAAAACGAGATCAGGGTTTTGGTGAATTTTGGTGAAGAATATGATGACAGCAATGAAGACGTCATTACCATTCCAGCCTCAGATCACGCATTCAATGCGGCACAGCTGATCTACGAAAACGTACAGCTTTCTATACCAATGAAAAAGATTTCACCGAATGTAAGCGATGAAGATCTGGAAATTCTAAACAGGTTCAGTCCAAAAGATATTGAAGAGCCGGAAGAGGAAGAACCCGGAAGTGACCCGAGATGGGAAGCACTGAGAAAGTTAAAAGACAATAATTAAATAAAAAATAATTTAAATATGATGAGATGATGAATCTCATCGCTCATCAATTAAAAAAGTTATTCAAAATGGCACATCCTAAGAGAAGACAGTCGTCCACAAGAAGAGATAAGAGAAGAACTCATTATAAAGCAGTAGTTCCTCAATTAGCGAAAGATGCAACAACTGGTGAACTTCACCTTTACCACAGAGCTCACTGGCATGAAGGAAAACTTTACTACAGAGGTAAAGTAGTATTGGAAAAAGAAGTTGCAGCTACAGAAGAAAACTAAGAGTCGCTTTTCACTGAAAAAGCCTCATTTTAATACAAAAACCGCCCAATTTTGATAAAATTAGGCGGTTTTTTGTTGTTTTTTGTGTTTTTTTGGTATCTTTGGTGCAAAATCAAATATCAAATTTATGGACATTAAAGACATACAAAATCTTATTAAATTTGTATCTAAGGCTGAAGTTTCAGAAGTAAAATACAAAACTAAAGATTTCGAAATTACTATTAAAACTCCATTAGCCGGCAGCGATACGGTTTATGCACAGCCTGCAGTATACCATACAGCTCCTCAGGCAGCAGCTCAGGGTCCCATGGCAGCTCCGGCAGCAGCTTCTGTTGAAAAAACTGAAGCAGTATCTGATGACAGCAAATATGTGGCTATAAAATCTCCTATGATCGGTACTTTCTACAGAAAACCGTCACCGGATAAAGATGTATTTGTAAACGTAGGCGACGAGGTTTCTACAGGAAAAGTAGTTTGCGTGATCGAAGCAATGAAGTTATTCAACCAGATCGATTCTGAGATCAGCGGGAAAATCGTGAAGATCCTGGTAGACGATGCTACTCCGGTAGAATACGATCAGCCTTTATTCTTAGTAGACCCATCTTAATTTAGAGGTTAGATGTTAGACATTAGATGTTAGACTTAATTTCTGCATTCAAAATAACATTATCTAATTTTCAAATTATCTAATTTTCAAATTGAAGAAGATGTTCAAAAAAATATTAATAGCCAATCGTGGCGAAATTGCAATGCGTATTTTACGTACCTGCAAAGAAATGGGGATCAAAACCGTTGCTGTATATTCTACCGCAGACAAAGACAGTCTCCATGTAAGATTTGCTGATGAAGCGGTTTGTATAGGCCCTCCTATGAGCAAAGACTCATACCTTAAAATCCCTAACATTATTGCGGCGGCAGAAATCACCAATGCTGATGCTATACACCCAGGTTATGGATTCCTGTCTGAAAATGCCAATTTCTCCAGAATCTGCCAGAAAAACAACATCAAATTTATTGGTGCTTCTCCTGAGCAGATCGAAAAAATGGGTGATAAGGCAAACGCTAAAGCAACCATGAAAGCTGCAGGTGTACCATGTGTACCTGGTTCTGACGGATTGATCGAATCTTATGAGCATGCTGTAAAAGTGGCTGAGGAAACAGGGTACCCTGTTATGATCAAAGCTACCGCAGGCGGTGGCGGAAAAGGAATGAGAGCTGTATGGAAAGCTGAAGACCTTAAAGACCACTGGGAATCTGCTATCCAGGAAGCTGTGGCTGCCTTCGGAAACGGAGGAATGTACATGGAAAAACTGATTGAAGAGCCAAGACATATTGAAATTCAGGTTGCCGGTGACCAGTACGGAAAAGCATGTCACCTTTCTGAAAGAGACTGTTCTGTACAGAGAAGAAACCAGAAACTGACGGAAGAAACTCCTTCTCCATTCATGACTGATGAGCTTCGTGAGAAAATGGGTGAAGCTGCTGTAAAAGCTGCTGAATTTATTGGATATGAAGGAGTTGGAACCATTGAATTCCTTGTAGACAAGCACAGAAATTTCTATTTCATGGAAATGAATACAAGAATCCAGGTAGAGCATCCTATCACTGAGCAGGTAATTGATTATGACCTGATCAGAGAGCAGATCCTTCTTGCGGCAGGAACTCCTATTTCAGGGATCAACTACTTCCCGAAACTACATTCAATCGAGTGCAGAATCAACGCTGAAGATCCTTATGCAGACTTCAGACCTTCACCGGGAAAAATCACCGGATTAAATATCCCTGGCGGACATGGAATCCGAGTGGATACCCACGTTTATTCCGGTTATACAATTCCTTCTAACTATGACTCAATGATCGCCAAGCTTATCACTACAGCTCAAACCCGTGAGGAAGCTATCGCTAAAATGAGACGTGCGCTGGAAGAATTCTATATTGAAGGAGTAAAAACGACAATTCCTTTCCACAGACAGCTGATGGATAATGAAGATTATCTGGCCGGAAACTATACTACGAAATTCATGGAGGATTTTGTAATGGATAGAAAATATGATAATCACTAAGATTATTGATCTGTAAATTTTAAACTGCCTCATTTTGGGGCAGTTTTTTTATTGCCGTTCTCCATTACTTCTTTTTCAAAAATATTCAGCTATACTTTTATCAATTCCTTTCTAATCCCCTTCCCATCGGGACTTAATAATTCCTTAATATTAGAGTTCATAAACCTCTGATTACCAACAACCAGCCAACCTAACAGTTGTTAGTCGAAGAATTACGACACTTTTTAAAATTTCTTCAAATTTTTTTTTCTGATTCTGTATTTACTTTTAAATTTGGTGACATAGAATAACAATCACACAATATTAACACATTAAAATTTACTAATCATGGCAGAAAGAAATTCAAGAGGAATCTTAAAATTCAACGGCGGTGAAGGACAGAAGTTATTAAAGCTTAACTACAGTGTATCCCGTTCTACAGACGTATCAGGAAGAGTGGCATCAGACCCCTCCAATGCACTGATCAAAATTACAGTGGAAGCTACAGAAAAATCAGACATTCTGGAAAGTCTTCTTAACGGAAAATACAAGCCTACAACCGGAGAGGTTACATTCAACAAATCTCACGAAGAAGGAACATTAACTACTTTGAAGTGGGAAAACGGATATGTAATCCGGCATGAAGTAGACTTCGATGCAGTAGATGATAACAGCATGTATATCACATTCGTTGTCAGCGCAGAGCAAATCGATCTTGGAAATTCTTCTTACAGAGGAGAATGGCCTACCTCTTAAAAATGTAATTCCTACAGCAAGAAAAACAGCAGACAGGATGGTAAAACCCAACGTGAGGGATGCTGTTCTGTCTTTTTTGGCTGTATTGGCTGTTTTTATTAATTGTCTATCAAAAATAGAGACAGATGATATAGGATTATATTATCCGGTTTTTAGTTGACACCAAAACATCAATAATCATGGAAGAAAGCAGCAATTTTTCATTCCGTCCCAATCACTATAAAGCGCCTGCTAATGCAGATAAGATCTCTGTGAACCATATTCCCGGGATCAATCGTGTGGTAAAACTGGATATTGTGATAGAAGGGAAATCCGTCAATCATTTTAAACATTTCCGGTTACAGCAGAGTGCAAGACGGCATCACCATTTCGAGCTTACCCTTGCTCATGACTCTTTGGGAGCCGCTCAGAATCATAATCTTGAGCAAGCCCGCCAGTTCTTAGGAAAACGGATCACCGTAGTTTTTAAATACAAAGATTACGAAGATGAAAGTCCTGAAAGAACTTTTGTCGGGGTTATTACCAAAGCGGCATTCAGCCAGGAAAAAATGAGCCTAGGCAATATTGTGCTGAAAGGCGAGAGCCCTACGATCCTGATGGATTCTGCTCCCCATACACAAAGTTTTGGAGGCACCCAGGCAGTCAATACGGGAATTATTGCGGACAAGATCATTAAAGAAGCATTAGGTTCTTCGAAATTCGACTTTAGGGTGGATCCCCAGAATAAAAGCTATATCAATTACAGCTCACAATACAACGAAACGCATTACAATTTTCTCGCAAGAACTGCAGAAGCCTATGGTGAACAGTTTTATTATGACGGTGAGATCCTCCACTTCGGAAAACTTCCACCATCTGAAAAAGCGGTCCGCCTTATTTACGGCAGCAATGTAAGCGATGTACAGGTAGAACTGAAAGCAGTACACACAAAACCTGAATTTTTTGGATACAGCAGCAGCAGCCACACTAAAATGCAAGGCTCTGAAAATAATATCAGGCACTTGGGAGAAATTCCGGCCAAAGCCTATGAACTGAATAACAATATCTTCAAAACCCGTTCGCTCTCCCCTGCTCCGGTTAACCCCAACATGTTCATGGATGTTAATGATTCACAGAAAAGTGCGGCAGGAAGTGCAGCTGTAGAAGTTTTTACAGTTTCAGGAAATACCACGGTACCGTTTCTTTATCCGGGATGCTGCGCAGATATTGAAATGCGCAAGCCTGATACGAGCGAAACCTCTTATTTTACAAAGGTGACCATTACAGAAGTTATTCATGAAGTAAATGCAAGAGGATATTATACCGGAAGTTTCGAGGCAGTGGCCGAAGGGACCGGGTTTATGCCTAAACCGGATTTTATCATTCCCAGTGCACAACCCCAAATAGCAACGGTCATTTCAAACACAGACCCTATGAATCAGGGAAGGATACAGGTACAGTTTGACTGGCAGCGGAATCCCGATACGACTCATTTTATAAGAATGATGAGCCCTGATGCCGGTGGAACAGACGCCATTACCCAGAACAGGGGGTTTGTAGCTATTCCTGAAGTCGGGGATCAGGTTATGGTAGGTTTTGAATATGATCATCCTGATTTTCCTTTCGCAATGGGCGGAATGTTTCATGGTCAGGTAGCTTTGGGAGGCGGACTGAACAATCATATTAAATCAATCCAGACCAGAAGCGGTAATAAAATTATATTTAATGACCAGGAAGGAAGTATTTTCATAGAAGATCCGAGCGGCAATACATATTTGATGGATGGCAAAGGAAATATTACCGTAAATGCTCCAAAGAATATGACATTCACTGCAGGAGAAAATGTACAGATCAACGCAGGGCGCAATATTATAGCTTCTGCACAGAGAAACGTTAATATCATGGCTGGCGAAGACATTACCGAAACGGCAAACGATGATTATAATCTGACAGCAAGCAATATTATTGAAACTGCAGAAATGGGCAGAAGCTCCAAGGCAAAAAATATTACAGAAAACATGGAAGCCGGCTCATACATCAGTACAAAGGATGCGATTAATGTAGAAAGTGCCAAGGAAGTCAATATCAATAGTGGCAAACAGGTAAAAATGCAGTAAGAATATACCAATATATGTTTAAAAATATTTTTAAATACTTTTTTATACCGGGAATCTTATGGTTTATGATCCATTCAATTTATATAATAAATGATGGATTAACCAATACTCAACAAAATACTGATTTAGCTGTTGTGTTCGGTAATAAAGTTAATGAAGACGGAACATTATCTCCCAGATTGAAAGCCAGGCTGGATGAGGCCGTCAGACTATATGGAAAAAAGCAGGTAAAAGAAATACTGGTAAGTGGCGGCTTGGGTAAAGAAGGGTATTGGGAAGGAAATGAAATGAAAAAGTATTTGATTGAAAATAAAATACCTTCCGAAAAAATTCTTACGGATAATTATGGAGATACCACTGAGAAAACAGTTATTAATTCTGTAAAAGCAGCTGATAGTTTAAAGTATAAAAGTATTGTTTCAGTATCTCAGTATTATCATCAAACCCGTATTAAGAAATTATTCAGGAACTGTCACTTTGATCATATAACCAGTTCCAGCCCTGAGTATTTTGAAATTAGAGATGTATATTCAGTCTTTAGAGAATTTTTTGCCTATTATTTATAGTACAAAAGAAGAACATAATATAAAACTTGTATAGCAACGATGTAGAGCTTCCCAAGGTGCTTTTGACTGAAAACATTTTTTATGTAGAGTAAAAGTTCCGGACTTTGAAACAGAAAATATATTAAATAACCAATGTAAAAACTTTATAGCAGCATGGAAGGCGGAAATATCATACGGAATGTTTTTGGCAAATCTTATAAGGAAGCAGAGCAGATCATGAAAGATGCTTCCAAAGGTGCTCTTGACTTTAAATCTCCACAGGAAAATACTTTCTACGGTAAAAATGGTGGCAAAAAACTGGATGAATATGAAGCCAAGAAAGATAATACCTTACTGGTAACCAAGGTTGAAGGCCCACTGGATGACAATGGCGGAAAAATAGACAAACCCAAAGAAGGAGAAAAACACTGGTTCAAAGCAACATTTAACAGGTCTGCAACAAAAAGTGAGTATAAAAAACTTTTGTGGCAACTGAAGATCAACGGAGCTTCTATCCCTTTCTTTTTTGATTATTCTTCCATTGAAGGCAGTACGCAGACCATACAGGTGAAGCTGCCATGCTATGATATGCGTGCCTATGCTTATTTTAAAAGCCCGATCGACAAGGTAAGTGTGGAAGTAAACGTAAAGGGTCTTACATTCCCTATGCTGGTTCTTCAGGGCACGAGGAGAAAAGGAAAAAAAATTATTATTAAAGATGGGAAAAAGATCAGCAGTAACGATACGGCTGTAGATATGCTTTATGGAGATTACCCGGAGAATATAACCGGATTTAATAAACTCAAAGCAGAATTATATACGGAAAACTATAATACAGAAAAACAGGACAGCTGGTACAATACCACTTCCAGAGCAGACAATGCAACCCATAATGCAGATTATACGATAAAAAAAGTAGAAGACTTCTGCAACAAATCCAGTGATGAGCTGTTTAAAATATTCAAGAGCGAAATTGAATGGTATTCAAAGGGCAAAGTGGAAACCGTTGCAAAAAAAATGGTTGACAGAATGCAGGCCAATTCAGGAGGTGAATTCTCAGATAAAGACCTTACGGATGCCGTTATTCAGCATGAAAACTCACAAGCATTTATTTCGTCAATAAAATCTGTAATACAATCTTATCTGACCAAAAACAACGGTGATATCCAAAACCTGGAAATCACGGATTCTTCCAACGGGGTTTTATACAAAGACCTTGTTGACAGGGGGGTGGACAATCCTAAGTTCAGCGACAAATTCAGTGGACTGGGCATCACAATCAATGATGTCTGGGCTTATCAGATTTATATAACACGGTACAAAAAAAATGGGCGCAGTTTTGAGATGGGATTGGAATATATCTATTACGATCATTTTGGGCTGGATTATCCGGACATTCAAAAATATGACAAGGATATATTTTACAGCTGGTTTGTTTTACAGCATTTCAGAGGCTATCAACCGTTCATTACTAAAATAGATATTGTAGGAGAATTCAAAGGGACATTCTAAAAATGACTGATCAATGGGCAAAAAAATTTATATAATTATCATTCTTGCGCTGGCTGTAGTGGCCGGCATCCTCATCTATAACAATTTGAAAATGAAAAACATCAATATAAAACCAATAGATAAAGAATTTAATTCACAATTGGAATTTGGAATTCAATACTATACGATTTCCGGCTACAGTAATCACACTTCTGAAGAATTGGCCTTAGATATCCAAAATTATCTGGATCAAAACAAGAACGATATAAAAAACGCAAAAATGATTTTATTCTATGAAGATTCATTTTTCAGCAATTACAAAAAAAACATGCGGGAATCAGCCAGAGATAATGAATTCGGGGGGATTGAAGGCCATCAGGATAATCTGGTCGTTAAAGTATGGTTTGATACACCGGGAGCAAAACCTGAAGAACATCTGGTCATTTACAAGGACGGAAAAATAGTATTTGATAAAGTGAAATAATAAAACAGATATGGAAGAAAACCAGGTAAAACCTTTTCAGAAATACTCATCAGAAGTACATACTTACCAGGTGGAAAACACACTGGAAGTACGGTTCGGTGAAACCAAAGGCTTCCATTCATCCTGTAGAGTCACCTTGCAGGAAACTGAAAATGAAGACCAAACCAGGGACTGGCTTATAGAGAAAATAGAAGATACTCCCCTGCCTTCTGAAAACAACTTTATGGAAATCCTTCACGAATTGGAAAAGAGTTCTTACCCGGTAAAAATAAAAGTAGATGAAAAAGGAGTGTTCTTAAATGCTACAGATCATCAGAAAAATATAGAAAGCTGGAAACAGAAAACAGAAGGCATTCACGAAAAATACCCAAACTGTGACCTATTCAGAAGCCAGTATCTCGCAGCTTTCGAAGATGAAGAGCTTTTTTATAAAAATAAATTGAAAGAACCTTTTTGGAACCTTCTGTTTTTTGCCCCTTCCTATGTGGACAACGGAGGCGAAAATCAGGAATCTATTACATGGAATATTAAAGGAACAGGAAATATACAATGCTCCGGGATCATCAGAGCAGAACAGAGAGATTACGGTTTTGAGGCTTTTTTCACTTCGCAAACCGTAGTGCCGGATACTATCAAAGAAGAAATAAACAAAAAATATTCACGTCAGGCCGGACCATATAAAGCAGAACTCACCATACAAATGCAATATAACTCCCGGAAAAAGCAGTATGCAAAAAAGAAAGCAGATTTTATCCTGTCAGACGGAGACGAAATAGTATACCAGGAAACAAGCAGTATTATATAACTTTATGAACACTTGACATGGCAAATAAAGGATTTATTATTGTAGAAGGAGCTACCGCATACTGCAGCAGTTCCGTCGCCAACAACTCCAAAGGAACAGCTGTTCCGATGGAAGTAAAAAGCCAGAAAAAAAAGCTCGGCAAAAACAAATATTTTGCACAGGGAAAGCCCGTGGCAACATATCTTGATGATAAAGCAGAAAGCTTCGGCGGAGGAAACGGCTTCGGTAACTGCAAAGGTTCAGACGGTAAAACATATCCCTGCAAAGGAAAGTGCAACCTTAAGTATAAAGATTATTATGAAAATGTAGAGTTCAACAAAAGTATGAAAATACTGCTGGATGTTTCTACAGCTACCTGCCCGGGATATGGTATTCCGGGAACTATTGCGTTTGCTACGACCGGACAGGCCAACAATGTTTCGCAGATCGATGTAAAAGAAGCAGACGAATTCTCTGTGGCCAATGCCTCGCCGCAATGGGAAACATCAGCTGCATCTTCCGCTACAACATCAGTGAATTCCATTTCAATGACACTCCCTATTCCTGTTGCAAAACCATCCGGAACCTATTATTATGTCCAGCTGCAAAAAAATCCTTTAACTCCTTTTTTAAATCCTTTCTCAGCCGATAATCTTACCCTGAACGCCCAGTTTAAAGGCGATGCCACAAAGATTATATGGGCCCTTTTTAAAGGAGAAGACACTAAAGACAAAGTAAAAACATTCATTGGCCTGGGAAGTGTTTTCAACCAATCATTAAGCAAGACTTTTGACAGCCTTCCGGAAGGAAAATACAGGATCGAGGCTTACGGCAAAAAAGCCGGTGATAAAAACTGTGCAATCATCATTGAAGTGGTAAAAGATTTCGTTAAAAAAATTGTCACTCCCGGAACCTCTACCCTGGTCAACATCCCAATTCCCGTATCCGTAGAATATAAGCTGAATACCAGTGCCGATCAGATGAAAATTCTGAACGGAAACACCTTCATGCCTTTATCCAATACAGCACAATGGCGGATAAAACAGGGCACGACAGTACTGTACAACAGTCATTCCGGAACCGTCTCCCCTCACATTCTCGGTGTAGGCAGAATGGGAAATACAGCAACACTTAGCTTTAAAAATGCCGGAAAATATACCGTGGAAGCATTTACGGACCCCAATGATCCCAAGCCCGAATCTGTGGAGATCAAAATTGAAAATACATTGGGAGTGATGGGGGTAAGCGGAGAACCCGGACTGCTCCGATCCGGTGATATGCTTAAAGTACAGGCCTCCAAATTCAATGTGGTCTATCTTCCAGCCGTCGGAAAAACAGTACACTGGTATCTGAAAAAAGAAGGAAAAGGAAGAATAGCGGCGTTTGAAAGTTCAACTTCTTTCAAAACGGCCATGATCAATAAAAGAGCAGATGCTTTTCTCAGCCAGGATGCACAACTCTCCAGCGGAGAATATCTGGGGAAATATGTTCTGGAAGCCTATGCCAATCCGCTTGGAGCTGGAAAACAGCCTGCATTTACAGGATCAGACACTTTCCATTTTGAGATCATTAAAAACGTAATTGATAAGTTTACACTTCCCGCAGGAAACATTCCCAAAGGAACAAAAGTAAAATACACCGCTACAGCAAGAATTGCAACGCTGGCAGGAAACGAAGCGATAAAAATAGAAGTTCCACAAAACGTTACTGACAACGGAGACGGAACGCTTACATTCAATGAGCTTGGGGAATTTACCATTTCTGCTTATTTAACAGGAGATCATACGGATAATAAAAAAACTGACACCAAAATAAAGGTTTCCCAACCCACCATTAAAAGAGCGCTTTGGGCATACGGAACAGGTGTGAAACGTACAGAAACAGGTTTTGGAGAAGATACTTACGGCTTCGTGGAAATTGACGGTCTTCAGAATCAAACCCTGAAGGTAAAAGTATGGGTAAAAGGAGAAGGCGATGACTTCTACAAAGAAAAAGACAAATACATGCTGGAAGAAAAAAGCATAACGCTTAACAGCGAAGGCAAAGCTTCTTTCCTGATAAATACCACTGAAGATTATAAGAAAAAACTGGATGCTGCGATTCCCAAAACAGCAGACAACCCTACGCCCAAATACCGCCTGGTATTTACTATAGAACTGCAGGCAGGCACCTCAGCAGATGTGGTACTTCCAGCGAGCATTTCCATCGGGGAAACACGTCCCGTGGTCATAGATGCCGCTACAACCTATCTGGAAGTTCTGGATTCAAACGAAGAACTTATCATTACTTCTGAACAGAAAATTGTTTCCATCATGTTTTCCACAGAAAATGGAAAAGATATACAGCGCGAACAGACTTTTTATGGAAAAAGCCATAAAATTTGGGCACACACAGTCAATATGACTGAAGAAGTCTTAAAAATTGATGTTTTCAAAGAAGTTCCCAAGGAAGGCCTTAACGAACAAAACCACATCGTCTATACACACGAAAGCAAAGAGACTTACAAAGAAGAAAAAACAGGTAAAGACGGCCTGTTAGAAGTTTCTTTCACCGCCAAAGAAGAATGGAAAAACCCACCTAAAAACTTCGATTATTATATTGCACAGGTTTCAAGGCAACTGAAAGATCCTGCCGATGCCAATAAAAAGATCTGGAAAGCTGAAAAAATTCAGGTCACCATAAATAATACACTTCCGGCTGATCTGGTACGAACAGAAGATATGGAAAAGCTGGGAATTAAAGCCCATAAACAGGACGGAACACCTTTTACCCAGGATGAAATGCTGGAACTCAGAAAGCAGTTTATCTTCTATGAAGCCGGCTGCCTGAAGGTTTCCCAGAAAGAAACCCCGGAAACTATTGATAATGATGTGATGCCGGTAGTGGTGGAAATGGCGGAGGTGAGAAAGCAAAAAACTTGTTATTGTGACAGAGCATTCACCGAAGCAGAGGTTCGAAGTTTAGTTAAACACATGCGGGGTAAAGAGGAAATTTGGAGTTCCACTAATATGGACCGTGAAAGTTTTGCCGATTTAACAATGGAGCTCAATGCCATGTTTAGTAAATATTCCATTAATAAGTGTATTCAAAAGATTGCATTCCTGGCTAATGTATATTCTGAGACCGGCTTTTTCAGGACAGCAGGAGAAGAGTCAAGCAATCATGACTCAAGTGGATATAGGTATAAGGGACGGGGAATTCAGCAGCTTACCGGAGACGGAAGTGATCCTGTTGCTTATGCGGATTATGATGAAACAGTTCCAGAGGATGTTGTAAATAATCCAGAATTAGTTGCGACCAAACTTTATTTGGCTGTAGATAGTGGCGGATGGTTTTGGTCTATCTATAAAAAAATACCAACATGGAAAGAAAATCCACATAAAAACTACACCCAGGCAGAAAAAGATGCTATGAAATTTAAAAGAGAGTACTTCAGCAAAGCTTTGGGAAAGACATTAAATGAAACTGCGGCATTAATGGAAGAAGATGAAGAACGTTATTATTTTTTAATATGCAAGGTATTAAACGGGTATTCTCTCACTCATAAATTAGAAGTAAAACCAAATGGATGGGATGATCGCAAAACTGGCCTTTCTAATCTTAAAACATGGTTTAAGTATGATAAAAATGTCTGCAAGGATGGAGGTATATTACCCAACCTTGAAGGAAGAGCTCCCTGGATGGAACTGGCGTGGAAGGAAGAAGCCAGAAACCTGGTTGAAACCGGAACCAATAAAGAAATTCAAAAGTTTTTTGACGGAACACCATATGAAAGTGAAATGAAAGCCGGAACAAAAGATGAAACAGATATAGCATGGTGTGCTGCATTTATCAATTGGGTTATGAAGCATTATGGGTATGAAGGAGTCACCTCTGATAAAGGATATGACGCTGTAAGAGCTTTAAAGTGGGCAACATGGGCAGAAGGAAAAGATTTAGGAAAACCGGTATATGGTGCTATTGCTGTTAAAACAAGAACAGGCGGAGGGCATGTAGGTTTTGTAGCAGGCAAAAAAAATGGTAAAGTTGTAATTTTAGGAGGAAATCAGTCACAGAAGTTATATTGTGTAGCCTATGATATTTCTGACTATTTTGCATACGTAATTCCTAAAAATTATGAAATAACCGATGCGGATTATATTCTGCCTGAATACAAAGGAAATCCTGGGGCAAAAGGATCTGAACAATAAAATGATTAAAATGGAACATAGATTTTTAATTGGCTTGCTTTTTATCTCATCATTTCTGGTTTCATGCCAGGAAAAAAAAGTCAGCAGCCCAAATATCCAAGAAAGCACGAACAGTTTAAAACCTAATCAAGACATTAATATCATGCTGAAAAAACAATTAGAGTACGGAAAGCCTGCATTTGACAATCCATATCAATATTCAGAAAAAGATCTGGAAGTAACTGTACCGATATTGAGCCAGCTTCTTACAGACAATGGCTACAAACCAACTAATAATGAAGAATTTAACACAAAAATAAAACAGATATTCAACAGGATTATTGATCCAAAATCAGCCAGTAATTTTCTATATGTTAATTTTTTACATCAATGTGACCGGTCCTTTAATTACCTCCCTAATGATGCGGAGAATAACGGAATATTTATTATAAAGAATTTAAACTTCATTACTGAGCTCTACCCCATTCCAGGCATTATTGATTATCAGAAATCATATAATGAGACAGCACAAGAAGAGAACACTTTTTCGAAAACCTACAAAGATGCAAGCGGCAATGAAGTGAAAAAATATTTATGGAAAGATATTTCCAATCTGAAAGAACAACGCAAAAAAAACATCCAGACATTAGTCGCCCGTAACATGTATCTGTTCAATGGCAGTAAAGCCCATTACAAATGGCTTATTCTCAATGACCCGTATTTTATGGAAGGCTTGGTAAAAACTTTTGGATATACTGACGATCCGGAATTACTAAAATGGGTTATAGAAAAAACAAAGTTTAATAAAAGTGATCCCTCAGACTATGGCAAATTATTCTGGACAAAAGACTGCGATGGAAATGCAAGATTACATATTAACACATTTAAATTATTACAGAAGTTATACACCCCTAATGATACATCTGAAAATAGATTTACTCTGGGTAACATCAAAGGGTATTTGGAATATTTGGGCAATAGTGAAAGTCCAGAATCTAAAATCTTAACAAAAGCCGAGAAAGTAAAAATAATGGCCAATTTGGCTTATTTTGCAGAACAGTATAAATATAACCCTTCTTATAACAGTAATGCTAAAATAATGGGAAGGTTACGGTTTTTTCTAAGTCAGGAAGATATTGATATTTTAGAAAAGAATAATTATTTCGGGCTCCCAAAATTCAAAGAATGGTGGGATAACGCCGATTACGATGAATATTTCGTGGAAGAATGTGAATATAATGGCTCTTGCGGACCAGACAATCAACCTTTGAATATAACGGAATGGCGAAAACAACACCCTAAAAAATAAAACAAAAGCATGGCTTAACAGCTGTGCTTTTATTTAGAAAGTAAACATCCAATAATGATGAAAAACATTTTCACTACAAAATCATTCAATTCAGATTTCAGCATATCCAATGACCTTCAAATCTTTAGCAAGTTTAACATATTCATTATTCTTTTATTATTTCCTGTTTTAGTTTTTGCACAGGATCTGGATCATGTGATTTTGAGACAAGAATTGTTATTCAGAATTCCTCTTAGCACAAAAGACTACGGATTACATGGCAGCATACAGAAGCTGCAAAAAATGACTTCCTATTCCGATACCCAAATTCCGAAAACATATGAGACTCTTTTCTTTTCAGGGAAGGGACTGCTTACAAAAAGAGAATTCTACAGAGAAGGAGAAAAAGATGCAACAGTTACATCATATTATCATTACAGCAATAAAAAAATTGACAGTATAACCACCAATACCCATACAGAAAAAGAAGTATTTAATTACGATAATAATAACAGGCTTATTAAAAAAATCACCTACGGAAAGTATGAAGAGACCAGGGATGAAATTGATGAAGTAGAGAATTTTTATTATAATTCTCAGGATTACATCATCAAATCGGTTAAAGACCTCTCAAACCTCATTACTGAATGTAAATACAACAGTAACAGCCAACTTATACAGATCAAAAGTTTTTATAGCGATAATCCTAAAGATACGGATGTAACCGAATACCAGTTTCAAACTTCTGATAAGCCTCATACCGCCATAACTAAAGAGAACGGAAAAATTCAAACTACATTCCTTTACAAATTTGACACCAAAGGAAACAACATCGAAACAACCATCATCTCTCCGGATAAAACAGGTAAAACCATAAAAAATAATATCACCTATGATAGCTCGGGCAACATAATATCCAATGTTACCTTAAATAACGGCAGTAAAACAAGTGTACTGATTCAGGAGATAGAATACCAGTAAACATTGTATCATCGGGAAAAAGCCAATGAACAGAATAGCAAAATAACACCCTGAAAAATAATACAAAGCATACTCAAAGATATAAAACCTGCATTGCCTTATTTATGAAAGCAATATTTTCTGAAACCGCGTCATCCACCCTTAAAATACACTTCAAATACACCCATGTACCGCATTACCTTTTTGTTCATACATCTCATTAATAATGCTTAAATTTGTCGAAAACCAAAACATATGTCAACAGCAGTAACAGCAAAAAACTCACAGTATTTTATTGACCTTGAAGACAAACACGGAGCCCATAACTATCACCCTCTTCCAGTGGTTCTTGACCGCGGGGAAGGCGTTTTTGTCTGGGATGTGGAAGGCAAAAAATATTATGATTTTCTTTCAGCATATTCTGCTGTGAATCAAGGACATTCCCACCCTAAAATTGTTGCCGCTTTAGTAAGCCAGGCCCAAAAACTGGCCCTGACATCCAGAGCATTTTACAATTCAAATTTGGGTGAGTACGAGCAGAAAATCACTTCCCTTTTCGGATTCGACAAGGTTCTTCCCATGAATTCCGGAGCTGAAGCCGTAGAAACTGCCGTAAAATTAGCCCGGAAATGGAGCTATGAAGTAAAAGGAATTTCAGAAAACGCAGCCAAAATCATTGTTTGCGAAAATAACTTCCACGGAAGAACAACCACCATTGTTTCATTCTCCAATGATCCCGATGCCAACCAGAACTATGGTCCCTTCACTCCCGGATTTATAAAGATCCCTTATAATGACACCGCAGCATTAGAAGAAGTATTAAAAAGAGAAGCAGGAAATATCGCCGCCTTTTTAGTAGAGCCGATCCAGGGAGAAGCCGGTGTTTATGTTCCGGACGAAGGTTTCCTGAAAAATGCTTCTGAACTGTGTAAAAAACATAACGTATTATTTATTGCAGATGAGGTTCAGACCGGTATTGCAAGAACCGGACAGCTGATTGCATGCCACCACGAAAATGTACAGCCAGATATTCTGATCTTAGGAAAGGCCCTTTCCGGAGGAATGTATCCCGTTTCTGCGGTGTTGGCCAATAACAGCATCATGAATGTGATCAAGCCGGGACAGCACGGTTCCACTTTCGGAGGAAATCCTATTGCCTGTGCAGTGGCAGTGGCAGCACTGGATGTGGTTGCTGATGAAAAACTGTCAGAAAGAGCAGAGCAGCTGGGCCAGCTTTTCAGAGCCGAAATTGAAAAAATCATCGAAAAAAACAGCCTGATCACCAAAGTAAGAGGAAAAGGTCTTTTAAATGCTATTTTGATCAACGATACTCCGGACAGCTCTACCGCATGGAATTTATGTCTGAAGTTAAAGGAAAACGGTCTTCTCGCAAAACCTACCCATGGTAACATCATCAGATTGGCACCACCTTTGGTTATTACAGAGGAGCAGCTTTTAGACTGCGTCAGAATCATTGAAAAAACTATCACAGAATTTCGTTAATGAAGTTATCAGTCTGTTACATTGTTTTAAATGGAGAAAGTATCATTGATAAGAGTATCAGCAGCATCTACGAGATCGCTGACGAGATTATTGTCGTTGATTCTTTTTCCACAGACAAAACCAAGGAAATCTGTAGTGGATTTCCGAAAGTAAAATTTATCCAAAAAAAATTCCACGGCTTCGGCTGTCAGAAAAACTATACCCTGACCGAAGCTTCAGGAGAATGGATCCTGTTCCTGGATTCCGACGAAGTTCCGGATAAAACGGCTGTAAATGCCATTAAAGAAATTTTAGAAAGTCCCAACCCTTCCCATAACGTATACGAGATCCACTTCAACAATATCCTGCTGAAGAAAACCATTAAATATGGCGGCTGGGGCAACGTATGGAGAGAAAGATTCTTTAAAAAAGGTCACGGAAAATACACTGATGATCTGGTGCATGAATGCTTCATCACACAAGACAGAAAAGGAAAGCTGCCCGGGAATATTGATCACTACACCTATAAAAGTATTGCCCATCATATTGAAAAGATCAACAAATACACACAGCTGATGGCGGAAAAAAAGTTTTCCAGCGGGAAATCAGTATCTGTTTTAAAGATCATTTTTTCTCCTTTCTACGACTTCATGAAAACCTATTTTTTAAAATTCGGCTTTCTGGATGGTGTCGCCGGATTTTACATATCCATTACCGGAGCTTTCTACACTTTCCTGAAATATATAAAGATCAACGAACTCCGGAAATTCAAATAACATTCTTCAGATTTAACAGTAAAATAACCCGACTGCCTATCAATTTTAGAGCAGCAGATCTGCGTTTCTTATTATTTTCAGATTCAATATCCTTAAAATTTAACCGTTCATAGATAGCTGTTGGCCTCCTTTTAAACAACACCGTTTCATTATCAATACACAGAAAATATTTTAACGTGAGTTTGGATTAAGGGTTTAATTGGCTTGTTTTTATTTAAAACGCAATAACCACAACGTATTATTAATCAAATAATTATCTTTTTCGTTCGCAAAGGCACTCTGTTCAGCAATTGATTGCAGAAGCCTTAGCTGAGTGAAACGCCGTTGCGGACGGAAAATTATAGATAACAAAATTGAGAAACCCTATCGTACATAATGTTTAAATAAATATATTCTATTCTCTTAACCCAAACTGAGGTTATTTTATATTGCTTTGCTGAATGAAATGCCCCCTTGCTTTCCTTATTATACACAACAAAATATATTTCTTTGTTTGCCTTTGCAATAAATAAAACGGGTTTTATGCATTTTCCTATCCCAGACTCTTTATGATAATTTCGTAGCCAGCTTATGAAAAAGTTTGAATTTATTTTAAGCTATTTTTAAGCTGGTGCATTCAATATTTAATTAAATTTGAATATTGTAACAAATATTCGTTTTTGCAGACTTATACACCATTAAGTAATCAATTAAAAACAATAGAATTATATGAACCGTAAGTAAATTTATGGTCCAAATTCCATAAAGCATACAGTTTTATAAAATTCAGATAACCATGCTCAGATTTGTTAAAAGAACACTTGGATTTTCAGAAACAGAAAGTGTCCGAATTCTCATGTATCACAAAGTTCTGCCGGAGAAAAAAATCTCCCGCAAAGATTTGCTGACTGTTTCACTGGAAGATATGGAACAGCAGTTTAAATACATTAAAAATAATTACAACACCTTATTTTTTAATGACCTGCAGACCAACAGCCAGCTGAAGCGTAAGCTCATTCTGACTTTTGATGACGGCTACCTCAACAATTTTCAATACCTCATTCCTTTACTGGAAAAATACCGGCTGAAAGCCACCATCTTCATTCCAACCGAACTTATCCAGAAAGGGGAAACAGAGGAAAACCGCCAGATGATGACATTTGATGAAATCAAGTCTCTGAATCCTGAATTTGTTGAAATTGCTCTGCACAGCCATTCCCATAAGAACTATTCACAGATCTCCCTTCAGGAAGCAGAAGAAGATCTTTATAGGAATATAAGTACCCTGGAAGAAAAAGCCATTCCTTTTACAAAGGTCCTGGCCTATCCTTACGGGAAGTTTCCCAAAAAAGGAGAACAGAAAAAAGAGTTTTTTTCCATACTTGAAAAGGCTGGAATTACTTCTGCAGTACGCATTGGTAACAACATTGCCTATTACCCGTGGAAAAATAAATTTGAGATCAAAAGAATTGATATCAAAGGAGGCGACAGTTTCGATGTATTTAAGTGGAAACTGAGACTTGGCAAGATCAAGCTTTAATTCAGCAATTCACTGTAAAGCTTTTCATAAGCATCCGCCATCTCAAGGTATCCGAATTTTATTGCTCTTTCTTTAAACTGTAAGGCATATTCATCTGTTTTTGAGCCGTAAGCCTGCATTCCGGATGCGTACACCTCCTGCATATGCTCCGCCGAAAAGTCGTCAAAATAAAAAGCCAGATCACCGCCAATTTCCGGAAGACTGGTCAGCCTGCTCAGAAAAACAGGTTTCCCGAAATACATGGCTTCCACCGGAGGAATTCCAAAACCTTCCGCCAGTGATGGATGACAGTATGATTCACAGTGCTTTAGAAGGAAATATTTTTCGTTATTATCTACATTTTCCAGGATATGCACCCGGTTTTCCAAGCCCAGGGCTTTTACTTTTTCTAAAAACTTTTCTTTATAAGCCGATTTTGCAGAAGAAGTGATAAGTACTAGATCCCTGTCATTCTGTGAAATAAGGTCCAGAAGAACTTCCTGGTTTTTCTTAGGAAAAAGTACCCCGATATTTAAAATATATTTTTTTCCTGTGAAACTGTAGCTCTTCCCGGATCTGATCTCTATATTTTCGGGAAATATCAGTCCGTTATAAATAACTTCTACCTTAACATTATTTTTCAGGGTAAAAAGCCCTCTGTTCTTAAGAAAATCTTCTTTTACAAATTCCGAGATACAAACTATGGCATCCGCATTTCCGATGTTTTTCTGAACAAGATTGGTTGTTCTTTTCACTTTCTGCTCCGAACTTCCATCGTGGAGAAAATTAAGATCGTGAAGTGTCACTACCTTTTTTTGCCCCTTTTTTACGGTATGAAAGTATTCAGAAAGCTGATGGGCAGTATGGATAAGGGAAAAATGCCGGGTATTGATGGGGATTTTCTTTTGCCAGAATTTCCAGTCGATAATATTAAAGTTTTTTTTTGTCTGCGGAATATTTTTTTCCGGACCATAAAAAGTATACTCAAAATCAGAGGTTTTCTCGTCCAGACCCCTTATTAATGAAACACATACGTTCGCAATTCCCGACTTAGGGTACTTCAGTCTTTCGGCATCAATTAAAATTTTTTGGGTCATTATCGTCAGGCTTTTCATCAAAAATATAAATTTAAATATGAAATTTTTATTTTTGCAGTATGAAAATTTGTTTAATCAGCTTCGATTTCTGGCATTATGATGAACACATAGTGGAAAAACTGAGTGATAAAGGCATTGAGGCATGCCATATCAACATCGGAGCCTTTACCCATAAAAATACCGGAGAGCGTATAAAAAACACTTTCAGCAAAATTTTTCTGGGAAAAAATCCAAAATATCACAAAAGACAAAGTTTCATACTGGAATCCCTGGAAAAAATAGGCAGGCAGGATCAGATTCTGGTCATTAACCCGGAAGCTATTGACGAAAATATTCACCAGAAGATCAGGGAATACACAGACCGGAACATCGCTTATCTCTACGACAGCATGGCCAGGAACCCTGCAACGCATCTTCTGCACTATTTCGACACTATATTTTCTTTTGACGATAATGATGTGAAAAATTTCGGATTCGAAAAGATCACCAATTATAATTACCTCGATTATATTCCGGCATCCCGGCAGCATCCGAAACTGGATCTGTTTTACATCACGTCTTATGACCAGAAAAGACTCTCTGCGCTTAATCTTCTGATCAACCGTCTGCATCCTATGAAAATAAAATTCCAGGTGTATATGGTTGGGAAAAAGGGTTGGAAAAACAAACTGAACCAGATTATTGATAAGAAGAATATTGATATTTTAAAATTCGGAAGAAAAAAAATACCTCATCACGCACTCCCTGGCTATTATAAGAATACCAAAGTGATCCTTGACCTGATGCGTGCTGACCAGACGGGACTCAGCTTCAGGATATTTGAAGCAATGGCCCTGGAAAAGAAAATCAT
>NZ_JPRO01000001.1:0-755000 GCF_000737785.1 Chryseobacterium luteum | reverse complement strand
TAGCCTTGGAGGATGGTCCCCCCATATTCAGACAGGATTTCACGTGTCCCGCCCTACTCATTTATCATCCAAATATACCTTTCAAATACGGGGCTATCACCCTCTATGGCTGTTCTTTCCAGAACATTCTTTTAAATATATAAAGACTTTTGGGCTAATCCGCTTTCGCTCGCCGCTACTTACGGAATCTCTTCGATTTCTTTTCCTCAGGGTACTTAGATGTTTCAGTTCTCCTGGTTTGCTCTCTAATTAATTAGAGTGACATGTCTTCAACATGCCGGGTTGCCCCATTCGGACATCTGCGGATCAATTCGTGTGTGCCAATCCCCGCAGCTTTTCGCAGCTTACCGCGTCCTTCTTCGCCTCTGAAAGCCTAGGCATCCGCCATACGCCCTTAACGATTTCTTTCCTATTTTTGGTTACTCAAGCGCTTCTATGCGCTTGGTTTTCTCTTTGTGATATTTTTACCGTTAATGTCAATGATCTTAATGTCTTCTTTTCAGCTTGATGAACGAATATTGTTTTTTGGCTCTATCCGTAACTTTTAAATCAAACTTCCAAAACTGTGGAGAATAAGGGAGTCGAACCCTTGACCTCCTGCGTGCAAGGCAGGCGCTCTAGCCAGCTGAGCTAATTCCCCCTCTAGGTAAGATGTTAGTCGTTAGAAGTTAGAGATTAGTAAAAAACTAACTTCTAATTTCTAGGTTCTAACCTCTATTTCAATTAGTAGTCTCGGGCAGGCTCGAACTGCCGACCTCTACATTATCAGTGTAGCGCTCTAACCAGCTGAGCTACGAGACTTCATTATTTAGATATTAGAGGATAGATTTTAGATGTTAGACTAATTTCTAACGACTAACTTCTAATTTCTAATTCTAAAATCTCTTTCTCCCTGATACTAATTTCTAGTGGGTTTTGTATTTTTATATTATATAGCAACCAAATAAAAAACTAAAGCTTTACTTTAAGCAGAATCAATGTACATTGCTGTACTAATTTTGTTTAACGTTCTTCAACGCTCTAAAATGAGATGTTCCAGCCGCACCTTCCGGTACGGCTACCTTGTTACGACTTAGCCCTAGTTACCTGTTTTACCCTAGGCAGCTCCTGTTACGGTCACCGACTTCAGGTACCCCAGACTTCCATGGCTTGACGGGCGGTGTGTACAAGGCCCGGGAACGTATTCACCGCGCCATGGCTGATGCGCGATTACTAGCGATTCCAGCTTCATAGAGTCGAGTTGCAGACTCCAATCCGAACTGAGACCAGCTTTCGAGATTTGCATCACATCGCTGTGTAGCTGCCCTCTGTACTGGCCATTGTATTACGTGTGTGGCCCAAGGCGTAAGGGCCGTGATGATTTGACGTCATCCCCACCTTCCTCTCTACTTGCGTAGGCAGTCTCACTAGAGTCCCCAACTGAATGATGGCAACTAGTGACAGGGGTTGCGCTCGTTGCAGGACTTAACCTAACACCTCACGGCACGAGCTGACGACAACCATGCAGCACCTTGAAAATTGTCCGAAGAAAAGCCTATTTCTAAGCCTGTCAATTCCCATTTAAGCCTTGGTAAGGTTCCTCGCGTATCATCGAATTAAACCACATAATCCACCGCTTGTGCGGGCCCCCGTCAATTCCTTTGAGTTTCATTCTTGCGAACGTACTCCCCAGGTGGCTAACTTATCACTTTCGCTTAGTCTCTGAATCCGAAGACCCAAAAACGAGTTAGCATCGTTTACGGCGTGGACTACCAGGGTATCTAATCCTGTTCGCTCCCCACGCTTTCGTCCATCAGCGTCAGTTGTTGCTTAGTAACCTGCCTTCGCAATTGGTGTTCTAAGTAATATCTATGCATTTCACCGCTACACTACTTATTCCAGCTACTTCAACAACACTCAAGACTTGCAGTATCAATGGCAGTTTCACAGTTGAGCTGTGAGATTTCACCACTGACTTACAGATCAGCCTACGGACCCTTTAAACCCAATAAATCCGGATAACGCTTGCACCCTCCGTATTACCGCGGCTGCTGGCACGGAGTTAGCCGGTGCTTATTCGTATAGTACCTTCAGCTTTCCACACGTGGAAAGGTTTATCCCTATACAAAAGAAGTTTACAACCCATAGGGCCGTCGTCCTTCACGCGGGATGGCTGGATCAGGCTCTCACCCATTGTCCAATATTCCTCACTGCTGCCTCCCGTAGGAGTCTGGTCCGTGTCTCAGTACCAGTGTGGGGGATCACCCTCTCAGGCCCCCTAAGGATCGTTGACTTGGTAGGCCGTTACCCTACCAACTATCTAATCCTGCGCGTGCCCATCTCTATCCACCGTAGTTTTCAATATCTAATGATGCCATCAAATATATTATGGGGTATTAATCTTCCTTTCGAAAGGCTATCCCCCTGATAAAGGCAGGTTGCACACGTGTTCCGCACCCGTGCGCCGCTCTCAGTCTCCCGAAGGAAACCTACCGCTCGGCTTGCATGTGTTAGGCCTCCCGCTAGCGTTCATCCTGAGCCAGGATCAAACTCTCCATTGTATGTTTTTCCTGACCCACTCAAAGTTTTTTTTACGCTTTAGTTTTTTTCTTACTTGGTTGTATATTGTATGTCAATGATCTTTTTTCTTTCCGCAATTTATAAGGAAGCTTCTCTGTCGTTCTGTTCCTTATTTGCGGTTGCAAAAGTAATTATTTATTTCTAAATGACCAAATGTTTAATCAAGAAAATTTAAAGTTTTTTAAGTAACCTTAACATCCATCCAAAACACTCAATCTTACCGCTCCTGCTCCCCGTTTAACCGGACTGCAAAGATACTAAAAAATTTAAAACCCACAACTTTTATTTCTAAAAAATTTAAAGGGACTTTTTTAATATCCGTAAGCGTTCATTAAATAGTTAATGCTTATCTAAAAGCTCTTCTGTGCTACCAAATAACTTCCGTTTTTCAGTGGGGCAAAGATAGGCCTACAACATCATACAAAACAAACTTATTTAACATAAAATTTACGATTATGTAATATTAAACCGTAAACTATTGGTATGCAAGGAGAAAAATTTTAAACTAATGTTTAATTTTCATGTCCCCCTTCTTATCAAGAGTACTGTTATTGCTTATTTTGTATGTATACAAGGCTTAAAAACTCTGCGTAGGATTTTTCTAATCCTATAATATCTCCAGATTTCAGGTTTAGACCACCTGTTCCTGAAGTATCAGATTTTACTTTTAGAGAAGAAATCTGAAAGTAAAGGTTCTCCGTATTTGTTTTAGGCTGAACCTTAATAGTGGAACCTAAGAGTTTCTTTGTAGATATGGTATATACTTCTCCCGGTACGATATCCAGAGTAAGGTAAGATCTGGGTGACAGTAAGTAATCCTTCTTATTAATGTTAATCTTCTGATCTTTATCTGAGGAAGCAAAAACGTACAGCTTCCCGTTGTGTTCCATCAATTTTTCTTTGGGGGTATAATATAGAGCCATTCTATAGTTAGAAGGATTGAGAGGCTGAGAAGTGCCCTCTATATTTTCAAAAGGTTTAAATGAAAAAGTGTTAGCTCCAATTTCTTTTGCTTTCTTATATATTAATGAAAAAACAGATGCATCATCTTTTGAGAATCCCTGGACTTCAATTTCGCCTAAATATTCGGCACCAGTTGTATTTTCAGATTTTCTATAGAGGAATTTATCTGTATTGTCGTTTGTTTTTTCAACTTTTGAAAGGTATACATTCTGAGCATTACAAAAATGGGCGCAGAATATGGTAAAGGCAACTGCAAGATTCTTGATCATATTATTGCTGTATTAGTATTTTGACAGATTCTTCCAGGCTGTTTTCCCAATGTTTCAGTTCTATTTTATATACTTCTTCTATTTTATCCAAAGACATGGTGCTTCTGGCGGGTCTTTTTGCCGGAGTCGGGTATTGATCGGTGGTCAAAGGATTTAACTGTACTGAAGAGTTTGAAAATTCAGCAATTTTTTTGGCGAACTCAAACCATGTTGTTTCCGGGTAGTTTGAAAAATGAAAAATACCGAAAGTTTTGTTTGGGGTTTCGATGATATTCATGATTGCTTCTGCAAGATCATTTGCATTGGTGGGCTGCCCAAACTGATCGGCAACAATTCCGAGCTGGTCTTTTTGAGCAAAGAGGTTCAGCATGGTTTTAACAAAGTTTTTATTAAATTCTGAATAAAGCCATGAGGTTCTTAAAATAATGGTTTTCGGATTGATTTCGAGAGCAAGTTCCTCTCCTTTCCTTTTTGACTCGCCATATACTCCGGTGGGGTTGGTAAAATCATCTTCTGAGTAGGAAAGGTTTGTATCTCCATCAAACACATAGTCGGTGGAAACATGGATCAGGATGCATTTGTGATCTGCACAGGCTTGGGCAAGATAGGCAACGCCATCCGCATTTACAGCAAATGCTTTTTCTCTTTCTTTTTCGGCTAAGTCAACGGCTGTGTATGCCGAAGCATTGATACAGTAATCCGGTTTGTTATCATAAAAGAAGTCATTGACCTGATTTTCGTCTGTAATATCCAGAATCTGAGAATCTGTGAATATGAATTCACACGTATTTTCAAAATCGGGTGCAATTTTTCTGATACAGTTACCCAACTGTCCATTACTTCCTATTACTGCTATTTTTTTCATCTGTAATTTTATTATTTATTGGAGACACATCATTCATGTATCAGCTGATCATGAATTTTTTGCATTCTGAGATCTTAAAAACTTCACTCTAGGCTGGAAATCCTTCTGCTCAAGCTCTACATAGAACTTATGGAAGGTTTCTTTTATATCTTCGGGGTGAATTTCAGATTTTCTTGTTTTAAGATTGAAATAAATCACGGTAACCCACAGTACGGCATGAACTGTTTTTTCATCCAGGCTTTTCATCAGTATTTCCACTTTAGCTGTTCTGTCCTGAACTTCTATGGTTTTGCTGCTGATCACGACCTGAGTATTATATCTTACTTCTCTTAAATAAGCGATCTCATTCTGAATGGCAATCCAGGTGCATCCGGTTTTCTTGGTATATTCTTCGTATGTGAATCCATAAAATGTTTCTACGTGATCTTCTCTGGCATTGAACATATAATCCAGATATTTTACATTATTCAAATGTCCTATAGGATCACAATCGCTGAATCTTACTTTTACGGTCGTTGACACTTCTCTTTCCATAGCGCAAAAATAAAAAAACCGCCTTTAAAAGAGGCGGTTAATTTATAAAACTTTGTTAATTTATTAGTTGATCCCTAATTCTTTTTTAACAGCAGCTGTAGCATCTGCACCTCCTTTGTACACAAATGCACCGGAGTTTGCATCGAGGATAAACTCGTATCCGTTAGCCTTAGCTACTTTTTCGATAGCATCATTCAGCTTTTTCTCGATAGGTCCGAAAGCAACATCCTGCTTACCCTGAAGGTCTTTCTGAGCTTTTTCCTGCATTTGCTGGATTTCTTCTCCTAATTTTTTCATTTCTGCTTCTCTAGCAGTGTTTTCTTCAGCCGTTTTTTTAGGAGCTTCAGTCTGATATTGCTGAAACTTAGTTTGAGCAGCGTCTGTTTTTTTCTTAATTTCCGCTTGTTTTGCATCTAAGAAAGCTTTTATGTCAGTATCTGCTTTTTTCTTTTCAGGCATTGCATTAAGAACTCCCATTAAATCTACAGAGGCTAATTTCTGGGCTTTTGCCATACTTACCGATACAACCATTATTACCGCGGCAAATAATACACTTAATTTTTTCATAATTGGTAAAATAAATAATTTAATTTGTTTTTAGATTTTAAATTTAAGTAAAAGTTAATTTTAAAAAGTTATTTTTTACTTTTACTTGTCTTTTCTTTTTTATCAGATGAAGATCCTTTTAATAGAATCGTTAATACTTTCTCTGTGTAATCATATCTTGGTAAAAGGAAAAGCACATTGTTATCCGATTTATCAAGAACCGTGCCCAATCCGTTTTTCTCTGCCATAGTTTTGACAGCGCTCCAGATCTGATCCTGGAAGGGTACAACCAGATTTGTTCTCAGTTTTGTAATTTCGCCGTTGGCTCCAAAACGTAGGCTTGTTGTGGTTTTGATATTTTTCTCAAGATCCATTACTTCTTTTTCTCTAAGCTTGAGCTGATCTCCTATCAACAATACTTTCTCACTTTCAAATGCTGATTTTTTTCTTTCGTACTCGGACTGCAGGTTTTGAAGTTCTGACTGCCAGGTATCGATCTGTGAATTTAATCTTGCTTCTGCTTCTTTGTATTGGGGCAGCTTATCCAAAATATAGCCTGTATCCACTATTCCAACTTTCTGGGCGTTTGAAAATCCGAAAAGCAGGAACAATACAAATGTGAAAATGATTTTAAGGTTCTTCATATGTGTGATTATAATGATTGGTTCATCAGGAAGTGAGGCTGCCATCCAGCAGGTTCTGTTCCTGAAACTGTTTTATCAAATCCGTAAGCAAAGTCAAATCCGATCAAACCAAAAGCCCCCATATATACTCTTACTCCAAAACCTACTGATCTTTTCAGCTGGAATGGATTGTATGTACTCCATGAGTTCCATACGTTACCGCCTTCTGCAAAGGTAAGTGCATAGATTTTAGCTGTCTGGCTCATTGAGATCGGGTATCTTAATTCCAGTGTAAATCTGTTATAGATTGTACCTCCTCCTCTTTGTGTAATATCCCCAGCTTCTCCTCCATATGTTGAAGCGTTTTCGTATCCTCTTAATGGAATCAATTCACGTCCGTCATATCTACCTCCGAACAAACCTGTTCCTCCTACATAGAATCTTTCGAATGGCGGAGCACCAAGATTTTTGTTATATCCATCCATGAATCCCATTTCAGCGGAGGATCTCAATACAAGTTTTCCTGCAACTTCGTTATATACATCTGCCTTGAACTTAATTTTGTAGAATTCCATCCACTTATATTTATCAACCGGCGACATTGTAGAGTAATCTTTATTGCTGAACAATGAGTAAGGTGCAGTCAGTTTGGCGGAAAGTTCGATATTTGAACCCATTGTCGGGAAGATAGGGTCAATACCTGCTGAGTTTCTGCTTAAGCCTAAGTTTAAACTTAAGTTATTGGCATCACCATAGTATTCTGTAGTATCTCCAAACTGGAACGGATAGTTTTTGAAGGTATATTTCTGGAACTGTAATCCTGTATATAATGAGAAGTAATCATCCGGCCAGTTCAGTAGTCTGTTCAGACCTACCGATGCCGAGAAGATATTAAGCTTCTGATCATTTCCGCTACTGTCACTGTATTTTACTCTTGAGGTATTTAAACTTACTGAAAGAGCAGTAGGTCTTGTTCCGAATAACCATGGCTCTGTAAATGAAATCCCATAGTTTTGGAAATACTGACCTGCCTGTGCCTGAATAGACAAAGTCTGGCCATCTCCCTGTGGTACCGGCTTAAAGTCTTTAAATTTAAGGAAGTTTTTCAGTGAGAAGTTATTGAACGTAAGACCTAAGGTCCCGATAAAGCTGTTACCTCCGTAACCTGCCTGTAACTGTACCTGAGATGAACCTTTTTCAACCAGCTTCCAGTTGATATCTACGGTATTATCCTGCTGATTCGGCTGAATATCCTGTCCTACCTGCTGTGGATCAAAGAAGGACATACCTGCCAGATCGAAGTAAGTTCTTTTAATTTCAGTTTTTTTGAAAAGTTCTCCCGGCTTTGTTCTTAAGGCTCTAAGAACAACGTGGTCATGGGTAGTTGTATTCCCCTGCCAGGTTACTTTATTCCAGGTTGCCTGTTCTCCTTCATTAATTCTGATCTCCAGATTTACGTTGTCTCCTGATACGGATTTCTCCACCGGTGTTACGTTAGAGAAAAGGTAACCGTTATTCATGTACACAGATTTGATATCTGAGTCATCTTCTTTACCTCCATCTTCTCCAACTTTTTTGTTGAAACCAACGGCATCGTAAATATCTCCTTTTTTGTATCCTAACAATCTCTGTAAATATTCTGTAGAGTAAACGGTATTCCCGGTAAATGTAACATCCCCGATATAATACTTTTTACCTTCACTAAGCTTTACATTGATTTCGTAATTGTTTCTTTTATTTCTCCACACGGAATCCGAAACAATCTTGGCATCTCTATACCCTAAAGAGTTATAGTAGTTAACAAGACTCTGTTTGTCTTCCTGATATTTTTGTTCAATGAATTTTGAAGATTTTAGGATTCCGCCGATCCCAAATCTTTTCTGTTTGGTTTCTTTGAAGGCTTTTTTTCTAAGCTTTGCATCTGTAACGCTTTGGTTGCCTTCAAATTCGATATGGTCAATTTTTATTCTTTTGCCCTTTTCTACATTGATGGTCCAATCTACCATAGACGGATCATTGGCATTCACTTTATCCTGAATGGTAATTTTCGCATCAGCAAAACCTTTTTTCACATAATCCTGAGGGACTTTTGTCTTAAGGCTAGAGATCAGGTTTTGGGTGATTTTTGTTCCAGGCTTTAGATTGTTGTCTTTGATTAGCTTTTCGTTTTTAGATTTACCGATCCCTCTCCCTGCGAATTTTACTTCTCCAAGTTCTTTAAGATCTTCAAGGTAGAATCTCAGAATTACGGTCTGCCCTTCAATGCTCTGTACATACACTTCAACTTCTGAAAAAGACTGGGTATCCCAAAGCTTTTTAACAGCGTTGCTGATCTTCTGTCCCGGAATATCTACGGCCTCACCTTTGGTTAAGCCCGTAAATCGTAAGATCTGTGCCGGCGTATATTTTTTTACCCCATCTACAACGATGTCTTTAAGAGTGTAAGTTCCTGCTTCATTTTCTGCGTGTACAGCATTATTTACTTTAGTGCTGTCCTGAGGAGTTACTTGTCCATAAAAATGCGCCGAAGCAGCAAACATTATGATGGGTAATAGTCTAAACTTCATTTTATCGAGTCTTTCTTTTCTTTAATTTATTGGGCATTTATCTGATCGCCAGTTAAGCCGTATCGTCTTTCTTTATTCTGATAATCAACAATACACTGGAAGAAGATGTCTTTTGTAAAATCCGGCCATAGGATATCTAAAAACTGTAATTCCGCATAGGCGATCTGCCAAAGCAGGAAATTACTTATTCTTATTTCTCCGCTGGTTCTGATCAGTAGGTCTACGGGAGGAAAGTCTTTTGTATAAAGGTAATTTTCGAATAATTTTTCATCAATATTCTCCACATCAACTTTTCCTTCTTTCACATCGGAACTGATGCTTTTTACGGCATTCAGTATTTCATTTTGTGAACCGTAGCTTATTGCCAGCACTAAATTGCCTTTTGTGTTTTCTTTTGTAAGCTCCATTACACGTTCAAGCTGTTCTTTCACCAGAGGAGGAAGCTTTTCAAGGTTTCCTATAACATGCATCCTGAGTCCTTTGCTAAAGATTTCTTCAGCCTCCAGCAATAAGGTCTCTACCAGCAGATTCATCAGTGTACTTACTTCATTTGCAGGACGGCTCCAGTTTTCAGAAGAAAATGTATACAGCGTTAAATAGGGTATATCAATCTCATTACAGGCATTAATGGCATTTCTTACTGCATTAATGGCATTTCTGTGACCAAAAGTTCTTTCTTCGCCACGGGTTTTTGCCCATCTCCCATTGCCATCCATAATGATAGCGATGTGTTTCGGTAAATTCTTAGAATTTATTTTATCTTTAATCAACGACATATTAATTAATCACAATAGCATGGAGGTCTTCCGAATGAATAGGTAAGCCCTAAACTAACCGTATTCATCCAGTCCTTAGACCTTTCATCTCCTATATTTCTTTTGTTAAGAAGTTCCTGCTCTCTTTCTTTAGAGACCGCATAATAGTTTCCTGACTGCAGCAGCGAACCGCCTGTAGAAGGATCTAAAATATCTGCATTAAAGCTGGACGTCAGATCTTTTGAAAGCAACCTGCTGTGATCCAGCTGATCTGTCAGTGTATATCTGAACGTAGCTTCTGCAAATATAGCCCAATTATGATTGAACTTATATTTCAAGCCTACCCCAAAAGGAATATGCATCGTTACTTTTTTTCCTAATGTATATTCCGCAGTACTTTTAAAATCCTGTTCGTTAAGAGGAGCCTGCGCCACTCCATCTGCATCTCTTCTAAAATCGTTTACAAGATTAGCTTTAGGAGCATCAAACACTAAAGCACCTATACCACCGAAGATATAAGGACTCACCATACTTACCTGTTCATTATTGACAGGGAAAAGGTTGTATTCGAACATTAAACTTGCTTCGTATACGTTATTTTTTCCGTATGAATTTCTGTTCACTCTATATTCCTCTTTCGCAGCTTTATCGCTGAACTGGACCTGGTTGTAGCCTAAATCCAATCTAACGGTCTGGTGCGGGTTAAAATTAAATCTATATAATAAACCACCATAAAAAGGGAACCCCCAATCTGACATTCTGTCTAAATCCAACGGCTTTTGTAAAATATAATTGGTCCTTCCTATGTCTCCAACTAGGTTACTCATTCCCAGACGAACTCCCAATTCGTTTCTTTGTGCTTTAACACTTACCACTCCAAGGAAGGCAAGAAAGCTAAACAATAATTTTTTATTCATAAAAGAATATGGATTTATGGTTATTTTAAAATTTAATTTTTGCAAATATAAAACATTTTTATATTAATGATATTCTTAATGTATAGTTAAAAATAAACAAAAAAACATAATTTGTTATAAAGTAAACGGCAAAGTGGCAAAAATATTCTTTTTTCCTTAGATCACCAATACCTAAAGTATAAAAAAACCCCCATTTGCTGAGGGTTTAAAACGCTATTTTTTATTAAATATTGCCTGTACCTTGTTTCGTATCTTGATTAACAACGGTTCTTTATAAGTTTTGTCTTCATCAAAATAGCCGTAGCCATAGCCATATCCGTAACCATAACCGTAACCATATCCCTGCTTCCTGTTGTAATCATTGTAGATAAGTCCTAAGTGACTGATTTCCCCATTATGATATTTCTCGGTAATCATCTTCAGCATATATTTCTCTGTATATTCGTGACGAACTACATAAATATTAGCATCAGAATGTTTCATCAGCTCGTAAGAGTCTGCCACCAAACCTACCGGCGGGGAATCGATGATGATGAAATCATATTTCTCTTTCAGCTCTTCCAAAAATCTGATGTTTCTATCGCTCATCAGAAGTTCTGAAGGATTTGGAGGAATCGGCCCGGAAGTCGCCACATCGAGATTAGGAATTCCGGTCTTATTAATAATCTGTTCTATGTTTACTTCTCCCGTCAGATAGTTGGAAATACCAAATTTATTGTCAATTTTAAAATCTCCGAAGATCTTGGGCTTTCTAAGGTCCATCCCAAGCAGGATGGTTTTTTTATCGCTTAATCCTATTACTGATGCTAAGTTGATGGAAACATATGTTTTCCCTTCGCCACCGATGGAGGAAGTAACCAAAATAACTTTCCCTTTACCTTCTTCATTATTTTCCATCAGAAACCTCATGCTTGCTCTAATTCCCCTGAACGCCTCTGAAACTGATGATTTAGGCTGTTCCAGAACGGTAAGCATATTCTCGTTGCTGTTGTTGCCGATAACACCAAGGAGTGGAATCTTTGTTGCACTCAGCAGTTCTTTTATATTCCGGATTTTGTTATCCAGTGTTTCTCCTATCAGGATGAATAATAGCGGAAGCAGCAGCAAACCAAACATTATTGCCGTTTTTATTGCTTTTACATTAGGGCCAATCGGAGACTGTCCTAAATTCTTGGCAGGATCTATTACTGTAATATCAGACTGGTTGGTAGCCACTTTCATCTGTGCTTCATTCTGTCTTCCCAAAAGGCTGTTGTAGGTAGCCTCGATCATACTGTAGCCTCTTTCTGCATCCAGATATTTTCTTTCTTTTTCGGGATATGAAGTCAGGTCCGTATTTGCTTCTGCTACCTGGCGGTCTATCTTATTGATCTCATCATAGTATTTCGTATAATAATTTTGTAAAGAACCTGATGAACCCGTCCTTGCCTCATTAATAAGCCTGTCTATTTCTCTCATAGGCTCTGAATTCGGCTTATAGATAGTCGCCATTTCTCTTCTTTTCATATATAAAGCTTTGAGCTCTGTTACAGAAGCAGAAAAGAAACCGTCCTCGAAACCTGCTGCATTGGTGCTGATCATTTTATCAAAATTCTGGGCCTGCAGTGTATTTTTAATATTATTCAGTGAGCTTATTTTGCTTATAATATCAGCTTTCCTCGCTTCAAGATCTTTTATTTTTTCGAGAGATTTTTCATCTCTGTCTTTAATATTATAAAGTTTTTCAGAGGTTTTAAGGTAGTTCAGAACTGCTGCACTTGAATCCAGCTTTTTACGGATGTCATCTATATTGCTCTGAAGATAAACATCTGTATTCTTATTAACTATATTTTTGTCTGCCAGTCTTTTTTTCTGAAGTTCGGCTACGGATTTATTCAGGAAATTTACCGTACTGTTAAGATTAAAACCTTTTTTGTTAATAATCATGATGGTTCCGATCTCCTTATCGAATGATACTCCTATTGTAGAAACAATCTCATTAACACTTTGGTTTACAGAATTAAGGCTTACGATAATGTTACCCACTTTTATTGTAGGGGTCATTGTGTTTTTAAGCAGCCTGAATCTGAGATTCGGGGAATTGTACCATTCGTTGATCTTTATAATTTTGTTCGCAGGTCTGCCATATCCGTTAACAGAGTGAAATCCTTCAGATTCATAGTTGTATAAACTGGTAGACTGCCCTTCTTCCGGAAGAATTACCTCGTAAGAGTCTCCACCTTTTGGAATCAGGGTAATAGGATAATTAATCTGCTGAAGGTGCTTTTTGTCAACCTGCAGAAAAACCGGTGAATCTGTTTTATCAATATAGGTTGATTTGATCAATCCTTTGGTGGAGTAATTAACAAAAAGATCCAGTTCTTTCACCAAAAACTCGTTATGAGATCTGGATAAGAGCATTTTTTTAAGATAAACCCCGTCCTGATTCCCATTTTGGCCCCAAATAAAGTTGATGGACTGGTTTGGAGTAAAATAGCTGGAGGTATTATTGGATATGCTCAGCGAAAGGTCTGATGCATAAATGCTCTGTGCATAATATTTGCTGTATACCCATGAAATACCGTAGCCGATAGCCAGCATCAATACAAACCAGTACCAGTTTTTGAGTATTCTTCTCAGAAAATGTTCGATATCAAATAATGCAAACGATCCGTACTTATCCTTCTGGGATTCGTTTTTCCCTGTTTGGGAGTCTCTTTCTGGAATCATGGTTAAAGGTTTTTAAGAAGCAGATAAATTGATAATGCTGTCGTAATAACCGACACCCCTGTTGTTAAGGTCTGTATAGGATCTTTTCCAAATCCGTTCAGGCTTTTTCCTCTGGTACTCAGATAGATCTCGTCACCATTCTGTACATAATAGTACGGAGAATTCATGATATCTTCACGGGTAAGGTCTATTTTTGCCACTTTTATTCCTTCGGGCAGTTTTCTGTGGATAACGATATTTGTACGGTCAACAGTTCTGTTCAGACCTCCGTTAATAGCCAGTGCTTCTGTAATGGTCAACGTATTTTTGTGGGCCACCTTTTCTCCGGAAAGTCCTGTAGTTTCTACGTCTCCCAGGATATAATAGGTTATTCCGTCTGTATTCAGTCTTACTTCGGCTTTTCCTTCCTGAAAATTTTCGTTTACTTTTTCCTGAAGTTCGAGGGTAACGTCTTCGAGTGTTCTTCCTTCAGCTTTAATATATCCGATTCCGAATACATTGATATCTCCTTTGGAATCCACCTTCAGACCGTTAAAATAAAAATTTACATTTCCACCGCCGGAAGAGCCACCGGCTCCTCCTACTCCTCCAGAGTTACTGGAACCTCCTACTCCTCCGGAAGAATTCAGGGATGAATAAAACTGGGCTGCATCTCCTTTGGGAGTGGTTACAATGTTGAGATTAAGAATATCATTCTTGGTAATCCTGTAGGTAGGAATATTGTAGGGAATAAGTCCTTCTTCATTAATTACAAGGCTTTCGCTGGGCTGCATATACCTTACATCTTTTTTGGTAATACAGGATGTAATAATAAAGGGGAACAATAAAAATAAATACTTAAATTTTTTCATCATATTGGGATATTGTTTGCAAAAATAAAAAATTAAATTCTTATTTTCTTATTTTCTTATTATTTCGTAAATGGTAGATAAGATCAGGAAGATAAGCCCCCATAAAGCCTAATAAAATGATCATCAGCAGAAGGCGGTTTATATTGATATGCCTTAAATAATAAGCCACAGTTACGATCATCAGATAATAAACAATGATATAGAATGCAGCACGCCTGTGTGTAAGATCAAGCTTCAGCAGTTTGTGATGGATGTGATTTTTATCTGCATCAAAGGGTGACTTTTTATTGCACAGCCTTACAATGATTACATTCAGCGTATCCACAATCGGCAGAATGAGGATAGCAACAGCTATCACAGGTGCAGACTGCAGGTGGTATCTCGGTACATTGGGAAGCTCTTTATCAATAAAAATATCAATAAAGCAGATTGATGTAAATGCCAGAAGGAAACCGAGAAGCATAGATCCCGTATCTCCCATAAATATTTTATTGGTTCTGGAATTGGATAAATTATAGTACATAAATGCCAGTACGGTCCCTATGATAACCGCCGATAAGACAACCAGGGGATAATTATATTCTCCCAGTCTGTAATAGCTTATTCCGAAAAGACCGCTGCAGATCACAGAGTATCCTCCGGCCAGCCCGTCTATTCCGTCGATCAGATTAAAAGCATTGATAAGAACAATAAAAGTAATGATACTGAATAACACGCTTACGAAATAGCTCATCTCATAGATCCCCAATATTCCGAATAAGCTTCTGATCCTGATATCTGAACCAATTACAACCAACGAGGATACTATAATCTGCGCTACGAGTTTTTTATAGGCCCTCATCACAACAATATCGTCCATCACTCCGATGTACAGAAGAATAATTAATGACGCAAATAAAAATTTGTAGAGGTCAAAAAGCTCGTATGCAAAGACAGATGAGCAGATTCCTATTGAATAAAAGATGGCAATCCCGCCAAGATTGGGAATTTTCCTGAGGTGGGAACTCCTGACGCCCGGCTCATCCATAAGATTCTTTCTTCTGGAGATCTTAATGATGGTAGGAATGGAGAAAAAGGTAATTAAAAAAGATAACAGAAAACCTAACCCTATTTTCACGTAAAAAATAGAAATTCCTGATTCGCTTAAGAACAATTCAAAATTCTTCATTTTTTTTATCAAGTACATTATCAATACCTCAATAAAACCCTTCAAAAACACTTCAAAAGAAGCTATCTATCAATGTTTTATATAATGACCAAACAATGCACTTATCATTTGTGTTACAACAACTTTCTTATCAGCTTCTTCTGTCCTGCAAAAAATAACAGATAAAAAATCTTTTTTTTCAACGGCAAAGATAAAAGATAATTCTTACCAAAACGATTATAGTTTAATATATCTCGAATTTTTATTTTCCTTTCTTTCATAAAAACAGTCAGCTCCCGGTCCATCTTATAAAATGTTTCGTGGTCTTTTACAAAAGCTAGATAGGCCAGAAAAGAGTATACCCCTTCGAAAATCTGGAAGTTTTTCAGCGCTTTCCTTTTGTGGGAATATCCTGATTTTTCAAATACCGATTCCACAGCTTTTACAGCTTTCAGGATATCAAGCCCTCTTTCTGTATGGGTTTTTGTAATAGAATCCGTTCGTTCAAGATACTGATAATGGAAATTCTGCGTCTGGGCCAGAATGCTGCATTCCAGAAGCAGCTGCGGTATGAGCTGAATATCTTCAAAGTGGACTCCTTTCTGAAATCTTTTATGGTCAAAAAGCTCTTTTTTAAACAGTTTGTTGCAGGCAAAGTAGCTGAGATCCGAGAAGACGGAAAAATGATTTTCAAGTTCTATTTTCTCAGGCATACCGGGAATCTGGGTCAGCTTCTGGGTTACTTTTCCATTCTGATCTACTTTCTGAATGTTGCAAATAACCATTTTAGCCCGGTGTTTTTCTGCCAGCTGCTGCATTTCTTCAAACATGGTCTCTGTAATATAATCGTCACTGTCTACAAATCCTATATATTCTCCCGAAGCCCTATCAATCCCAAAATTCCGGGCATCGCTCAGTCCGCCGTTCTCTTTGGTGAAAGCTTTTATTTTCCCGGGAAATTTTTGTGCATATTCTTCAATGATCAGGCCTGATCGGTCTTTACTGCCATCATTAACGACTAAGATCTCAATATCCTGAAGACTTTGGTTAACCAGCGAATCCAGGCATTTCGCCAGGTAATTCTCTACATTATATACGGGAACTATAACTGAAACCATTCATTTTCATTTTTGAAAGATTCTTATTAATCTTTTTTGTTTTATGAGTGCTTAAAAAGTCAGCCTGGGATTAAGCGTTCCTCTTTTTGCTTCTTCAAAATCTTTTCTGGAGCACGGGATGCAGTTTTCTATATTTTCATCTTCCCCAAAATACCAGAGATTACTGAATGTATCACGTTTGAAAGCATACTGATCGTCATCAATCAAAACATAGAACAGTTCATAATGTCTTTCTTTAGGATGAGACCGCTGAATATTGACCCCTTCAATCAGGTACCAGATCATCTGGGCCAGCAGCTGGTGGTTCAGCTGGCTTTCGGAGTAAATATTATAATTAAAGATTCCTACAGATTTTAGATTTTCACTCAATCCTATTTCTTTCATGTAGGCACATATCTCTCTCCTGTTCAACCCATTGACCTGCGGATTCATGGAAAAGGGTTCACTGAAACTTTCAACAGCGTCACAATTTAAGGTGACAAGATCTGTTTTTCTGAAAAAAGGCTCTGTTTTTTCTGTAGAGTTCATCATTTCGGCAAGACGGATGATATCAAACTCCACTTCTTTGATGAGTCTTATTGAATCGGCTTCATTCAGATGCTTCTGATAGCCCAGATGATGGTAATTTTTGATGGAGAAATTCTTGGAACCTAAAATTTTCCCCAGGAAGGTATGCTCATTGATTGTCTCACCCTGCTGCAGGGAAATAATGTTGCTGATCTGGGTATAGTTAATGTTTTTCTCATGAAAATTCAATGCTGAAAATAGTGAAAAAGCAAAATCATTTGAACCTCCGATAATCACCGGAAGTGCTCTTTTGTAATGACACGCCGACAAAACCTCCTGCAGAATATAATGGGAATCCTGAACCGATTTTCCGGAAACCAGATCTCCAAGATCCACGACCGGAATTTCAAAATCCAGCTGCGAAAGTTTATAAAATTCCTTTCTGACTGCCGTGAAATCCTGAACTTCCGCATCGCCACCCGCACCTCTGTAATCTGAAACAAAGAGAAGAACAATACTGTCTTCTTTTATATCTTTCGTGATCCGGCTTCCGATCTGCCAGCTTTCTGCTTTGAAATTTCTTGGTGAAATGATAAAATCTTCAAAATCCATAAATTACAATGTAATTAATAATGTAATATTTTTTTATTTTACTTCTATATATTTTGGCTCAGCTTTCCATATTCTATATTCTACATTCATCTTCTTAGGAATATAAAATATATAAGGGCGTTGAGATTCATATTCTTCATTCAAAGGAAAATTATAAACTTTTTTGCTAATTTTTTCTTTACACTTATCACTAATTAAAACAACAGTTTCAATATTGTGATTCTTCACTTCATAGTAAACATATCTATTACCTGAAAGCAAATATTCTCTTTCCAGTTTTACTGTTGAGCTTGGTGTATCACATTTTGTCACCGTCATCATAAACGTAACAAAAATTTCAATTTTGTAGTCTTTCTCATTTTCTTTTTGAGGTAATTTTAATTCCACCTTTTTATATCCATCCTTTGGTTGAGGGTATTCAGGTTTTTGAGAAAAACAAAGTATAAAGAAAAATAATAAAATAAAAGTATAGCCCTTTTTCATCAAGTATATTTTCACAAACTTACAAAAAACCTTATCAAATTGAAATCTTATCGAGTTTTTATTCATAAAAAAAGCCGTCAACAATATATGTTAACGGCTTGTATGATTATTTTATATTACTTCTTTTTTGCGGCAGTCTTCTTCACTGCAGTTGTTTTCTTAGCTGCGGGTTTCTTAGCAGCCGGCTTCTTTTTCTCTGCAAAAGCATTTTTATCCTGATCAGTGATCCATTTTTTCACCTCATCCAGAGATACATCCTTCAGCTCTTCTGCTTCATATTTTGTATCATCTTTTTTCTTCGGGATCTTGAACATGGCTTTTCCGAATTTAACAAATGGTCCCCATCTTCCGTTTTCAATGGAAATTTTTTCTTTTTCCCACTGCTGGATGTAACGGTTGGCTTCTTTTTCAAGCTTGGCATCGATCAGTTCGTTGATATCGCTTTGAGAAAGATTGTCGAAATTATATTTCTTCGGAACATTTATAAAAATATCTTTGTATTTGATGAAAGGCCCGAACCTTCCCGTTCCTTTGGTTACCGGATCTCCTTTATAAGAAGCAATAGGTGCATCCGCTTTTTTCTTTTCGTTGATGATCTCTTCTGCACGCGCCTGGCTTATAGAAAGAGGATCTTCCCCTTTTGGAATGCTGATAAATGTCTCGCCCCACTTCACATAAGGTCCGAACCTTCCCACGCCCACAGAAACAGGCTGTCCTTCAAATTCATTAAGCTCAAATGGCAGTTTGAAAAGTTCCAGCGCCTCGGCTAATGAAATGGTTGCAATATTCTGTCCGGTCATCAATGAAGCGAAGATTGGCTTTTCTTCGTCTTCCGTTTCACCGATCTGGATCATCGCTCCGAATCTTCCGATTCTTGCGTGAACATTTTTACCGGTCTTGGGGTCTACTCCAAGCAGCCTGTCTCCATTGGCTCTGTCTGCATTTTCCTCTACATCCTCGATTCTCGGGTGGAATTTTGAATAGAAAGTAGTCATCATTTCTTTCCACTTCTGATCTCCGTTGGCAATTTCGTCAAAACTTTCTTCTACTCTTGCTGTAAAACCGTAGTCCAGGATTTCTTTGAAGTTATCTGTCAGGAAATCGTTAACGACCTCACCGATGTCCGTAGGTATAAATTTATTTTTGTCGCCCCCGAATTTTTCTTCAAGAACTTCTTTTTTGATTTTATCTTTTGTAAGAGACATTCTCACCACTTCACGGGTTTGAGGGTCAATCTCTCTTTTATCCACGTATTCTCTGTTCTGAATGGTCTGGATCGTCGGTGCATAAGTAGACGGACGTCCAATTCCCAGTTCTTCCAGCTTTTTCACCAATCCTGCTTCCGTATATCTTGCGCTCGGTCTTGTAAACTTTTCTGAGGCGGTGATCTTTTTATAGTTTAAAATTTCACCAACGCTTACTTTAGGCAGAAGCTTTTCGTTGTTTTCTTCATCTTCGTCTTCTGTCTTTACAATACCGTAAGCTTTTAAGAAACCGTTAAATATGATTACTTCACCCTGTGCTTCAAAATGCTGGGGTAAAGATGCGTTTCCTATTTCAATAACTGTCTTCTCAATTTTAGCGTTAGCCATCTGGGAAGCCAGCGTTCTTCTGTATATTAGCTGGTATAATCTGTTTAACTGGACATCACCGATACTTTTTACGGCAAAATCCGTCGGGCGGATGGCTTCGTGAGCTTCCTGTGCAGAGGCTGATTTTGTAGTGTAATTTCTTGGTGAAGAATATTGTGCGCCGTATTCTGAAGTGATCTGCTTTTTTGCTCCTTCTATAGCTTCCTGAGAAAGGTTTACGGAGTCGGTTCTCATGTAGGTAATGTATCCTTCTTCATAGAGTCTCTGCGCAAGACGCATGGTATTGGTTACATTGTATCCTAATCTCGAAGACGCTTCCTGCTGTAATGTGGAAGTGGTAAATGGTGCAGATGCAGTACGTGTTCCCGGTTTTGTTTCAACATTCAGAACTTTAAATTCTGTAGTTTTTGCTTTTTCAAGGAATTTTTCTGCGTCTTCTTCTTTTTCGAAGTCTTTTTTAAGCTTAGCGGCAATTTCCTGCTCGCCTTTATTTAAGAAAATTCCATCCAGCTTAAAGCTTGCTTTTGGAACAAATTCGCGGATTTCTTTTTCTCTTTCTACAATTAACCTTACAGCAACGGACTGTACTCTTCCTGCAGAAAGGCCTGGTTTTATTTTTTTCCAAAGCACCGGAGACATTTCAAAACCTACGATCCTGTCCAAAACCCTTCTTGCCTGCTGGGCATTCACAAGATTCTGGTCAATATCTCTTGGGTTTTCAATCGCTTTTAGAATGGCATTTTTAGTAATCTCGTGGAAAACAATTCTTTTTCTGTTTTCAGGCTTTAGTTTCAGCTCGTCCGCAAGGTGCCATGCAATAGCTTCTCCTTCGCGGTCCTCATCGGAAGCCAGCCATACCATTTCGGCTTTCTTCACGGCAGCCTTTAATTCTGTTACCAGTTTCTTTTTATCAGCCGAAACCTCGTAATCGGGACTGAAGGTGGCAAGGTCTATTCCCATTCCTTTTTTCGGAAGGTCACGGATATGCCCGAAACTTGATTTCACATCAAAATCCTTCCCTAAATATTTCTGAATAGTTTTTGCTTTTGCCGGTGACTCTACGATTACTAAATTTTTCGACATTCTAAAAAATTTTTTTGCAAAAGTAAAGCTTTTTTATTATATACTTTTTGTTAAAACAGTTTAATTTAATATTTAGATACGTTTAACACGCCTTTCCGAGGGCATTTTTATAGATATCAAGTCCTTTAGGGTGTACGGTTTAGGGCAAAATCCGGCTTCAATAAAACAGGTGATATAGAATTTTTCATCAACGCTGATAGATGCAGGGTATATGGAAGGCATAAAAAAGCAGAACAGGAAACCCCATTCTGCTCTGTCACTGCTTTTTTAAGTTAGTGTTTAACGATTTTCACAATTTTTTCAGAATTATTGATTCTTATTAAATATATTCCTGAAGTGAGCGCAGAAAGATCTGTCTTTTTGTTTTCAAACTTGCCCGATTTCACCAGTTGTCCGGACATATTATAGATCTGATAATAATATCCGTCCTGTTCCGGTGCATTGATATAAAGAATATCTTTTACCGGGTTCGGAAATAAAATGATTTTGTTTTCACTTATTTTTTCCTTCACCTCAGCGCTGCTTAAAACAGATGCTGCTTTTTCAGAAACCAAAGCGGTCACCTGTAATCCCGGAATGGGGCCGGCTTCATTTCCCTGAGCGTCATATTTCATTCTCACACACCGGCAGCTTGTCGCGAGATATGGATCATTATTATCATTCAAGGCGATAAACCGGTTGGCCGTAGAAGCTGCATCAAATAAAACATTAACGGATCTTCCCAGGTAGTTTGAAGCCAAAGCTCCTGTCCAGACAGCGGGATACTGGAAATTGACGGTATTGAACGTACCCTGTGGAGACTGATTAGCCAAAACGCTTCTAAATCCGCGTGAACCTGAATCCGGGAAATTACCTACTGCATATGACGGGCCGGCCAGCATATAACCTATGGTAGAAGTCGTGGAGGGATTTCTTACCCTATATCCTGCATAATCTGTACTGACATTATAAAAAGCAGCTGCGTTTTTATCTTTTTTATACCAGGGTGACTGTCCGAAATCCTTGTTAGAAACCAATGCCACATTGGTAAGGTCGGGAATTCTCCAGCCTTCCGGACAGGGATCGAAAGGTGATTTCTCCCCTCCTCTTCCCCATCTTTCGGGAGCAAGGTTCGGCTCATCTGCAAGCCAGTCTGTTCCATTGGTATAATTAGGCACCGCACTGTTATAAGGCGCAAAAGAACTTGGAACCATATATACCAAAGGGTTTTTCACGGAATAAGACAGCACTTTTGCTATTTTATCTGCGGGTTTATCCGTGCTCTGTACAGTTGGAGCTGCATAGGTATTGTAAGGAACAATGTAATTTCCCGACGTATTGTTGTACATGGCAGGAGTGAGTGTAGTATAGGTGACTGTCCCGTTATCTGATGCTGTTCCCAAAAACACATTAAAGGAAGCTTTATTATCCGCATACTGGAAGGTAGGAATCGGGTCTTTTCTTCCCCACTGATAATGCATTCCTGTAGAAGCCCGTATTTTTGCCAGCTCAGCGGCAGTTGGTGTCATCGCATTAGCAACCATCGGAAATGCATCTACTGCTCCCAGGTTCCTGTCCATAAATTCTGTCTGCAGCACCACATCAGCCTTACTCACATAGTTCACATAGTTGACAGCTTCAGCCGAAGGAAGTTCTGTTGTATAATTAAAAGAGCCCAGAGCAGAGTCCGTTATCCAGATATGCCAGCTCCAGTATACCGGAGATGAAATACTTCCGTTATGAAGTGTTACTACAGCATTTCCACTCTGGTTCGGGCTGATCTCCACTGAAATCTTTGAGTTACCGAGGTCCTGAAGGGAAGCAGGAGAAGGATTTATAACTGATATCCTGTTGATTAATTTTGTATTGGTAGTCCACAGTACATTGGTTTTTAAATTATTAAAACTGGAAGGGTTTAATATTTCCTGGTTATCCAAAAGCTGGCTTTGGACCGAAAACGCTTTACTTACAGGAATTTCCACCATAAAAAGCTGGGTATTCCTGACAGCCTGATAGGTATTCGGATTATTGATCCCTTCTCTGTATTCTGCCTGTGGAGCAAGATATTCTGAAGGAAAATTATAGCTGTTTACAATATAAAGGGGATCTTTGATACATCGGCATCCATTGGCTTCGGAAGTATACATCCCAGACATCGGCATATAAAAATATCTTCCTTTAATATTGGGAAAATTAGGGTCCGGAACATCCGGCTGGCCTTTATCAGGGATCATATAAAGTCCTCTGGTGATGACTGCAGGGGAAGCATCAAAGTGTCTGGCCATCGTTGCTGTCCACAAGGCAACATGATGCTGGTCGGTATACTGTCCCAGGTGGGCATTTCTGATCAGCTGGCCTGTACCCGGAAAAATCCCCATATTATTTCCGCCGGCATTGGAAAGGTCGAAGCCTAAATTAGGATACACCTTAAATCCCGTCATGAATGACGGAACTCCTGTATCCGTAGGTTTGATGATGTGGTGCTTATTGGTTTCAAAAACATTTTTAGCCAGACTGGTCCTGACTCCGAAAGGTGAAAAATCCAGCCTGATATCATCCACATAGGACGGAGAAGCCAGATTGGCCACCAACATTGAAGGCATTCTCCATCCGTTCGGGCACGGATCGTAAGGAGACTTATCCCTGTAAGGTTTTGCGCCTGCATTGCTGTTATACTCTGTACTGACCAGTCCCCGGGAATTATCAGACCAAAGGTTAAGCTCCGAAAGCCTGTTATCCGGAATTCCGGCAGCACGGCCAAACCAGTTAACGGGAAGATTGAGGTTGTTATTGTAGTATGCCTGCCCGCTGTTATCGTTTTTATTGACATAGATCAGACTTAACGGATTCTTCACTGAAAGCCTGATATTATTGGTAACCTCGGCGCTTGCGAGGGGAACATATTTGGTAAGGTTATCGATATTTGAAGCATCGGTAAAGTTTTTCGCGCCTCTGTGCCTTATTCTTCCTATGGATCCTGACACTTCGTAGAAGTCGTTTCCTCTCGTTACCAAAGGTGGGATAGGATCTTTTCTACCCCATTGGTAGAGCAGTCCTATATTTCTGTTCCAGTCGGAGGAAGTAATGGAACTGCTTAAAGCCCCAAGATTACGGTCCATCCAGCCCCATTCGGAATCAGGAATCTGCTCAACTGTTCCGTCTGCCCTTACCCTTGTAATATTGTCAAAACTTTTGTAGGTTGATCCGTTAGCAGGATCGTCAGTTACCCAAACATGCCAGCTCCAGTAGATTTCGCCATTTACTCGCAGGGCAATAACAGCATTCCCTTTTTTAGCTTTATTGATTGGAACCTGTATTTTGGCATTTGCATCGGATCCTAAAATTCCCAGTGAGTATCCGGGCCCTGATTTAATAAGTCCATGGGTATCTTCCCATAATACATCTGCCGTCATTTCACCGGATGGAATTCCGTCTCCTTTAATGTGTCCGCCCCCTTGCCACATAGCATAAGCTTTTCTTACAGGAACCAGTAAGCCTTCGCTGTTTTGGGCGGGATCAAAAATATAGCTGTTCGGGGCTTTTGTCCAGTCCTGAACGACAGCCCTTCTATTATCAGGATTTCTCAATGTGTCTCCTACAGATACTGATCTTTCTGTGTATCTATACTGAGAATCGCCTTTTGGTTCTTTAACATTCCTGGAATAGGTACAAACCGACACTAAGCAAAAAACTGCCACTAAATTTTTAACTAAATTTTTCATATCCTCAGACTTGTGTGTTATTAGGGAGAATTCAATTTTTAATCCTTTATCAACAATAAACGACTAATAAGATTGATAAAGTTATTATATATCAATTACATTGACAATAAAACAACATTAAAAGATTATAAATACGAAAACAACACAATCAATCCGTCTGTAAATGCCATTTTTCAAGCGTATCTATCTCAGCATAAAATTTAACTTGAACACTCACAACTGTAAGAAAAAGAATAGAGAAAGCACAACAAAGGCAGCTCTGAAGCTGCCTTTGTTTATAATATGAATGATAATATAAGTTATTATGGAAGAATATGGTTCTTATAAAGCTCAATAGTAAATCTACCCACTTTTATATTTAAGAAAGAAGAGAAAACAACAAAGTTAAAAATAACAAGCGCGAGGATAAAAGCGTAAATCATTTTTTTAACACTACCCGAAACCACATACATTGAATTGGGAATCAGCACGTAAGAAAACCCAATAAATGCACCTACAAGCCTGGATGAGAATACAGGGTTATTCCTGAAAATAAAATAAGCGCATATCCCTACAACGGCATAGTTTCTATGGTATTCATAATATGGATACAGCTCCTTCATTTTGGTATCAAACGCAAAAAGAAAGAACGTCAAAATGATCATCATTGCTTCGGGAATTCCAAAACCGCCATTCAGTCTATCTGAATATTCGTCCATATATCCATTTAAACCTTTCACCAAAATATTATCCGAGGTCATACTGTCTAAAAGACTTCCAAAAACCCGGTATATTTCAAATGGCGAAAGAAATACAGAGATGATGATCAGGACCAGCATTATGGTTTTGTTTAACGGAACACGGGCCAGCCAGTACATCGGGAGAAACAGGTAACAAACGGTATGTATACCTGATGCCAGAAATATAAAAAAGAGGTAGTGCCATAACTTCCGTTCTTTAATGTACCGTACGGCAAAATAAACAATGAATGTTCCCAGATTCTGCCTGATCTGTCCGCTTTCCCCAACAAAAAAGTAAGGAATAAACATGAACAGGGTAAATGTAAAGGGGTAAAAAGTATTATCTTCCGTATATTCTATCTTGAAAAAAACCGCACAAATAGCAATAACCAGGGTAAGCACATAAAAAGGCGCATTAAAAATATTCAGAAGTATCTTATTAATGAGGGTATACAGCCACTCCACTTCCAGCTGATCAGGGCCTTCCATGTGAAGCATCTTCATAAAAATACTGTAATAACTCTTCGTATCGGAATAAATATAAATTGCTTTATAACTTCCGTAATCCGGGCCTACATTATCTCTGAAACCTACCAGCAGGATAAGATAAATCCCCAGTAACCAAAACCACTTTTTTTCTACTTTTTTTCCGAAAACTTCCTGTACACTAAAAAAAAGCATGTATGCAATCGCAACAAAGAAATATGGATGTAATAAACTCATGCTAATTTAATGTTTTTTTAACCGGTGCAGTACGCACAAAGAAGGTGCAGATCTGTAATAAGATAATGCATACGGCAGAAGGGAGAATGCTACTGTGAATAGCAATCCGTTTATTTTTTCATCATTTTTTTTCAACATATCTAAAACAGATTCTTATTTAGTAATAATATTGGTTTAAAATATATTTTGAGAGGGAACTTTTGCAAAAGTAGATTATTTTTTTATTCTGCCTAGAATATTTTGTTGATTTTCAGACAAACTTATAGCCGAAATGTTTTGAACTAATACTGAATAAATTAAATTTGCAGACTTGATTTCATAATCTAATGCATCGTTTTTTTATATTTTTATATTACCGGATTTCCAAAAACAGGATTCTTTCAGCAGTTTTTGCTTTGGGAATAGCTGTGATATGCGGCTTTTTTGCCTCAAAAATTAATTTTGAGGAGGACATTAACCAGATCATTCCTAAAAACGAGAAGTCTGATCTTACAGCAAAAGTTCTTAAGCAATTGAATTTTTCGGACAAGATCATTGTGATTATAGAAAACAAATCTGCTGAAGAGAGTTACCAGCTTTCTGAAACAGCGGATCATTTCCTGCAAAAAATTGAACCTTTAAAAAAATACATAGGCTCTGTACAGGGAAAGGTGAATGACAGTGAGATCTCGGAAACATTCGATTTTGTAAGCCAGAACCTGCCTCTTTTCCTCGATGAGAATGATTACAGGGAAATTGAACGGAAACTCCAGAAAGACAGCATTTCAAAACAGGTAGAGAACAATTATGTCTCTTTGGTTTCGCCCACCAGTCTTGTGACGAAAGAGTTTATCAAAAAAGATCCTCTGGGAATTACTTATCTGGGAATTAAAAAACTGAATGCTTTAAAGATCAGCAAAGATTTCAAGCTCGAAGACAACTATATCGTCACAAAGGATGGAAAAAACCTGCTGCTTTTCATTGATCCTAAGAATAAAAGCAATGATACCAAAAGCAATGAAGCTTTTATCAATGACCTCAACCGGATAAAAGACGGTATTAATAAGCAGTTTAAAGGGAAAACGGAACTTAGCTATTTCGGCTCTCCGGTGATTGCTGTGGCGAATGCACAACAGATCAAAAAAGACATCCAGAATACGGTAATGATCTCCATGACTGTTCTGCTGATCCTGCTGATCTATTATTTCAGGAATTTCTTTACCCCCATCATTGTATTTCTGCCAACTGTATTTTCGGTATTGCTCGCCCTGCTGATCCTTTATTTTATCAAAGACAAAATTTCGGCTATTTCTCTGAGTGTGGGTGCCATTCTTATCGGAATCACAATAGATTATGCGCTCCATATCCTTACGCATTATAAGCATAACAATAATATAGAAGAGCTTTACAAAGAGATCACACAACCCATCATACTGAGCAGCGCCACAACTGCCGTTTCTTTTTTATGCCTGGTATTTGTGCGTTCTGAAGCCCTGAAAGATCTCGGCCTTTTTGCAGCGATTACGGTTATCTTCTCTTCCGTTACCGCACTGATCATAGTTCCCCAGCTTTATAAGCACAAGCAGAAAGAGGATAAGCACAGCACTAATTTTATCGACAGGATCGGTTCTTATCCTTATGAGAAGAATAAACCCCTGATTATAGGATGCTCCGTCATTATTATTGCCTGCCTGTTTGGCTTCAGACATGTGGGATTCAATGAAGATATCGGAGACCTGAATTATATTCCGAAAGAGTTAAAAATAAGCGAAGCAAAGCTTCAAAAGCTTTCTGACATCACTTCAAAATCCATTTACACCATTTCTTACGGCGATTCTGAGGAAGAGGCCCTGACAAGAAATACCCGGCTGAGCCAATTTCTTGAGAAGGAAAAACGGGAAGGAAAGATCCTGAGCTACAATTCACTGGGCAACGTTGTTCTTTCTGAAAAAGATCAGAAGCAAAGGATTGATGTCTGGAATAAATTCTGGGATGGGGATAAGAAAACACGCACCGTTTCGGAACTGGTGAACAGCGGGAATCAATTTGGATTCAACAGCAGTGCTTTTGACAATTTCAATGAAATTTTAAATAAGAACTATACAGCTTTAAGCCTCAAAGACTATGAGAAAGTAAAAGCTCTGCAGATTTCCGAATTCCTGAGCAATGAAAACGGATTTTATACGGTTTCCAATGTTGTAAAACTGGATGAAAAGAAAAGAAACACCTTCATAAAAGATGTTGAAAAAAATCATGATGCCCTGGCCATTGACCGCCAGCAAATGAACGAAAACTTTTTGGGACTGCTGAAAAGAGATTTCAGCACGCTGATCAACTATTCTCTTCTGGCTATTGTCCTGACGATCATTGTTTTCTTTAGAAATTTTGAGCTTACCATTTTAACGATGTTTCCGATTGTATTAACGGGAATCGTAACAGCAGGAATTCTCTATTTCTTAGGCCTGGAGCTGAATATTTTCAGTACAGTAGTTTGTACATTGGTTTTTGGTGTCGGGGATGATTTCAGTATTTTCCTGACACAGGCGATGCAGAAGGAGCATACAACAGGGAAAAACGAGCTTCCAACTTATAGAACTTCTATTATTCTTGCAGTTTTTACAACCATTTTATCCATCGGCTCTCTTATTTTTGCCAGGCATCCGGCATTACATTCATTGGCATTGGTCGCTTTGATCGGGATGTTCTCTGTAATTATCATCACTTCAACATTATATCCCTTCTGGTTCAGGTTGCTGATCACAAACAGGGCAAAGAAAGGACTTTCTCCTATTACCTTCAGACTGTTCTTAAGATGCGTCATATCATTTTTTTACTATGGACTGGGAGGATTTATTTTTTCACTCATCGGAAGTATATTCGTCAAAAGATCAAAAGGGAAAACATTAGATATTATTAAATTAATTTTAGCCAAGTTCTTAACATCCGTACTGCACATCAGTCCATTTGTAAGAAAAAGGGTGATAAAAAATCCGGCGGAAGATTTCAGCAAACCGGCCGTGATCATTGCCAACCACACATCCTTCCTGGATACACTTGCCATCGCTATGGCTACCCATAAAATTATATATCTGGTCAACGACTGGGTGTATGAATCGCCTGTTTTCGGAAAACTGGTAAAGGCACTGGGCTTTTATCCGGTTTCGCAGGGAATAGAGAACGGGATAGAGAAACTGAAAGAAAAAATTGACCAGGGCTATTCGCTGGTTGTTTTCCCTGAAGCAGAACGTTCTTATACCAATGATGTCAAAAGATTCCACAAAGGGGCATTCTATCTTGCAGAACAGTTCGGATTGGATATTCTCCCGCTGTACATCCACGGAAATTCCGAGGTGCTGCCGAAAGGAGACTTCATTATCTATGACGGAAGCATTACCGTAAAAGTAGGTGAAAGGATAAGTAAAGATGATCTGAGCTTCGGGAAAAACTATTCTGAAAGGACAAAAAAGATCAATGCCAGCTTCAGACAGAAGTTTGCAGAGCTGCGGAATGAGCTGGAAGATGAAAATTATTTCAGGAAAAAATTATTCTTAAGCTATCTGTACAAAGACAGTGAAGTGGTCAGGGAAATCAAAGATGATTTTAATGCGAACAAATCTGTTTATTTTGAGCTGAACAAACACATTCCGAAGGATGCATCTATTCTGCATATCGCAGATGATTTCGGACAGAAGGACATCCTACTTACTCTTTACCATGCGGAAAGAAGAATTTTCTCGTTCATAAAAAATGATGAAAGAAGACAAACGGCCAGGCAGACTTATCTGGTAAAAAGAAGAAAATTAAATTATATTAACACCTTTTCAGAAATCAATAAGAATATTGATGTGCTTTTGGTTTCAGACCAGAATTTTGATATCAGTACACTGAAGGAACTTCCGGAAACCATTATATTCCTGAACCTACCACATTCAGCACCGGATCGTTCAGATTATCACCAGGAATTCAATTCAGAAGCAATAAAAATATTCAAAAAACAGTAAATAAATATGAAAAGCATATTTTTGTAACCGCTAAAGAATATTAATGAAAAAAAATATACTTATTATTTATTATTCGCAGACCGGCCAACTGGAGGATATTGTGAGGAATATAGCCCAGCCTTTTGAAGCCAGGAAGGAAGAATATGACGTTACCTATTATAATATCCGGCTGAAGGAAGATTTCCCTTTCCCCTGGCCCGGTGACGTATTCTTCAATACATTTCCCGAGTCTTATCTTCAGATCCCCAAAGAGATCTTTCCTCCTTCGGATGAGATCCTGAATAAAAAGTACGACCTCGTCCTGTTCGGATATCAGGTATGGTACCTTACACCATCCATCCCAATTATTTCATTCTTAAAAAGTGGTTTTGCAGAAAGGATCATGAAAGACACGGATGTGGTTACCATTTCCGGAACCAGAAACATGTGGATGCTTTCCCAGGAGAAACTGAAAGTGTATTTGAAAGACCTGGGAGCAAAACTGACAGGAAATATTGCTTTGGTAGACAGGCACGACAATTATACAAGTGTACTGACCATTTTACGCTGGCTTACCACAGGACAGAAAGAAAAATCAGGAATGCTTCCTGCCGCCGGCGTTTCGGATGAAGAAATTTCGGGTTCCGTAAAGTATGGCAACATTATAGAAAAGCATTTCAGCAGCGGAAACCTGTCGGTCCTTCAGCCTGATCTGGTACAGAACGGTGCCGTAGAAATACGCCCTTTTCTGGTAAGAGTAGAGAAAGTAGGCAACAAGATCTTCACCATATGGTCCAATCTCATTATTAAGAAAAAAGAGAAACGGCCATTGCTGATAAAATTCTTTAAGGTATATTTGATGGCTGCGATATGGATTATATCACCTGTCGTCTTAGTTTTACACTTACTGACAACCCCTATATTTTGGTCCAAAAGACAAAAACAAAAAACATATTTACAAGGAATTAATTTAAAATAGAATGTACGACGTATTTATAACAAAAGCATCAACATATTTACCTAATAACCCGGTATCAAATGATGAAATGGAGACTTATCTTGGTCTGATAAATGGCGCTCCTTCTAAAGCAAAATCATTGATTTTAAGAAACAACAAGATCACGACAAGATACTATGCTTTGGACGAAGAAGGAAATCCTACCCATACCAATGCACAGCTTACAGCAAAAGCTGTAGAAGGACTTTTCGATGAGAATTTCAAAAAGGAAAACATGAACCTGCTGTCTGTAGGAACAACCTCTCCGGACCAGATGCAGCCTTCGCATGCTTCTATGGTTCATGGTGAGCTGAATATCGGCAAATCTATTGAAATTAATACCGCTACCGGCCTCTGCAACTCGGGGATGAATGCCCTGAACTACGGATTCCTTTCTGTGAAAGCAGGTGTACAGGAAAATGCTGTATGTGCAGGCTCTGAAAGAATGTCCGCATGGATGACTGCAGATAAATTCAATCATGAAGCGGAAAACCTGAAATTACTGGAAGAAAGACCCATTGTTGCCTTCAAAAGAGAATTCCTCAGATGGATGCTTTCTGACGGTGCAGGAGCATTCCTTCTTGAAAATAAACCCAGAGAAACAGGGATTTCTTTAAAAATAGAATTCATTGATTTTTATTCTTACGCCCACGAAATCGAAGCCTGTATGTACGCAGGATGTGACAAGCAGGAGGACGGAAGCCTTAAATCATGGGCAGACTATCCATCTGATGAATGGCTGAAACAGTCTATTTTCGCTATAAAACAGGACACCAAGATCCTGGACAAATATATCCTTGTAAAAGGTGCAGAAAGCTTAAGATCTTCTTTTGACAAGCATAATCTGGATCCTGAAAAGATAGACCATGTTCTGGCGCATATTTCTTCAGGCTACTTTAAAGACGGCTTAAAAGACGAGTTCGCCAAAAAAGGCATGGATTTCCCTGCCGAAAAATGGTTCTATAACCTTTCTGATATCGGAAACATCGGAGCGGGATCTATATTCGTCGCACTGGAAGAATTAATGAATTCCGGAACGCTGAAAAAAGGGGAAAAAGTATTGCTTTGTGTTCCCGAAAGCGGAAGATTTGCCTACTCTTGTGCCTTATTAACGGTTTGCTAATGAAACACCAACTGCCAACATCCGATCAAGATTTTGTGGGAAGCCTCATTCCACAGCGTTTTCCGTTTGTCATGGTTCATGAGCTTATGGAATACACTGATGAAAATCTTGTGTCCGGATTTGAAATCAAAGACGGTAATATTTTTATTCAGGATGGAACTTTTCAGGCTTCAGGCCTTATTGAGCACCAGGCACAGAGTGTTGCCCTGCATACAGGCTACAAGTATTATCTTTTAGGAAAAGACGCGCCTACTGGATATATCGGGGCCATTAAATCTTTTGAGGCAGAAGTCCTGCCCAAGACAGGAGACCACCTGACATCGGAGGTTACAATCCTTAATGAAGTGATGGGAGTAACCCTGGTAGATATTGTCACGAAGCTGAATGGTGTGATCATTGCAAAATCCCAAATGAAAACTGCTGTAAAATAAATGTAATGGAAATCAAGGAAGAAAATCTCGTCAATATACACAACTTTCTGCCGCACCGCGAACCGATGCTGATGGCAGAGTATATCCTGGAATTGACCAAAGAAAAAGTTGTGACTTCCTTTGAAATAAAAGAAGATAATATTTTTGTCTACAACGGTGAATTTGTAGAAGCCGGCCTGATTGAAAATCTGGCCCAGACCTGTTCATCAATTCTCGGACAGAGCTTCTTTGAAAATCCTGAAGCAGATACCAAAGTAATCGGCTTTATTACCAACATCAAAAAGATCGAATTGTTTGCTCTCCCAAAGACGGGCGACAAGATCATTTCAAAAGCATCACTGATCTCACAATATGAAAATATCTGTACTATTTTCTGTGAGACCTTTAATAATGATGAGCTGCTGATCAGGGCAGAGATCAATCTCTTTATACAGGAAGTGAAATCTTAAGAATCATTTATTTAAAATATCAGGCCAACCTTTATTCAGGTTGGTTTTTTTATGTATGAGATTTTAAATAATCTGAAATCGGGATAAGGATTAAAATAAGCAATGATAAACAAAGATTTATACGTCACTCTGTTGATTTTTAATTTAAACAACAGTAACTACTATCCTCCAGCTTCCCTCTTCCAACCATTTTTAGCCTAAATTCAGGTTAAGCATGATACTAAATATTTTATAACCCCTATTTTTCGATACCTTTGATGAAAATAAAATAATGGGTGTAAAAGTAAGGTTCTATTCAGATAATGTTGAATTCGAGTTTGAAAATTCTGTTGAGTTTCCGGTCGCCCCACAAATTGGTGATGAAGTGAATCTTCTTTCATTTTTCAAATACCAGACTTCCGAAAGAATAGAATACTACAGTAATATGGAAGATCTTGATCTGTACAACGATGCTCTTGTTTCACAGCGTACCTGGTGCAATGATCTGGAGAAACAGGAAGTGTATCTGCTGGTAAAGCTGAATTACAGACAAAGAAAATAAGCTTTCCTTTTAAAAATCAAATGTTTAAAACAAAAAAGCGGAGCATTGCTGCCCCGCTAAAAAAATTGGTATCATAAAGGTTAGTACCCAAAGATCTCTTCAAGGGAAACTTCCTGGAATGTTCCCATTTTATTGATGGATTCCATATTAAGGTTTTCCTTTTTACCGATAATGGCCGTATTGTATTGTACAGTCTTGATCTCGGTATCATAGAAACTGGTTAGCTGCAGCAATGTTAGTCCCTGAATTTCAGAATAAATATCTTTTCTGATATCATAGTCTACCCCCAGCTTTTTCAGTGCCATCTGGTTAAAGAAAATATTCGTTCTGTTGATTCTGTTAGATGCGATCTGCTTAAGCGCGGAACCTTTTGAGTTCTCGAACTGCGCTGGAATCTGTGGCAGCGATGCCATAAGATCATTCATAGCACTTACAGCTAACGGCAGTTTATTAGCCTGAGTTCCGATATAGTTTGTGATATAATTCGCATGTCCTTTTTCAGTGGCATTGGCATAAGAAACATACGCAGAATAAGCCAGCGACTTACTTTCTCTTATTTCCTGGAAAACGATAGAAGACAGGCCTCTTCCGAAATATTCGTTGAAAACATTCGCTTTTCCGAAGTTGCTTAAATTCACCTCATTTCCTTTTGCTACTTTAGACATTTCCATCTGAACCATGTCGTAGTTTGTAAAGTATACTTTTCCTTCTGCAGCAGGTTCAGGGTAATCTTTGGCTTTTGCCGGCTGAAGGGTTGCTGCTGCGATATAAGGTTTAACCGCTTTCTCTAAACCTGACTGATCCTGCCCGTAAAGCAATATCTCATATGGAGATTGGTTCAGGGCTTTGATCTTCCTGATAAGCTCCACAGCATCAATACCTTCAAGACGTTCCTTAGACACGATATCCGTCATTCTGGAATTCCTTCCATATTTAGCATAGTTCGTAAGAGCGGCCATGATTCTTGTCTTATCTTTTTTAGCAGCATCTCTGGACTCTAAAATCGTTTTTACGGTCTTGCTGTAAATATCCTTATCTGTTTTTACATTCGTCAGCCAGTGATTCATCAGCTCCACGCCTTTTTTCATATTGCTTTCCAATCCGCTTAATGTGATAAAAATCTGGTCATTGGAAGTTCTGAAGCTGTAAGTGATTCCCAGCTTATAGAATTCACCTTTCAGCTGTTCCGGAGTATATTTATCCGTTCCAAGATATTCAAAAAGAGTTATCGCGATCTGAAGTTCCTTATCATTATCTGTTCCGAAAGGGAAAATATAGCTGATCTGAGCAACGTCATTATACTTATTCTTCACAAAGCTTACTTTCTTATCTTTGATCTGAGAAGTCTGGATCGCCGCTTTATAGTCTATAAATTCCGGCTTGATCTCAGATATTTTATTGCTTAGAATATCTTTAAGGAAAGAAGACTGAGCTTCTCTGTTAAGTTTAATAGGAGTAATTCCGGGATTCTGTACACGAACCAGTTTATCATTCACCCCCTTCTCTTTATACACTACTACATAATTATCTTTGAAAAATTCATTCGCAAACTTTACAACATCTGCCTTTGTAATTTTTTCATATTGGTTGATATCATCCAGCTCCTCCTGCCATGTTTTCTCGTTAATATAGGTATCATACAGGGTAGTCGCCAGCCCGTCTGCAGTTTCCCACGACTTCATACGCTGTACTTTCTTATCATTAACGATCGCTTTAAGCATCCAGTCCGGGAACTGACCTTTTTTCACCAAATCCAACTGATCTAACAATAACTTTTTAGCATCATCAGAGCTTTGCCCGTCTTTCGGAGTTACAGACATGGTAAAAGCACCATACGTTTTAAAAGCCGATTCGTAAGCCCCTGCACCTAATACTTTCTGCGTTTGATTCATATTGAGATCAATAAGTCCCGCATCACCTCTGTTGCTTAAAATTTCCGCAACCACATCCGCCAGTCTTGCATTCTGGGTTCCATTGGAATCCGATCTCCAGGCCAGGGTCATTCTCGGTATGCTCGGGCTTTTTACCGTCCTCGTCACAATGCTTTCCATTGGCTGTTCCGATACCATTTTTTTCATCGGCAGCTCTTTGTATTTGAAAGTTCCAAAATACTGATCCACCATTTTAATGGTTTTATCAAAATCCAGATCACCCACCAAAACAACAGCCATATTATTAGGTACATAATACGTGTCGAAATACTTATGAATAGCAACCATTGAAGGACTCTTCAGGTGTTCCGAAGTTCCGATGGTGGTCTGCTGCCCGTTCGGATGCTTTGGGAAAAGAGCTTCCATCATCGCATAATTCACGAGACGGCCGTCATTATCCTGCGCTCTGTTATATTCCTCGTACACAGCTTCTAATTCCGTATGGAAAAGGCGGAGTACCAGTTCAGAAAAACGTTCTTTTTCTACTTTCAGCCATTTTTCCAGCTCGTTAGAAGGAATATTGTTTTTATAAACCGTTTCGTCCAGCCATGTGTGCGCATTCGTTCCCGTTGCTCCCAATGATGAGATCGCCTTGTCATATTCATTGGCAATTGCATATTTAGAAGCTTCCTGAGAAACCTCATCTATTCTTTTATAGAGCAGTTTTTTCTTTTCAGGATCCTTTTCAGCTTTGTGCTGCTCGTAAAGATCAGAGATCTGCTGAAGGAGAACCTTTTCCTTTGCCCAGTCCTGTGTTCCCAGATGTGAGGTTCCTTTGAAAACCATATGCTCCAGATAGTGGGCCAAACCTGTATTGTCACCCGGATCATTATTCGATCCCGTTCTTACAGGAATATAGGTCTGGATTCTTGGCGCATCATCATTTTTCGCAAGGTAAACTTTCAATCCGTTTTTCAGAGTATAAACCCTTACCCCGGACTGGTCATTTTTCACGGTTTCATAAGTATACCCCTGACTGTCCGTCACCTTCTGAGTATCAAACTTCTGTGCCATTGCATGCAGCATGCAGAAAAGCGATACAGAAATAAAAAATTTCTTCATAAGTCTTATTTATTTTAATCCAAATTTCGTAGAACCTTATAAGTATACATTCTGCATGCACTTGTTACAATAAACTGCGGATTCTGATTTCAGATTAAAATTTCAATTTATCCCTTAACAGCTCTGTTTCTGGTATTATAATTAATATGATTTACATATAATGTATTTTCACTATTTTAGCCAACTGATTAAAAAGAATTAAAAAGGTGAACGGTTTTTCATCTTAAAGTAAAAAAATAATACTGTTTACATGAAAAAACAAGACCTGCCCCAGGACGAAAGCAATCTGAAGTCAGCAAACATGACCGAAGTCTTGTATGTGACGGACGAAAATGACAATTACACGACAGCCAACAGTATCGGCTGGGAAGCTAAAAAAGCAGCTCTGGAAGAATCTATGGAGCTGATCCATGAAAGAATTGAAGAAGCCAGGCAGAATGTGGCCAATAATATAGTGAGTCCTATTATCTATTTCATGGAACTGAATAAAATGGATCTGGGTGTTCTCTCTTCTTATGTCGGAATGTGGCAGTGGAGAGTAAAAAGACACGCAAAACCAAAAGTATTTAAAACACTAAACGAATCTTTACTGAAAAAATATGCCGATGCATTCGGTATTTCAGTGGATGAACTAAGGAACTTTGACGGAAAATAATACTGGAATGAAGCACAAGCCTATGTACAACCTCATTTCAGCAATGAAAAAGATAAAAGCAGCAAATGAAACTTAACTTTGAACACCATCAGACCGCACATTGCGAAAACGGTGTTGCCTCCAATCTGTTACTCAATAAAGGCTTAAAACTCAGCGAACCTATGATCTTCGGGATCGGTTCCGGACTGTTTTTTGTCTATCTGCCATTTTTGAAAGTAAACTTCGCCCCGGGATTCAGCTACCGCCCGATGCCCGGAGCTATTTTCAGTAAAGCAGCAAAAAGATTGGGAATTAAAATCAAAAGAGAAAAATTCTCCAATCCTAAAGAGGCACAGTCTGCTTTAGAACGAAATTTAAACCAGAATATACCGACAGGGCTTCAGGTGGGCGTTTTCAACCTTACCTATTTTCCTGAAGAATATAAATTCCATTTCAATGCCCACAATCTGGTGGTATACGGAAAAGAAGACGGAAAATTCCTGATCAGCGATCCGGTAATGGACTACACAACATCCCTTACCGAAGCAGAACTGGAAAAGGTAAGATACGCCAAAGGCGCACTGCCTCCCAAAGGACATATGTACTACCCTACCCATATTCCTGAAAATGTGAATATTGAAGAAGCCATAAAAAAAGGAATTAAAGATACCTGCAAAAACATGCTCGCACCGGTTCCTATTATTGGTGTAAAAGCCATGAGATGGGTCGCCAAAAGCATCCCCAAATGGGCTGAAAAGAAAGGCACTAAAGTCACCAACCATTATCTGGGACAACTGATCAGAATGCAGGAAGAAATAGGTACCGGAGGAGGCGGTTTCAGGTTTATTTATGGCGCATTTCTTCAGGAAGCCGCAGTTATTCTTAAAAATGATGAGTTAAAAGAACTATCCAAAGAGATTACTGCCATCGGTGACCTGTGGAGAGACTTTGCCGTGGATATTGCCCGCGTTTACAAAAACAGAAACTCGAAAAGCGATATCTACAACACCCTTTCAAAATCCATGCTTCATATTGCTGATCTGGAAGAAGCTTTCTATAAAAAACTGAAAAAAGCGATCTGATATGGCAGAGAATATGATTGAGATTAAAAATCTGTATAAAAAGTACAAAAACTCCGAAGAGTTTTCTGTCAACGATATCTCGCTGAATATAGAGAAAAATGAGATCTATGGAATCCTTGGTCCGAACGGAGCCGGAAAAACCACTTTGATCTCTATGCTTTCCGGATTAATCAAACCGACTTCAGGGCAATTTACGATCAATGGATTGTCGCCCCAGAAGGACAGCTTCAGGATCAAACAGATCATCGGAATTGTCCCTCAGGAATATGCGCTCTATCCTACCCTTACCGCTAAAGAAAACTTAATGTTTTACGGAAGCCTGTACGGTTTAAAGCATAAAGAGCTTAAAAGAGTGATCGACCAGTCTTTAGAGATTATGGGACTTTCAAAGTTTGCAGACAAAAAAGTAGAGCAATTCTCCGGAGGAATGAAACGCCGCTGCAACCTTATCGCGGGAACGCTTCACAATCCGAAAGTATTGTTTCTGGATGAGCCGACCGTAGGAGTTGACGTTCAGTCCAAAAAAGTAATCATCGACTTCCTCCAGGAACTTAATAAAAACGGAACGTGTATCATTTACACCTCCCACCACCTTTCCGAGGCGGAAGAGTTCTGTACAAAGATCGCCATTATCGACCGGGGAAGAATCCACGCAGTAGGAACACCGGAAGAACTTGTGGCACAGATCACAAACGCTGAAAACTTGGAAGATGTTTTCATTTCATTAACAGGAAAAGAATTAAGAGATGTTGTTGTATAAACTGTGGAGAAGCTTCGTGAAAGAAATCCTTCTTCTGAAGAGAGATATAGGGGGAATTGTCATTATTTTCGTCATGCCGTTACTTTTAATTGTAACGATTACTTTAATTCAGGATTCTACCTTCAAAAACCTCGAAGGTTCAAAGATCCCGATTATTTTCATTGACAATGACAAGTCTGAAGTTTCAAAAAATATAAAACAGGAACTGGAAACCAGCAAAACATTCCAGCTGCTGACGAATTACACTGAAAAATCAGCCCAGGAAGCCGTATTTTCCGGAGATTACCAGATGGCCATCGTCATTCCTGAAAATTTAACGAAAGATTTAAATTTAAATATTGATTCCAAAGTGCAGACGATCGTAAGTTCGTTTGGATTGGAGGGCAATTCTGCTGCCGTAAAAAAAACAGCACCTAAAGCGAAAGAAATTCATCTGTATTTTGACCCGGCCACCAATGCCGGATTCAAAAACTCGGTCATGAATTCCGTGAATAAAATGGTTTTCGAGATCGAAAATAAAAAAATCTACAAAGCATTCCAGGATCAGCTGGGAACAGAAGAAAACCTCGATGAAAACAAAAGCCTGATCAGCTTCAAAGAGATCACCCCGAAAAAAGGAGCGATGGATGTTATGCCGAACTCCGTTCAGCATAACGTTCCTGCATGGACCCTTTTTGCCATCTTTTTCATTGTAGTTCCTTTGTCTATCAATCTTGTTAAAGAAAAAAGCCAGGGCACAAGCGTAAGAGCGAGGATCAGTCCGACCCCTTATTTTGTCCATATTTTAGGAAAAACATTCACTTACCTTATTATCTGTATCATCCAGTTCTTACTGATGGTAGCCGTGGGGATTTATCTTTTCCCGTATATGGATCTGCCGGCATTTGATGTTTCGGGAAAAATGTTCCAGCTTATTGTAGTAACCTTGTTTTCGGGCTTGGCCGCAATTGGGTTTGGAGTTTTATTGGGAACCATTGCAGATACACAGGAACAGTCTGCTCCTTTTGGAGCTACCTCTGTAGTAGTTTTGGCCGCTATCGGAGGAATATGGGTTCCCGTATTCTTAATGCCCGAATTCATGCAGACCGTAGCCAAGTTTTCCCCCATGAACTGGGGACTGAATGCTTATTATGATATTATTTTAAGAAACAGCGGTATCGCAGGAATTGCCAAAGAACTCGCATTATTGTTTGCGTTCTATATTGCCATGGTAGCTATTTCTATTTTTTACGAAAGAAAACAAAATGCAGTCTAAAGAAAACACATTAACCTGTACCGAAGAAGTAAGAGTAAGGTTCAACGAGACAGATCCGCTGGGAATTGTCTGGCACGGACATTATATCGTCTATTTTGAAGATGGAAGAGAAGCTTTCGGAAGAGAGCACGGCCTGACCTATCTTGATATTCAGAGAGAAGGCTATGTTACCCCTATCGTAAAAAGTACCTGTGAGCATTTTCTTCCTTTAAAATATGGGGAAACGTTCAACATTGTAACCACTTTCGTGAATTCAGTTTCCGCAAAACTCATATATACCTATGAGCTGTTCAACCAGGACAACAAACTTGTGTGCCGCGGAGAAACCATTCAGGTTTTCTTAGACAGTAACGGAAGCTTATGCCTTTATAATCCTGAGTTTTTTCAGGCATGGAAAGATAAAATGGGATTATAATGAAGAAAGAAATTTACATTACAGACTATAACTGCGTCACCCCTTTAGGATTTGATGTAACTTCCAACTGGAAAGGTCTCTTGGAAGGAAAATCAGGCGTAGCACTCCATAAATTGATAGAAAACCAGGAAGCTTTTTATGCTTCTGTCATTGATACGGAAAAACTTGAAGAAGAATTTAGAAGCAATTTTGACCGCCCGGATTTTACAAGGCTGGAAAAAATGTTTCTTCTAAGCCTTAAACCATTGGTTGAAAAGCATGAAATCTCGGAAGACACAGCTTTCATCCTATCTACAACCAAAGGCAATATCAGCTTATTAAAAAATCAGGCTGAATTACCGGAAGGAGTCTATTTATCAAAATTAGCACAGAAAATTGCAGATTATTTCGGGTTTAAAACAAAACCAATCGTGGTTTCCAATGCCTGTGTTTCAGGAGTAATGGCTATTGCTGTTGCCAAAAACATGATCCGGGCCGGAAAATATAAAAACGCTTTCGTAATTGCCGGTGATGAGGTTTCAGAATTTGTCATCTCGGGATTCAATTCTTTTCAGGCTATCGGAACGGAACCTTGCAAGCCTTATGACAAAACCAGGAACGGAATCAATATCGGTGAGGCTGCTGCTGCTGTGTATATTACTTCTGAATTGAGCGAAAACGAAAAATTTAGGTTTAAAATACTGGGAGATTCTGCAGTGAATGATGCCAACCATATTTCCGGACCGTCCAGAACGGGAGACGGACTCTATGCCAGCGTCAGAAATGCAATGGCAGAAGCCAATGTAAGCTCTGAACAGATCCATTTTATTTCGGCACACGGAACTGCCACCTTGTACAATGATGAAATGGAAGCAATTGCCTTCAACAGAATGGAACTTCAAAACGCTCCATTAAACAGCATGAAAGGGTATTACGGACACTGTCTCGGAGCATCAGGACTTTTGGAAAGTATTATTTCTATGGAAAGTGCCCGTCACGGAATGCTTATTCCTTCTAAAAACTTTGAAGAAACAGGAGTTTCCCAGCCTTTAAACATCATCAGAGAAAACCAGCCCGCAACGGTTCAGTATATTTTAAAAACAGCTTCAGGCTTTGGCGGATGCAATGCTGCGGTTGTTTTGGAAAAATGTTAAAAATAAAAGTGATGAAAAAAACTGACAGCTGTACCATAGAACATTCAAAAATAACCGTCAACGGAAACCCTGTTTTTGAAAATCAGACAGAGACATTTCATGACTTTGCAAAAGAAGCATATAAAAGTTTAGAGCTCAATTATCCCAAATTTCACAAGATGGATAACCTGAGCAAACTGGCTTTTCTCGCTGCTGAAATGATTTTAAAAGATGAAGACCACAGCAGAACGGCATTGGTTCTTGCCAACAGATCATCAAGTCTGGATACGGATTTTAAATACCAGGAAAGTATCAACTCACAGGAAAATTATTTCCCCAGTCCGGCTGTATTTGTCTATACTCTGCCCAACATCTGTGTAGGTGAAATCAGTATTAAACATAAAATGCAGACGGAAAATGCTTTTTTCGTACTGGATGAATTTGACGAGAAATTTTTAAACAATTATGCAGAGCAGATCCTGCTGTCCGGAAAAGCAGATAAAGTTCTCTGCGGCTGGACAGAACTTTATCAGGAAAATTATAAAGCTTTTGTATATTTGCTGACCTTATAAAATAAAAACAAAATAACAATGTAGCAATATAATAGTCTAGCAATGTAACAATTCTAAAGATCAAAATGAATACACTCATACATTGTTACACTGGTACATTAAATACATTGATACACTATTTAATCTATCTTATGGAAAACTTAAAAACAGAATTGAAGCACAAAATTATTGAAGTACTAAACCTTGAAGACGTTTCTGTAGAAGAAATTAAAGATACTGACCCGTTATTCGGAGGCGGATTGGGTCTTGATTCTATCGACGCTCTTGAGCTTATTGTTCTTCTTGATAAAGACTATGGAATCAAATTGGCCGATCCTAAAAAAGGAAAGGAAATTTTCCAGTCCATAGATACAATGGCTACGTTCATTGAAGAAAACAGAACAAAATAATTTATTCAATCTAGCAATGTATCAATCTACCAGTTTGCCAATAATTGTCACCCTGGTAGATTGATACATTATTACATTATAAAATAAAATGAGCCGAAAAATTGCCATAACAGGAATGGGCATCATTTCCTCCGTTGGAAACAATGTGGAGGAAAATTTTATTTCGTTAAAATCCGGAAAACATGGAATTTCAGACATTGAAATGTTTGAAACACGCCATGCCGGAACTATAAAAACAGGTGAGATAAAATGGTCTAATGAAGAACTTGTACAGAAACTTCAGTTACCTGAAGACAACAATGTAACAAGGACATCTTTATTAGGGATGGTTGCAGCAAAAGAAGCCGTAGAATCTGCCGGAATTTCTGATATCAACGAATACAGAACCGGCCTGATATCCTCTACCAGCGTAGCGGGAATGGATATCACGGAAAAATATTTCTACTCTTACGAAGACTTTCCTGAAAAACAAAAATACATCGATGCCCATGATGCAGGAAACTCATCATTGGCCATCGCCGACTATCTTGGCTTAAAAGGTATGGTTTCCACCATCAGTACAGCCTGCTCTTCAGCAGCCAATGCCATCATGATGGGGGCCAAACTGATCAAAAACGGCGTTTTGGACCGTGTAATCGTTGGCGGAACGGATTCCCTTTCAAAATTTACTTTGAACGGATTCAATACACTGATGATCCTTACAGATTCCTACAATACTCCTTTCGATAACGACAGAAAAGGCCTGAATCTGGGAGAAGCAGCCGCATTTATCATTCTGGAATCTGATGAGGTGGTAAAAAAAGAAAACAAGAAAGTACTGGCCTATCTTTCCGGTTATGGGAATGCTAATGATGCCCACCACCAGACGGCATCTTCAGAAAACGGGCAGGGTGCTTTTTTAGCCATGGAAAAAGCATTGAAAGTATCAGGATTGGCAAAAGAAGACATCGGTTATATCAATGTTCACGGAACAGCTACTCCTAATAACGACTTGTCGGAAGGAATTGCCATGATCCGTATCTTCGGTGAAGGGCAGGTCCCTGAATTCAGTTCTACCAAAGCTTTTACAGGGCATACCCTGGCGGCGGCGGCAGGAATTGAAGCTGTATTTTCAATCCTGGCGATGCAGCACAGTGTTATTTTCCCCAACCTGAATTTCAAAACGAAAATGGCAGAATTTGATTTAACCCCGGTTACCGGGCTGAAGGAGAAAAGCATCAACCATGTTCTTTCCAATTCATTCGGGTTCGGCGGCAACTGTTCTACCTTAATTTTCTCAAAATCATGAGCGCAGTATACATCAACAGTGCATCCTGCATCTCCGTACAGGACACTTTAAAAGAGAATTTCGTACAGGATCTTACGCCTGAGCAGTCTGTTCAGATTTTAAAAGCTGTAGAGCCTAATTATAAAGAATTTATTCCGCCTGCAATGATCAGGAGAATGTCTAAGACTGTAAAAATGAGTTCCGTAGCTTCACACCATGCTTTAAAAGAAGCTGGAATAGAGAAACCGGATGCTATTATTGTAGGAACCGGAATGGGATGTTCACAGGATTCTGAAAAGTTTCTGAAAAACGTGATCGATAACAACGAGGAATTTCTGACTCCGACCTTTTTTATTCAGTCGACTCACAATACCGTTGCAGGGCAAATTGCGCTCGGAATTCAATGCCATGCGTACAATTTTACGTATGTCAATACCTCTTCATCTTTGGAATTTTCATTCCTGGATGCCCAGCTTCAGATCAACGACGGAGAAGCTAAAAATGTTCTCGTAGGGGCTGCCGATGAACAGACTAACAGAACCATGGAGCTTTACTGTCTTAACAATACCATTAAAAAAGAAGAGGATCTTCCTGCCGATTATTTACATTCGGAGACGGATGGAGTGATCTGGGGCGAAGGAGCCGGTTTCTTTGTTTTGGGAAAAGATAAAACTGAGCATTCTTATGCTAAACTTAAAAATATCCAGATCAGCAACAGAGTGAATCCGGAAGAATTGCAAATGTTCCTGGTAGATTTTCTCGCTAATAATAATTTGAACAATGAAGATATTGATGTTGTAATTTTAGGGTTCAGCGGGGATGCAAAATCTGATATTTACTATACGAAAGCAATGGATTCATTTCAAAATTCGGCTTTGCTGTATTATAAACATTTAAGTGGTGAATTTAATACATCGAGCAGTTTCTCAACGTTTATGGCTTGTCATATCCTGAAAAATCAGCAGATTCCAGACGTTATGATGATTAATTCAGAGAGAAAAAACGAGATTAAAAATATTCTTCTTTATAATCATCTGGCAGGAAGCGATCATAGTCTTATGCTCCTGGAAAGAGCTTAAGACGGAAGTGTCAATAAAGATGTTGCCAATTGCTTATCTACCCAAAAAAGTAAAAATTCAAAATAACAGCAGATGAAGCATTATCCATTTATTTTATTTTATCTTTTCTGCAATGCATTCATTTATGCATTCCATGGAAGTTTCTGGGTTTATATCGCTTGTTTCCTGGCCTTTTGTTTCGTTGTGGTGTGGGGATCCTTTGATATACAACTGGGATATTTTGTCAACAGCATTACTCATAAAAGAACGAAAATAAACGAAGTTGCACTGACTTTTGATGACGGACCGACTGAATTTACCCCTCAATTTTTGGATCTGCTTAAAGAACATCAGGTAAAAGCCACCTTTTTCTGCATCGGAAAACAGATTGAGAAGTATCCCGAAACCTTTCAGAGGATTATTGCTGAAGGTCATACGATCGGAAATCATACTTTTTCACACTCAAACAAGACCGGGTTTTTATCTGTTTCAAAAATGACTGCGGAAATTGAAAAATGTGACGAAGTAATATTAAAAGTTGGCCATATCAAAACAAATCTGTATCGGCCTCCTTTCGGGGTTACAAACCCGAGTATCGCGAAAGCTATTAAAAAGACTCATAAAAAAAGCATCGGATGGAATGTCCGTTCCCTGGATACGGTGACAGACGATGAAAACAAGATTTATAAAAGAATAACAAAAGGTCTGAAGAGAGGAAGCATTATCCTGCTTCACGATACTTCTGAAAAGACTTACAATGTATTGGCAGATTTATTGTTATTTTTGAAGAATAAAAAATATTCGGCGTTTACGGTCGATTCAATTACAAAATCAAAGAAAAATGATTAAAAATATTGCTTTCGGAGCATTTTTATTAGTTTCCGGCTTTATTTCTGCCCAGATGACGGCAATGTCAGGGGCTGAAGCCAAAGCATTTGTGACGAAAGTATCTTCTGAAACCCAGGAAATCAAAACCCTGCAAAGCGATTTTACCCAGACCAAAAAAATGGATTTTCTGGATAAAAACATCGTTACCTACGGTAAAATGTCATTGAAAACTCCGAATATGCTGAGCTGGAAATATACAAAACCTTACCAGTACAGCATTGTTTTTAAAGACAATAAAATCTTCATTAACGATCAGGGGAAGAAATCATCTGTTGATGCCAAAAGTAAAACATTTGAGAAGATCAATAAGCTGATCGTGGGTAGCTCGAACGGGAAAATGTTCAGTGACCCTGAATTTACCGTTTCCTACTATAAAAACGGGAACTCCAATGTGGCCAGATTCACCCCGAAATCTGCTCAGCTGCTGAAATATATCAAACAGATCGAACTGCATTTTCCTAAAAATCAGTCTACCGTTTCGCAGGTGAATATGACGGAAGCTTCAGGAGATACCACCAATATTGTTTTCAAAAATACCAAGATCAATGCGGCGATTGCAGCTTCAGAGTTTAGCTTATAGTCTGTTTGTTTTGCTGTTTGTTTCCTGCAAAAGCTATCAGCTTACAGACGCAAAAACGGTTCAGAGTTCTGAAAAAACGGTTGAAAATTTATACTTTTCTTCCGGTGAAGACTATGTCTATAAATGCCAGATGGATATTTATAAAAATCACGTAAGCGGAATTCTGATCATCAAAAAGCTGAATGAAAATACTCACCGTGTGGCCATGACCTCAGATTTTGGAAATAAATTAATTGATTTCGAGATTTCTGAGAATAATTTTAAGCTGAATTATGTCCTTCCGGACATGGATAAAAAGATCGTCATTAATTTTTTAAGGGACGACTTCCGGGAACTGCTGAAAAAGCAATATCCTGTGAACGAATCTTTTGAGAATGACCGCTTTAAAATCTATCTGTCAAAAGCGGATAACAAGGCCTATTATCTTTTCTTCAATAAGGAAAACGGACTGCTGAAGAACATCATTTACACCAGAAACAACAAGGAAAAAATCGATTTTACTTTTGAGGCAAAAAAACATATCTTCGCGGATAGCTTAAGCCTGCAGCATAAGGATTTTAAGATCAATATAAAACTATTTCAAATAACCGAAACTGAACAGAATTAACATGAAAAAGCTTCTTTTTTTAGTCGCCGCCACTATTTCAACCCTGTCTTTTGCGCAGGTAACTTTTACTCCGGGAATCAGAGCGGGTGCCAATTTCTCTCATTTTTCGAACAGTGAAGAATTTAATTACTACTATCTGGAAGAATTTCCCAACGCTGAGGAGCCTTATCTGGATTATAAAACCAAAACAGATTTTTATATCGGCTTTACAGGAAATATCCGCTTTGCAAAATTTTATGCTTTGCAGCCGGAAATCAACTATTCCAGACAGGGAGCGAAAATAAACACAAATGTAAATAACTGGGACGGGAAAACACTTTCCGTATCTTATCTGGGATTACAGCTTATCAATAAATTCTATTTCAACCAGTTCAATGTACATGTCGGGCCGACCTTGGAATTCGTTGTAGACAAAAAGAATTTTGACCCTCAAAATGAGGTCGATTTGGGAATTACTGCCGGTTTGGGGTACGATATTACTAAAAACTTCGGTATAGAGGCGAGAGTAAAAAAGGGTTTTATACCGGTGGACAGCTACAACAGAGACCACTCTAATGTTGTTTTCCAGACAGGGCTTTATTATACTTTTAACATGAAAAAATAATTTTATGCAGACTATTCTTACAGACTTTTATACTTTAGAATCACACGAAAAAACAGAAAATGGAAGTTTCATTGCCAATATCCGTCTGAATAAGGACCATGATATTTTTAAAGGCCATTTTCCCGGGAATCCTGTGACGCCGGGTGTCTGTATGATGCAGATCGTAAAGGAGCTGACGGAGGAATTCACCGGTTCAAAATTATTTCTGAAAACAGCTTCAAATGTAAAGTTTATGGCCATTATCAATCCTTTTGAAACGCCGGATCTGAAGCTCCAGCTGGATATTACTGAAAATGAAGAAGATGTTAAAGTAAAAAATATAACTTCTTTTGGCGAGACTATTGCATTAAAAATGTCTGTAAGCTATAAAAAAATACTATAATGAAACTTCTTTTATCCTTCATAACAGCCTTTATTTTTTTCTTCCAGACTGATCTGGAGGCTCTGAGAAACAGCTATGCAAAATCCAATCTTTCTAATGCCAATACGGAAGCATTCATTAATCTTGCTGAAAAGCAATCCGGTTCTGATGCTGTGACCGGCGGTTATAAAGCCGCAGCCCAGATTATGGAGGCCAAGTTTGCAAAGAAGAACAGAAAAGCACTGGTAAAAAACGGAGCCACCAGCCTTGAAAGCATTATCAAAAATAATCCGAATAATATAGAACTGCGCCTGATCAGGCTGAGTGTTCAGGAAAATATTCCGAAAATAGTAGGTTACAGAGGCAGCATGAAAGATGACAAGGTATTTCTTATCAATAACTACAGCAAGCAGAATGCGGCCATGAAAAGTTATGTGAAAAAATTTGTAACACAGTCCAAATCCTTTACAGATACCGAAAGAGCGACTATAAAATAAAACAATGACCCTTCCTGAAGTACAAAATGCAATTTCTGAAAAGAAGATCTGCATTTTAATACCGACCTACAATAATGAAAGAACTCTGAAAAGAGTGATAGACGGTGTTCTGGACTACACCGAAAGCATTATTGTAATCAATGACGGCTCTACAGATTCCACTCCGGAAATATTGACTCAATACCCTCAGATAGCGGTTATTTCCCTGCCTGAGAACAAAGGAAAAGGAAACGGGCTGAAAACGGGCTTCAGAAAGGCTAAAGAGCTGGGTTATCATTATGCCGTCACCATTGATTCGGACGGGCAGCATTATCCGGATGATATTCCTGTATTCGTAGAGGCTCTGCTTCAGGAAAAGCAAGATGTTCTTCTGATTGGAAACCGGAATATGTCTCAGGACGGAATTCCGAAAAAAAGCAGCTTCGGGAACAGGTTTTCTAATTTCTGGTTCTGGTTTGAAACGGGAATAAAACTTGAGGATACACAATCCGGCTACAGGCTATATCCGTTACTGAAAATTCCGAAGAAATATTTCACCCCGAAATTTGAATTTGAGATCGAGATCATTGTGCGGACGGCCTGGAAACATGTTCCTGTAAAGAATGTCCCGGTAAAGGTTTTATATGACCCGGCGGAAAGGGTTTCTCATTTCAGGCCGTTCAAAGATTTTACCCGGATCAGTATTCTGAATACTATTTTGGTAGCCATAACACTGCTTTACATTATTCCGCGAAACTTCGTGAATAATTTTAAAAAAAAAAGTTTTAAAAAATTCTTAAAGGAAGATGTGCTGGAAAGTGACGGCAGCAACCGGACAAAAGCATTTTCAATTGCACTCGGTGTTTTTATTGGCTTTTCTCCCTTCTGGGGATTCCATACGCTTCTCGTCATCTCGCTGTCTGTTCTTTTTAAACTGAACAAGGTGCTGGCTTTTATCGCGTCCAATGTAAGTCTTCCCCCATTCATTCCTTTTGTTATTGCCGCTTCTCTATTCTTAGGATCACCTTTTGTACACGGTGACAGCAATATTTTTAGCAGCGAACTCAATTTTGAACTGATCAAAAACAATCTTCTCCAGTATGTGATCGGGAGTGCTATTTTAGCGACTTCAATGTCTGCTCTCTGTGGAATCCTGACATTTCTTTTCCTGAATAAGCTGAACCCGGAAAACAATTAATGAACCGTTCATTTTTTCATGTAAAATTATTTAAAGACCACATCCGAAAAGGATAACGGACTCATAATGAGGGTTACGAATACCGCAAGAATAACTAGAACCAACTGATACTGATAATAGATTTTCGCCTGATCTTCTCCCACCTCAAAAGTAAATTTAATCTTGTCCTGTTTTCTGATGATCAGCCAGATGAAGCCCAAAATAATAAAATTCAATATGATCGGGGCAAAAATAAATAATTTACTTCCCGATCCGTCATTCTTTCCACCATACCCGTGAATCGGTATAATGTCGGGAATAGAATGGTATATGGTAAGCAGATAGACCGTATAGCTGATAATTATGATAAAAGGTACGGCGAACAACCATTTTATAGGTTTGGGGATCATTTTAGCTTTTTTAAAGTTTTCCTGAGGTATTTTTCCACATTTTGTCTGTCGGGAACTGTTGTAATTTCTTTGGTGAGGGCTTTTTCAAATTCAGTTTTGGCTTTTGAAAACTCGTTTAAACCGAAGTAATATTTTCCGGCCTGATAATAGACAAACCAAAAATCCGGATTCATGGACTGGTAATAAGGAATAAAATCATCACTTAATGCCTTATCTTTTTTGTGGTCTATAGCATCGCTCACTTCCGCCGCCAACCTCTTGGATATTTCATAATTATTGAATTCTTCCGAGTCTGCAAAGGGATCTCTGGCGATATTCAGTGCCGTTTTTGCTTTTAAACTTTGTTCCGCATTTTTCCCGGAAAAGATCTCATTCAGGTCATAACAGACAAATTCTCCCAGCTGGTAAGGATTTGATGAAACCCATACCAATCTTTTTTCAGGCGAGAATATAATGGCGTGGTGGGCCAGCAACTGGTTAATGGCCTTTTCATTTCCGTAGCCGATCTTCCGGTCTTTTAAACCGGATTTATCCCTTAAAATAGCGGCCATTTTTTCAGGGTTCAGTTGTTTCTTTTCCTGAAGAAGCTCCTGAAGCTTTTCATAACGGTATTCGGAATGGCTTTCTATAATATGTTTCTGATTTCTCTTATCATCTTTATAGGCTTCCGACTGAAAGTGGTTGGTGCAAAACACCTTACTTGTATTTTCAACCCTGTAAACACCGAAATTTTCAGGTGAAACCTCAATGATTACCGCATTTTTGTCATGAGCGCTTCCGACAAGAATAGATTCTGAAACGAAAACCTTTCTTTTTTTTGCAATGGCAATGGCCTCATCAATATTTTTGGCGTACTGCAGAATTTCCCTTGTCACCAGTGAAATCGGAGTCTTTGCCGTGAGGGGGATTTTAGATTTCCCTGCATTGATCGTTACCGTGATTCCTTCTTTGTTCATTCCGGAAACTACGCCTATCATTCCCGGCCAGCTTACGGACATGTATGGAATTCCTGTGTCCGGCTCTACAAATTCGATCAATTTATTTCTGGCGAAATCATCTCCTACGTAAAAATCAAAATTTCTTCCGATCAGAAGCTGCCCGTCTTCTGTATTTTCGTTCCATACCGCCAGTGAAGTACAGCCTACCATAGCGAGATCCTGCATGGCATGGCCGATGTCGTGGGCTCCGTGCAGATATAGGTTCCGGAGATATTTCGGGGCAATAAAATCATATTTATCCGAGGAATACTGAGACAGGCCGTATAGTTCTGCCTGGTAATCTTCTCTTACGTTCAAGTACATTTTCCTGTTGTACCATTTTAAAAATCCTCTAAGCAGCTTTTGTTTAAATTTCGATGGGACAAAGCCCTCGACTTTGGAAAAGAAAATCTCTTCCTGCTTCTGCATCAGGTTCCGGGTTAAAGCTCCGTTATTGTATCCAAGCTGTAAGGGATTTCCTTTGATGTAAAGTTCCCAAACCTGCTGTTTATTTTTGGTTAAATAATTCTGATGAAAGCTGAACGTAGAATCATTGATCTTATTCACCTCAGGAGTTTCCAAAGCATATGAACTGATATCCGGAACATGATGAACCGATTTTGAAATGCCGCATGAGATGAGGGAAAGGACCAGAAAAAACTGAATTCCCCGGAATACCGCAGCGAGCGTGTTATTTTTTTTCATTAGTGTCAATCATTTGTTTCAGACGTTCATCTATAAGTTGTTTGCCCAGAATTTCCGCACAAGTGTTAAAGGCTCCTATCGTTACTCCCAGAATTCCATGCATGTTCACAGACTGACCTGTCAGGAACAGATTATCGGTCTTGGTACGGGGCGAGACCATAGTTTTAAGGGGATTATCCGAGTTTTTCATGTATCCGTACATATTTCCTTCAAAGCTGCCGATATAGTCCCGGTATGAGAGCGGTGATGAAGTATAGATGCTTTTTATAGAATGTCTGAGATTGGGAATTTTCTTTTCTAGCGCAGTGATCATCTTTTCTGCTTTTTCCAGTTTGAATTGTTCGTATTTCAATCCCCTTCCTTGTTCATCGGCAACAGTGTTCACCGTTTTCTCCCAGGATTTAACCTCATCAAAATCCATATAAGAGATTGCTGTAAGGCTTTCCGCGTAATCGGGATGATGCTTTGAGGGTGTGGAGGAAAGCATATAGGTTTCCGGCCAGTTTTCTTTGCTGTAACGGAATGCATTCCAGACCATTTCTTCCGATGAATAATGGTATATATTGTAATTAAAGTTCGGAAACGACTGCGGTTTTAGAATCAGATAAACGCTGAAACATGATGAAACGGGTTCCCAGCTCATCACTCTGTTCAGAAACGATTTTCTCAGTCTTTCTTCCCCGATCAGCCGGATGACGGAACGGATCTCTATATTTGAAATAAATTTCTTCGCGGCATATTCTTTTCCTTGTTTTGTCTTTACCGCAGACAGAACTCCGGTTTCATTAAAAATAAATCCGGAAACTTCGGAACGTTTGTGTACTTCTGCTCCGTACTGACGGAGTTTCCGGATCAGGAGCCTGGTAATCTGGCTTCCGCCTTTTACACATTTGTAGGCACTCTGAATGTAGGAATTTACAGTCAGGGCATGAACGTAAAACGGAATATTTTCTGAGTCTCCACCGTATAAAAAATTGGATCCCAGCAATACGGCCTGCAATTTTTTATCCTGGGTCACAGATTCTATAAATCTTTTGGTATTGAGGTGAAGAATTTCTTCGTTATAGCTGTCTTTTCCTACCACCTGATATCGCGGAAACTGTGCACAGACATACTGGATCTCTTCGCAATAGCTTTCCAGGTTTTGTTTTTCGTTGGGGAAATGGGCTGTAAGCTGTTCAATAAAGTTTTCATATCCCTGTGCATGGGGATATTCAATATTTTCATCACCAAAAGAGATTCTGTCATAGCCGTCTTCATTCATTGGATGAAGTTCCAACTCGTCCATAATTTCAAGATAGGAAAAAAAACGGTGAAGATTCTGACCTTTTGAAAGGCCGCCCAGGTAATGGACTCCGGTGTCAAAGATGAGCTTCTCTCTTGAAAAAGTCTGCAGGTTTCCGCCATACTGGTTATTTTTCTCCAGGACACAGACCTTCAGACCTTCTTTCGCCAAAATTAGAGCCGAAACAAGACCTCCCAATCCGCTGCCGATCACAAGTATGTCAAATTCTTTTTTCAAGGGGAAAACTTTGTTTGTTTGATTTCAGAATTATGGTAAAATTAAAGCAAAGATCCGCAAAGATTTTAACTTACCGGCCGCTTTAGGAACACAAAGCGATAACAGTCAGCAAAAAATGATTAAACGGGTTTTTATTTAAATAGATCTAAATTCTCAAAATCAGTTTTAATTCTGAATTTATGATTAGTTTTCAGGGATAAAATTAGAAAAATTAATCAATATCATCCCAAAAATCGAAATAATTGAACCATTGAAGGGGATATTTTCTGATCATGGTCTCAAGGTTCTGCACATAAGAATTGAGAAGTCCCTGAGAATCACGGTTTTTAATGTTCTTTGCAACTCTTGCGTATAAATGATAATGAAGATTTTTTTCTTTCATTACATACACATACACCACGGGAACACCCAAACGTGAGGCGATAAGAAATGGGCCGGCCGGAAATTTGGCACTTTTCCCAAGCAGATCAGCTTCAAGATATTTTGAACCTTCGAAGTAACGGTCTCCTGTAAAGCAGATCAGTTCGTTATTGGACAAAGCCTGATTGATCTCAAAAATATGCGACATATCATCTTTGACATAAATAAACTTGATGTTACTCTGTTTTACGGCAACGCTTTCGAGGTATTCTTTAATGACCGTCACTTCCTGGTCTGTGGTTACGAGATTGATCTGGCAGTCGAAGTCGATATCAGCAAAGAAATGTTCCGCTATTTCAAAATTGCCTATGTGGGCACTGATGAGAACGCCTCCTTTTTTTTCAGCCAAAAGATTGGTCAGGTTTTCAACACCATCAAATTCGTAGGTGTATTTCTCCCTTAAACCGGCTGAAATTGCCGTTTTATCGATGAGTACTTTTCCAAAGGTAAAATAGCTTTTAAATACGGAAGCTTTTGATTTCCAATATCCGTAATCAAGTCTTTTCTGAAAATAGTAAAAGATGTAGCGGTTGCTCTTTTTCAGGAATAAAAAATAATAGGAAGCTACGAAATAGAGCACAAAATATGAACTCCGGACCCCGATATTTCTAATACACCAGACGAATATTTTATATCCTGCTATGGTTCCTTTAGATTTACCTTTCCACTTGTTCATAGATACATTTTACCCATTGATCAATATACCAGTGTAACAATTACTTCAACTGAAATATTGTTACACTGGTACATTGTTTTATTGTTACATTATTAAAAAGAATAAATATTCAGTCGATAGTTATGCGTTTTTTGCAGCAATTTTATTTTCAATAGTCGTGTAGAAATCATCAAATGTTACCATTTGTTTAAAATCTGCCTCTCCTAATTTCACTCCAAAATTAGATTCAATAACCACGACCATGTCGATATAGTCCAGACTGTCCAGCCCGAGCGTTTTTTTCAGGTTGGCATCATTGCTGATCTCATCGCCATCCACCTCGAATTCGTTTACTAAGAAATCATTAACGATGTCAACAATTTTTTCCCTTTCCATGTTTTTAATTAAATTTTTTAACTATTAATGCGGAGTTGGTTCCCCCAAATCCGAAAGAATTTGACAAAAATACGTCAATTTTTTGATTTTTCGTTTTTGAGACCAAATTTATCTTTTTCGCATCATCATCAGGATTTTCCAGATTGATGTTCGGGGCAACGAAATCGTTCTGCATCATCAGAATTGAGTAGACTACTTCACTTGCTCCCGCCATCCAGCATTCATGCCCTGTCATAGACTTGGTAGAGCTTACAGGAACCTCGCTTCCGAAGATCTCATGGATCGCTTTGGCTTCATTGGCATCCCCGATCGGTGTGGAAGTCGCATGGGCATTGATATAATCTATATCTTCCGCTTTTAATCCTGACTGTTTTAAGGCTCTGTCCATTGCTAAAGCAGGACCATCAATATTCGGTGTCGAAATATGCCCGCCATTTGAGGAGAAACCATAGCCTACGATTTCTGCAAGAACCGTTGCCCCTCTTTTCTGTGCAGATTCTAAACTTTCCACGATAAGGCTGGCAGCGCCTCCGCTTGGGATCAATCCGTCTCTTCCGGAATCAAAAGGCCTTGATGCTTTTGCAGGTTCGTCTTCCCTCACGGAGAAAACACCGAGCCCGTCAAAGCTTGCCATTGAATATTTGTTGGTTTCCTGGGCTCCCCCACAGATGATCATATCCTGAAAACCATTACTGATCATCATATAGGCCAGTCCTAACGAATGTGAACCGCTGGCACACGCTGCACTGATCGTAAGATTGATTCCTTTCAGCTTAAAAATGGTTGAAAGGTTCATCGTTACAGTAGAGTTCATTGACTTGAAGATGGCACCCGACCCCATCAGTGTGGTATCTTTCTTTTCCCTGGCAATGTCGATAGATTCTACCACTGCCTGAGAAACACTGTCGTTTCCGTATAAAATACCTACTTCATGGCTGTCCAGGAAATCCTGGTCTATACCTGCCTGCTTCAGTGCATCACTGGTAGCAAGGTAAGCGTATTCGCTTTCCTCACCCATGCTTACGCGCTGGCGTCTGTTGAGTAGATTTTTAAGGTCCGGCTTCGGTACAACGCCTGTAAGGCCCGACCTGAATCCGAATTCTTTTCTTTCCTGTACTAAAGCAATACCGGATTTTCCTTGATATAGGGATTCTCTGACTTCTTCCAAAGAGGTCCCGATGCAAGAATAAATTCCCATTCCGGTAATTACAACCCTATTTCCCATGTCTTTATATTTAAATGTAACAATGTATCAGTATAACAATGTAACAATAGCATTGAGCTCACAGCAACATGGTTACACTGGTACATTGTTATATTGCTACATTATTTTTTTACTATTTAGGAGTAAATTCCCCCGTTAATATTTACAATTTCCCCGGTAATGTATGACGCTTTTCTGGACGCTAAAAATGCAACCAGATCTGCCACTTCTTCTGCTTCTCCAAACCTGTTGGCGGGGATCATTGCTTTAAGTTCGTCTTCATTGAAGTCCTGGGTCATATCTGTTCTGATAAATCCGGGAGCTACTGCATTCACTGTAATGTTTCTCTTGGCTACTTCCTGGGCGAGTGCTTTTGTAGCACCTACCAAAGCTCCTTTTGCTGCAGAATAATTGGTTTGCCCTGCGGTTCCTTTTACTCCGGAAACAGAAACCATATTGATGATTCTTCCGTATTTATTACGCAGAAGCTTCTGGATAAAGAAGTTGGTTACATTAAAAAAGCCGTTCAGACTTGTATTGATTACGCTGTTCCAGTCTTCACTCTGCATCCACATGAATAATCCGTCTCTTGTAATACCAGCATTGTTGACGATCACCTCAACGATTGCATCAGGATTTCTGTCCTGCCATTCCGTTAAAACATTCAGGCTTTCTTCTGCATTGGCCACATCAAATTTAAGGATCTCTCCCGTAGCTCCAAGTGCTTCTACTTTGGCTAAAGTTTCCTTTGCCGCCACTTCATTTGAAGCATAGTTGATGAGTATATGGTAATTTTTTTCTTCCGCCAGTTTTATGCAGACAGCTCTTCCAATCCCCCTGGAGCCGCCTGTGACAATTGCACATTTCATGTGTTAGTGTTTATTTAGTTTTTTTCAAGTTAACTTTAATCCCTAAGTGTATGACAATTCATTATCACTGATAATTACATTGCCTTTAAATATTTTTTCACTTCCTCCAGATACGGATACATTACCATATCATTGGAAAATGCAGGAATGATCTTTCTTATTTCGTCATACAGCTCTTTGGTAGAAGACGAAACCTTATCCTGAAAACCAAGATATTCCACAGCCTGAATGATGGTGATGGCTTCAATGGCCAATACCTCGAATGCATTCTCGATCACTTTTCTGCAGATCACTGCTGCATTGGTTCCCATGCTCACAATATCCTGATTATCATTATTATTAGGTATACTGTGTACATACATGGAGTTTGACAGCATCTGGCTTTCTGCCGTAGTAGATGTTGCCGTAAACTGTACACCCTGCATTCCGAAATTGAAGCCTAATTTACCTAAATTTACAAAAGGAGGCAATATTTCGTTGATTTTTGCATTCAAAAGGTAGTTCAACTGTCTTTCTGCAAGCATGGTCAGCTTCGTAACAACGATTTTCAGCTTGTCCATTTCTAGTGAAATGTAGTCTCCATGGAAATTTCCGCCATGATATACATGTTTATCCTCTACATTGATGATCGGATTGTCATTGGCTGAGTTGATCTCGTTTTCAAGAACCGTTTCAGTATATTCCAGGGTATCCAGAACAGGACCCAGAATCTGGGGAACACATCTTAAGGAATAATATTCCTGAACTTTTTCTTTAAAGACCTTTTCCTGCTCTTCAAAGTGGGTATAAAGATGGTCTTCTCTTTTTCTGATCAACTTGCTGTCTGCTAAATGTGCACGCATTCTTTCTGCTACTTTCTGCTGACCGTAATGTTTTTTGGTACCGTTCAAAGCTTCGGATAAATGATCGTCATAAGCCTGAACGATTTCGTTAATGGCACAAGACAATTTAATTGAAATATCTGTTAATTGATTGGCTTTGTAAGCATTAACAACACCAATTCCCGACATCACAGAAGTTCCGTTCATTAAAGCAAGCCCTTCTCGGATTTCAACCTGAATCGGTTCCAATCCTTCAATTTCGAAAACTTCTTTTGTAGATGTTCTTTCACCTTTATAGAAAACTTCGCCTTCGCCAATTAAGACTAAAGCAAGGTGCGCAAGCTGTACCAAATCACCACTTGCCCCGACTCCTCCGTGTTCGAAGATCAAAGGTGTAATATCTCTGTTGATCAATTCTTTAAGTAAATGAACAACAGACTGGTGAACGCCTGAATTTCCAAGTGAAAGTGTATTGAGTCTTGCCAGCATACAGGCTTTTACTTCCTGGGCAGGCAGCGGGTTTCCGATTCCTGAAGAATGGCTTCTGATCAGGTTATACTGAAGCTGGTGGGTATCTTCATCACTGATTTTGAACTGAGCCATCGGCCCAAAACCGGTATTGACACCATATATTACTTTATTTCTTGAAAATTCCTTTAAAAACTGAAAACTCGCTTCCACTCTATCCAAGAGTGATTCGTCCAGTTCTATTTTTCCGTTCTCAATGATAATTTTTTGAAAATCCTTCAGTCCTAAAAAGTTATTTATTTTCATTAATTAAAAGTAATAGTTGCTAATTTTGTAAAATATTAATTAATTGTCACTAATTTTGCGGCAAAGATAGAAGTTATTATTAAAATAAAAAATCAAAGATGAGTAAAGAATTTGTTGACGTTCTCGTAATCGGCGCCGGACCGTCAGGTTGCGTATCTTCTTCATACTTAAAGAAGAACAATGTCAGCGTAAAAGTTGTTGAAAAAACAAAATTCCCGAGACTGGTAGTGGGCGAAAGCTTAATTCCCAGGGTAATGGATCATTTTGATGAGGCGGGACTTTTTCCAGCTTTGGATAAAATGGGCTTTGAAAAAAAACTGGGAGCCCGGTTTTTACGAGGCAATGAAGTTTGCATTTTTGATTTCAGCGACAAGTTCGGAGAGGGCTGGGACTGGACCTGGCAGGTTCCGAGAGCTGATTTTGATAATACTCTGGCTCAGGAAGTGATGAATAAAGGCATTGACCTTGAATTTGAAACAGAAGTCGTTGATATCCGGTTCAACGGTGCAGATTCTGTAACGACTGTAAAGACCAGGGACGGCGAAACAAAGGAGATTCATGCTAAATTCGTCATAGATTCAAGTGGCTACGGAAGAGTACTGCCAAGGCTTCTGGATCTTGAAAAACCTTCAAAACTTTCTCCGCATTCTGCCATTTTCTCGCATGTAGAGGATATTAACAGAGAGGAAGGTGAGGAAGGAACGTTGATTTCTTTTGATATTATTGAAACTGAAGTCTGGCTTTGGGTAATTCCTTTTTCCAACGGAAATACGAGTGTAGGAATTGTTGGCCCGACTGAATATATTGATCAATTATCCGAAAACGTCGATACTACGGAAGCATTGAGAAAAGCTATTTCTCTTTCTGATTATTATGTAAAACGTTTTGGCAATGTAGATTTTATTTTTGAGCCAAAGCATCTGAAAGATTATTCGTGCTCTGTAAAACAACTGTTCGGGGAGGGATATGCCCTGACAGGAAATGCTTCTGAATTCCTTGATCCTGTTTTCTCATCGGGAATGGCATTTGCCACGGAATCGGGAATGCTGGCTGCAAAGCTGGCTTTAAGGCAGCTTAACGGTGAGAAAATCGACTGGCAGAAAGAATACACGGATTATATTCTTTACGGTGTAGATGTTTTTACGACTTATGTAAAGGAGTGGTATACGGGAAATCTTCAGGAATTATTTTTCCACAGACCTGAAAATGAAGATATAAAGAGGAAAATATGCGCGGTTTTGGCCGGCTACGTCTGGAATAAAGACAATCCTTTTGTGAAAAAACACGATACAGTCATTAAAAATCTTGCGAATCTGATTAAAATGGAGAAACAGCAGGAACAGCAATAAAAAACCGGTCTGAATATTTTCAGACCGGTTTTTGTTTTATTTCAATTCTCTTTCGATTCTCTGAGCAAGAGTTTTACCGGTTTTGGCAAAACCTTCTCCTACCCTGGTTTCATTATTAAAATTACTTCCCCACTGATCTCCCGGAGCTTCTACACTTTCTATGTCGCACAATACTTTTTTAGAATCCGTCTCAACAAAAGTAAGCTGCGTAGTCACCTTTGCAGACTGCTTCATAATTCCGGCATCCCAACCCGGATAAACCCATTTTACTTTAACAATCAATGTATATGGACTTTGAGCATTTTCCTTCAGCTTTGTATTGATATTTTCTTTTGACAAAACTTTATTGAATGTCGTGATGAATTTCGGATTCCACAGCTCTTCTTTGCTTCGTTGCCATTGTTTTTTCCAGATATCCCCGCTTCCTTCAGTTTTTTTGTTAAGTTCTTCTATTCTTCTTGGAATATATTCTTCTTCTGTATAATTTTCTTTCATCAGTTTCATCCCTGAATAATCAAAAACGACATTTACAGTTTCGATTCCTTTTAAGAATTTTGCGTCTCCGCTTTGAATTTTAAATTTCTGGGCCATTGCAACTGTTGAAATTGCAAAAAACAATAGAAATAATAGTTTTTTCATAGTTATAATTTTTCTAAAAAATTGAAGTTTCAAATATATTATAAAAAAGCAATCAATTATTACTTTTTTTCTTTGTAGTGGTTTGCTTTCAGAGCCAACATTTTAGAAGTTTTTGCATAGCATTCTGCGATCCGGTCATTATGATTTGGAATTCCTATCACATTATCACCTGTTGCTCCAACTCCTTCAACAACCAGTAAAACATGATCGGGATTATTTGTTTCTATAAAGGTCATTCTGGAATCCAATTTTGCAGGCTCGTTGACAACTCCGGCAAACCATCCCTGGGAAATCCATGTAGGCTCTACAATAAGGGTATATTTCGTCTGCTCAATGTTTGTGGCAGCCTTGATGTCGATATTTTTATTCCATGAAGCTAAAAATTTATCCGGAAAACTTTTTTCTTTTGAATATTCCCAGTCTTTTCTCCATTTTTCAGATTCTTCTTTACCGCTAGTCTGCTCAATATCCTCCATCCTATCTTTGATATACTGATCCTCACTGATCTTCTTTTTCGCAAAAGTAACGCCATCAAATTTGAAAATTACTTTGATGAATTTCTGATCTTTCAGGAACTTGTAATCTCCGGAAACAACTCTTACCCTTTGAGCCATAACACCGGCAGAAAGAGCAATTAACAAAAGAAATAATATTTTTTTCATCCTCTGGTCTTATTATCTTAAATCTATAAATGTGATTGGTTTTCTGCTGTTTGGATTAAAAACAGTTTTAGACAAAACATCAAAATCAATGATTTCAATCTTAGGACTTACCCTGAGCTTTGCCCGGAAATGGTCACGAACTTCATTGACGAAAGTTTCATGCTCCTGTTCTGTGCTTAATTTGATGATAATTTCATCCAGTCCAATTTCATTCGACTGGATAACGATCTGATAACACAAAATATTATTAAAATCATTCAAAATATCATTCATGGCAGGCGGATACAACGTTGTTCCTTTATATTTGATCATCTGCTGTTTTCTACCGACAACAGGGCCTAATCTCATTGTATTTCTTCCGCATTGGCAAGGTTCATAATGAGCTTTTACGATATCTCCGGTTTTAAATCTTAACAATGGAAGAGCTTCTACACCTAAAGTTGTAATGGTTAATTCTCCGCTTTCTCCCTCCTGAACTACATTTCCATCGTCATCAAGAATTTCCGTGATAATTAATTCCGGATGCTGATGTCCTCCGATTTGATGCTCACATTCCGTGAAGGCTGTGCTCATTTCTGTGGAAGCGTAAGTTGAAAATAATTTAATATCCCATTTTTCTTTAATCTTCTGTGAAAGAATATTATCTGTAAAGTCCTGATTTTTGATGCTTTCTCCGATACATATCGCGCCGTAAATGCTGGAATTTTTATAGTCAACACCATGTTTTTCAGCATAATCAATCATCTTCAACAAAAAAGACGGAACTGTAATTAAATATTTCGGCTTATACCTAAAAATAGAATCCCATTGAAGTTCGGGGATTCCGGGTCCCATTCTGACAACGCTTGCACCCATTTTTCTTAAGCCTAAAAAATAGGCCAGACCTGCCATAAATCTTTTATCAATAGTTGTGATCATCTGTACAACATCACCTTTCTGAATTCCTGCACAAACGAAGGAAATAGCTTCGTTGTAAGCCAGCCTTTCAAGGTCGTTATCTGACAATCCGAAAGTTACAGGATCACCCAAAGTTCCTGAAGTTGTGCTGTAGTCAACAATTTTATCCCGCGTAATACAGAAAAAATCATCATTATTCTGCTGAATGTCATTCTTAGTTGTTGTCGGGATTTTCTGTAAATCTTCCACCGTCTGAATATCAGCTATATTGATATTGTTTTCTTTAAATACTTTTTGATAAAAAGGCGAATTGTTTTCAAGATAAATTAATAGTTCCTGAAGTTTTTGCTCCTGAAACTTTTTGATTTCCTGAATGTCCGATTTTTCGATTGATGGATAGAATTCCAATGGTTTTTTATTTTAAGTGACAAATTTATTTAATTTAAAATTAAAAGATGGAATGATTAAAATATTATGTGTTGAATTTTTAACCACAGATCAACACGAATTTTCACAGATGATTGTGTTTTAACTTTTGTGTTTATTAGTGAAAAACATTTGTGTTATTTGTGTTTCAATTTAAACGCAAAGATTTAACTATTATAGTTTTGATTTCAGATGGCAAAGGCAAATAAATTTGCTGCACGAAACTTGAAAACAAAGCTTCATCAAATCAACTTGTTGATTCTTCTTTGCTCACTTGATATTAGTTATTATTTAAATTAAAACTTTGTGTTAGAAAATGCGCGAGCAAGAAATTTTAAGTTTTGGCTAAAGCCAATTGGAAACACCTTAAATTAAACGGGCTAAAGCCCGCGCCTATTGATAGAAATCACCGAAAATTTCAGATTTTTTTTTAAAATTAGATTTAAAAAATTGACTCATTCACCATTGACAATTCACCAATAATCAATCCAAACATTTATATTTCTGAAACAGAACTTTTTAATCCATACTATCAAAATAAAACATATATTATAAACCGACAAATTTTAGTAAATTTGCCAACTTAATTAATCAACGATATTGAGATATTACAATGAGCCAATTTAAAGAATACAAAAACCTCAACCTTATTGACGTAGCCGAAAATGTAGCGGAATTTTGGAAACAAAATAAAACTTTCAATAAGAGTGTTGAGATTCGTGAGGGGAAACCTGAGTTTGTTTTTTATGAAGGTCCGCCTTCAGCAAACGGTATGCCCGGGATTCACCACGTTATGGCCAGAGCATTAAAGGATATTTTCTGTCGTTATCAGACTCAGAACGGGAAACAGGTTTTCCGTAAAGCGGGTTGGGATACACACGGACTTCCTGTGGAGCTGGGCGTAGAAAAAGAATTAGGAATCACTAAAGAAGATATTGGCAATAAAATTTCTATTGAAGATTACAACAAAGCTTGTCGTGAGGCGGTAATGCGTTATACGGATGTTTGGAACAACCTTACCGAGAAAATCGGGTATTGGGTAGACCTTGAAGATCCTTACATCACCTACAAGTCAAAATATATGGAGACGGTTTGGTGGCTGTTGAAACAATTGTACGATAAAGGATTATTGTACAAAGGTTACACAATTCAGCCTTACTCTCCGAAAGCAGGAACCGGACTTTCTTCACACGAAGTAAACCAGCCGGGAGCTTACCGCGATGTTTCGGACACAACGGTTGTTGCGCAATTCAAGACATTGCCGGAAACATTGCCTTCGTTCTTACAAGGTTTTGGAGACGTACATTTCTTAGCCTGGACAACAACTCCCTGGACGTTGCCTTCTAACACCGCTTTAACTGTAGGACCAAAAATCGATTATGTTTTAGTAAAAACTTTCAATCAGTATACTTTTGAACCAATCAATATTGTTTTGGCTAAAGCTTTGGTTGGAAAACAGTTTGCAAAAAAATTCAGTGAAGGGACAGACGAAGATTTTGTCAATTACAATTCAGAAAGCAAAATCATTCCTTTTAAAATTCTGGCAGAATTCAAAGGTGCTGATTTGGTTGGAATTAAATATGAGCAGTTATTAGATTATGCCACACCTTACCAAAATCCGGAAAACGCTTTCAGAGTAATTTCAGGAGATTTTGTTACCACAGAAGATGGAACAGGTATCGTTCACACCGCGCCGACTTTTGGTGCTGATGATGCGAAAGTGGCTAAAGAAGCTACCCCTGAAGTTCCGCCAATGTTGGTTTTAAATGAAAATGGAAACCCGGTTCCTTTGGTAGATTTACAAGGTAGATTTTTATCTGTAGTAAAAGATGAAGTCTATGGTTTTGCTAACGAATATGTAAAAGCGGAATATCTGAATGACGAAGAAAAAAGCACAGAATTCAACATTCAGAAAGAACAATTAAAATCAATCATCGCAGATTTGAAAAATTACCTTTCTGTTGACGAAAGAATTGCTTTAAAATTAAGAAAAGAGAACAAAGCTTTCAAAGTTGAAAAATACGTTCACAGTTACCCACACAGCTGGAGAACTGATGAGCCGCTTTTATATTATCCATTGGATTCCTGGTTTGTGAAAATGACCGCTGTAAAAGACAGATTGGTAGACTTAAACAAAGAAATCAACTGGAAGCCAAAGTCTACCGGAGAAGGACGTTTTGGCAACTGGCTTGAAAATGTAAACGACTGGAACCTTTCCCGTTCAAGATATTGGGGAATCCCGTTGCCAATCTGGAGAACTGAAGATTTGAAAGAAGAAATCATCATCGGTTCTGTAGAAGAACTGTACAACGAGATCGAAAAATCTATCGAAGCAGGATTCATGACAGAAAACCCGTTCAAAGGTTTTGAGATCGGAAATATGTCTGAAGAAAATTACTCTTTGGTTGATTTACATAAAAACATCGTTGACAAAGTAATTTTGGTCTCAGCTTCAGGAAGAGCAATGAATCGTGAGAGCGACCTGATCGACGTTTGGTTTGATTCAGGTTCGATGCCTTATGCGCAGCTGCATTACCCTTTTGAGAATAAAGAATTAATTGATAATCATAAAGCATTCCCTGCAGATTTCATTGCGGAAGGTGTTGACCAGACCCGTGGTTGGTTCTACACGCTTCATGCGATCGGAACGACAGTTTTTGATTCAGTTGCTTATAAAAATGTAATGAGCAACGGGCTTGTTTTGGATGCTTTTGGTCAGAAAATGTCAAAACGTTTAGGAAATACTGTTGATCCTTTTTACACAGTCAACAAATATGGTCCTGATGCAACCCGTTGGTACATGATTTCTAATGCCAATCCCTGGGAAAATTTAAAATTCTCATGGGTAAAACCAGACCAGGAAAAAGGAGAAGACTTTGCTGAATATTCTCCGGGAATTGAGGAAACTCAAAGAAAATTCTTCGGAACACTTTACAACACCTATTCATTCTTTGCATTATATGCGAATGTTGACGGATTCAATTATTCTGAAAAAGATATTGAAAACCGCCCGGAAATCGACAGATGGATTCTTTCTGAATTAAATTTATTAATTAAAGAAGTAAAAGCATTCTACGAAGATTATGAACCGACAAGAGTGGCAAGAGCCATCAACACTTTTGTGAATGACAACTTAAGTAACTGGTACGTAAGATTGTGCAGAAGACGTTTCTGGAAAGGAGATTACTCAGACGACAAGATCTCTGCTTACCAGACTTTATATACCTGTCTGGAAACTGTTGCCAAATTATCTGCGCCAATCGCTCCGTTCTTTATGGATCAGTTGTATCAGGATTTAAATAAAGTAACAGGAAAAGAAAGCAGTGAATCTATTCACCTGACAGATTTCCCTGTTGCGGACGAAAGTTTGATCGATCAGGATCTGATAGAAAAAACGCACTTGGCGCAAACCATAACAAGTTTAGTATTATCAATCAGACGTGCAGAAAGTTTAAAAGTAAGACAACCTCTTCAAAGGGTATTAATTCCTGTTTTGGATAAGAAAACGGAAGAACAAATCTCGGCAGTTGCAGAGTTAATAAAACAAGAAGTAAATGTTAAAGAATTACAGTTAATAAATGCCGAAGAAGCATCACATTTAATTGTAAAACAGATAAAACCTAACTTTAAAACTCTAGGTTCAAGGCTTGGAAAAGACATGAAAACAGTTGGAGGAGAGATTTCAAATCTTACAGCAGAACAAATTTCAGGTTTAGAAAAAGAAGGAAAAATTGATGTTCAGGGTTACGAAATTACCCTTGCTGATGTTGAAATTTCAACAAAAGATATTCCGGGATGGACGGTAACTTCCGACGGAAAAACAACTGTGGCATTAGATTTGACGTTAACAGACGAATTAAAATCTGAAGGGATCGCAAGAGAATTCATCAACAGAGTTCAGAACTTGAGAAAGGATAAGGATTTCGATTTGACGGACAGAATCAACATTTTCCTGGAAGAAAATTCTCCTTTCCTGAATGATATTAAGAAAAATGAAGAATATATTTCATCGGAGGTCTTGTCAAATAAAATAGAAATTGTATCTTCACTTTCAAATTTTAACGAAATCGAGATAGATGAGGTTAAATTTAAGATAAATGTTGAAAAAAATTAACATATAGTTATTGTTTTTTAAATTCCATTTCATAATTTTATTAAAAAAGAGAAAAGAACATGTCAGACGAAAGAGTAAGATATAATGATACTGATTTACAAGAATTTAAAGCTATCATTAAAGAAAAAATAGAAAAGGCGGAAAGAGATTTACAGCTGATCAGAGAAAGCTTCATCAACGACCAGAATAATGGGACCGATGATACTTCTCCTACATTCAAAGCTTTTGAAGAAGGAGCAGAGACTCTAAGTAAGGAGCAGAACTCCATTCTGGCCGGCCGTCAGGAGAAATTCGTGCGTGATCTTAAAAATGCTTTGATCAGAATCGAAAATAAAACCTACGGCGTATGCAGAGTGACAGGAAAGCTGATCCCTAAGGAAAGACTTTTAGCCGTTCCTCATGCTACACTAAGCATTGAAGCGAAAAATATGCAGAAATAAGCCGTTAAAGGTTTATAAAAATACTATTGGGTTTATATCGTATTCACGGATACTTTATAAACCTAATTTTTAATGCCTACCCATGAGCGGAGTATTGATTTTACTAATTATTATTGCTGCAGTTCTACTGTTTTTCAACAGGGCCCGGATAAGAGACAGATTCTTTCCTGACCGGCAGAAGAACTACACCATTGATGATCAGTTTAATTCTGATAAAAGGGAAAGAGAAAAAGAAATCGACAGACTTTTGAGTAAGATGGGCAAAAACGGGATCAATGATCTGTCTGCAAAAGACAGGAAAAGACTCGATGAGCTGTCCAAAATGTAAATTTAAAAACAGAAGAAAAAATGGAATCTATCATAGTACATCCTAAAAACCCTATGGAACTGAGTGCACTGAAAAGTGTTTTAAAGGAAATGAACATTAAATTTGAAAGAGCTCAAACCAAGAACACATTCCATACAGAAAAAGTGGCCAAGAAAATTTTCGATAAGAAAAACCCGGAGAAACCGTCTAAACCAAAAGGATTGTAATGAAAAAGATCTTAGCTATAACATTTCTGGTATTGTTAATTGATCAGGCTTCAAAAATTTACATTAAAACCCATTTCAATCTGGACGACAGTGTTAATGTTCTTCCTGGCTTCAAGCTTACTTTTGTGGAGAATCCGGGGATGGCTTACGGGCTTCACTTCGGAGGAATCATCGGAAAATATTTCCTGGTGATCCTGAGACTTTTCCTGATTGGCGGAATGGTTTATATGTTCAGGAAATGGCTGAAACAGGGAGCTTCCAATTATCTTCTGATCCCAATGGCTATTATTTTTGCCGGTGCTATCGGAAATATCATTGACGGAATGTTTTACGGACTTATCTTCGACAGCGGAACGGTTTATGACCCGAGCATCGACCGATGGATCGGATACGGGGGAATTTCAAAATTTGTTCCTTTCGGGCAGGGCTATTCTTCTTTTATGAAAGGCTGTGTGGTGGATATGCTTCATTTTCCTCTGGTAGACTGGTATGTTCCTGACAATGTCCCTTTGATCGGCGGTAAACACCTTGAATTCTTCAAGTATATTTTCAATGTGGCCGATTCTGCCATAACGGTAGGTGCCGCTTTACTGTTAATATTCAGAAAAAAAGCTTTCCCTAACGGACTCGAATTCTAAGAACCAGTATTCCGGATGAAAAAAGCAATCAAAAATATTTTTAAAATTTTCCTTCTGCTTCTTGCAGCGGGAATTATTTTTATAGCCTGGGCCAATTACAGCATCAGAAAAGAAAGCAGCCCGTTCGTTTCTTACAAGATCTCCGATGTTCCTGAAACTAAAGTGGCCCTGCTGCTGGGAACCGGAAAAACATTAAGCAACGGAATGCCGAATGCCTATTTCTACAACAGGATACAGGCTGCCATAGACCTGTATAAAAGCGGAAAGATAAAGTACATCATCGTAAGCGGAGACAACAGCACAAAAGATTATAATGAGCCGGAAGACATGCAGCTTACCCTGATGCAGTACGGCATTCCGAAGGACAGAATTGTAATGGACCATGCCGGGTTCAGAACACTGGACTCGGTGATCAGGGCTAAGGATATTTTCGGACAGAATAAGCTGGTGATCATCTCTCAGAAGTTCCACAATGAAAGGGCCGTCTTTCTTGCAAGGAAAAACGGAATGGAAGCATTTGGGTATAATGCGAATGATGTCAATAAATATGCGGGGTTAAAAACGAATCTCAGAGAGTACCTGGCAAAAGCAAAAGTGTACTGGGACCTGCTTTTCGGGGTGCAGCCGAAGTTCGGAGGAGAAAAGATTGAAATAAAATAATTGTATTACTTTAAAGTCATAAATTAGGCTATGCTAAAAATCTATTATACATTCCTCACATTCATTCTCTTATTTCTGCTTTCGTGCAAGAAAGAAGTTGTAAAAACTGATGAATACAATGACCAGCTGCTGGGAATTCCCCAGGCACAGATAGATTCTATCCGGAAGGCTGAAGATCAGAAGCAGATATTGCTGACCAGGGTTTCTTACGACATTGATTCTGCTGATACCATTGATTTAATGCTTCCTTTGAACAATTATGTGAAGGAATATTCATTTTCCAGTTCCAATGTCAACCTCACAGATCCTGAAAAGGCTGAAGCCGGCGATGAAACTCTAATCCATCAAGGAATCAGCATCAAAAATGATTTTTCGGACGGTGATTCCGGTGAGCTTCTTTTTGTAGGAAAATCTGATAATCCGGACCTATTTCCGGTTGCAGACATCAAAAAATACAATGAACCGGAAAAGATTATTTCCGAGGATAAAAACTCTCTACTGTATATAGATTCATTCGGCCGTAAAAAACTGTACTTCCGCCAATATGATCCTGCGGGCAAAACCTATTATCTGTATACCGCAGAGATTCCCAAATATAATGATGAGAAACTTCAGTATGCTTCGCTGTTTTCAATTTATAAGAAAGCAAAAAACATCCTTTCATTTGATAAGGAAATTCAGGCTGAAAATTTAACCTGGGAAAAGATAAAGCCCGGTGTTTCTGAAGCGGAATTAAGAAATTATAAGCTTTATTATACTTCTCTTGAAAAAGAACTTAAATATTTTCTGAAAAATAACGACAGCGTATATATCAAAAAGGATAATTTTGACCTTTATCTTTACCGTGATAATACGCATAGCCAAAGTGCACTGGATCAGACCGCCCTTATCGCTAACTCTAATTTCTCAGGAACCTTTGACGGAATTCCTTTTGAGAACCGCCTGAGATCCGGATATTTTATGGACAAATACAGCACGGATGATGAGTTTACATTCGTCAGACGGCTCAGCAGTAACAGCATCCTCGTAAGCGCAAAAGACGATAGCGGCTATGTAAAAGATACTACCGGATATTTCATCATCAGTTCCATAAAAACCCCAAAAGGGCAGTTTTACCTCATCAGCGGAACCAACAAAGAGGGTAATAATATGACTGCTTTAATGAATGATTACTTCAGTAAACATTTAAAAATCTAATTATGAAGCCATTATCTCTTATTATATTATCCTCCCTTTTTATTTTTTCCTGCAATCCTGTGGGTGAAAAAATAACGGAAGAAGCTCCCGTAGATATGCAGCTGGTTAACACCATTGATGGTCTTGAGCTGAAAAAAGGCGACATTATCGTGGTCTGGAGCAAGCTGGATGCCTCTTTTGTAAAGAACGGAGTGCTTCCATCCTTTGATTTCATCTACAACCTCAGTATGAATGGGAATACAGTAGAGAATTCTTCTGTCCCAATGTTCGCTGATAAAAAGCACATCATCAATTCTACCTACACAAAACAAAAGGAAGAAGAAGATGAAAAAGAGATTCCTGAACAACAGACCTCTGAATATAACAGCGATTCTGACAGTACAAAAGTGGAAGAAAAGAAGGAAGTAAACGCTTCATGGGAATTTGAAAAAAAAGTAACGGAAATTCCGATCAAAAAAGACGGCAAATACACCCTCGACTATAAAGTAAAAGCTAATGATGCTGACGGTAACAGCATGTTTAATAAAGCATCCATCATCCTCAGAAAGAAATAGTTCTTATTTTTTGGTATTCAAAGCCTGATAAGCGATATAGTAAACTCCATGAAAGACAATAACGGTAAGCACAAGCGCAATGGAGAAGGTGTGTTTAAGAAGATTTAAAACATATTCCTTAAAAACAAACTCCTGAGTATAGACTCCGTTGTAAAAAGGATAAACTTTGATCACTGTAACCACAACTCCCAGGACAACTGGGAAAAGCCACGTAAATTTCTTGATATAGGCCACCAACCAAAAAGCAGCGATGTAAATTACACAGAGTATAATATCGTCCATTTTCTTTTCCATAAGTCCGTTTCTGAACTGAAATATGACCAGAAGGGAAATAATGGCTAAATGTATTTTTTTGGCTTTCTCTATATTGGAAGGTGACAGAAATTTAATTTTATCATCAAACCTGATCATTAAAAGTGAAATAATATTGATCACCGGGAGCCATACCGAAGCACCGACTGCTCCGTAATATTTTTGCTTCAACATGCTTCTCTCCTTGACCAGCTGGCCTGTAAATCTTGTGCAGATCACGAAAAACACGACCTGAACGATCATATTCATCCAGCCCGAAAGGGTAAGGTCTTTTCCGAAAAAGTCCAGTTCCAGGGAGAATGCACTTTCCAGAAGACCTCCGAATGAAAACATGATGCAACTGATCACAATAAGCACAGTAGGACCAAAGTACCGGTTAGCCGTTTGCAGTGCGTCTTTTGAAAATGTATAAAAGCTTTCACGATTGGCCAGACAGGCTGTCAAAAATAAAAACGCTCCCAAATAAGCTACACTTTTTATACTGGAAAGGGTATAATAGATAAAATTAACAATAAATTCTGTAGACTTCGAATCATAGGAAGCTGATCCGATAAGCTTTTCTATCAGGCCGAGATCTGTATTATACAGAACAAAAATCCCCAGGTTCAGCAGGAACAGTTTAAGTAACGGCCGCTTGATATTGATTTCCTCTTCCACCAAATATCTTTTCGACACCACAAAAACGGTGGTAAACTGTATGATCAGGTAAGTGTATTTTCTCAGCGTAGCAGAATTGATGATTTCTTCAAACGGGATGTAATAATCCACCATATTCCGGATCCCTTTCATGAAAAAGAACAGAAGGATCATAAAAGGAAGGATGATCAGCACAGATTTCCAGCGTCTGTTGATCAGAAAATACCAGAGGAAAAACAGGCTGCTTAAGGTATAGGAAAGGTAATCCAAAACTTTGGACAGCGCATTATTCTTTTCGGGATAAAAATAATTGCCTGCAAAATCTAATACAATGAAGATCAGTAATAAGATCCATAAACTTTTAAGTGCATTAAACAGCTTTGGAGACAAAAAATTGCTATTTCCCATATGAAAGAGGTGTTTGTACAAATATAATTTAAAAACTGTTACTAAGCACCTTAAATTAAGCCTCATTAAAAAGGATTTGCCAGCCATCCCAATCTTTCTTATTTTTGTTCTTTATTTTAAACTTAATAATTTAAACAAATGTCAAGAATTCTTACCGGCATTCAAGCCACCGGCACTCCCCATCTTGGAAATCTCCTTGGGGCGATTATTCCTGCTATTGAACTTTCAAAGCAGGAAGGAAACGAATCATTTTTATTTATTGCGAATCTCCATTCTCTTACCCAGATCAAAGATGCGCAGGTTTTAAAACAGAATACCTACGAGATTGCTGCGGCTTGGCTTGCTTGTGGGCTGGATACGGAAAAAACATATTTTTACAGACAGAGCGACATCCCTGAAACCTGTGAACTTTCTTGGCATTTATCATGTTTTTTTCCTTATCAGAGATTAACCCTTGCCCATTCTTTTAAGGATAAGGCAGACAGACTTCAGGACGTTAACGCCGGACTGTTCACCTACCCTATTCTGATGGCTGCGGATATTTTACTGTGTAATGCAGAGATCGTTCCTGTGGGAAAAGACCAGCTTCAGCACCTGGAAATTGCCCGTGATGTAGCATCAAGATTCAATAGCCAGATGGGAGAAGTTTTTGTACTGCCTCAGGCTGAGCTTCAGGAAAACACAAAATATGTTCCGGGAACGGATGGCCAAAAGATGTCAAAATCCAGAGGAAACATCATCAACATCTTCCTTCCTGAAAAAGAACTGAAAAAACAGGTAATGAGCGTGGAAACCGATTCCAAATCTCTGGAAGAACCGAAAGATCCTGAAACAGATAAGGTTTTTGCGATTTATAAACTGATTGCTACTCCTGAACAGACAGAGGAATTAAGAGATAAATATCTGGCCGGGAACTTCGGTTACGGACATGCTAAACTGGAGCTGCTCAATCTGATTTTAACACGTTTTGCGAAAGAAAGAGAAATGTTCGCCTACTATATGAATAACCTGGACGAACTGGAAGCAAAACTTCAGGAAGGAGCTATAAAAACGAGAGTTATTGCTACGGAAACCATTAAAAGAGCCAGAGCAAGCTTAGGAGTTTAATTTCTCCTTTTCAAATAATAAGAAAGCCTTTCAGTTTTGAAAGGCTTTTGTTATTGATCATTTTCTATCTCATCACGGGTGTGTTCTGAAACACTTTTATTTTTTTCCTTTCTGATTAGTTTCGCTGGATTTTACAGTTATTTCCACCGGTTCACTGTAATTCTTAGGGGCATCATAAAACGGGAACAATACATTTTCGTCCGCAAAGCTACCATCCACATCTGTATAATGGGGAGATACTGCCAAAACCATATTCCACATTCCATCTACCCCAATATATTGCTGCAGATTTTCATAGCCTTCATGTTCCTCAAGAGCCGCCTGTACAAAATTGATAATATAATATCTTTCCGATGATTTTATTTTTTTAATGTCATCAATATCAACAATTATCAGAATTTTATCCCCATTAATCCTGGAAAAGTATTTAATATCTTTCTTTTTCAGCTCGTTTTCAAGTATATCATCCATATAATTTTTGATATAAAAAGATGTACTGTCAGTGGCCATCGTAGGATTTTCCGTCGCCTTTTTCATATCAGCTTTAAGGTAGGCCTCTCTTTTGTCTTTAGGTTTTTCAGGTTCATCTTTAGATTTAAACCAGCCTATAATTAAGAGCCCTATAAAACACACGATGCCAATAAGAATAATAAAACAGCCACAGCCGTGCCACACCGGCCTGGAGTTTGGATGTGCATTCTGCTGCAATTCAAAACTATGTTCCATTTCATCTGTAAACTGATGATAAGAAAACCTACCCTTACAATGATTACACACCGCAATATTATCCTTTGATGTAGGAAAAACCGGAATAAAAAAGAAATGGAAATATCTGGCTATTGTTCCTGCTACCATTGTGTCATTCTGATGACAGGCGGGGCATGTACAGCCTTGCAGCGGATATTGGTTTTTTAAAGTGGACTTTCCTGTCCCGAAGAGAAATAGCATCACATTTGGTTTTTCCAAAAATAACTTATTTATCAATATTTTACAGAAAAATTAATTTAATTATTTTTTTTATGTTCTGATGATCTTTATTTAAAGATTATTTTTAGAAAGAATAAAGCAATGCAATCCATTTTGGAACTCATAGACAATATTCCATCCGGGATATTGCTTTGTTATAGTCCTGATGATAGAAAGCCCTAAACCGGTAGAGCTGTGGTCTGAACCCTGTTTGTAAAAACGGTTAAAGATCTGCGTCTTATCTAATGGAATACTGTTACCGCTGTTCTGAAAGATCAGCCTGTTATCTTCTATGATGATATTGACAATTCCTTCCTGATTATTATACTTAACTGCATTTTTAAGCAGATTGGAAAGCAGAATATCTGCCAGATCAGGATTAAAATCTGCACCAAAGAATTCTTTTTCAATAACGCTTACACGGACTTTTTTAAATTCAATGAAGTCTTCATAGCTCTTAACAAGTTCAGAAATCATTTCATTAAAATCAACTTTCGTGGTTTTATTATACTGGCTGTTCTCTATTTTTGAAAGCATCAGTAACGATTTATTCAGCCCCGCCATTCTTCTGAGATCTGATTTTAATTCTGAAACAAAATTCAGGTTTTTCTTATCGAGGCCCTCATTCTGGATCACCAGGTCAATCTTATTGATCATAATGGCCAGCGGCGTCTGAAGTTCATGGGATGCATTTTCAATAAACTGCTTCTGCTGGCGGAAAACAAGCTCGTTACGCTCTATCATTTCCTCTATTTCTACGTTAAGCTCTTCAAATTCTTTGATGGAATAATTCTGAGGCTCCCGTGATAAAGAAGCTCCGAACTGGTATTTTTTAAGTTGATCCAAAATGGTATAAAAAGGACGCATCGCCTTATTCAACATATACCCGTTGACCGCCAAAATACTGATTACAAGCAGAATATACAGTACAATCAGAGCCGTGGTAAGGTCATACACCAGTTCATCCTGTTCTACAGTAGATGTCCGTATTTCAAGCCTCCGGCGTTTTCCGAACTGATCTATAAAATCCGTCTCAAGCACGCGGTAAGGCTGATCTTTGTCATCGTACTCCATATAAAACATCTTATTATAGAGCCGGTTCTTGTCTTTGTACTCAGATTCTGAAACAGGCTTGATCTTGAATTCATTAAAGCCGAAATCTTTACTGTCCAAAAGCTTAGGGTCGTGATACACCGCCTTAATGATCTGTATCTTCCTGTCTTTCAGCCCATCGTCTACATTATCATACACTTCATCCAGAATATAGGCATAAAAGAGAGCGGCCCAGACTGCAATGATGAGCAGCAGGATCACGATCATGTATTTTATAGTGTAGTATTTTAACGAAACTTTCATTCAGACCAATTTATAACCTATCCCGTAAACGGCCCGGAAATCGGCTTCTGCATTGAGGGTTTTCAGTTTTTTACGGAGATTTTTAATTTGTGAGTAGATAAAATCCAGGCTGTCGGCCTGATCTATATAATCTCCCCAGATCGCTTCGGCTAAAGTTGTTTTCTGCAGTGTTTTTTCAGGATGGATAACGAAATAATATAAGAGATCATATTCCTTACGGTTAAGAATCAGATCTTCATCTCCTACTTTAACCGTTCTGTTTTCCGGATCAATACTGATGTTTTTATAGATGATTTTATTTTCTCCGTCCTGATTCTTTCTTCTGATCACAGAACGTATTCTCGCCATAAGCTCTGCAAGATGGAAAGGCTTGGCCAGATAATCATCCGCTCCTATTTCCAGCCCGGCGACTTTATCATCCACGGAATCCTTTGCCGATAAAATGATCACAGGATCTTTTTTATGAAGCTTCTTGATTTCTCTCAGCAGTTCAAGACCGTTTCCGTCCGGAAGCATTATATCCAGAAGAATACAGTCATATTCATACGAAATGATCTTTTCCAGCCCTGCATTGTAGGTAAGTGCAAACTCTACAATAAAGTGTTCCGCTTCCAGAAAAGTCTGTACAGTGTCTTTCAGTTCCGGCTCATCTTCTACGATTAATATCTTCATCCTGCAATATTAGCTTATCAAATATATGAAATTATGGAGTGAATTGAGAGTGGAAGCCGAGGGATGAAAGCTTTAAGTTATTTCCGGACAATTCACTTCTTGCTCCCATATTTACAGTTTTGAACCAAATATCCTTCCAATGATATTGTGACTTAAAAACTTTCATCCTCCGGCTTCCTTTGCTATATTTTTGAATTAATCATCAATTTTTTTGAAGTTTCCCTTTCCGTCAAATTCAAGATCCAGTCCGTTGGAAAGTTCGGCTTTATAAGACCATCTCTTCTTTTCTATTTTAACGATATAGGTATTGGGAAAGTTTTTGGCCGCATAATTTCTGATTGATACCGGAATAAATCCGTAAGGCAGCTTCTGGTGTTTTCCGTCTATTTCTTTCCAGTTTCCGCTGCTGTCGAATTCCACCTTCATACCATTGGCCAGATATACCTGGTATTCATCAACACCATAGATTTCCCTGTCCTCAATAGCCGATCCTACAGCAATGCCTTTAAAATGGGATACAAGGAAATTCTTAGCTGTTTTAGGTAATTGATTTGGGTTTATTGCTTTGTCCTGTGCAAAAATAAATCCGCCTGCCAATAAGAAAATTAAAACGAATGCTCCTGTGATTTTTCTAAAATTTTTCATAATGTTAAATTTTTCTGTTCTTTATTATGGAGCAAAGTTCAGAATCAATTTAGGAAAGAATTAGGAAAAAAAATAAAATGAAAATAATCGAACCATTAAAAGCCTGTTTAAATTCTATTCAATAAAAATTTTGATACAGAAATAATTACTAAAGAAAATATTTCTCTCGCAGATTGAGCAAATCGGGCAGATTTATAATAATTATGCAAAGGGATCTGCTTGATCTGCTAAATCTGCGAGATTTTAAAAATTTAAATGGCCTAAGAAAATTAAGAAGACTGCTATATGGATGCAGCGCTTAAAAGTCATTTGATTTTATCTTAATTAAACTTAAAACTTTTAATTATCTTAATGGTTTAAAAAGTCCGGTTTTCCGCTGCCGGAAGCTGTATTTTATAAATATTCTTTGATCTGCAGAAGATGCGTAATGCTTTTTAAACCTTCTTCCTGTTTATTTTCTTTATAAACATCAAAGAAGATTACATCAATTCCATAATTTTGAGAGCCTACAACATCTGCAATCCAGTCGTCTCCTATCAGGATACTTTCTTCCCTATTGGCTCCCGCAAGGCCCAAAGAATATTCAAAGATCTTTGGATTGGGCTTTCTCACGCCCACAGAATCAGCACTGGTAATGGTATTGAAATATTTATCTATTCCCGAGAGTATACACTTTCTCTCCGTCACTTCCTTGAAACCGTTGGAAATAACGTGTATTGTGTAATGTCTGGATTTAAGGTATTCCAGAATGTATTCTGCTCCTTCTACCAGCTCATTATGGTTAAGGATCTTGTCGAGAAAATGTTCCTCAAAATATTGTGAAAGCTTTTCATCATCAACCCCGAAATGCATGAACGTATCATAGAACCTGTGCTTTCTCAGGTATTCCTTCCCGATAATGCCGTCTCTGATTTTCTCCCAAAGGCTTTCATTGATGTCGTGATAGACAGAATGGAAGCTTTCAAAATCAATATTATAATGTAAGGTGATTTCCTGCTTTTCAAAAAGTTCTTTAATGGTAAGGTAGGCGTTCTTACGGTGGTCCCAGAGCGTATTGTCCAGGTCAAAAAAAATGTGCTGAATTTTCATACAGCACAAAATTAATAATTTTAATTTTTAGAGATCGGGAAATTCTTGTTTTTGGCATATACCACTTCAAGACTTTTTGAGTAATTCAGCAAAAAATCAATTGTTTGTTTCTTAGGTTTCAAAGTTTTCACTTTTAAAGAATCATTTTTATTCATAGGCGAAAGTATGTTTTCCTTTAAACGTGAATTTTCCCAAATTATTATCAACGTGTCAATACAATGTTGTTTTCGTCCATGATTTTTCTCAGGTTGATGAGTGCATAGCGCACTCTACCCAACGTGGTATTGATACTCATATTGGTGTGATCTGCAATTTCCTTGAAACTCAGACCGTCAAAAAACCTTAATTTAATGACTTCCTGCTGATTCTGCGGCAGAAACTGAAGCATTCTCAACAGATCTTCCTGGATCTGAAGTGTTACAAGCTGATCTTCAATATTTTCTGAAGGCTCTTTGATCAGATCAAAAATGGAATACTCGTCTGTTTCAAAAGTAGTTTCCGAAACTTTAACGTTTTTCGCTTTCAGTCTGAAATGGTCAATGATAAGGTTGTGTGCGATTCTTTTTGCCCAAAGAATAAATTTACCTTCTTCGTTATACCGTCCTTCTTTCAACATCAGGATGATTTTCATAAATGTATCCTGAAAAACATCATTAGCCAGATCCTCATCATTAATTTTGTAAAAAATGAATGTAAACAGTTCTCTCTGATGACGATGAATAAGGGCTGATAGGGCGTCTTCGTCTCCTTTCTGGTAAAGGGAAATTAGTAGGCTGTCCGTTTTTGATTTCATAATTCTTCTCAATAATAAAAAATTTGCAGAGCAGCAATTCTCCAGATATTTTATCTGGCCCTAGCTGTAAATACAAAACAGTTCTTAAGAGTAAAGTAAAATCAATAGGCGGTACAATTATTATATGGTGTAAATATAATAATTTTTTAATAACTGTTAACCTATTATTAAATTTTTACGGGAAAATTTAAAAAAAATCACTTAAACATATCATGAATAAAGACAGTGGGAACATTTAGTGTTAAATTAACATTCAGACCTTTCATCTCTTTTCCGTTCAAACGGGCATCTCCTATCGGGAAAGCATATCCTCCCGTAAGGTCTAAAATCCCGAAAAGAGTAACGCCTATTTTCGGGGCAACATACTTATTGGTTCCTTCCGCACCTATCAAAAGATAATAGGAGTGGTAGAAATCTACATTTTTATCAAAATTAAGAAGCACATCTGCCTGCAGTTTCGGCATGATTGCAAATTTAGAACCTGCGGAACCCATCAGAGCAGATCCACCCAGCCGGTATATCACATCATCATTCTTAAGAAAGAGCAGCTTGCCTCCCAATTCCCCAAAGCTTTGATTCTGGTAGGTATATCCCACGCTGACCATTTTGTGCATGGTATACTGCGCCTTTGCCATTATGCTCAGGAAAAATATAAAAAGTACGGCAGCTGCTGATCTGAAATTCATCATCTCTAAATTATTTAAGGTGTAAAATTAAAAAAAACTGCCTTATCTGAAGATAAAGCAGCCTGTTTATTATTTCTGAAAAAAATTAAATACCAAAAGCGGCTTTAATTTCCTCTACTTTGTCAAGTTTTTCCCAGGTAAAGAATTCAAGACCTGTAAGGGTCAATTCATTTTTCTGCCCTTTATTGAATGTTTTGTCAGCGGTATAATGCTCTTTCCCCATATGCCCGTAAGAAGCCGTTTCCTGGTATATAGGATTTCTTAATTTCAGGTTTTGCTCAATAGCGTAAGGTCTTAAATCAAAGATAGAAGAAACTTTTTTAGCAATATCTCCATCGTGAAGATCTACTTTTGCAGTTCCGTAAGTATTGATGTATAAACCACAAGGCTCAGCAACACCTATCGCATAAGAAACCTGCACCAGAATCTCATCAGCCACACCTGCAGCCACTAAGTTTTTAGCAATGTGTCTTGTAGCGTAAGCAGCACTTCTGTCTACTTTTGAAGGGTCTTTTCCAGAGAAAGCACCACCACCGTGAGCTCCTTTTCCTCCGTATGTATCTACAATGATCTTTCTTCCCGTAAGACCTGTGTCTCCGTGAGGACCTCCGATTACAAACTTCCCTGTAGGGTTGATGTGATATTTGATCTGATCGTTGAATAACGCTTTGATTTCCTCAGTCTGCTGAGCTACCACTCTTGGAACGAGGATACTTTTGATATCTTCACGGATCTTGTTCAGCATTTCTTCTTCTGTTCCGAAGTCATCATGCTGTGTAGAAACCACGATAGAATCAATTCTTACCGGCTTATGGTCGTCAGAATACTCAATCGTTACCTGGCTTTTTGCGTCGGGACGCAGATAAGCGATTTCGCTTCCTTCTCTTCTCAATACAGAAAGTTCTTTAAGAATAGTGTGGGCAAGATCCAGGGCAAGAGGCATATAATTAGCCGTTTCGTTGGTTGCATAACCGAACATCATCCCCTGATCACCGGCACCCTGTGCATTGGCTTTAGCTTCAAAAGACTCGTCGATTACTGCTCTGTCAACTCCCTGATTGATATCCGGAGACTGTTCGTGGATCGCTGAAATCACTCCACACGAATCTCCATTGAACATATATTCTCCTTTAGTGTATCCTATTCCGTTAATAACATCTCTAGCAATAGTCTGAACATCAAGATACGCATCGGACTTCACTTCTCCGGCCAGTACCACCTGTCCTGTCGTTACAAGGGTTTCACATGCAACCTTGGAGTTTTTATCGTATGCTAAAAAGTGGTCGATTAATGCATCGGAGATCTGATCGGCAATTTTATCCGGATGTCCTTCTGAAACTGATTCAGATGTAAATAGATAAGACATATTCTTCTATGTTTTTTTAGATTAAAAAATATTTGAAGAAAAATAAGAATAAATTGCCTAGAAAAGAATACTGTTTTAGCATATTTTTAGAGAGGTTGCAATCAGGTCAAATTTTTCCTCGTTTATAAACGTCCGCAAATTTAAGTACTATTTTTTTAATACTAAAGGATTTTGTTTATTAATTATAAATTTCTTAAAATTAATGATTTATATCACTTCGCGGCCTTCTTAGTTCATTGCGGTTTGATGCTTACAAATTCCTTCGGATTGATGTGATAGTTAAGCTTAAGCTCCAGAGAATTTTTGATAAACAGTGACAATTCATCAATGATTTTCTGCTTAAAAGTAGGCTTATAATAAATAATGCTGATTTCTCTGTAAGGGAAAGGCTTTTTGAATCTGAAGACATTTTCTTTCTGCTCATCTGAAAGCTGGCTCAATGCCAATTCCGGCAGAATACTGATCCCTCCTACTTTATCCACCATATGAACCAAAGTCTGAATATTGGATGCCAGGAAATCTAAATTCTTAGGCTTCAAAGTATTTTCTTTTAAGTGGCAGATATTCTCAAACTGGTTTCTCAAACAGTTTCCTTCCTCCAGAAGCCATACTTTTTCCACATTCAGCTCTTCAGGAATGATGTAAGAATTTTTCTTATTGGCCTCCGTATTGGAACTGTAAATCATCAGCTCTTCATTGAAAAGGAAGTCCTGATAAAATTCATCGGCAGTATCGTATGGTGTAGAAATGATTCCTGCATCCAGCTCTCCGGCTTTTAAAGCCTTAATGATGTTATCTGTGGTCATTTCCTTTACATTCATCTGTATTTTCGGATTTTCTTCCAAAAACTTAAAGATTTCTGTAGGCAGAATGAAAGAAGAAACGGTAGGAATGATTCCTAAGTTGATTGTTCCTCCCAAAATATTGTTCAGAAGATTGGCTTTATTTTTCAGCTCATTGACAGATTCTATAATTACCTTCGCCTGATCAATGATTTGGAGACCTACATCCGTAGTACGGATAGGGTGAGTTGTTCTGTCGAATACCTTCACATCCAGTTCATCCTCAAATTTTTGTATCATCGCACTTAACGTAGGCTGCGTAATAAAGCATGCCTGAGCCGCCTTACCAAAATGTTTGTACTTATCTACAGCGATAAGATATTCCAATTGCTGAATATTCATCTGATTAATATTATCTATTACAAAGATAAAATGTTTTTGCTATTTGTAATCAAAAATTCAAGTAAATTTGATATTTCATACGTCTGCATAAGACGTTCACAAGCGAAATCAACCATACAAATCATAACTATATGGATTCTAAAAAATTAACGCTAAGCAATGGCGCACCTTATTTTGAACATCAGGACTCACAAACTGTAGGGCCGAGAGGTCCTGTTCTCCTGCAGGATTTTGTTCTTCAGGAAAACCTTGCACACTTTGTCAGGGAAAGAATCCCTGAGAGAATTGTTCATGCCAAAGGAAGCGGGGCTTACGGAACATTTACCGTAACACACGACATCAGCCAGTATACAAAAGCCAAATTATTTTCAAAAGTCGGAAACTCATGCAGAATGTTTGCCCGGTTTTCTACTGTAGGCGGAGAAAAAGGCAGTGCAGATACGGCAAGGGACCCTAGAGGTTTTGCTTTAAAATTTTATACGGAAGACGGAAACTGGGATCTTGTAGGAAACAATACACCTGTATTTTTCATTAAGGATGCCAAAAAATTCCCGGACTTTATCCATACCCAGAAAAGAGTCCCGAAAACCAATTTAAAAAGCGCCACGATGATGTGGGATTTCTGGAGCCATAATCCTGAATCACTTCACCAGGTCCTTATTTTAATGTCTGACAGGGGAACACCTTACGGGTACAGACACATGCACGGATTCGGATCTCATACTTTCGCGATGATCAATGATCAGAATGAAAGAGTATGGGTAAAATTCCATTTCAAAACAAAACAGGGAATCAAAAACTTCACCGATGGAGAAGCGGTGAAGATGGCCGGAGAAAACCCGGATTTTGCACAGGAAGACCTCTGCAATGCCATTGAAAACGGAGACTTTCCGAAATGGACCATGTATATCCAGGTGATGACGGAAGAACAGGCCAAAGACTTCAGATGGAATCCCTTTGATGTGACCAAAGTGTGGTTTCACGATGATTTCCCTATGATCGAAGTTGGCGAAATGGAGCTGAATGAAGTTCCGGCTAATTATTTTGCCCATGTAGAGCAATCTACATTTTCTCCAAGCAGCCTTGTTAACGGGATAAGTTTTTCTCCGGACAAAATGCTTCAGGGAAGACTCTTCTCCTATCCTGACGCTCACAGATACAGGGTTGGAGTCAACGCTCATCAGCTGGAGGTAAACCGGTGCCCTTTCGCAGTCAATAACTATCAGAGAGACGGTTTTATGGCAGATTCAAGCGAATATCAGGACAAACCTAATTATTATCCTAACAGCTTTGATGAAACCAAACCGGATCCTGCGTATAAAAATTACGAATATGAGCTGGACAGTGCGCACGTTGCCAATTACAACAGGAACGAAAATGATGATGATCATTATACCCAGCCGGGGTTGCTGTATACCAAATCCATGACTGCCGAAGACAGGGAGCATCTAATCAGCAATATAGTAGGAAGCATGAGAGGAATTACCGGGCCGAAAAGAGATGAGATTATCAACCGTCAGTTATGTCACTTTTTCAGGACTAATATTGAACTTGGCATGAAAGTGGCTTCCCAGCTTAATATCAATATTGATGCAAATATGATGAATCACTCAAAATAGTATTTTGAAGGATTCGTTAATTAAAAGGAAAAAAAACTAATATTTTTTCCTTTTTTTTGTAAAAAATTCATAATTTGCAAAAAATAATATTTTATAGTGGAAAAATGAGTTACGAAAATATATTATTAGAAAAGGAAAACAAATTAGCTGTTGTTACTATAAACAGACCTCAAAGCTTAAACGCTTTAAATGCAAAGACGATTCAGGAAATAAGCTCAGCGATGGATGAACTTAACGCCGATGAATCCTGTAGGGTAATTATCATTACAGGAAGTGGCGAAAAATCATTCGTAGCGGGAGCTGATATAAAAGAATTCAGTGATTTTGGACAGGAAAAAGCCGAAGAGCTGGCCAGAAACGGACATAACACCCTGTTCAACAAAATTGAAAATACATCTAAACCCGTTATTGCAGCCGTTAACGGCTTCGCATTGGGAGGAGGTTTAGAGCTTGCCATGGCGTGCCACATCAGATATGCATCAGAGAATGCCAGACTGGGGCTTCCGGAAGTGACGCTGGGATTAATTCCGGGTTACGGGGGAACTCAAAGGCTTCCTAAGCTTGTAGGAAAAGGCATCGCCAATGAAATGATCTTCTCAGCCAAAATGATTCCAGCCCTGAAAGCAAAGGAAATCGGACTGGTTAATGAAGTATACCCTATTGAAGAATTATTAACCAAAACAAAAGAACTGGCAAACACTATAGCCAATAACTCACCAATGGCTATATCAAAGGCAATACAAGCCGTAAATTTGTCTGATACGGAGAAAGGTTTTGAATCTGAAATCAAGTATTTCGGGGAACTTTTTGAAATGAATGACAAGAAAGAAGGGGTGGCCGCTTTTTTAGAAAAAAGAAAGCCTAACTTCTAAGATTTTTACTCCAAATTATAAATTATTTCGAAAAAAAACTAATGCTGCTGTATGAATAAGTTTGATAAAGCTTATCTAAAAATGGCCCAAGAGTGGGCAAATTTATCCTACTGTAAGAGAAAACAGGTAGGGGCTCTTATCGTAAAAGATAGGATGATTATTTCAGATGGTTACAACGGAACTCCTTCGGGGTTTGAAAACTGCTGTGAAGATGAAGAGGGGAAAACACACTGGTATGTACTTCATGCGGAAGCCAATGCGATATTAAAGCTGGCAGCTTCTTCTCAGTCTGCAAAAGGGGCAACGTTATATTTAACACTGTCGCCATGCAAGGAATGCAGTAAGCTGATCCTGCAGGCTGGAATTACAAGACTTGTGTATATCAATGAGTATTCAGACGATGACGGGATAACGTTCCTGAGAAACCATAATATTGAAATAGAAAAAATTTCTGACTATGAACTAAAAAAATAAGCACAAATGACCTGGAATGAAAAAATCAAAGATTTTGAAATATTTCTTCGCTTCGAAAGAAATTTTTCAGAAAACACTCTTGATGCCTATATCAGAGACATCAAGAAATTAAAAGACTATGCCGAAGTGGATCTGGAAAACATCGGTCCGGACTCTATCGGTTACGAAAACTTACAGGAGTATATCTTCAATCTTTCCAAACAAAAATTCAGTGAAAGATCTCAGGCAAGATGGATCTCTTCTATAAAAGCTTTCTTCAAGTTTCTACTTGAGGACGAGTTCAGAGAAGATAATCCTGCTTCATTGCTTGAGGGGCCCAAATTGGGATTGTACCTGCCTGACACCTTAAGCCTGCCTGACATCAACAAGATCATCGCTGCTATCGAGGGAAATTCTGACCTTGGAAAAAGAAACCATTGCATCATTGAAGTCCTTTACGGATGCGGTTTACGCGTCTCGGAACTTATTGAACTTAAAATTTCGAACATCAACTTCAAAGAACAGTATATTAAGGTAAACGGAAAGGGTAACAAAATACGCTTCGTTCCTTTAGCTGATTATACTGCTGAACTTCTGGAAACGTATATTAAAGGAGTGCGTTCTAAAAGCAAGGTTAATAAGAAGTATGAGGATACACTGTTTCTTAACAGCCGCGGGACCTCTATGTCCAGAGTGATCGTATTTCTGATCATTAAAGAACTTACAGATAAAGCGGGAGTAAGCAAAAAAATATCTCCCCATACTTTCAGACATTCTTTTGCAACACACCTTTTACAGAATGGAGCAGACCTCCGTTATATCCAGGAAATGCTTGGACATTCCAGCATTACCACCACAGAGATCTATACTCATCTGAAGACAGAGGAACTCCGGGATGTCATTTTGAATTATCACCCGAGAAATATTAATATTGCTCAATGAAACTATTGAAATACTGCCCAAGCTGCGGCAAAGAAACCCTGCATTGGGACGGCGAAAAAAAATGGAGCTGTCCTGAATGCGGATTCAATCTCTACAATAACATTGCCGCCGCAGTAGCCGTTGTTATCCGGTGTGGCGATGAAATCTATCTTACCAGAAGAAACCGTGATCCTAAAAAGGGAAAACTCGATCTGGCCGGAGGTTTCGTAGATCCGAAGGAAAGTGCCGAGGAAACGTGTAAAAGAGAGCTTTTTGAAGAGCTTCAGCTTGATGTGGATATTTCAAAGCTAAGGTATCTGGCCAGTCTTCCCAACATCTATCAGTACAAAGAAATTGATTATAATACAATTGATCTCTTTTATGAATATGATGTTCAGGAAAAATTTGAAGTGAATCTTGAGCTTTCTGAAATATCAGAGGCCATCTGGATTCCTTTGCATACACTGGATCTTGAGGATCTTGCTTTTGAATCTCAACAGAGGTTCTTTAAGGAATATCTGAAGAATAACCAGTAGCTAAGGCTATATTATAAAAATTTACTCCCGCAGGTTTATAATCTGCGGGAGTTATTTTATCCGGAATCAGTAAGATTTTGATTTCAGCATTTCTTCAAAATAATGAACCAGTAATGCTCTTTCTGCATCTGTGAGGTTGGCTTTTTTGTGATAAACAATGTAGCCAGGCATAGGCATTGCTTTGCTTTGAACGGTCTGGATAGATTTGCTGAGCATGCTTTCTTTCAGCTCCTTGTTATAATTGCCCCAGACAGAAAAATTGAGATGTTCCCTGCCTTCATTAACATGGCTTTTAATAGACCAGGAAACAGGTGCGATTTGGGCATATTTTGGGTATACAGTCTCATTGGAATGGCAGTCGTAACAGGCCCCTTTTATCAGGTTTCCAATCTTTTCAGGGGTCTTTTTCGCATCAACGAAGTTAACTGCCGGATTAACGGGCTGGTTTACTTTATCAACTGGAATAAACTGGATGAGGGCAAAAACCACCAACGCCCAAAACAATATTTTTTTTACCGTTTTCATACCTTATTTCACTGGTGTCAGTACAGCATTCCCGGAGTCTGACCTTACTTCCTTGTTCATTTCCTTCTGCACGGCTTCTTTTGGAATTTCTTCCGCAGGAAGATCTACAGGTTTGGGTATATTTCCTTTAGGATTACTCAGTGTTCTGGTGTCTTTCAGGTCCCAGTCTTCCTTGGTTTCCCATAACGGCCGGACAATAGCTTTTTTGTAGAAGATATAGGAATCTTCGGCAAAGGTTTCTTTTTCAAAATCGGCTTCGTCCCAGAATTTATTGCCATTGTTGTCCACCAGCATCCTTACAATATATTCATTGGGCTTCAGAATATCAAATTTCACATTGTTCCCTTTGGTATACATTGAATAAATGACGTTATCCGAAGCATCCAAAAGCTGGATCCAGTAATTGGTTTCCGGCGCATTCTGAATTGTAAACGCCAGGCTTCCGAACTGATCTACTTTTTCCACCTCAAAATCAAAACGCTTTGACTGTACATTTTTGGCGTAATAGGATGATACTGTTTCTTTTGGAACAGTAAGCTGGTATTTTTTGCCATTCACAAAATCTGAGTGAATCAGGATCTGGTAAGGATCTGTTTCGGAAATTTTTGCAGTGAATTCCTGGGTTGTTAAGCTGTCACTTTTCAGAACCCATTTTTCAGGGCTGATTTTATCAATGATATAGCCGGATCTTATCTTAAAATCAGAATTCGGGGCCAATAAAGGACCACCATTATCATTTTCAAGATCCATTGCATTCTTCTTATTATATTTATAGAATACGGAAACGGTATCCTGCTTACTTCCGTTATCGTAGCTGAATTTAAGGTTGTCGGTAACCGTCTGCCCCACATCACTTTTCACGGGATCAAACCAGATCTTTACAGTATCTGATTTCGGACGGTGGGTTACTTTAATGTCCTGAAGTTTTTCGTTTATTGAAGCTACTTTCACATTCTCCGGGTTTCCTTCAAATGTCATGATAGCTCCGCCCGGGCTTTCTTTCATTTCAAGATACTTCAAAGGCTTTTTGGAAGGATATATTTTTAAATTCAATCCTGAAACAGACTTTTCAACGTCTACAGGATCTTTTTGAAATCCAATTTTCTCTTTTCCGGGATCATAGACAGAATTGGCGTTTTCATCCTCAAAGGCGATGATTTTATATTTTCCAGGGGTAAGATAATTCAGCTCATAATATCCATCTTCATCCACTTTTGTGATGTAATAGGGTTTCTGCTTATAATTGATGGTATCTTTCACCTGATAAAGCCCTACAACAAGCTTGTTTTCTCCTTCTTTCTTTTTAATGGCTACCGCATCCGATATTTCACCACTGATGTAAAGATCATCCAGCTTATCTCCTGTAGAAAATGCAAAATTGAAATAACGAAGAATATTGGACTCATTGTTATCAGCAATTGAATTCCCAAAATTGAAGTTGTAGGTAGTATTGGCCTGAAGGGTATCTTCCCACTGGATCATCACGAACTTGTTGGCGATATTGGAAGGAAGAATCCGCTTTATATTTTTAATAGGCGGGGAAATGATCAGGTTTTTATTAATATCCTTTAGGGTAATATATTCGTCAAAATCCAGCCTGAGCTCGTGGATGTCTCTTTTTACATTAACTCTTGTGGTGTCAATATTTGAGCTTAAAAACTTTGGAGCCAGGGTATCTTTCGGACCTCCTACAGGAGAGCCTACTCTTGCACATGAATGTACAAGAAAACAGATAACGAATAATAGAAGAAGTCTTTTCATATATGTTTAAGCAAAATTAAACATTATTCTCCAAAAACTTCATGTCCGGCATTCAAAGTATCTTTATTGTCATTCATTACGCTGTGCAGTTTATCTTTCTGAGCCGGAAAATCCTCAAACAATCCTGATAAGGCAAGCGCTGTATACACTTTATTTGAATATCTGTTTCCAATCGCTACAATGGTCACTTTCGACTTCAGCAGATGGGCAAATACGGAATTGGTCCCGTGCCACCAGCCATTGTGATAGGTAAGCTTCTCCCCATTGTCGAAGATCTTCATCCTGAAACCAAGGCCGTAATTATTCATTCCTGCTTTTTCGTTACTGTATGGCGTGAAAACCATCTGCATCAGATCAGGCTTTAAAAAATCTTTTGAAAACAAGGCTTTGGAGAAGTTATAAAGGTCTCGTGGTGTGGTGTATACATTTTTGTCACCATAAATAAGATCAAGCCTGTCCAGAGGATACAGCCTGTTTCCTCCATAATAAAAGGACTGTGCGGCGGTAGGAATATCTTTCTCTTGGAAAATATAGGTATGCTCCATTTTCAAAGGTTTAAACACCATTTCATTCATAGCCTGCGGAAACGGGGTTTTTGTAATCTTCTCGATCAGTAAAGCCAGCATGGCAAAGTTGGTATTGCAATACATAAAACCGGTATCCGTATCTCTTGCCAGATCGGGTTTATATTTGATGATCATATTCAGAACATCCTGATTGGTAATGAAAGATTTTGAAAGTTCTGCCGGAGCCGGCTGTATTTTGGCAATAAAATATTCGTATTTCGGAAGACCGCTCCTCTGGTCCAGCAAAGTCTGTACGGTTACGTTAGGATAAGGAAATCCCGGAAAATACTGGGTAAGATGGTCGGTAAGTTTAATTTTTCCTGCTTCCACCAATTTCAACATGGCCATCGCCGTCAGCGTCTTTGAAACGGAAGCTACATGCAGCGGTGTATTTTTATCGATCGGCATCTGGTTTCCTTCTCTGCCGAAACCTCTGTAGTTTTCGAACAGGATTTCATTTCCTTTTGCTACGAGAATTCCCCCGCTCAGATCTCCTCCTTCCCAGATTTTTTTATAATACTGGTCAATATATCCTGTGAGTATCTCTTTATCTCCAAGCTGACTGTCTTCTTTGGTAAAAACAGTCCCCAGATCTACATTGCCATAGTTCGGAAGGTTGGTCGTACTATCATCTGAAGCCTGTTTGGAATCAGAATTTTTTTTACAGGAAATAAGGGATAAAAAAACAGCTACAATAAGTAAAAAATTACGCGTCGTCATGAGTATCAAAAATGAGGAGCAATTTAATAAAACTCAAAATAAATTCTCAATCCGGAGCGTACATTATGAATTATTTAACATAAAAAATGAAATTTGCGAAAGGAAAAAAGTAAAAGCAATAAATACTTTTGTCTTTTTGCGGTATATTTCCCTAGCAGCAGGAAGCTGTTATTTTATCTACGATTACCTGTGCAAGCTTCTCTTTGCTCTGATGTGTCCATCCGGCTATGTGCGGGGTTACAATTACCTTTTCGGATTCAAGAAGGTATTTAAGGTCCTCGTTTTCTGTTTCCAGTTTTTCAAATGATGCCTTTTCATATTCAAGGACGTCAAGACAGGCGCCTTTTACTTTTCCTGATTTCAAAGCCTCAACTAAATATTTAGTTTCTATATTTTTTCCTCTTGCCGTATTGACGAAATAGAAGTCTTTTTTCATTTCTGAAATAAACTTTTCATTGACAAGATAATGGGTTTCAGAAGTCAGCGGAATGTGTAGACTCAGGATATCCGCAGTCTGCTTTAATTCGTCTAAACTCACCTGCGTGGCGTATTCATCGGAAAGTCCGGGAAGGATATCATGAAAAATAACTTTACAGCCAAATCCTGAAAACCTTTTAGCTGTAGCTTTCCCCATATTGCCATATCCTATAAGCCCTACGGTTTTTCCGAGAAGCTCATCACCCCTGTTTTCTTCCCGAAGCCAGATTCCTTTTTTGACTTCTTGGGAAGCAATGAAAAGACGGTTCATAAGAATTAACAGCATTCCCACAACGTGTTCTGCTACCGAATCTCTGTTGCCTTCCGGAGAATTAATGAGTTGAATGCCCAGTTTTTCAGCAACAGGAATGTCAATATTCTCCATTCCGGCTCCTACTCTTGCAATGAATTTCAGGTTTATTCCTTTTTCCAGAAAGTTTTTATCCAGAGGAATTCTGCTTCTGATGATAACGCCGTCATAGTTTTCAATTTTATGGCAAACCTCATCATAGGAAGATGTAAAATCCTCTTCCAGCACAAAGTTTTTAGCTAAAAGCTGTTCTGTGATAAGAGGATGGTTTTTATCTAAAAGGAGAATTTTCATTTTTTTTTAAACACTAATGATTTAAACACTACATTGGTTTTTGCTTCTCTACCAATAGTTGATGCTTACTCAGTTCATAGAACATACATTCTTCATAAGCACTTTCCAGAAGTCCGGGACCTAAAGTTTTATGAACAAGATATCCTGCTTCATAAACCACTTTTGATATATCATTTTCTGAAATACCTGATGCTGTCATTTTTTTTCATTTTCCCTGTACCAATCATTTGTGAAGATTTGTGCAGACATTTGTGTTATTTGTGTTTATCGTTTTGCAAAGGCGCTAACGCTTAGCAAGAATCATTCGTTATTTCTTATCTTTCTTTGATTCTTTTGTTTCTTCAGGTTCCTGGAATAGTTTTTTAAGCTCTACAGATTCCAGAGGCTTCATTCTTCCGGAAAGGATCAGTGACAGCTCTTTTCTTCTGAAAGCAGCAGCATGTCTCTGTTTTTCCAATTCTGTTTCCGGGATCATATCCGGGATAGGAATAGGACGGTTGAATTCATCTACTGCAACGAAAGTATAAATTCCTTCATTGGTATGAATTTTTTTCTGATTGATAGGATCGTCCAGCCAAACATCCACATAAACCTCCATTGAAGTAGAGAAAGCTCTTGAAACCTTGGATTCCAGAACCACTACCCCGCCTTCAGGGATAGGATGGTTGAAAGAAACGTGGTTTACAGACGCTGTTACAACTCTTCTTTCGCAGTGCCTGGCTGCAGAAATGGAAGCACAACGGTCCATTTTTGCCAGAAGCTCACCCCCGAAAAGGTTTCTTAAAGAGTTGGTTTCATTCGGAAGAACAATATTGGTCATGATAGTCAGAGATTCTGACGCTTTTTTTACTTTTGCCATTGAGTCTTAGTGTTGTTTTGAGCTGCCGGGGCTGGTTTGACATCCTTGCCGGCAGGTTTTGATAATGAATCTTTTTTCAGGGAATCTGAAACAGCTGCTTCCGGAGTGTGCATCATAACTTTTATGGTGTCTTTTACAATTCTGTGTGTAGAGGTCTGTACGGAAACTTTGTCGAAAGATTTTTTTCCAAAAAGGAGCTCCTGCTGGGTAAATGCCAGATACAGAATTCCCAAAACAGGAACAGCAAGCAGGAAGATCCAAAGAATAGATTTTTTGAACTGATAGTCTTTTTCTCTGTTTTCTGAAACACTGATCTTTTCTCCATTATTGATATCTGAAAGCCTGATCTCTTCGAGTCCATAGAAATCCGGGTGTCCCGATTCTATCCTTTGCCCTTTAAAATGGGTCTTATCGTCTTCAATATGGATGGCACCGAGATTCTGAATTTCCAGGAACTGATCGGCCTGAAGCTTTTTCTTCCAAAAATCAGTCTGTATCTTCAAATCACTTTTGGAAGCGTCTAAAGACATCTGTTTTTCTCCGGCAATAAAAGCTGCCAGTTCATCAGACTGTATTTCATAATCCACAGCAAAAGCAATTTCGCTTGCAGGCGGAAGGATACTTCCGTTCTCGGAATTAATAATTGCTTTGGAGTTTTTAAGCGAAAATACACCGAAGCCCGGAACCGTCACAGTTCCAAATTGTTTCAGATATTCTAAAATGTAAGCTGAAATATTCATTTGGCAGCAAATTTATAATTTTTTCGTGACTTTCTGAAGAGATTTATCGGATATAAAGAAAGACTGCCGAAACAGTCTCTCTGATAAATATATATAAAAAAATGGTGTATTAAAACCTGACTGGCACGTTATCGCCGCTATTATTGAATTTTCCAGCTGATCCCGAACATAAAATTAGTTCCTGCCTGAGAAAAATAGTATGGATCCCCATCGTAGACCGCTCCGTTGTTTACATACTTTTTATTAAAGAGGTTATTCACCAGTAATTTTAAAGCGATATCATTATGGGCTATGGTAAACTGGTACTGTGCATTGAAATCTGTCAGGAAATAATCTTTCAGCTGAAGGTTTTTGTCTCCTGTATTATTCAGATACTGTTTTCCGACATACTGGTTCGTTAAAGCAAACAGGAAGCTCCTGGAAGGATTGAATTTCAGGCCAAGATTGGCAATGACATTTGGAGAGACTGAGATCTCAGTCTCACCCAAATTCTGAAGAGTTCCATTATTTTTGATCTTGAAATCAAGATTCCGGTTCTGGCTCAGGCTTACATTTCCAGTCACTTCCCACTGTTTTGAAAGTTTAGCCAGCGCACCAATCTCAATTCCTCTTCTGTAGCTCTTCCCTGAATTGGTCCTGATAAATGCCCCTACATTATTCAGCTGTCCGTTTAGTACTAACTGATTGACATAATACATGTAATATAAATTGGCGGTGATGGATAAGATCCCGAACTGTTTTTCAATACCTGCTTCAAAATCGTGAAGTTTTTCAGCCTTTACTTCATTATCACTCATCAGGTCATCCCTGTTCGGCTCACGGTGGGCATGCGCATAGGAAAGGAAAACTTTCCCGTTTCCGATTTTATAATTCACCCCGGCTTTTGGATTGAAGAAAAGCCAGTTTTTATCAAGATTTCCGCCTTCCCCGTCTCCGACAGTCAGGATCCTGGTATCATAGTCAATATTTCTGAGCTGAAGATCTCCGAAGAATTCAAAGTGATCTCCCGTTCTCCATAAAGCTTTTGCAAAACCTGCCAGTTCGGTTTTTACAGAACGGTTTCTGTAATATTCAAGCTCATTGATCTGAGGGAAATAAACTCCTGTAATATTGCCAAAGTGTCTTCCATAATACTGGTTCGCCACCACTCCGAAGTTAAGATCTACATGATCCAGCTTTCCGTAAAGCGTGGAAACTGCACCATAAAAATCATTATCCAGCCATTTTTTTCTGATAAAATCCGTTATTTCCACCGGAATCCCGTTTACTATCGGTACAGGCAAATTGTAATTGGAATAATGTGTGGCATCCCCATCCGTTTCATCAACTCTTTTATAATTCTCGTAATATCCTTTTCCTTTGGTATAATGAAGCGTCGTTTCCAGACTCCAGTTATCATTGAATTTCTGTTCCCATAAAAGCTGATAATGGTTCTGTCTGTAGTTATCCGTCTCATTATCATAGAACTTTTCTTCCCCGGTGAACAGATCCGTGTACTGTCCAGAATAATTGAATTTCGGGTTCGTTTCCCAGGTTGGCCGGTCAATTCCATTCCAGGCCTGGTAGGTTTTTTCTTTTCCTCCAAAAGCCATCAGACGAAGCCTTGTCTTCCCTTCTTCAAATAACGCGGTGAAATTGTAAGAATCCAGTTTTGAAGAAGCCCTGTCAATATATCCGTCGGAATGAATACGCGTATATCTTCCCATCACCGAAAGCCTGTTTTTCCAGAATTTTCCGGAACCTGCTTCCGCTGAATATTTATAGGTGCTAAACGAACCGTAACTATCATCGGTCTTAAAATACATTTTCTCATCCGGCTCTTTGGAGATCACATTAATGCTTGCCCCAAACGCAGAAACCCCATTATTTGAAGTCCCCACTCCTCTCTGGATCACGATCTGCGAGGCCGAGCTTGTAAGATCCGGAACATTGACGAAAAATGTCCCCTGACTTTCAGAATCGTTATACGGAACGCCGTTCATCATCACGTTGATGCCTCTCCCTTCTACTCCACGAATCCGGAATCCTGTATACCCGACCCCGTTTCCGGCATCAGAAGTAGAGATGATAGAAGTTTGATTTTTCAGGAGAATCGGAAGGTCCTGGCCCAGATTTCTGCTGTCTATATCTTTCTGTACGTTGATGATCTCCTTAGCAACGGGAAGTCTTTTGGTAAAACTGACAGCCTCAATTTCCCTGATCTTCACGGAATCTTTATTTTGCGCCTGGATAAAGGCTGCAGAGCCCACAGTAAGCCCTAAAAAAATTAATCCTTTCATTCTATAAATTTTAAAATTTAATGAATAAAAGGGGTGGATTATAATGAGTCATTAGTAATCGGTAATAAGTAATATTTTGAGAATTGCTCATTACCTATTGCTCATTTTAATTTCCCTAAACAGCATTATCTGTTCCAGGTTCATTGGGTATAATCTCAGCCTGTTAAAGCACCCCTTTATTTCAGTCGCGAAATTACAAAAAAAATATGAGATACAGGATGTTTGAGATTCCGTGTAGATAGAGATGTAGGATTTTGAATATGATAAGAATAAAGGCTAATTAGTAAGTCTTATTTCTGGCATCAATATAATAATAATTTTTGCCGTCTTTTGTCACTTCAAACATCTTACCCAGCTTCCAGCTGAAATTCCTTTTTATATTGGAGTATTCAAAAGGAATAATCACTTTATTATTCACATCAATTACACCAAACATATCATTGTGGGAAGCTACAATCATTGGATCTGCGGTATCATCACCTTCCATGATATAAAGGTATTCATATTGAGGGTAAATCTGGTACTGTCTGTAATCTGCTGCATTCACGAATTTAGCCTTTTCGATAACCCCGTAAAAACCATTTAAAACGTATGCCTGATAAAGTTGCTGCTTATAATCTTCAAACTTACATTTTCCAAGATCCGAATCCTTGAACTGGTAGACTCTTTTTCCTGCTTTATTCACCCGGTAAGAGATCATATCTTTTTCTACAGTAGCATATTCTTTAGTTCCGAATTGTCTTATTTTTGGGTTGGGAGAATTCAAAAGATTGCAATCTTCATAAAAAAAGACAGCAATATGATATTCAGGCTTGATAATAAATTTTCCTTTCTGATTAACGTAACCGAATTTCCCATCCTCCTTTTTCGGGATCAGGACCGGAAGATCCTGGTTGATGATCACAAGATCCGGGTTCGGCTTAACCTCTGCAGGCACCTTCTTTACTGTAGCTTTCGGTGCATTTTTAATCGGGAATTTCTTCACAGATTTCGCCTGTGAAAAAACGAAAAACGAAATAAATACGCACAAAAATTTCAGGATATTTTTCATATTCACCATTTGCCTGCAAAACTACGGCCAAAAATAGAAATTATCAAATTCATATTTATAAAGAATCTAAATAATTTCACTCCGATAAAATAGTAAAAATTCGTAATTTTGGGAACATTTTTTAAATTGTTTGATAAGTTTGAAACGTTTTGAGATATGATTTTTGACTGAGACGGTCAAAAAAAATAGCAAACGTCACCCAAAGAGTTTTGCAGCAAGACAGATCAAAGGTAAGCTGCTTACACTTCACAAAGTCCTCTATACTCTTTTGGGACAGAATATTATCTCACGTTTTAAAAAAGCGTAGATTATACAGACATAGTCTACCTTTAACATCGAAAGACTTCTATTATGAATATTTATAAGGATTACATCAAAGAGATTGAAGAAAGGAAAAACCAGGGGCTTCATCCAAAGCCGATTGACAGTGCTGAATTATTAAGCGAAATTATTGCACAAATTAAAGATTCAGGTAATGCAGACCGATCAGATTCTCTTAGATTTTTCATCTACAACACCTTGCCGGGAACAACAAGTGCAGCAAGTGCTAAAGCTAAGTTTTTAAAAGAGATCATCCTGGGCGAATCCATAGTAGAAGAAATATCACCGGCATTGGCCTTTGAGCTGTTATCTCACATGAAGGGAGGTCCTTCCATTGAAGTATTGCTTGATCTGGCTCTGGGTGATGACATTTCTATTGCCAGGGAAGCCGCAAACGTTCTTAAAACACAGGTTTTCCTTTACGACGCAGATACCAACCGTCTGAAGGAGGCATTCAACAGCGGTAATGAAATCGCAAAAGAAATCATTGAAAGCTATGCAAAAGCTGAATTCTTTACCCAACTTCCGGAAATAGCCGAAGAAATAAAAGTAGTGACATTTATCGCCGGCGAAGGTGATATCTCAACAGATTTACTTTCTCCCGGGAATCAGGCTCACTCCAGATCAGACCGTGAACTTCATGGTAAATGCATGATCACTCCTCAGGCACAGGAAGAAATAAAAGCTTTACAGGCACAACATCCTGATGCAAGTGTAATGCTGATCGCTGAAAAAGGTACGATGGGTGTAGGTTCATCAAGAATGTCCGGGGTAAATAACGTTGCTTTATGGACCGGTAAACAGGCAAGCCCATACATTCCATTCGTAAATATTGCACCAATCGTTGGAGGAACAAACGGTATTTCTCCAATTTTCCTTACTACAGTTGATGTAACAGGAGGTATCGGTATCGACCTTCAGAACTGGGTGAAAAAAGTAGACGAAAACGGAAATCCTGTTCGTAACGAGAATGGTGACATCGTTTTAGAAGAAGCTTATTCTGTAGCTACAGGAACGGTTTTAACGATCAATACTAAAGAAAAGAAATTATATAACGGAGATAAAGAATTGAAAGATATTTCAAAATCATTTACTCCTCAAAAATTAGAATTCATCAAAGCTGGTGGCTCTTATGCCATCGTATTTGGTAAAAAATTACAAACATTTGCTGCAAAACTTTTAGGAATTGAAACTCCCCTTGTTTTTGCTCCTTCCAAAGAAATTTCTATCGAAGGACAAGGCCTTACTGCAGTTGAAAAAATCTTCAACAGAAATGCCGTTGGTGTTACTGAAGGTAAATTATTACACGCCGGTTCTGACGTTCGTGTAGAAGTAAACATTGTTGGATCTCAGGATACGACAGGTTTGATGACGGCTCAGGAATTGGAATCTATGGCTGCGACTGTAATTTCACCGATCGTTGACGGTGCTTATCAGTCCGGATGTCACACTGCTTCTGTTTGGGATAAAAAAGCCAAGGCTAATATTCCAAAACTAATGAAATTCATGAACGAATTCGGCTTGATCACAGCCCGTGACCCGAAAGGTGAATACCACGCCATGACTGACGTAATTCACAAAGTTCTTAACGATATAACGATAGACGAGTGGGCGATCATCATTGGTGGTGACTCTCACACAAGAATGTCTAAAGGAGTTGCTTTCGGAGCAGACTCAGGAACTGTAGCACTGGCATTGGCTACGGGTGAAGCATCTATGCCAATCCCTGAATCTGTGAAGGTAACATTCAAAGGAGACATGAAAGAACACATGGATTTCCGTGATGTGGTTCATGCAACACAAGCTCAGATGCTGAAGCAGTTTGGCGGAGAAAACGTATTCCAGGGAAGAATCATTGAGGTTCATATCGGAACACTTCCTGCTGACCAGGCGTTTACATTTACAGACTGGACTGCAGAAATGAAAGCAAAAGCCTCGATCAATATTTCTGAGGACGAAACCCTGATTGAATCACTGGAAATTGCAAAAGGCAGAATCCAGATCATGATCGATAAAGGCATGGATAATCATAACCAGGTTCTTCAAGGATTGATAGATAAAGCAAATAAGAGAATTGAAGAGATCAGATCAGGTGAGAAACCTGCTTTAACTCCGGATGCGAATGCTAAATATTACGCTGAAGTTGTTGTTGACCTTGATATCATCGTAGAACCAATGATTGCAGATCCGGATGTAAACAATGATGATGTTTCTAAGCGATACACTCATGATACCATCAGAGCACTTTCTTTTTACGGAGGTGAGAAAAAGGTAGATCTTGGTTTTGTAGGATCATGTATGGTTCACAAGGGCGATCTTAAAATTGTTTCTCAAATGCTTAGAAATATCGAAAAACGACAAGGTAAGGTTGAATTTAATGCTCCTCTTGTAGTAGCAGCTCCAACGTACAATATCATTGATGAATTAAAAGCAGAAGGAGACTGGGAATTCCTGGAAAAATATTCTGGCTTCGAATTTGATGATAATGCTCCTAAAGGCGAAGCACGTGTTGAATACAAAAATATGATGTACCTTGAGCGTCCGGGATGTAACCTTTGTATGGGTAATCAGGAAAAGGCTGCTAAAGGAGACACAGTATTGGCAACTTCTACCCGCCTTTTCCAGGGAAGAGTGGTTGAAGATTCTGAACGTAAAAAAGGAGAATCTTTATTGGCTTCAACTCCGGTTGTTGTCCTTTCTGCCATCATTGGAAGAATTCCGAATATCGATGAATATAAAGCTGCAGTTGAAGGTATTGACCTGACAAAATTCGCTCCGCCAATTAAGGAGCTGGTTCAGGTTGGCCATTAATACCCAGTTATTATCGATAAATATAAATGTATAAACATTAATTTAACAGATATGACCTTTGATATTGATATGATTAAAAAGGTGTACGATCGTTACCCGGAAAGGATTGCTGCGGCAAGACAAATTGTGGGAAAACCTCTTACCCTTTCAGAAAAAATTCTTTATACCCACTTATGGGAAGGGAATGCGACGCAGGCACATGAGAGAGGAAACTCTTACGTAGATTTCGCCCCGGATAGAGTTGCCATGCAGGATGCAACTGCGCAGATGGCGCTTTTACAATTTATGCAGGCAGGAAAAGCCAAAGTGGCTGTTCCTTCAACAGCTCATGCCGATCACCTGATCCAGGCAAGAGTAGGTGCTGAATCAGATTTACAGGAAGGAATCAACAAAAACTCTGAGGTTTTCAACTTTCTGAGTTCTGTTTGTGATAAATATGGCATTGGTTTCTGGAAACCGGGAGCCGGGATCATTCACCAGGTTGTACTGGAGAATTATGCCTTCCCCGGAGGAATGATGATAGGAACAGACTCTCACACGGTAAATGCAGGAGGTTTAGGAATGGTGGCTATCGGTGTGGGTGGTGCTGATGCAGTAGATGTAATGGCAGGAATGGCATGGGAACTTAAAATGCCTAAACTTATCGGGGTAAAATTAACCGGTAAAATGAGCGGATGGACGTCTGCAAAAGACGTTATCCTGAAAGTAGCAGGAATCCTTACCGTAAAAGGCGGAACAGGATGCATCGTAGAATATTTCGGAGAAGGAGCAGAATCCCTTTCAGCAACAGGTAAAGGAACCATCTGTAACATGGGTGCTGAAATCGGAGCAACGACTTCAACTTTCGGATATGATGATTCTATGAGAAGATATCTGGCAGCAACAGGAAGACAGGATGTAGTAGATGCGGCCGACAAAATTGCAGAACACTTAACCGGTGATGCTGAAGTATATGCCAATCCGGAACAGTATTTCGATCAACTGATCGAAATCAACCTTTCTGAGCTTACGCCACACTTAAACGGACCTTTTACTCCGGACTTAGCTACACCTGTAGCCGAATTCAGAGCTAAAGCGGAAGCCAACGGATGGCCAATAGAAGTGGAATGGGCTCTTATCGGGTCTTGTACCAACTCTTCTTATGAAGACTTGTCAAGAGCGGCTTCCATCGTAGAAGATGCGGTAGCAAAAGGAGTTAAGCCAAAAGCAATCTTAGGGATCAACCCGGGTTCTGAGCAGGTGAAATTCACGGCAGAAAGAGACGGATTCTTAGATTCTTTCAGAAAATTTGAAAACGCAAGAATCTTTACCAACGCCTGTGGACCTTGTATCGGACAATGGGACAGAGAAGGGGCAGAAAAAGGAGAGAAAAACTCTATCATCCACTCTTTCAACAGAAACTTTGCCAAAAGAGCGGACGGTAACCCGAACACGCATGCATTCGTAGCATCTCCGGAAATGGTAGCTGCAGTAGCAATTTCAGGAAGATTGGACTTTAACCCGATTACAGATACTTTAACTGCCGAAAACGGTGAGCAGGTAAAACTGGATGAGCCTAAAGGTTCCGAATTACCGGCAAGAGGATTCGCAGTTGATGATAACGGATACCAGGCTCCATCTGAAGACGGATCTGCTGTTCAGGTAAATGTAAGCCCTACTTCGGACAGGCTTCAGTTATTGGAAGAGTTCCCGGCTTGGGACGGTAAAAACATTGAAGGAGCTAAAGTATTGATCAAAGCTTTCGGAAAATGTACTACCGACCACATTTCTATGGCGGGACCATGGTTGAAATACAGAGGTCACCTTGATAATATTTCAAACAATATGCTGATTGGAGCTGTCAATGCTTACAATATGGAAACCAACCGCGTTAAAAATGAATTAACGGGTGAATATGGTGAAGTTCCAGCTGTACAGAGAGCTTATAAGGCTGCAGGTGTTCCTACCATTGTTGTGGGAGATCAAAACTACGGTGAAGGATCTTCAAGAGAGCATGCAGCAATGGAGCCGAGACACCTTGGCGTAAAAGCCGTATTGGTAAAATCATTCGCGAGAATCCACGAAACCAATCTTAAAAAACAAGGAATGCTGGGAATCACTTTCGCTAATGAGGCTGATTATGACAAAATCCGGGAAGATGACACGGTTAACTTCGCAGATCTTGACCAATTCGCTCCAGGAAAGCAGTTGACTTTAGAATTCGTTCATGCTGACGGAACTAAAGATATCATTATGGCGAACCATACTTACAACGATCAGCAGATCGATTGGTTTAAGGCAGGTTCTGCCCTTAACCTGATTAAAAGACAGGAAAATTAATTGTTAGATTAATTTAATCATAGAAAGGCGGCTTCCAAGGAAGCCGCCTTTTATTTTATCTTATTCAGAAGACTGCTGCGGTAGCTTTCCCCAATCGGGATTTCCTGTTCTGAGAGTAAAACAATTCTTTTGATCCCTATATTTTTGGCTTTGTCCAGATTAACGATAAAGGATTTATGGACACGGACAAATCTTTCAGAAAGCTGATTTTCCAGGGATTTAAGCGTATCCAGGACAATATATTCCTCGTTCGCGGTTCTGATATTCACATAATCTTTGATACTTTCTATATAAAGAATATCGCCGAAGTTGATACGATGCTGCTGCCCGGATGATTTCACGAAAAAATAGGATTCCCCGCCATTTTCCGAAAAGGAAAAACGTTCCCGGGCCTTCACTGCGCTCTTATAAAACCGGTCAAAAGAAACGGGTTTCAGAAGATAATCTATAATATTGTGTTCGTATCCTTCCAGTGCATACTCGGAATAAGCTGTTGTCAGAATATATTTCTTCTTTTCACCGACGATCTTCATAAAATTAATTCCCGAGAGTTCAGGCATCTGGATATCCAGAAAAATCAGATCTGCCTCATGATTTTGAATATACTCCAGTGCCAGAATAGGATTTTCAGCTGAAAAAACCAGTTCTAAAAAAGGAATCTTACGGACATAATTTTCCAGCAGTGATATCGCCAGGGGTTCGTCGTCAACAATGATGCATTTAATCGTTCTCATAAGGGAAAATTATCCTCAAATCTACAATAAATTCAGATTCAAGGTCTTTTATATAAAGTTCATGTTTTTTAGGATACAAAATTTCCAGTCTCTTTTTCACATTCTCGATGCCGATTCCGGAAGCGGAATCCTTCATCTTGTGATTTTTAAAATTATGAAGATAAAAATGAAGAACCTTATTGTCATCCGACACTTTCAATACAAAACCTTTATCCCGGAAGTCGCCGTGTTTAAAAGCATTTTCTACAAATGGAACCAGCAGCATGGGTGAAATATTAATTTTAGGATGATTGATGTTTTTTTCAATAACCAACAGCTCCGGATTCTTGATTCTGAGTTTTTCAAGGCCAATCAGGCTTTCAATATACCCTATTTCCTTATCCAGGCTGATCACATCTTTTTCCAGATCCTTGGTACTGTATCTCAGCAGCTCGCTTAGTTTTTCAATGGCCGGAAGCGCCGCATCCGAATTCTGGTAGACCAGAGAATAGATATTATTTAAAGAATTAAAGATAAAATGGGGGTTAATCTGGGTTTTCAAGGCCTGAAGCTGGGCATACTTTCTTTCTTCGATCAGTACCGATTTTTCTTCTTCAACTTTCAGGTAATATTTAAAGAACCACAGGTTGGTACTCACGAAAACCGTTAAGCTCGAATAATAGATGTTGTCATAAAAATAGTACAGGAAAGTTGTTCCTTCCGCATAATTCCTAAAACCGGTCAGCGCAGGAAGCAATACTTCTTCTATCGAATATCTGAAAACCACGAATATAAATACTCCTACAAAGAAACCGATGATCATCAGGTAGAACCTATTAGGATTGAAAAAACGGGGTGCCACAAAAAAATAATTGACGTAAAAGCCCAGGAAATTAGCCAGGAAGATCGTGACATCTAAAATATCAAGACCACCTTTACTATAGATCATTCTTACAATGAGACCATTAAAAATGATCAGCAGCCAATAAAAAATATGCAGGAAGAGAACTTGTTTATGCTTCATGCCCAAATTTAAGGCTACAGAACATCAGATTCCTAAACATTTCCGACGAAACCCGTTTTTTTTCCGATGAAAATCTTTTGAACGGATTAATTCATTGTAAAATCTAAATGCCATTTCATAAAAACAAGTTTGAAGATACCTTTGGACCAAGATTTTAAACTATGAAACTGAAATATATTTTTATCGGCAGCTTATTATCAGCAGCGTTATCAGCACAAACTCAAAAAGACAGCATCCAGCATGTGGAGCAGATCAATATTCTGGTAAAGAAAAAACTTCTTGAAAGAAAAGCAGACCGTCTTATTTTTAATGTAGAAGCTTCGGTAGCTTCACAAGGTATGGACGCCACGGAAACCCTTGCCAATGTTCCTATGCTGAAAGTAGATGAAAATATGGGTGCTATTTCCATTACCGGAAAAAGTACGGTGAGCGTAATGATCAACGGCAGAATGCTGAATCTTTCAGGTAATGCCCTATTAAATTATCTGAAATCCATCCGTTCAGAAAATATTTCAAAAATAGAAGTGATCACTACACCACCGTCTAAATATGAAGCACAGGGAAACAGCGGTATCATCAATATTATTCTGAAGAAAAATCCGAATTTAGGTTTCAGCGGAAATATCAACTCCAGCCTGATCCAGCGGACGTATTCCGGAATCAGCTCAAGCGGTTCGCTTAATTATCAGACCGAAAAATTCAGCAGCAGCCTGAAACTGGCGTATTATGATTCAGCCAAGCGCACGGATGAAAACTATACCATCATCGGAGCTTCCCAAAACTACAGCAATTCGATAAGAAGAGATATGTGGAAAGAACTGACTCCAACTCTTAATCTTTCCTATAAAATCAGTAAAAACGCTGAAATTGGATTGGAATACATTTATGCCAATCAAAAATCCGGGATGAATATCGTCAATACAACAAAAAATATTGCTTCAGATCTTAAGGAAGAAAATCTTTTAACCAACACCTTTCACCGTGAAAAACTTCCTACGCATACTTTAAGCGCCTACTATGACCTGAAACTGGATACATTGGGAAAAAAACTGAGCATCGCAGCAAATTTCTATAAGAATAATTCTGATACCGAGGTTAATTTTTCGACGCTGAAATCTTCAGACAACTCTGTTCAGGACGTGAAAACCACTTCTTTAATTTCACCGCAGATCTTTTCCGTCCAGGCGGATCTGGAACTTCCATTCTCTTTCGGAACCATTGAAACCGGAATGAAATTCAATCAGTTTAAAAACAGTTCCGATATACAATATTTCAATCTGACTGCGGGGCAGTATGTTCCGGATCTTTTAAGAGCCAATATATTCCGGTACCAGGAAGAAAATTACGCAGGATACGTCAGTTTCGCCAAAACATTCGGGGAACACTGGGAAACCAAAGCAGGTATACGTTATGAAAACACCCACGCGCAAAGCTCTACCCCATCTTCCAATTCAGAAAATAAATATAATTACGGACAATGGTTTCCATCCGCTTATGTTTCATATAAGGAAGATAAGAATGTGTTCAGTTTATCCTATTCCAGAAGGATCAACCGCCCGAGCATGAGCAACCTCAATCCGTTCCGCTGGTATGAAAATCCGTATTCCTATTCTTCGGGGAATCCTTTATTAACACCGGCTTATATAAACAACCTGGAGCTAGGATATACGTTCAACAATAAATTCTCTGCCAGTGTTTATTATCTCAGAATGAAAAATGCATTCGGACAGATCTCTTATATTGATGGGCTTTCACAGACCAGCACATATCTTAATTATTACAACAATAATTCCTGGGGATTCAATGTCTCTTATACGGACACTTTTTTTAAATTCTGGGAAGCCAGCATCTCAGCGAATGCGTCCCTTCAGAATTCAACCGTATTTAATGTTGATGCCGAAACACAGAAAGGAAGTTCGTTCAGCTACTCTGTCAACAATACTTTTAGTTTAAATAAAAGCAAGACACTGGCCCTGTTCGTGAATTTCAGCCACAGCCTGCCTTACAGAAATGTGAATTCTTATTTCTATGCCTATCCGGAACTGACTTCAGGGTTAAAGCTTTCTCTTATGGAAAAGAAGCTTCAGATCAATGCAACGGTTATGAATATTTTTGCTCAGAGATACCGTGGCGACATGTATTTCACCGATAACGTACAGCATATGAATAACTACTGGGACGGCAGAAGTTTCCGTTTAAGCCTGAATTATACTTTTGGAAGCAGCAAAAAGAAAATCAGCAAGAAAAACATCAATTTCGAGGAAAAAGAAAGAGCGGAATAATCCGGTTGTAACAAAACTTATTTTTCTGCGTCTAACTGAGTAGTAGTAAAAAAGTATTATGAGAAAAACTATACTTACGTTATCTCTGTTAGGTTCTATTTTTACCTATTCACAGGAGAAGACCAGTAACAGTTCAGAGAAGGAAAAGCAGATTGAAGGCGTAGTTATCACCAAAACTAAAAAAGCCGTTGAACAGAAAGCAGACCGTACTATTTTTGATTTTTCTGAACAGCCACAGCTTAATAACGGGAATGTTCTGGAAGGAGTTAAAAAACTTCCGGGCCTTGTTTCTACGGATATCGCCGGAATGATGTACCAGGGCAAAATGCTTGAAGTATACCTTAACGGAAGACCTTTAAACATTACCACCAACGAACTGAATTCTTTCCTTGAAGGAATGCCCGCCAATTCTGTTGACAGAATCGAGGTAATCACTCAGCCGGGCGCAGAATTTCCCGCCACTTCAGGAGGTGCGATCATGAATATCATTACGAATAAGAATGCCAATAAATATTTAACAGCAACTTATTCGGGAAATTATTCTTTCACGAATTATGATCAATACAGAAGCAGAACTACCAACTCATTAAACTTAAATGCCAGAAATAAATATTTCGGATGGCAGCTGAATATAGGCCAAAACTATCGTGAAAGCATGCTGAATGGTCAGCAGGACGAATTATTATCTACCAATACAGACAGGATTGGACGTGGGTATTTTGCTAAATCGGGACTGACTTTTGATCTTGGGCAGGACAGATTATTGGCCAACTACGATATTTACCATAACAATAATGACAATTACACATGGAGTGACGGTCATGGAGATTTACCTTTTGAAAAAAATACGGAAGACTTACGAGAGGCTTTTTATAACTCTTCAGATGTTGCCCATACCAATAATTTGAGACAGGAAGCCGTTCTGACTTATCAAAAACGTTTTGCTGATAAATCTCAAAAGCTGGATTTTCAATTTGGATACACCAGATCAGACAGTAAATTTGCTCAGGACAACTTTTCCCAGAATGGTTATTTTGTATTTGACCCCACAAAAAAAATAAGCAGTAACGGGCAAAAAGATGTTTTAAATAACAAGTCTGTAATGAATGTCGCCAACTTCAAAATAGATTATTCCCAACCGATCAAACTTCTGGACGGCGGAAAAGTAAGTTTTGGAGGATTGTATGAAAAGCAGGATTACGATACCGAAAGTTTTGGAATCACAAACCTTGATTACCAAAGGCAGACTGCTTCGACTTATCTGGAATTTCAGGCTAAACTGAAGAAATTTGATTTCACTTTGGGCGCGCGGGCTGAAAATTATGATATTTCCGGTATTACACGGTTTTTTGATAAAAAAGGAGATCTGACTGAGGCTAACCTAATCCCTTTTAATAAGTTTAAATTATTTCCAAATGCAAGTGTGCAGTACAGCGTGATGAATCAGGTATATGTTGCTGCCAATTATAACAAAAAAATCAGCTTACCAAGTATTTCCGCTTTGAACCCTAATAACGTAACATTCTCGGGTCCAAGCACAGAAGTAACCGGAAACCCTAATCTACAGCCTACCATTTTCGACAATTATGAGATAAAAGTCTCTGCTTTTGATTATGCATTTATCGGCTACAGTGTAAGCTCGGCCAATAACCAGGTGGCTCAGATTATAAGAAAAGACGGAAGAAAGCTATTTAATGAACAGGTGAATATTTCAAACATGAAAATTCACAACTTTAATATCGGGCTTCCTATTCCGTTTATGATTTTCAGCAAGCCAATGAGCGAGATCATGAAGTTCAATTTCAATCCTGATAAAATCAACTTCATGTATTTGTACGCAGGGTATCAAAAACATGAAATTGACAATCTGAACAATAAAGGATTCTGGATTTTTAATATCATGACGCAATTGATATTACCAAAAGACATTAAATTAACCGCCAATTACAGTTATTTAACTCCAAAAGCAGGGTATTTCTATTTTACGGCAGAAAAACCTTTCAACAATTCATTCGATCTTACTTTGACGAAAAAATTCATGGATAATCGTTTGACTGTTTCTGTTTTTGCGAATGACATTTTCAACGGACAGGTGATGCAGGTAAGATCTAATCCGCCTGAAGGACAGGCTGTAATGATCAAAAGCAAATATGACACAAGAAACTTCGGAATTTCTCTAAACTACAAAATTCCGACAAGAAATAAACTGGCGAAGGAAGATCCAAATATCCTGAACCAGACTAAAAAAGAGGAGACGGGCGTAATGCAAACTCCTTAGTAATTTATCTGTATAAAATGAGGCCGTAAAGAAATTTTACGGCCTCATTTATTTAAAAAACAATATCATTTAAAAATCTATGGTCTGGAACCTCCAGTTCAGGGCATCAATGATGGTAAACTGATCAGTATGTACAGGAAGTCCGGTGATCATCTTTAAAACCTGCATCGCCATCATGCTTCCTGCAATGCCCGGCAGTGCACCCAGAACTCCGAGACTGTCGCAGTCGGGGACATCTTCATCAAAGGGTGGCTCAGGAAAGAGATCCCTGAGATTTTTACCGCCTTTATAATTGAAAACCGCAACCTGTCCTGAAAAGCCCAAAATGCTTCCGTAGACTAAAGGCTTGTTCAGTTTCACACAGGTGTCGTTGATGAGATATCTGGATGTAAAATTATCCGAGCCGTCCACAATGATATCATACTGTGAAAGGATTTTTTCTGCGTTCGATCCATCAACTTTAATTTCAATTCCAATAAATTTTACCTGATGATTAAGATTTTTCACAAACTCTTCTGCACTTTTGACCTTTGAAGCTCCGACCGTATTTTCGGTGTGAATGGTCTGGCGGTTCAGGTTGTGAAGTTCTACCTCATCAAAATCTGCCACGCCCAAAGTTCCGGTTCCGGCTGCTGCAAGGTACTGAATAACGGGACTTCCCAAACCTCCTGCCCCAACGACAAGCACTTTGGACAACATGATTTTTTTTTGTCCTTCCAAGCCTATTTCTTCTATAAATATCTGCCGGCTGTACCGTGCAAAAATATCTTTACTTTTCATGCATAATTGTTTTGAACCATTAAGATTTAAGGTGAGCTGAACTTTAAGATGTAAAAATCTATTTGATTTTTCTTAATTAAACTTAATTACTTCAATGCTCTTAATGGTTTAAAATTCTTTAAAATCCGCTGTATGCAGAATCCCAATCTTTCATAACCGGATCGTAGCCTGCTTTTCTGATGCTGTTTTTCACTTCTTCCATGCTGCGTTCGTCACTGGTTTCAAACTGTTCCAGGGATTCAACGTCTACAGCATAGCCACCCGGATTTGTTTTTGAAGCGGCACTCATTGCTGTAGCCCCGAGTGATATGATATTGTCCCTGAATCTTTCGCTTTCCCTGGTGGATATTGAGATTTCCAGATCTTCATTCCATATTCTGTAGGCGCAGATCAATTGGAGCAGGTGTTTATCTTCCATGATGAAATTGGGTTCAATGATGCCTTCTGCCGGCCTGAGCCTCGGAAACGAAACGGAAAAACGGCTTTTCCAATACTTTTTCTGAAGATAATCAATGTGGAGAGCATTAAAGAAACTGTCTACCCGCCAGTCTTCAAGCCCGAGCAATACACCGAGCCCCATTTTATGGATGCCTGCCCTTCCTATTCTGTCGGGGGTGTCCAGACGGAAATGGAAGTTTGATTTTTTTCCTTTGGGATGATACTCTTTATAAACCTCCTGATGATAGGTTTCCTGATAAACCAAAACGGAATGAACACCTTCGTGATGCAGCTGCAGGTATTCTTCTTCGGATAAGGGCTGTACTTCAATCGAGATATTAGCAAAATGAGGTTTCAGCAGGCGGACTGCATTCAGAAAATAAGAGATTCCCACTGCTTTATTGGCTTCACCACTCACCAAAAGTATATGACTGACTCCCATAGATTTCAGAACGGAGGCTTCTACCATCAGTTCCGTATCGGAAAGGGTTTTCCTCCTTACGTTATTATCATGACTGAAACCACAGTAGGTGCAGATATTCTGGCATTCATTGCTGAGGTACATGGGTGCATACAGCTGGATTGTTTTCCCGAAACGTTTCTGGGTAAGCTGGCGGGTCATTTTTGCCATTAGCTCCAATTCTTCAGCCGCAGCGGGAGAAAGCAGGTTCAGAAAGTCATCCGGGGTTTTATGCTTCTTCTGAAGGCTGTTCAGAACGTCGGAACGGGTAATTTTTTCAAGCCTGATTTTTACCTCATCCCAATGATAGCGTTCAAAAACATCTTTAAAGCTGTTCATTATTTTCTGCTTTATGATTCAAATAAAAAAGAGGTTAAGGGGCTTGATGCCTCGGCATGATCAGTGACTGTACCCAAACCTGATTCAAAGGCTCTTCTTCCGGAAATAACGCCTTCTTTAAAGGCCAAAGCCATATTGACGGGGTTTCTTGCCACAGCAATTGCGGTATTGACAAGAACGGCATCCGCTCCCATTTCCATTGCTTTTGCGGCATCAGAAGGTGCCCCGATTCCGGCATCTACAACCACCGGAACATTGCTCTGGCTGATGATGATCTCAAGAAAATCTACTGTTCTCAGCCCTTTATTCGTCCCAATAGGAGCACCCAAAGGCATTACTACCGCTGTTCCGGCGTCTTCCAGACGTTTGCACAGAACAGGATCTGCATGAATGTACGGCATTACGATAAAACCAAGCTTAGCAAGCTCTTCCGTGGCATACAGGGTTTCAATGGGATCAGGGAGGAGATATTTCGGGTCCGGATGGATCTCTAATTTCACCCAGTTGGTTTCCAGAGCTTCTCTTGCCAGCTGGGCTGCCAGTACGGCTTCTTTTGCCGTTCTGGCTCCTGAGGTATTGGGCAGAAGATGAACATTGGTTTCTTTTAATGAATCCAGCAATCCGTCTTCTGCGGCCCCGGAATCTATTCTTTTCAGTGCCATGGTGACCATGTCTGTACCTGAAGCGATTACAGATGCTGCCATTTCATGCAGATTTCCGAATTTTCCGGTTCCAAGAAACAGCCTTGAATTAAATATTCTGTCTGCTATTATTAATTTCTGATTATTCATATCATTGCTTTTTTAAATTCACTGATAATGGACGGACGGCTGGTGATCTGTCCTGACACTGCAACTCCATATATTCCGATCTGCTGCAATAGTCCTATATCCTCCAGCATAACGCCTCCGATCGCAAAAATCTTCGGAATGGTGGTTGATTTTTCTTTTAAATTATTGATGATGTTCCGGTAGCCTGCAAATCCTAAAACCGGGCTGAGTTTTTCTTTAGTGGCTGTAAATCTCAAAGGACCAAGACCAATATAATCACATTGCTCATCTATTCTTTTGATCACATCCGACAAGGTATTGGCCGTACCTCCAATCATTTTATTATTGCCTAAAATCTCTCTGGCACTATCAATTGACAGGTCATCCAAGCCGAGATGAACGCCATCAGAATCAATTTCTTTTGCGATCTGAACATGATCGTTGATGATACAAACCGCCTGATACTCTGAGCAGAGTTTTTTTGAAACTACACAGAGTTCATTTAATTCTTTCTGGGAAGCATTTTTCCAGCGAACCTGAACCCATTGTATACCATTGTCCAAGGCAGTACGGATATTCTGTTCCTGTTCCTGCCTCGTCTGTCCCTGTGATATGTATTGTAATTTTTCCATTATTAAACCTGAATGATGTATAATTTCGCTTTTTCTGTTTATATCTGAGACAAAAGGTATTTTTGCCGGCATTTTTTAAATGCAATTAACGGCTGATCATTCTCCCAAACAGCTCCCAGAAGTGCGGCTCCGTCTGCTCCGTTTTCAAATACCCTGTTGATATTGTTTTCATTAATTCCTCCCAGAGCAATCAATTTTACGTCCGGATTGTTTCTCTGTTTCATTTCCTCCATTACAGTTGACTCTTCACCATACCCTTTTTTGGAAATACTCGGAAAAACAGGACTTATAAATGTATATTCCCATTCTTTTCCCAATGCATTATAGGTTTCAATAGTATGAACGGACGTTGAAAGAACACCTTGTTCTGCATGAGATTTATAGATTCCGGTATTCCGGTCGTCTTCCCTGAAATGAAACCTGAAAATATCATGATCCTTCCCTAAATCATAATATCCGTGCAATACCAGTTGAGGATAAAAATTCTCATCAATACGGGACAGGAAAAGGGCTATCTCTTCCCGGTTTAACATAGGTTTTCTTATGTGAAGCAGATCCAGCCCTTCCTGAAACATCTGATTGATAATCTCCGTCTCATTACGAACTATTGTTTCAGGGGTGACAACAAGGATCATATATAAATTTCTTTTCCTTTTTCAATAAATTCCTGCGATTTATCCAACATCCCTTTTTCCGCAGAATCGCGGATCTCCTGGGTAATTTTCATGGAACAGAATTTTGGTCCGCACATGGAACAGAAATGCGCTATTTTAGCACCTTCTGCCGGCAGGGTTTCGTCATGGTAAGCTCTTGCTGTATCGGGATCTAATGAAAGGTTGAACTGATCTTCCCATCTGAATTCAAATCTGGCTTTGCTTAATGCATTGTCTCTGTATTGGGCACCCGGATGACCTTTTGCCAAATCTGCAGCATGGGCAGCTAATTTGTAAGTAATCACTCCAACTTTTACATCTTCTTTGTTTGGAAGACCCAAATGTTCTTTCGGGGTTACATAACACAGCATCGCACATCCGAACCAGCCGATCATAGCCGCTCCGATTCCTGAAGTAATATGGTCGTAGCCCGGTGCAATATCTGTAGTCAAAGGTCCTAAAGTATAAAACGGAGCTTCGTGGCATTCTTCCAGTTGCTTATCCATATTTTCTTTGATCATATGCATCGGTACATGGCCTGGCCCTTCGACCATCACCTGTACGTTGTGCTTCCATGCTATTTTAGTCAGCTCGCCTAAAGTTTCAAGTTCTGCAAACTGGGCATCATCATTGGCATCTGCAATAGACCCCGGACGAAGCCCGTCTCCCAGTGAGAAGGCCACATCGTATTTCTTCATGATCTCGCAGATCTCTTCAAAGTGGGTGTATAAAAAGTTTTCTTTATGGTGATAAAGACACCATTTTGCCATGATGGAACCTCCTCTTGAAACAATTCCTGTTACTCTTTTAGCGGTAAGATGAATGTATCTTAATAAAACTCCGGCATGTATAGTAAAGTAAGATACTCCCTGCTCTGCCTGCTCGATTAAAGTATCCTTAAAAACTTCCCAGGTAAGGTCTTCAGGAACTCCTTTTACTTTTTCCAGAGCCTGATAAATGGGAACCGTACCAATAGGAACCGGGCTGTTTCTGATGATCCACTCTCTTGTTTCATGGATGTTTTTACCTGTGGAAAGATCCATGATGGTATCTGCTCCCCAACGGCAAGCCCAGACTGCCTTTTCCACTTCTTCTTCAATGCTCGAAGAAACGGCACTGTTTCCTATATTGGCATTGATTTTAACCAGGAAATTACGCCCGATAATCATTGGTTCACTTTCCGGGTGATTGATATTATTCGGGATGATTGCTCTTCCTGCGGCAATTTCATCTCTTACAAACTCCGGGCTGATCTTACCTTTAGGAGTATTGGCCCCGAAGCTGTTTCCGGGATGCTGAAATGCCATTTCTTTCGGCACTGTTTCCAGCTGCCCGATCCGTTGATTTTCCCTGATCGCCACATATTCCATTTCAGGAGTAATGATTCCCTGTTTTGCATAATAAAGCTGGGTAAGTTCAAATCCTTCTTTGGCTACCTTAGGTTTGTGATCGTACGCGAAACGCAGCTCATTAAGACGTGGATCTGCAAGGCGGGCCTTTCCATATTCTGAAGTGATCCCGTTCAGGATATCCACATCTTTCCTGTCCAGTATCCACTGTTCCCTGATTCTTGGGAGCCCTTTCATGATATCAATGGATGCATTTTCGTCCGTATAAGGTCCCGAGGTATCATAAATAGTGACTGGAGGATTATCTTCCATAGTCCCGTTGCTAAGCTTTGTGGGGCTAAGGTAAATTTCACGCATTGCTACGCTGACAGGATGTATTTTTCCTTCAACATAAATTTTCCTGGCGTTCGGAAATGGCGAACAGGTGATTGAATGAGCCATAAGTTTGTGTATTATTAAATGAGAGTTATCCGCCCTGAGTGGCAGTAATGATTAACACTGAGTCTTTGTCTTTAAGGATTGTTTCTGCCCAAGCGGACAGCGGAATAATACGGTTATTGAGAGCTACGGCTATCCCTTTTTTCTTTCCGGGTATTTCCATAGCCATCAGCGCTTCCAGATTGTCGGGAAGTACTTCAAATGTTTTCGTTGTGTGGTTGATTGTAAGTTCCATTCCTAATTATTTAAAATATACTTTAGGAATGGCTGTTATTGTACAATAGAAATGTACAGCAAAAGTCATTTACTTTTCCCTACGCTGGTATAATCCAGATCAGGTTCAAAGGGTAAAGTCTCAGTCCGTATATCTACAGACACCCCTAAAGTTGTGACGAAGGTAGGTATTTTTTCAGAAGAGACAAAATTGATTTGTTTAAAATGAAAAGGCCATCTCAATATTGAAATGGCCTCATATTATTTTTAAAAGCTTCTGTATTTAAATTTCTGACCGAAAAATAAAGATTGAATCAAGTCATTTTACTCTTCACAAGCTCTCCAGATCGCATCATTCTGCGGTACGGTTGCTACAATTTCTATTTTTTCTTTGGTGACCGGATGAATGAACTCCAGTTTTCTTGCATGAAGATTAATTCCGCCGTCAGGATTCGAACGTGGTGCTCCATATTTCAGATCTCCTTTGATCGGAACTCCGGTTTTCCACAACTGGGCACGGATCTGGTGGTGTCTTCCGGTTTCCAGATCAATTTCAAGAAGTATGTAATTATCTAATGTCTTAATAACATGATAGGTCAAAATTGCTTCTTTTGCCCCTTCAGTTTCTTTTGGAAAGACAATCGCTTTATTGTTCTTTTCATTCTTTTTTAAGTAATGAACAAGCCTCTGGCTCTGCGGGATCATTTCTTTTCCCACAACTGCCCAATAGGTTTTTTTGACCTCCCTGTTTTTTACCATCTGGGTAAGACGGGAAAGTGCTTTGGAAGTTTTGGCATAAATGACCAGACCCGATGTTGGGCGGTCTATACGGTGGACCAGGCCGAGAAAGACATTTCCCGGCTTATTATCCCTTTTTTTTATAAAATTTTTAATGGACTCCAGTAAAGATTCATCACCGGTTTTATCGCCCTGAACAAGCTGTCCTACTTTTTTGTTAACGACCAAAAGATGGTTGTCTTCATATACAATCTGCTCTTCCATACATTACGAACGCCCTGGTCTGTTGGTAAAAGAAAGAATAATTCCTCCAAGAAGACCTATTGTTTTAAGCATTGAAAGTTTAGAGTCTGCCGGCATAAATGCTCCGATTACACAAATCGCCGCTGCTGCATACATCCCATACATAAAGTTTTTATTGGTAAGTGTAGGTGCCTGAACGAAGAAACTAGCTCCTATCAATACATAAAAAACTTTTCTGGACAGAAGCTCGTTGATCTCCGGAGAGAATAAGTTAAACCATCCTACCGCCATGCATATAATTGCTGCGATTGATAAGATTCCCTGAAGAGATTGTTGTTGGTTCATCATCAATTAGTAGCTTTCATTTTCATTAGGAAACTCAACACTTTTCACATCTTTCACGTACTGGGCAACTGCTCCGGTAATTTCCGTGTACAGATCAAGGTATCTTCTTAAAAACTTCGGGCTGAAACCTTTGTTCATTCCAACCATGTCGTGGTATACAAGAACCTGTCCGTCACAGTCTGCTCCGGCTCCAATTCCGATGGTCGGAATCGTAATACTTTCTGATACTTTTTTGGCTAAATCGGCAGGAATTTTTTCTAAAACGATTGAGAAACATCCCAATTCTTCTAAAAGCTGTGCATCACTGATCAGTTTTTCAGCTTCCGCCTCTTCTTTAGCTCTTACTTTATAGGTTCCGAATTTGTAGATAGACTGTGGCGTCAATCCCAGATGTCCCATTACAGGAATTCCGGCATTGATGATTTTTTTAATAGATTTTGATATTTCTTTTCCACCTTCTATTTTTACGGCATGAGCCCCTCCTTCCTTCATCATTCTTACTGCAGACTCCAATGCTTTTTCGGGATTACTCTGGTAGGTTCCGAATGGAAGATCGGCTACCACAAGAGCTCTGTCAACTCCACGAACAACACTTTGCGCATGATAAATCATCTGATCCAGGGTGATCGGCAAGGTCGTTTCAAAACCAGCCATCACGTTGGCTGCCGAATCTCCTATCAAAATAGCATCCACACCTCCGGCATCCACCATTTTTGCAGTGGTAAAATCGTAGGCAGTCAGCATTGTTATTTTTTCCTTGTCGAATTTCATTTTCCGCAAGGTTTCAGTCGTAACTTTTTTAATTTCAGAGTGAACAGACATAATGTATCTATTTTTTAAAAGTTAAAAAGTCGGCTTTCGCCGACTTAAGTTTTTGTATGATTGTTATAAAACTACGTGACCTAGTTTCATCAGTTTGTCGTGGTTCAGAATTTTGATGTTTCTTCCGTCTACTTCTATGAGACTGTCCTGTTTGAATTCAGAAATCAAACGGATGGCGCTTTCTGTGGCAGTCCCGATAATGTTGGCAATTTCTTCTCTGGTGAGCGAAATTTTAATGAACCCTTCAGGATCTACTCCTAATTTCTGCTCCAGAAGAATCAGGATTTCTGCAAGTCTCTCTCTTACCGTTTTCTGTGCAAGGAAGGTAATGGTATTGGATGATTCTCCCAGTTCGTAAGAAATTTTCTGAAGCATTGCAAAGGAAAGCTTCGGATCTACCTCCAGAAGATACATAAAAACATCTGCCGGAAGAAAAATACACTCAATGTCTGTCATAGCCTCAGCTTTTGCCTGGAAATTTTCCCCGCAAAGTAATGAACGATAGCCGATAATATCCCCCTCTTTGATAAATCTTAAGATCTGGTCTTTTCCAAAAGCTCCGGACTTGGAAAGCTTGGCAGCCCCTTTTTCTAAAACGTATACTCCTTTTGGTGTTTCCCCGTCCTCGAAAATGGTATCATGCTTCTGAAAACTTAATTTTTTCTTGCTGTTTATATATTTTTCAAAATCAATGCTAGAAAGTCTTTCCTTAAATGATTTATCATTAAAAACTCTGGCGAACCTCTCTTCAATTACAATCTGTTGTTCCTGCGACATTTTATATGACATTTATCACAAAAATAGAACTTTTTAACTCGATAAACAAAAAAATTTGTTATAATTTTGTAGTTCAATATTTTATGGTGGTGAACGAGAACTGTTTTCATTGTGGTCAAGGTATAGAAAAGGAGCGAATTTTATTTGATGAAAAGACTTTCTGCTGCAACGGGTGCAAGTCCGTCTACGAAATTCTGAATCTCAATGATTTAACTAATTTCTACGAACTCAATAAAAGGGCTGGTATCCGTCCCAATGATGAGAACTCTACCCAGTTCGATTATCTTGACACTCCGGAGATCTTCGAAAAAGTGACTGACTTCTCAGAAGGAAGCACCAGTCTTGTCACTTTTAAAATTCCTGTAATTCACTGTTCTTCATGTATCTGGCTATTGGAAAGCCTTCACACCCTGAATGAGCACATCAATTATTCGCAGGTCAATTTTACCAGAAAGACCTTACAGATTTCATTCAATCATAACGATCTAAAATTAAGCGAACTAGCTAATTTCTTAACCAATCTTGGCTACAAGCCCGTTATTAGCCTCGAAACTGCCGATAAAAATGTAGATCACCTCGACAAATCTCTCCTTATAAAATTTGCGATTGCAGGTTTTGCATTCGGAAACGGAATGTTCCTTGCTTTTCCTGAATATGTAGGCGGCGAGGATTATTGGATGGAGCATTACAAAGGACTTTTCAGAACACTGATGTTCCTTTTGGCCTGTCCGGTTGTATTTTATTCCGCTTCGGATTATTATAAATCTGCCTGGTATGGATTAAAAAACAGGATCGTCAATATTGATGTCCCGATTGTTCTTGGGATTTTCGTTCTTTTCGGACGAAGTATCTATGAGGTTGTTACTAATTATGGACCGGGATATTTTGACACCCTATGCGGACTGCTGTTCTTTATGCTTATGGGGAAAATTTTCCAGAAAAGAACTTACAGCGCGCTGTCATACGACAGAGATTACAAATCATTCTACCCTATTGCCGTTACCAAAGTAGATTTTGAAGGAAAGCAGGACAACATTCTTCTTTCTGAAATCAAAGTGGGAGACAGGATTCTGGTAAGAAACCAGGAGATCATTCCGGTAGACGCTATTCTCATTAATGGGGAAGGAAATATAGACAACAGTTTTATCACCGGAGAAAGTGAAAGCATCAGCAAACAGCCCGGGGATAAGATATTTGCAGGAGGAAAGCAGATTGGTTCTTCCCTGGAGCTGGAAGTAATCAAAGATGTTGACCAGAGTTATCTGACACAGCTTTGGAATAAGGAAGCTTTCAAAAAGCATGAAACAGGACTTGATACGTTAACCAATAACGTCAGCAAATATTTCACATTCATCATTTTAGGCATCGCAGTGATCTCCGGAATTTACTGGTCTTTCATTGATCTGAACACTATGTTTCAGGTTGTTTCAGCCATTCTTATCATTGCATGTCCCTGTGCGCTGGCGTTATCTGCCCCGTTTACTTTCGGGCACATCATGAGAATCTTAGGGCGTAATAAGTTTTACGTAAAAGATACCTTGACGATTGAAAAGATTGCAAAACTTGACACTCTTGTTTTTGATAAGACAGGAACCATTACCCACAGAAAAAAATCAAACATCAGATATGACGGCTCTGAAATCAATGAATTTGACAGCCTGAATATCAAAACTTTATTAAAGAATTCCAACCACCCGCTTTCTAAATCTCTGTATGAATTTATCGAGGTAAATGACGACTATTTCACTGTTGAAAATTTCAAGGAAATCTCCGGAAAAGGATATGAAGCCAGCGTAAGAGGAAGTGTTTATAAAATAGGTTCTGCCCGTTACAATAATCAGGAACCTAAAAATCTTGAAACCGCCGTCTACATAAGTAAAAATGGTGAATTCTTAGGCAAATTTATTTTTAAGAATGAATACCGTCCGAAATTAAAAGAACTGTTTACCAAGCTTACCAGCTACAAAATATTCATCCTGAGCGGCGATAACTCTTCTGAAGAAAACCAGCTTAAACAACTGATCCCGAACCACCAGGGAATGGCGTTCAACCAGAGCCCGGAAGATAAGCTCAACTACATCAAAAATCTTCAGGATCAGAATATGAAAGTAGCTATGCTGGGAGATGGACTGAATGATGCAGGAGCCCTTAAACAGAGTAATGTAGGAATCGCTATTGCCGATGACACCAACAGCTTCACTCCTTCCTCCGATGTCATCATGAATGGGGATAAAGTAGTTATGCTAGACAAGTACCTGAATGTGTGCAAAGGATCAATTACTATTGTAAAAATGACATTCATAATCAGTTTTCTCTACAATATTGTTGGTTTAAGTTACGCAGTTACAGGACATATGCATCCGCTTTTTGCAGCAATCATCATGCCAATCAGTTCCATTACAGTGGTTACATTCACTACTCTTTCCACCTGGATTTTGGGTCGGAAATATTTCAAAAAACAGGCTTAGAAGCCCTTATTTAGACTGATTTTAAATTAGCTGAAATCCGCATTTCGTGATGAATGTCATTATTTTTCACTAAATTTGAACCCCGAAAATAGGTTAATTTTGTTGTCCAATGGATATTCTATATTTAATGATCCTCTGCAGTGTTTCTTTGGCTGCGATTTTCTTGGTCGTATTTATAGTGTATGCCCGAAAAGGACAGTTTGAAGACGATGAATCTCCGGCTGTCAGAATCCTTTTTGATAGTGGAGAAATCAAGGAAAAGGAAGAAGGCAACAAAGATAAAGACGAGAAAAAAATAGGAGAGAATAATAAAATTGAAGAAAAAAGTGAATAGTTGATATGGAAACACAAAAGTTTAGTTATGACAACAGTATTGTCCGTGCGTTCCTTTATGCGACCTTGGTTTTCGGTCTTATAGGATTTACGTTCGGGCTTACGGCGGCATTAATGCTTTTTTACCCTGAATTACCGGAATTTATATTCGGTACTGATGACACGACCATCAAGAGTCTTGCATCAGGCAATATTCAAGGGTTAATAAACACCCATGGTGCATTTGGTTTTGGTAGAATCAGAATGCTTCATACCAATACCGTAATCTGGGCATTTGTATGTAATATCGTTTATACCGGTATTTATTACTCATTACAGAGATTATTAAAAACAAGAATGTACAGTGATACATTATCCTGGTTACATTTCTGGACTTGGCAGTTTATGATCGTTGCTACATTCATTACGTTCTTTATGGGGATCAATACTTCAAAAGAATATGCTGAACACGAGTGGCCGATCGACATATTGATTGCGTTCTCATGGATCATTTTCGGGGCCAACATGTTCCTGACGATTGCAAAAAGAAGAGTGAGACACCTTTATGTAGCCATCTGGTTCTATATCGGTACCTGGATTGCCGTAGCAATGCTTCACATCTTCAACAACCTTGAGGTTCCTTTATCTTTCGCAGGCTGGAAATCTTATTCGGCATATGCGGGGGTAAAAGACGCTATTGTACAGTGGTGGTACGGCCACAATGCGGTTGCATTCGTACTGACGACTCCGGTTCTTGGTTTGATGTATTACTTCCTTCCGAAGGCAGCAGACAGACCGGTTTTCTCTTATAAACTGTCTATTATTCACTTCTGGTCATTAATTTTCGTGTATATCTGGGCTGGTCCTCACCACCTTCAGTATACAGCTCTTCCTGCATGGGCGCAGGCTGTGGGAACTGGTTTCTCTATCATGCTTATCGCACCGTCTTGGGGAGGAATGCTAAACGGACTTCTTACGCTGAGAGGAGCCTGGGATAAAGTAAGGGAAAACCCTATCCTTAAGTTCTTCGTAGTAGCAGTTACATGTTACGGTATGGCAACATTTGAAGGTCCGCTTTTAGCCACTAAAAATATCAACAAAATTGGTCACTTTACAGACTGGGTTATCGGTCACGTACATTTAGGAGCTCTTGGATGGAATGGTTTCATGGCATTCGGAGTTATCTACTACCTGGTACCCATTATGTGGAGAACAAAAATTTGGTCTGTAAAATTAGCTAACTGGCATTTCTGGTTAGGGACATTAGGAATTATTTTCTATGCAGTACCCATGTATATTTCAGGATTTACACAAGGTTTGATGTGGAAACAGTTCAATCCGGACGGTACTTTGATGTACAAAAACTGGCTGGATACGGTAACTGCTATCATCCCTTATTTCAAGATGAGATTCGTGGGAGGTCTATTCTATATTTCAGGAGCTATCCTGATGATCGTTAACGTAATTGCTACGGTAAGAAAAGGTTCATTCCAGAAAGAAGTTCCTGCAGAAGCACCTGCTTTGGCTAACATCGGAAACAAACGTAAAGAAGGTGAAGGTACTCACTTATGGCTTGAAAGAATGCCGGTATTATTAGGTATTTTATCTTTTATCACTATTTCCATCGGTAGTTCGGTTGAAATTATCCCTACCCTGTCTTTAAAGAAAAGTGTACCGACAATATCAGCAGTAAAACCTTATTCACCGCTTGAACTGGAAGGTAGAGACCTTTATATCCGTGAAGGATGTAATGCCTGCCACTCCCAGATGATCAGACCGTTCAGGGATGAGATCACAAGATTCAACGGTAAGAACGGACAGTATTCCAAAGCGGGAGAATTTATATACGACAGACCATTCCTATGGGGCTCTAAGAGAACAGGACCGGATTTACATAGAGAAGGAGGTAAAAACCCAAGTTCATGGCATTACAAGCACATGTACAACCCAAGATCTACCTCTGCAGGTTCTATCATGCCTCGTTACCCTTGGTTAATTGCCACCAACCTGGACAGATCCAAGATGGTAGACAAAATGAGACTGATGAAGAATGTATTTGACGTTCCTTATACGAAAGCTGAAATAGATTCTGCCAACAAATGGGCAGACAACCAGGCAACGAAAATCGTAAAAGATATCTTCTCTGAAGCCAATGACCTTAAGGTAGCGTATGCTAAGAGACCTCAGGGAGAACTGGAGAAAAAAGAAATTGTAGCTCTTATCTCTTATCTTCAGAGATTGGGTACAGATATCAAGACCACAGAAATAAAAACAGCAAGTACTAACTAAACATTAAAAGGTTCACATGATTCCTCAGAACTTTAAAGATATATTATCCAATACAGAAAACGCTGGTCTCTACCAGACGCTGGCTCTGATTTTCTTTATGCTGTTCTTCGTAGCTCTGGTAATCTATGTTTTTAGCAGACCTAAAAAATATTACAGAGAGGAAGAAGAAGCTCCACTTGGGGATGATGAGGATGACGATTTTAATTTAAAAAATTAAACTATTTATTATGAAACAAAGAACACCTGTTGTTGTAAACATCTTAATAATAACTGGACTTCTAATAGTTTTTTATTATTTGTTTGTACAGAGCTATTCGTTCCTAGCTTCACCTTACTTCTGGGGAACTGTAGTGATCAGTGCTATTTTGGCATACATCCACAGTGCAATTGGAGATTTGATTGAAAACAATAAATTCAAAAAATTATCTCCGGAAGAAAAAGCAGCTTATTTAACAGAAAAGAAAGTACCATTCCTGAGAAGAATGTACGATGCTGCATTCAAAAAGCAATCTGAAACGGAAGAAAAGGATATCCTTATTGACCACGGTTTCGATGGAATTATGGAATTAGACAATCAGCTTCCAAAATGGTGGGTAGGATTATTCTATTTTGGGACTGCTTTTTGTATTGTATACATTGCAGCTTACTCTTTCACAGACTTCGCACACCCGTTGAGCGAATATGAGCAGGAATATAAGGAGCAGATGGCCAGTATTGCAGAATACGAAAAGAATCAGCCTCCTGTAACTATAGAAACGGCGAAATACTCTGCAGATAATATCGCAGAAGGAAAAGAGCTATTCAAAACCAACTGTTCATCTTGTCACAAGGAAGACGGAAGCGGTGGTATAGGTCCGAACCTTACCGATAACTTCTGGATCAACCAGCCTGAGAAAACTTTATTTAAAAATGTTTTCCACATGGACTGGAATGGTTCTCCTACTAACCCTGCGATGAGAGCCTTCGGTAAAAACGGAGAGGTTTCAGGTGCAGAGATTGAAAAGATTGCAGCTTATGTATATCACATCAACCAGGAACAACCACCGGTGACGCAGGCTCAGGGAGGGGCAGCCCCTCAGGGAACCGAAGCGCATTGGGAAAAAGAATAATTTAAAAAATTAGAAAACATATGAAAAAAACATAATTTGTTATTAGATTAAAATAGTAACGAATTATGTTTTTTCTTTTTTAAATATACTACAATATGTCAGACATAGAAGAAACAGAAGTACGAGGCGGACAGGGACAGGTTCTGGATCCTGAGACTTACAGAGATTCTATCGGGACAATGGAGCAATCCGGGAAAAGAAAATGGGTATTCCCGAGAAAACCAAAAGGGAAATACACCAATTATAGAAACATTGTAAGCTATGGTTTATTAATTATTTATTTTACGGTGCCATTCCTCAAGATTAATGGCAACCCATTCTTTTTATTTAATGTTATTGATAGGGAGTTTTACATTTTCGGACAGCCTTTCTATCCACAGGACTTTTTTATCCTTACTTTAGGTGCTATCGCATCCTTAATATTCATTATCATTTTTACGATTGCGTTCGGAAGAATTTTCTGCGGGTGGATATGCCCTCAGACAATTTTTATGGAATCTATCTTCCGTAAAATTGAATATCTTATTGAGGGTGACCGAAACAGGCAGATGAAGCTGGACAGACAGGAGTGGAACACTGAAAAGATCTGGAAACGAAGCTTGAAATGGACGGTTTATGTTATCATTTCCCTGATTATCACCCACTTTATGCTGATGTATATTGTCGGTTATCAGGAAATATTAAGAATCATATCAGAAGGGCCATTTGCTCACCCTACCAATTTCATAGTAATGGTGCTGTTCTCGGCTGCCTTTTACTTTGTATTTGCATGGTTCAGAGAGCAGGTTTGTACTTTGGTTTGCCCTTATGGACGACTTCAGGGTGTTTTGATTGATAAAGATACCATTAACGTTTTCTATGATTTTAAAAGAGGAGAAAACAGATCCAAATGGAGAAAAGGGGAAGACCGTAAGGCTGCAGGAAAAGGCGACTGTATCGATTGCCATCAGTGCGTGGTTGTTTGTCCTACAGGAATTGACATCAGGGACGGGCAGCAACTGGAATGCGTTAACTGTACCGCCTGTATTGATGCCTGTGATGAAGTAATGGAAAAAGTAGGCCTTCCGAAAGGACTGGTGAGATATGCTTCTGAAAATGAGATTGAAAATCAGACTCAATTTAAATTTACGGGGAGAATGAAAGGTTTTGCCGTGGTTCTTGTTCTGTTGGTTGGATTCCTAGGGTTCCTTCTTTACAGCAGGGGTGAAATGGAAGCAAAATTCATCAAACCGGCAGGAAGTACATTTTTTGTAAGAGACGGTAAGATCACCAACACGTACAATTACACATTCCTTAATAAAACCAACGATAAAAAGATCGTTACAATAAAAGTGATTGAGCCTGCTCACGGTGAGATTATCTACAGTGCATCCAGCAAGATCCAGGTAGACCGGGATAAAATTTCGAAAGGAACAATCAATATCAGCTTCCCTGAAAATGATATGAAACTTTCAAAACAGAATATCACCATCGGCGTATATGATATGAAAGGTAAGCTTATAGATTCTTATCAGACGTATTTTGAAGGGCCATTCAAATTGCAATTTTAATTAAGAAATCTCTATAATTCAAAAAATTATGGAGGTACGAAACAGATAAAAAATCCGGAAGAAATGAAAAACTTTAGTTGGGGACACGGTGTTGTAATTGCATTATTTGCATTCATTGTTTTTATATTATCCATGCTGTTTCTTTTCCCGAACGGGCAGAAGAATTCCGAAATGGTAACCGATAATTATTATGAAGAGGAGCTTAAATACCAGGATGTAATTGATGCTAAAAAAAGAGCTGACGATCTGAAAGAAAAGCCGGTCTACAGCCAGGAAAAAAACGGAATTAAGATTGCTTTTCCAAAAGAATACAACAATACCAATACTACGGTAAAATTTGTTTTAAACAGAACCGACGACCAGAATTTAGATATAAAAAAATCTGTACAGCTTGATGCCGCTCAGTCTATTTTCATACCGGGACAGGTATTAAAAGTAGGAAATTACACTTTGAGACTGATGTGGACGAAAGATAAAACAGACTATAGAATGGATTATGATGTGATATGGAAATAGGACTTATTTTATCGGCAATTGCATTGGGATTTGCTTCCGGCTTTCACTGTATCGGAATGTGCGGACCTATTGCTTTATCGATGGGATTGACTAAAAAGCAGGCCACCAACTTTTATCTTCAGAATCTCACCTATCAGTTCGGCAGGATTTTCACTTACTCTTTGTTAGGAGCCATTCTGGGAATTGTAGGAGAAGGCTTTGAAATGGCGGGTTTTCAGCAGTATCTTACGATCATTGCGGGAATCCTTCTGATTATTATGGCTTTGTTTTCGTTTGGCGGAAAAGATTTTGCCTCTAAGATTCCTTTTCTTTCTAAATTCCTGTTTTCAGTAAAATCAAATTTAGGAAGGCTTCTTCAGAAAGCAGATTACCGTTCCAGATTTACAACGGGACTTCTTAACGGCTTCCTTCCTTGCGGAATGGTTTATATGGCTCTTACAGCCAGCCTGGCAGCCGGAGGAATATGGCAGGGAGCTTCATATATGGCTTTATTCGGGCTTGGGACACTTCCATTCATGTTTGCCGTAGTTCTGGCCGGAAACCTGATGAATCAGGCTTTCAGAATTAAAATTTTAAAAGCGGTTCCTGTTATTATGATTATTTTAGGAGGATTATTTATCCTGAGAGGCCTTGAACTGGGAATTCCTTATATCTCACCGAGAGCCGAAGCCATGACAGTTTCTAAAGACCATAATGGCAGCTGCCACATTGAAGGACACGATCACAGTTCATCCAACTGTCATTAAAAAAATTAATTACAATCATTAAAAAAATAAAAACCGGATGAAGTTTCATCCGGTTTTTAGTTGGTATCTGTTTTGTAATAGATAATAAAACAGTAAAAATTTTACCAATGAGTAAACAGATGAAATTTTTATGGGCCGTTGTTCTCTTTATGGTTCTTCAGTCCTGCTCTATCAATACAGAAACTACCTATTATAAGGACTCAGCAACCAGCATGAAGTCTAATATCCTTATGGACAAAAGTGTAATGGGAATGATGAGCATGATGGGACCGGATTCAAAGAAACTGAATGATCTGGACAAGCTGCCTACTGACTGGACGAGTCTTTACAATGTTCAGAAGCATGGAAAAGTAACCCTGAATGAAGATTCCGCAAAGGTGCTGAAAAAAGTCTACATGAAAGTGGATAAAGACAAAAACGAGATAGTTGGTCTTTCCCTTAAATATGATAAGCTCATGCCCTCGGAAATCACCCAGCTTTTGGCCAGCGACAAACGCCTGAAAAAGATCCCTTTACAGGATGTTGCGGTATGGAATGGCAAATCACTGACCATTAATACTGACAAATTCAATTCTGACGGAATTATTAAAATGCTGGAAGAAAAGGAACCGGAAGAAAAAACAGTTCCTAAAACCAAAAATGATTCTGTAGAAGCATACGGAAAGCAAATGGCCTCCGGAATGGCGGGAATGCTTAGAATGTTCAATCTTACCTTTACCAATACCCTGAAGTTCCAGAAACCGATCAAAAGTATTGAAGGAAAACATGATTTTGTAAAGCAGATTGATGACAAAACTATTGAGATTACCATAAGATCCAACGATCTTGTGGACGGCAAAAATCTTGTCAATAAAGATAAAAAAGTGGTTATCACAACAGAATAATTTCCGTTTTTTAACTATAAATGCATAAAGAAATCCCCTTTCAAAGCCGAAAGGGGATTATTTATATATTAGAAATATTCTTCTAGTTGATCAGATCGAATCTCGCATATTCTGCAATTTTCTCAGGAATTCTGATTCCTTCTTCTGTCTGGTTGTTCTCAAGCAATGCTGCCATAATTCTTGGAAGAGCCATTGCAGAACCGTTCAGGGTATGAACTAACTGAGATTTACCTTCAGATTTAAAACGGCATTTCAGACGGTTAGCCTGGAAGGTTTCAAAATTGGATACAGAACTTACTTCCAGCCACATTTCCTGCGCAGCACTCCATACTTCAAAATCATAGGTCATCGCTGCTGCAAAACCAGTGTCTCCACCGCAAAGTCTCAACACTCTGAATGGAAGTTCAAGGTCTGTAAGAATTTCTTTAATGTGCTCTACCATTTCTTCTAAAGCGGCATAAGAGTTTTCAGGTTTTTCAAGTCTTACGATTTCTACTTTTTCGAACTGGTGAAGACGGTTCAGACCTCTTACGTGAGCTCCGTAGCTTCCTGCTTCTCTTCTGTAGCACTGAGAGAACGCCGTATTTTTGATCGGAAGATCTCTTTCTTCCAACAGAACATCTCGGTAAAGGTTGGTTACAGGAACTTCTGCCGTAGGAATCAGATACAAATCATCAATACCGATATGGTACATCTGTCCTTCTTTATCCGGAAGTTGCCCAGTTCCATATCCTGAAGCTTCATTCACAACGTGAGGAGGATTGACCTCCATATACCCTTTTTCAACATTTTTATCTAAGAAATACTGAACCAAAGCTCTCTGAAGCCTTGCTCCTTTACCCAGATAAACAGGGAAACCGGCACCGGCAATCTTCACTCCCAATTCAAAATCGATCAGGTTATATTTTTTGGCAAGCTCCCAGTGAGGAATAGCACCTTCACCAAGCCCTTCCACATCGTGAGACTGAAAAATATTCTCGTTGTCTTCTGCAGATGCTCCGCTTTTCACTAATTCAAACGGGACATTTGGAATCTGGTATAAAATATCCAGTAAAGCCTTTTCCGTTACATCTAATTGGGACTGTAGTTCTTTACTCGACTCTTTAAATTGCGCTGTTTTAGATTTTGCAGACTCCGCTTCTTCTTTTTTTCCTTCCTTCATCAAAAGTCCAATTTCTTTGGATATTTTGTTGATTTCAGCAAGTTGGGAATCTAATTCAAACTGAATTCTTTTTCTTTCGTCGTCGGTAGCGACAGCATCGTCTACCAACCCAAGATTCTTGAATTGTCTTTTCTGAAGACCTTCTAAAACGCGTTCTTTATTGTCGCGCAAAAAATTGACTTGTAACATTTTATTTAGATGTTAAATATTAGATGTTAAACTTAAATACTAAGCTAACAGTTTTGCAAATTTAAATTATTTTATGATAGTAACGGTATTTATAGCATCGGGTGCATCCGCAGCCTTGGTAAATACGATCTGATTGTTGTAACGGACCTCAGAAACCTGGAATACCGACGGTGTCCAGCGATACTTGATCTCCATAGAATCAACAGTCGTTACCACCACATTATTCACTGTTCTGCTCAACGCAAAAGCGAGTTTGGAATGATAAGTTCTGTTATCAGGGCTTAGCGAGTCCATTGTTCTCCTTTTTGCACCTCTTAAATATTCAAAGTAGTAGATGGAATCTGTCGTCATTTTCAGAGGTACGGATACGGGAGCAACATCCGCGACACCAAAAGCATCATTCACGGCATAGGAAGAATAGGATCCGTTCTTTTTTGCATTCAGAAGGTCCTGTCCGGCACTGTTTTTTACATAGATATTCAGGATCTGATCAATTCTCTGTAAAGATTCATCATCGCTTCCGCATGAAACCGTTAAAAACAGGATAGCTATAAGTTTAAATATTAAAATATGATTCAGCTTGAATTTCATCTTCCGTTAATTTTCAATAATCTTTTTTATGCAAATGTATAATTATATATTTGTTCTCGTAATATTTTACCATGTTTTTAAACAAACTCAAAAGATTAAACGGCAGCCACATCACCACCATCTTTAAGGGAAACTTTATTTCCAAGTTCGTTTTGGTGATCGGAGGACTTTTGCTGGCAAAATATTACGGTTCTTCCGAGTATGGCATTTTCAGTATCTACTTAAGTATTATGAGCATATTTACCGTGGTATTGAGCCTTGCACAGGAACATATGATCATGCTTGAGGCTAATGAGCAGGATGTGAATAATAATTTCAGTGCTGCGGGTATAGTCTCGGCAGCAGTGATGCTCTTAGCTTTCCTGCTGGTATTTATTCCTTTCGATATTCCTAAAAACATTTTATTTCTTGGAATATGTACAGGATTCATCTACTTATTTACGAATAACGCGAAGTTTCTTCTGGCAAAAAAGAAACTTTTCAAGCTGGTATCCGTACTGACGATCGTAGATTCTGTAGTAAGCTTTGTGTTTCAGGTCATATTTGTATTTATTAAGATTGAAAACGGACTTGTTATAGGCAGTCTCATTGGGTATATTGCCGCTTTTTTTGCCGCTCTTTATTGCTCAAGGAAATATTTTGTAATACCTGATGTGAAGCGCTATATTGCCAACGCGAAGAAAAGGCCTGAGCTTTTTAAATATTCTTATCCTTCTACGCTGATCAATGCCCTAGGAAACAATATTATGCCAATCCTTATATCGCTTTATTTTGCAGATTCCCTGCTGGGAGAATATTCTTTAGCGGTAAAAATAATGTCTGTTCCCCTTCTTCTGATTTCATCTTCCATTGCTACAGTTTACTATCCGAAAGCTGCAGAAATCAATAACAAAGGTAAAAGCAAAAATGAGCTGTTTGCCTATACCAAGAAGATGAGCCTGATGAATTTTTATATCATTTTTGCCCTGTATGTCATTATTAATGTGATTGGTATCCCTATTCTGCAACTGTTCTTCAATAAAAACTGGGAACACCTCGGACTGTTCATTTTCCTGATGTCTTTCGGATATCTTACCCGAAGTCTTATCAATCCTATTTCAGATATTTTAACGATTTTAAAGCGGAACAATGTTGCCCTGGTTTTTAATATTTATCTTTTCCTGGCCAATATAGCGGCCATTTTTATCGGAAAGGAAATGGGAATCAGTTATCTGGTGGGGATTTTTTCGGGATTTTTGTTTATCGGCTATGGATTTTTGTATTTTTACATCATGTTTATTTTGAAGAAAAATGAATCCGATTAAAAAATTTATTGAATACCAGATCTTCCATAGAATTAATAATTTTTTCTATCCGGAGTATTACCGGCAGAAGTATGATTATCTGCTTCCTCATGTGCTTTTTTTCTACTATCTGGTTCCGCAGAAAATACTGAGGATCAATGGAAAAGTTCCATGGCCTGTACATTTTACTTCGGAAATCAGAAGCTATCAGAAAATTAAAAAGGGAATTTTATGTGATCCGGGTGATAATCCCAATATTTATATCCAGGCCAACAATGGTATTATTATCGGAAATAACGTAGGTTTCGGAGCGGGAACTTCCCTGATATCTGCCAACCACAATCATAATGACCACAGTGTTCATGATGAGTGCGGGCCTATCATTATCGGAAATAACGTTTTCGTAGGCACTAATTCTGTAATCCTTCCGGGGGTAAAAATAGGTGATAATGTAGTGATCGGAGCAGGTTCTATTGTGGTTAAAGACATTCCTTCCAACTCAATTGCAGTGGGAAATCCCTGTAAGGTCATCAAACAAAAAGAACCTTACATTGAAGACTTTACAAAGACTGTTTTCAACCGAAAACTGCCTGAAGGCCTCAATCTAAAGTTCTGATCGACTGTTTTTTATCTGCTTAAGCTATGCCTGCCGCCCAGCTTTTTTCCAATGGCAGCAAAAAGTGGCTTAAAAAGTCCAGATATGTATTTTTAGAAAAATCAAATATCTGGATATCTTTTGGAAGTTCACCGCTTCTCAGCTGAGATTTAAAATCCTGAAGTTTCAATGTTTTTACCTGTCCGTTCTGTACAAAGCTGGCCTTCATCCTGTCGAAAAGTCCAAGCTGGTATTCTTCATCGATCTCGCGCATAATCTTTCCTAAGGCATCAATACTGCATCCTGAAGCCATTTCTTTCTCCTCATCCACACATACCACGATAAATTGATTTTTTTCAATTTTAAATGATGAAGAAAGCGGTTTTCCGTGTGCCGCCCAGGTCGCCAGGAAGTCGAAAAGCTTTTCGGTAATGGCTTTGGCCTCTTTGGTTTCAAAAGGTCTGGACGCCGGGTATATAATGACTCTGTAATCGTTTGTTTCTACTATACTAGATTCTTCAATTTTCATATCCTGTCGGTTTTAAAGTATAAAATTAAGAAATATTCCTGAGTTTGTAACAAAAGAAAAACCCAAGCCCGAGCCTGAGTTTTTACTTATTTTGATGTAGCTTTTACAGATCCTCAGCTTCTGCAAGAAGTTCTACAATATCTTTTACGGCTACTTCTCCGTTTTTGTTAAAATGCTTCACACCGTCCGTCATCATCGTATTACAGAAAGGACATCCTGTAGCAATAATTTTAGGCTCGAAAGACAATGCTTCTTCCGTTCTTTCGATATTGATGTCTTTATTTCCTTTTTCAGGCTCCTTGAACATCTGTGCACCTCCTGCTCCACAACACAGGCCGTTGGTTTTACAACGCTTCATTTCTACAAGTTCGGCATCCAGTTTCTCAAGAAGAATTCTTGGAGCTTCATATTCGTTGTTTGCTCTTCCAAGGTAGCAAGGATCATGGAAAGTAATCTTTTTTCCTTTAAAAGCTCCTCCTTCTATCTTCAGCCTTCCTTCTTCCATTAATGTTTTAAGGAACTGGGTATGGTGAACCACTTCATAATGTCCTCCCAGGCTTGGATATTCATTTTTCAGGGTATTAAAACAGTGAGGGCAGGCCGTCACGATCTTTTTCACTTCATAGGCATTCAGAACCTCGATATTGGTCAGTGCCATCATCTGAAATACGAATTCATTTCCTGCTCTTTTTGCGGGATCTCCGGTGCAACTTTCTTCCTGCCCCAGAACTGCAAATTCAACTCCTATTTTGTTTAATATCTTGCAAAATGCTTTCGTGATTTTTTTGGCGCGGTCGTCAAAACTTCCGGCACATCCCACCCAAAATAATACTTCAGGTGATTTTCCTTCGGCAGCATATTCTGCCATTGTTTTTATATTGAAATCCATTTAATTGTAAAATGTATTTTGTATTAATGTAAAATGTATTTTAAAATTTTCAAGCTAAAATACTTTTGTACATTGCTTGAACATTTTAATACAATAGATATTAATCTTTTGCCCAGTTCAAACGGTCTGCCTGGTTATATTGCCAAGGGGCAGCATTGTTTTCTACATTCGTCATCATCAGATTCAGTTCCTGAGGGGCAGCGGACTGTTCCATCACAAGGAATCTTCTCATTTCGAAAATAATGGAAAGCGGATCCAGCAATACCGGACAGGCTTCTGTACAGGCGTTACATGTTGTACAGGCCCAAAGTTCTTCTTTTGTGATATAGTCATTCAAAAGCTTCTTGCCGTCGTCTTCGAATTTGCCGTTTTTATCAATATTTCTACCAACTTCTTCCAGCCTGTCTCTTGTTTTCATAAGGATCAGTCTCGGAGAAAGCTTTTTGCCGGTGATATTGGCAGGACATACGGAGGTACACCTTCCACATTCTGTACATGAGTATGCATTAAGCAATTGTACCTGGTTAAGATCAAATATATCTTCTGCGCCAAATTTAGAGGGAACATCTGCAGCTTCTCCTTCGGCCGGTGCGGCATAAGGATCTGCATTAGGATCCATCATCAGCTTAATTTCTTTGGTAACTGAATCTAAATTATTAAACTTTCCATACAAATCTAAATTGGCATACCAAGTACTTGGAAACGCTAAAATGATATGTAAATGTTTAGAGTAATAAAGGTAATTCATGAAGAACAGAATTCCTACAAAGTGAAACCACCAGGCAGTTTTTTCTATAATATGTAAAGTGGATTCGCCAAAAACAGAAAACCATCCAAATAAAATTCCGCTGATTGGGAAACTTCCGGGAATAGGGTGAGCATCATAAACACCCTGCAACTGATGATCTGCGGCATTCATAGAAAAAAACGCAACCATCAGAGCAAATTCTATAATCAAAATCCAATTGGCATCATTCTTTGGCCATCCGAAGAGCTCTTTCATGGTCAGTCTTTTAACTCCATAAAAGTTTCTTCTGATGAAAAATACCACTACTCCAATTACCACCAGCAATGCAAGAATTTCTAACGTCGCCGTGAAGAAATTATAGAAGCCGTGTCCAAAAATGGAAGCGAGAAACCTGTGAGTACCAAAGATTCCGTCGACAATAATTTCTATCAGTTCAATATTGATAATAACAAAACCTACATATACAAAAATGTGGAGAATACCAGCCACAGGACGTTTTACCATTTTGCTCTGGCCCATCGCCACTCTTGCCATGGTTTCCCAGCGCTCGGCTTTCCTGTCGCTTCTGTTGATTTCTCTTCCTAATTTGATATTTCTGTAGATCTTCTGCAGACTTTTTGCAAACAGCCCAAACCCCGCAACTAATAAGATCAGAAAAATAATGTTATCGATGTACTGCATAAGGTGATTAGTCTTTATTGTTCTTCCCGAAAACAGAGAAATTGATGTATCTCTTAGGGTTTGCTTTCATGTCTTCAATCAATGAATTCAGGTTTGTAGAGGCCGTATTCAGATTATTGTAAAGCTGCTCATCTTTCATTAGCTTTCCTAAGCTTCCCTGTCCGTTGTCAACGCCGGAAATAACCTGATTAAGTTTTCCTACGGTAGCATCTAAATTAGCAATTGTCGCATTTAATCTTTTAGTATCAATACTTTCTGCGAGATTTCCGTATTTATCCAAAGTTACTTTTCCGCTCTGCATGGTAATACTAGCATCATCAAGTACCTTCTGAAGTTTAGGGTCATTGTGTCCCACAAGGGAATTTACACTTCCTGCTGTAGTCTGTAAAGCACTTACCGTCTTATTAAGATTCGAAAGCAAAGCTTTGATTTCAGCTCTGTTCTGCCCGTCAACCAATAGATTGGCATTAGCCATTAGAGAGTCTACGCGATGTAATACTGTTTGAAGTTGATCTTTCACCGGACCTACCTGAGAAGAAAGACTTCCCAAAGTTCCTAATTTGAAAGTACCCTGCAGGGTGTCACCGTCGTTTGCAGTCTGGCCACCATACATAAGGTTTACCCTCATTTCTTTTCCTGACATAAGGCCAGGTTCAAAGATTTCAAGGGTTGAATTTTTGGAAAACACGAAATTGTCATCCACCGTAATTTTTACAACAAAACTGATCTTTCCATCCTTTGCCGTTCTGGGAATGATCTTATCGACCTGCCCTACTTTGAGACCATTGATGGAAACTGCGGATGACTGCGCAAGTCCCTCCACATTATCATATTTTGCGTAAAATATATTATCGGTAGTAAAAAGACTTCTGCCTTTCATGAATTGAAACAACACTACAAAGCCTACAATAGCTAAAAGTGCAATCACACCAGCTTTTAATTCTTTACTGAACTTCACTTGCTAAATTTTTTCTAATAAGCAAATATAGCACATTTTAAATTAATCTTTTTCTTTATTGTTCTGCGTTAAATACAAAAAAGCGGCAGAAAATACTGCCGCTTTTATATCTGTAAAAATTAATTTCTTACTGTTGCTGATTTCCCAGCTTATTCCAGATCTCGATTCTGTAATCCTCGATATCTGCATTGTCCTGAAGACTCTTCATCCAGGCCTGCCCGAACATCCCTCCATTTCTCTGGGTAATGGATTCTGTAAACTGCTTAAGGTCACCCGGCTGCTTGTTTACGGTTTCTGATTTTTTGATCAGTACATAAACTCCCGTTCCACCTTCTACAGGGTTAGAAAGTTTACCTTTCGCAATACCGAAAGCAGCACCCGCAACTTTAGGTTCCATAGAACCGGCTACTGAAGGACTAAGCATATTGACCTGAGCTGACTGTTTGGTAGAAGCAAACATTTTAGCAATCTGATCCAATCCTGAAGCTTTTGCAGCAGCAATCTTATCAGAGATCTGTTTGGCCGCCAGTTTATTTTTAACAATCACTTCAATCTGGTCTCTTACAGATTCAGGATCTGCAAGACCTGCTTCCTGTTTTCCGTTAAGGTAAGCTACGATTTTATCTCCCGTACCTTCTACAGTAAAGAATTCTGTATCTCCTTTTTCTCTTTTCTTATCGAACGCCCAAGCTAAGATTTCTCCGTCTTTATCCGTACCAAGTCCCTGAAGCTGTCCGTCAAATCTTTTAGCCTGTTTAGGATTGGAGAACTGATAGTTCCCTTTCTTGGCAATATTCACGAAATCGTTGAAAGATTTCCCCTGAATCTGCTGGATAAATCTTCTTGCTTTTTTATCGGATTCTGCTTCTGTAGCATCCGAAGGCTTAATTTCTTTTGCTAAATGGGCCACTTTGTATCCCATAGTTCCAGCTTTTTTATCTTCTACATTGATGATATGATATCCAAATTGTGTTTCAGCTAAACCTGTGGAACCTTTGGCATTGTTTGCCAGGAAATTTAAATATCCCGGAGCAAACTGACTCTGAGGAGTTGTCCAGCCCACACTACCGTTTCTTTCAACAGCACCAGGTTCGTCGGATAATTTCAGACCTTCTGCAAATTTTGCAGGATTTCCTTTTATTTCAGCCATTAAACTGTCTGCTATTTTCTTAGCTGCTTCTTTTGTTCTTGTAGCAGTAGATCTTTCAGCGCCTTTATATGCAATTAAGATATGCTTGGAAAGTGTGGAATCCGAAGCTTTTTTATCAATCAGCTTAGAAACAACATAGAAATTCTGTTCTTTATAAGGACCGAATACCTGACCCACTGCCGCTGTTTCCAATTTACCCTGTAAACCTTGCGGCACCTGATTTGCCGGTACATATTGATTGTTGAACGGTACATCAGAATTAGCCATTACGAACATAGAATCGTTCTTCGTATTCTGGAAGTTCTCTGTTCCTCCGCTTGCATCCGTACCTCCTGAGAAAAGCTTAGTAATCTCCTTCTGAGCCGCTGCATCATCTGCCGGGCTAGGTTTAGAAGGAAAATATACAATACCTATATTTCTGCTTGGTTCAGCTTTAAACATTACAGGATGTTCCTTAATGTAATTAGCAAGATCCGCTGTAGTCACATTGATCTTTGTTTTCTGAAGGTATGCCGCGTAATCGATCTTTACAAAATCGATGTCAGCCAGCTGGTCTCTCTGCTTCATAAGCTCTTCAGCTTCTTTCTTACCAGTAGTGATCCCTGCTGAAATATTACTAAACACCTGTCTGGCCATCAGTCTGTATTCAACTGTTTTTCTGGTTTTCAGCCATTGGTTGTACCCTTCCGGATTGGTGTTCTTTAATGTTTCAATTTCTTTTTTAAGCTCTTGAGTTTTAAAATTACCTTTCTCATCAAAGAACTGCTGTTGTTGGGCAAACATCTGATCATACTGGATCTGGTTCCAGAAATAGTCATCAGTCATTTCAAATCCCAATTTCTCAAACTGCTGCTTGATAAGTTTAGATTGTACAAGTAACTGCCAAGCCTGCTCTTCAAGTCCCGCTTTTGGGCGGCCCTGTTGTTCAGCCTGCTGCTGCAGTACGAAAAGCTGATCATTGAACTCTTCGCGGGTGATTTTCTCACCGTTTACTTTTCCTAAAACATCAGGATTTTTCCCAAAAACCTTGTCGATGCTGTCGGGGTTTACCAAAAACGCTAAAAGCGCCAATGCGATCACTCCCATCAAAAGCCAAGGCTTACTCCTAATCTGTCCTAAAATTGCCATTTTATATATTATAGTTTTTTATCAGTTTGCGAAAATACACATTTTTAAGAAATTAGAGAAGCAGAAGTCCCTTAATTTAATTTTTAAAGTGAAAGATTATTAAAAAAAGGAAATTTTGACCATATTTTTCAGCAAAAAACAAATGGCACAGGTATTGTGCCATTTAGAGAACTATAATACGCTGCACGTTTTCAGCGCATATTGTAAAATATCATTTTAACGATTTAAAACGAAGATGACAATTTGTCATTTGATTAATTATGACAGAATTTGAAGATATTAGTTTAGAGGAAATGATCAGCGATGGATTTGACATTGTAGCTGAAGAGATCAATCTTTCAGACTTTTCGGAGACAGATAAAGATTCCGAACAGAAAATATTCCCTATACTTCCCGTAAGAAATATGGTTATGTTTCCGAATGTTGTAATTCCTATTACTGCAGGAAGAAAAACATCGATACAGCTTCTTGAAGAGGCACAGATAAATGGTGAGCTCATTGGAATCGTAAGCCAGAAAAATTCAGATCTGGAACAGCCTGGTGAGAAAGACATGTACCAGACAGGTACTCTTGCCAAGATCATTAAGATCATCAAACTTCCCGAGGGAAATATAACGGCTATTACCAAAGGCTTCCACAGATTCAAAATAAAAAAGATTGTAGAAAGCCAGCCTTATTTCAAGGCCGAAATCACCAAATTAAAAGATTCAAGGCCGAAAAATAAGGAAGAATATGAGGCTTTACTTGAAAACATCAAAGACCTGGCCTTAAAGATCATTGAGCTGGATCCTAATATCCCGAATGCAGCCAATTTTGCAATTAAGAACATCAATAACAATGATGATCTGCTTAATTTCATCTGTACAAACGCAAGTTTTCCTTCTATCGAAAAGCAAAAACTGCTTGAAGAGAAAAGCCTTATGGAGAGGGCAAACAAATGCTATGAGATGATGCATGAGGATTTCAGAAAGCTGGAATTAAGGAACCAGATCCATCAGAAAACGTCAAAGGATCTTGACAAGCAGCAGAGAGAATATTTTCTGAACCAGCAGATCAGAACCATTCAGGACGAACTGGGAGGCGGCCCGGAAAGTGATGTGGAAGACCTCATCCATAAGGCAAGCAGCAAAAAATGGAACCAGGAAGTGGAAGAGCATTTCCAGAAAGAGATCAACAGGTTGCAGCGTCAGAATCCTAATGCTCCGGATTATAATGTACAGAGAAATTATCTTGATTTCTTTACAGATCTTCCTTGGGAAACCTACACAAAGGATGTTTTTGATATTGCTAAGGCTGAGAAGATCTTAGATAAGGCCCATTTCGGACTTGAAGATATTAAGAAAAGGATTTTGGAGCACATGGCTGTTTTGAAATTAAAAAATAACATGAAATCCCCTATTTTATTGCTTGTAGGGCCTCCGGGAGTCGGGAAAACCTCTTTAGGAAAATCGGTGGCTGATGCTTTGGGAAGAAAGTATGTAAGGTTATCTCTGGGCGGTCTTCATGATGAAAGCGAAATCCGAGGACACAGAAAAACATATATTGGAGCAATGGCGGGAAGAATCCTGCAGTCTATCAAAAAATCGGGCACTTCCAATCCGGTGATCGTACTTGATGAAATTGACAAGATTGCACAAGGCCTTCATGGCGACCCAAGCTCGGCTCTTCTGGAAGTTCTTGATCCTGAACAGAATAAATCTTTCTATGATAATTTCCTGGAAATGGGTTACGATTTGTCTAAAGTGATGTTTATTGCCACAGCAAATTCACTTTCTACGATACAGACACCGCTTTTAGACAGAACGGAGATTATTCAGATCGCAGGATATACGATGGAGGAAAAGACCGAGATCGCAAAAAGACATCTGATCAAAAAACAACAGGATGAAAACGGTCTGGATGCTAAATCATTCAAACTAGGGAATGCTGAACTTAAACATATCATTGAGGCACATACCTCGGAAAGCGGTGTAAGAAGCCTGGAAAAAAGAATTGCCTCCATTGCAAGATGGGTTGCTCTTCAGACTGCCTTGATGAAAGAATATGATCCGAAAATCACCATTGAAAAAATAGACGAGATCCTGGGCGTTCCAAGACCGAAAAGCTTATCTGAGATCACGGGAGTACCCGGTGTGGTGACAGGCCTTGCGTGGACAAGTGTAGGCGGAGACATTTTATACATTGAAAGTATTTTAAGCAACGGAAAGGGAAGCCTTACCATGACCGGGAACTTAGGTACCGTGATGAAGGAATCTGCAACTATCGCCCTGGAATATATCAAGGCCAGACATGATGAACTCGGAATACCGCAGGAAGATCTGGACAAGAAAAACATCCACGTCCACGTTCCTGAAGGGGCAACACCAAAGGATGGACCATCTGCCGGTATTGCAATGCTGACTTCAATGGTTTCTTCATTCAAAAACAGGAAAGTAAAACCTCACCTTGCCATGACGGGAGAAATAACGTTAAGAGGAAAAGTGCTTCCTGTAGGCGGAATCAAAGAAAAGCTTCTGGCCGCAACAAGAGCAGGAATAAAAGAAGTTATTCTCTGTGATGCCAACAGAAAGGATGTGGAGGAAATCAAAAAAGATTATCTGAAAAACCTGACGGTACATTATGTGAACAGAATGGAAGAGGTAATTGATTTTGCGATCGAGAAATAATTAAAAACATATCAACTCTCAATAAGGAAACGCGTCTCAGGTTATCTGGGATGCGTTTTTTATTCACCGAATTTTAAAGTATTAAGGAAATAAGAAAAAACATATGATTTTTTTACATTTCCGCTAATAACATACCACACTTCCCTGTTCATCTGCCTTCTTCATCAAAAGAATTATGTTAATTAAACCAAAACACATCTTTAATTAGGCGGGTTTTCTTATTTTTATGCAACTGATTGAAAAATTATGAATTTTCTTAGACTCCCTTTTCTTGTTAAACTCACACTTGTAGTCATTTCCATCATTGGTCTGGGTTACCTGCTGGCACTCGGACAGAGCATTTTAGCACCTTTCTTCCTGGCTTTTTTAATGGCTATGCTCTTTCTTCCTGCTGCCACTTTCATGGAGAGAAGATTAAGGTTTCCGAGATCTATATCAACAATGACTTCAGTTTTCATTATGCTGGCTATTTTATGCGGACTCATTTATTTTTTCGGATCACAGCTCTCTGATTTCAGTAAGGATCTTCCGCACCTCAGGGATCAGATGACCAGTGTTTTCGGGAATCTGCAGCACTGGATCTCAAAAACATTCAATGTAAAAATAGATGAGCAGCTTGATTATATTAATCAGGGATTAAATAAACTGCTGTCTTCTTCCGGAGTGATTCTTGGTTTTACTTTCGGAATATTTTCAAGCGGTTTCGGCTTTATTGTATTTTTCACTTTGTTTTTCATCTTTATTTTAAATTACAGAAGAATTCTCAATAATTTTATTGTGACCGTTTTTAACGAAAAACATAAAGCAAGCGTACAGGAAGTGGTTACCGAGATCAGGGTAATGACGAAGAAATATATCTTCGGGCTCTGTCTGCAGGTTTTAATCGTTTCAATTCTCTGCTCGGTTCTTCTTACCATTTTAGGGGTAAAATATGCAATACTTCTGGCTGTTTTGACAGGTTTACTTAATGTTATTCCTTATCTTGGAATCTGCATTTCTCTTTTAATATCATGTTTCATTGCATTTGCTACCGGCACACCTTCCACCTGTGTCTATGTAGCTATCGGATATATTGTTGTACATATCATTGACGGAAATATTGTACTGCCATTCGTTGTAGGCTCAAAGGTAAAGATCAACGCTTTATTTTCTTTTATCGGAATTATTTTGGGGGAGCATCTCTGGGGAATTGCAGGAATGTTCCTGTGTATTCCGGCTATTGCTATCATTAAAATTATCTTTGAAAGAGTGGAAGGCTTAAAACCCTGGAGCAAACTGCTCGGTGAGGAGGAAAAGCCCAATAAAAAGAAAAAGAGCTACAAAATCTCTAAGAATATCACCCTTAAGGAAATGGACTAATTGCCATTACTCATAAAAAAAAGACTGCCTCGATGGAGACAGTCTTATACTTTAATTTTATAATGCGCAGTATGGGCTCATTCCGTTCGGACAGGATTGGTCACATGGAATGTACGACTGGCTGTCAGGACAATATCCCAGATTTCCGGGAGGGGTTCCTCCTCCACCTCCGCCTAAACAAGGATCTCCGGGTGGAATTTTGCATGGACAGCCTTCCGGTCCTATATCACAGATAGGCGGCTTTCCACCTCCATTAATTTTCTTTAAATTTTCGCGATCTAATTTTTGAAGATTTTTCAACATAATACGATTGTTTAGTTTTGATTTGCAGAACAAATATATTAAATGAAATCAGAAATTATTCCAAACACAGGGATAAATTTACAACATTAACAAATTTTAATAAAAATAGATTCACGAATGCCATTTTTGTTTTAAATTTGATGTAAAATCGTCAATCATGAAAATCGTAAAATTTATTTTTGCCCTTCTTTTCGGGCTTATGTTTATCAATGCCGGATTAAACAAATTCTTCAATTATATGCCAATGGAAAAGACAACGCCTGAGCAAATGAAACTTTTTACAGCATTTGGAGAAATTCACTGGCTGATGCCTCTGGTGGGAATTGTAGAAGTTGTTGGCGGGTTATTATTTATTTTCCCAAAAACAAGAGCATTAGGAGCCGTTGTTATTTTACCCGTAATGGTAGGAATCGTGACTCACGTTTTCACAATGGACAAATCCATCATGGGAATGTCCGTCGCAGGAGTTCTGTTCCTGATTAATCTTTGGATGATTATTGATAACAAGGAGAAATATAAGGCTTTGATTAGCTAGGAAGTTATTAATGAATGGTGAATAGTCAATTAGCTTTGCTGTCAATTTATATCCTGCAATACTCACTAATGGCTATTCACCATTCACATTGAGAAATTTATACAAATGCACTGAATCCCGTAATTGATCGTCCTACAATCAATGAATTGATCTCTTTCGTTCCTTCGTAGGAATAAATAGCTTCAGCATCTGCCACAAATCTTGCGACATCATATTCAAGGAGAATACCGTTTCCTCCCATCACTTCTCTCGCCCTGGAAACAATATCCCTGGTCCTCATGGTACAGAAAACTTTGGCTAATGAAGCATGCTCGTCTTTTAAAATCCCTTCGTCCTGCATCTCGGACAGGCGGAATACCATCGTCTGCATCGCTGTAAGATTGGAAAGCATTTCCACCAGATGTCCCTGAATCATCTGGAATGAAGCAATAGGTTTCCCGAACTGTTCCCTGGTTCTTGTATACTGCAAAGCACTTTCGTAGGCCCCTCTCGCACAGCCTGTAGCCATCCATGCCACTCCAGCTCTCGTCATACGCAGAACTTTTCCGGTATCTTTGAATGAATTGGCATGCTGCAGTCGGTTTTCTTCTGTCACGAGACAGTCCTTTAAAGTAATCAATCCGTTTTGAACAATTCTCAGCGCCATTTTCCCTTTGATTTTTTCAACGGAATAGCCCGGATTATCTTTTTCTACAATAAAACCTTTTACTTCTCCGCTATCCAGATCTCTTGCCCAGATAATGATCAGATCAGCAAACGTTGCATTTCCGATCCACTTTTTCTGGCCATTAAGAACCCAGCCTTCCGGAGTTTGTGTGCATGTTACTGTAAGACCACCGGCTGCTCCCGACCCTATTTCAGGTTCCGTAAGACCGAAAGCCCCTATTTTTTCAAATTTCTGCATCTGGGGAAGCCATTTCTGTTTCTGCTCTTCTGATCCGCAGATATAGATAGATCCCATAGCCAGTCCTGACTGAACTCCGAAGAATGTAGCGATAGAGGCATCAATTCTTGCCATTTCCATAGCAATGACACCTTCCATCAGAAATGGCATTCCCGGGCAGCCGTATCCTTCATAGGTTACACCACAGATATCCAGTTTCTGGAATTTCGGGATCAGCTCAAAAGGGAATTCGTCTCTGAGCCAGTAGTGGTTTACCAAAGGTTTCACTTCTTTTTCCATGAACGCTCTTACTTTAAGCTGAATTTCCCGCTGCTCAGGGGTAAGCGTATGGTAGATATCGTAAAAATCACCATCAATGGGAGGAAGCTCCCGTTTTTTCTTATCAGGATCAAGCATTTTCATCATTCCGTTCAGCTGTTTATCATCCAGTTTGGAGAAATTCTGCATCAGCTTCGGCAGATCAACTTTCTGGGAAATGGTACTGAGCTGATCAAAATCTATGGATCTGAATAATTCTATAGCGTTTCTGATTTTGGAAAAAGTATTTGACATAGTAATGTTTTGTGGGATTGATTTGTAAAAGTTAAGCAAAAACTGCTCCGAAAACAAGCTGTCTCACCTCTGTTTATTTTACAAACTACTCATTTACAGGAATTTAAAACAGAAATATTTTTTACAATTTTTTTACTGTGGATTTTCAAATATTACAAAGGATTCTGAAGGAACTTTGACCTAATAAAACCCACAAAAATCAACGCTATGAAAACAACTTACATTAAATTATCATTATCCGCAATCCTTTTATCAGGTATTTATTCATGTAAAAAAGGAGAAGCTACGGCGGTGTCTACCGAGCGTGCAGACTATACTGTGGCAGATTCTACAGCCACATCAGACAGTGTTTCATCCGTAGCGACCATGACTGTAAAAGATAAACAGTTCATCAAAACAGCAGATGTGAATATGGAAGTGAAAGATGTATATGAAGCAACGGTTTCCATTGAAAAAACAGTTCAGGATCTTGGAGGATTTGTTACCCGCAGTAACCTTCAGAGTAATGTAATTTCTGAGGATACCTATAATACTTCCAGCGATGATGCCATGCTGATTAAAAAATACCAGACGGAAAACACCATGCAGGTACGTGTACCTACGGAAAAATTAGGGGAACTGCTTGTAAAAATTAATGATAAAAAACTATTCCTCAATTCCAGAATGATCAATGCGGAAGATGTAACCTCCGGCATCAAGTATGCAGAAATGGAAGGCAAAAGAATAAAAAAAACAGGTGAAAACATAGAAAAACTGAAAACAAATAAAGACAAAGTAACGCTGGACAACGATAATATGGTGGAAGGAAATCTACAGCAGTTGGCCAATATGGATACTACAGACAATGTCAAATACAGCACAATAGACATCTACATTAAAGAGCCTAAACTCCGTATCGCCGAAATCGCAGTGACCAATACCCGTAATATTGATAATAAATACAAGTTCAATTTTATATATGATGCTAAAAATGCTTTTGTAGAAGGGTTTTACCTGATTCAGAAGATCGCAGTGGGACTTATTACAGTATGGCCTCTAGTATTAATCTTAGGCATTGTTATTTACGTTTTAAGAAAAAGAAAACTGACAAGGCCAGAACATAGAAAAATTTCAGAATAGAAAAAAAATTCCTAACCAACTGGTTATCATCATAATTTTAGATTTTACAGACCTCCTCTTTCAGGAGGTTTTTATTTTTTTAAAAAAAAACTGTAACGATCATAATACAGCCCTTACCTACTGTTTAAAGAGTGAATAATTAAAAACTTAATCATATGAAAAATTTAGTGAAATTTGGGTTTGCCGCATTATTATCCGCAGCCTTCATCACAGCAAAAGCTCAGAACAGCAATATGGAAAACAGCACACTTTGGGAAGTTTCAGGGAATGGACTTACGGAATCTTCTTACCTCGCCGGAACCTTTCATGCCATGTGCAGCCAGGATTTTGAGATTAAACCGAAAGTAATGAAAGCCCTTGAAAAATCCGATCAATTTGTAATGGAAATCAATTATACGGATCCGGCTGAAATGACAGCGATGCAGAAAATGTATCAGACTGATAAAAAACTGTCAGACCAGCTTACTCCCGAAGAGGCAAAAGAACTGGATAAAGTCCTCGCTGACTATGGAACAGATTTAAAGAAGATGGATCATTCCAGTTCACAGGGATTGTATGCGCTTGTTTCATTAAAAGCCCTACCATGTCCGCAAACTGAAATAAAATTATATGAAATAGAACTTCTTAAAAATGCCCTCAAAAGTAAGAAGAAAGTCTATGGCCTTGAAAAAGTAGAAGACCAGATGGCCTCCATTAATAAGGCTTATGATCTGAAAGCAGTAATCGGACAGTTAAAAATTGGAAAAGAATACGAAGTTCTGCTTAAAGAAATGATTGCCGCCTTTAAAAAAGAAGATGTACAGTCTGTCTACACATCCTTCAGAAATGATAAAATAATGAATGCCCAGCAGGAAAAAGCCATGCTGACAGACAGAAATAGGAACTGGGCAGAAAAAATGCCGGAAATAATGAAAAAAGAAAGTTCTTTCTTTGCAGTAGGAAGCGCTCATCTTATGGGTGAAAACGGAATTGTCAAACTTTTAAGATCCAAAGGATATACTGTAAAGCCGGTATCAAGTCTATAACATATAACCAAACCGTGAAATCATCGTGAGCAGTCAAACTGAAGCCGCTTTTTTAAAGCTCGTCAACCAGCACAAAGGCATTTTATACAAAGCCTCCCGGATCTATGCAGATTCTGTAGAAGACCGGGAAGACCTGCAACAGGAAATTCTTATTCAGCTGTGGAAATCTTACCAGAACTTCAAAGGCAACAGTGAATTCTCTACATGGATGTACCGTGTCGCCATTAATACCGCGATCACTTATTTAAAAAAAGAAAAAAAACGGACGAGCAATCACACAGATGTACCCCATCATTTTGAAGTCCAGAACGAAGATTACAATCCTGCGAAAGAAAAACAGCTTGAAGTTTTCTACAGTGCGGTTCAGGAACTTAAAGCCCTGGAAAAAGCCGTCATATTCTATTTCATGGAAGGCATGTCCCATAAAGAAATCGGGGATAATCTGGGGCTCAGCGAAGGCAATGCCCGTGTAAAACTCAACAGAACCAAAGAAAAACTACAGCAAATCATAAAAAAATCAGGCTATGAATTTTGATCAATTAAAAGAACAGTGGAATAATGAAGACGGCAACAGCGTCAACATTCCCAAAACCATAGAAAAGTTAAAGAAAAGCAAGCATCCTGTCGAAAATATCCAGAAAAGCATGAGAGCAGAGTTTCCCATGCAGATCATTGCCATCATTCTTATCGCATTCTTTCCGCAACAGCTTGACTTTCCTCCGTCACAACATGTTATTTATTACACTTCCTATGCTATTCTTGTCGTAATATCTTCTTATTATCTTTTCGGATTTTATAAATTTTATAAGCAGACAGAGCTGTATACCGGAAATACCAAAAACAGCCTCTGGAAAATATACCATGAGCTGAAGCTGAACATGGAGAGATATCAGTCTTTCGGATTTCTTATGCTCCCCCACTTTATGGTCTCATTAGGACTGGAATTCTATAATATATTTGAGGAAAAAGGAAAGTCTCTAGGAAATATGTCAGGTTCTTATCAACAGTCTTTAATCCTGATTGTTTTATTAGGAACCATATTCATTGTAACAAGCATTGTCTTATGGACAAAATATATCTACGGAAGAAATGCCAAACGTCTCGAAAACATCCTGAACGAAATGGACGAATAACTTTCTGATCCATCTTTTACAAAATAATAACCATGAAACCTCAGACCTTGTTCTGAGGTTTCCTTTTAAAAAATTGTTATTTATCCTGTTCAAATTTATCTGAGGTTTTATTTTTCCTTAAATTTGCACATCAGAAATAAAATGATATGGATTTTAAACATTTCATCCTGCCTTTTGTTTTCTGAATCTATATAATTTCTAAAATATGCTATCAAAAATAAATCCTATACAAACCACCAGCTGGAAGGCTCTTGACGAACACTTTGCAGGCAACGACTTTGATCTGAGAAGTCTTTTCCAGTACAATCCTGACCGTTTTAAAGAATTTTCTTTGCAGAAAGACAACTTCCTGTTTGATTATTCTAAAAACCTGATCGATTCAAGAACCAAGGAACTTTTACTTCAACTGGCGGATGAATGTCAGCTTAAAGATGCTGTTTCCAAAATGTTTTCCGGTGACAAAATCAACGAAACAGAAGGAAGAGCAGTTCTGCATACAGCTTTAAGGGATTTTTCAGATAAAGAGATCATCGTAGACGGTGAAAATATCAAACCACAGATCAGGAGAGTTCTTGACCACATGAAAGCTTTCTCTGAAAAAATCATTTCTGGGGAGCACAAAGGTTTCAGCGGGAAAGAAATTACCGATGTGGTGAATATCGGAATCGGAGGCTCAGATCTTGGTCCTGTAATGGTTTGTTCGGCTTTAAAGCATTTTAAAACAAGATTAAACGTTCATTTCGTTTCAAACGTTGATGGCAATCACATTGCAGAAACCGTTAAAAAACTGAATCCTGAAACCACATTGTTCATCATTGCTTCCAAGACTTTTACCACTCAGGAAACAATGACCAATGCCAATTCTGCAAAAGACTGGTTCCTGAAAGCAGGAAAAGAAGAAGATGTCGCCAAACATTTTGTAGCTTTATCTACTAACGTTGAAGCAGTTAAAGCATTCGGAATTGCAGAAGAAAATATTTTTGAGTTCTGGGACTGGGTTGGCGGAAGATATTCTCTTTGGAGCGCTATCGGCCTGAGCATTGTTCTGGCAGTAGGCTATGACAATTTTGAACAGCTTCTAAAAGGAGCCAATGATACGGATCAGCATTTCCAGACTGCAGATTTTTCAGAAAACGTTCCGGTTTTAATGGGACTTTTAGGCATCTGGTACCGTAATTTTTATGCTGCCACCACTTATGCAATACTTCCTTATTCCCAATACCTGGACAGATTTGCGGCTTATCTTCAGCAGGGAGATATGGAAAGTAACGGGAAATGCGTAGACAGAAACGGAGAATTCGTAGAATACGAAACAGGGCCTATCATCTGGGGGGAGCCGGGAACCAACGGACAGCATGCTTTTTACCAGTTAATCCACCAGGGAACTGAACTTATCCCGGCAGATTTTATCGCTTATGTGAAAAGCAGCAATGCAGTTTCTGATCATCAGCCGAAACTTTTAGCCAACTTTTTCGCGCAGACTGAAGCACTGGCCTTCGGGAAATCTGAAGAGGAAGTAGAACAGGAATTAAGAAAAGAAGGAAAATCCGATGAAGAAACTGACAGGTTATTAAACTATAAGGTCTTCCACGGAAACACACCTACCAACTCTATACTATTCAATGAATTAACTCCTTTTTCGTTGGGACAGTTAATTGCCATGTATGAACACAAGATCTTTGTGCAGGGCGTAATCTGGAATATTTTCAGTTTCGACCAGTTCGGAGTGGAATTAGGAAAAGTTCTCGCCAACAAGATCCTTCCTGAGCTTGAAAGCAATGAGGCAATCAGTTCTCATGACAGCTCTACGAACGGACTGATCAATTATTATAAAGGAAATAAATAGCAGATGTCTGCATTACGGTCATATTATTATAAACTTCCTCCCGGCCTCAGGCTTCTGGGAAGAAAGATCTATTATTTCCCGATAGATCTCTATGAAGGGCTTACCGGAAAAAGATCTAAAAATGAACCTAAGAAAGGAGATATTTATGTAGGCGGCAGCGACTTTATACCTCACGGAATCCGCCAGGTAAATGCGCTCAAAAAATATATCGGGTTACAAAACACAGATCACGTTCTGGATGTGGGATGCGGTATCGGAAGAACCGCAGTAGCCCTTACAGAGGTTATCGACAAAGGAACTTACGACGGTTTTGATGCCGTAGAAAAAGGAATAAACTGGTGCAATAAGCATATCGGTAAAAAACATCCGAATTTTAAATTCAAGTTTACACCGATTTATAATGACCTGTATAATACTTTCAGCCAAAAAGCGGAGAGTTTTACATTTCCATATGATGATGCGCGGTTTGACAAAGCATTCCTGTTCTCGGTTTTCACTCATATGCAGATTCCTGAGATCAGGAGATATCTTAACGAAATTAGCAGAGTGCTGAAGAACGACGGACAGTGTCTGGCCACATTCTTTCTGTATGACGAGACTAAAAAAGAATTCGGCACAATGCCGTTCCCACATCAGTATGAAGGCTACAGGCTTATGGATGATAAGGTGACTGCAGCCAATATTGCAGTAAGCATTCCTTTGCTGAATGAAATGGCAGCGGAAGCAGGATTAAAAGTAACCACGATAAAAGGAGGATTCTGGAGGACTGATGTAGAAAAGGAAGGCGCCGATGAATTCCAGGATATTGTTGTATTCAATAAAATCTAAATAAAAGTAAAAAAAGTAAAAATGGCAGAAATTCTTGACGGACTTAAAGTATCCAAAGAAATAAAGGCAGAGATCAAGGTTGAAGTGGAAAAGATCCTTGAAAGCAAGAAGAGAGCACCACACCTGGTAGCCATTCTTGTAGGAAACAACGGAGCAAGCAAGGCGTATGTAAACAGTAAAGTAAAAGACTGTGAGGAAGTAGGATTCCGCTCTACGCTTGTAAAATTCCCAAGCACAGTTTCTGAATCTGAATTATTGGAAAAGATCGACGAACTGAATAAATCCAAGGCAGTGGACGGTTTCATTGTACAGCTTCCTTTACCGGACCAGATCGATCAGGAAAAGATCATTCTGGCGATTGACCCAAGGAAAGACGTAGATGGTTTCCATCCTGAAAATTTCGGAAAAATGGCTTTGGAAATGGATACTTTCCTTCCCGCTACTCCTTTCGGGATTCTTACTTTACTGGAAAGATATAATATTGAAACTAAAGGAAAAGACTGTGTAATTATCGGAAGAAGCAAAATCGTGGGAAGACCTATGAGCATCCTGATGGGAAGAAAAGATTTCCCCGGTAACTCTACCGTTACATTAACGCACTCTTACACAAAAGATATCGAAGAATATACAAAAAAAGCAGACATTGTTATTACCGCATTGGGTGATCCTCATTTCTTAAAAGGAGATATGATCAAGGATGGTGCAGTAATCGTGGATGTAGGTATTACAAGAGTGGATGATGACTCTCCAAAAGGATACTACCTTGCAGGTGATGTAGATTTTGACAGCTGCGCAGCCAAAGCAAGCTGGATCACACCGGTACCGGGAGGCGTAGGCCCTATGACCAGAGCCATGCTGATGAAAAACACCATCATCGCTTATAAAACTTCGGTCTATAACGACTAATTTTAAAATGAACAAAGAAGAAGATATTTTATTAAAAGAAGGTAAAATGCTCCCCGTAATGGAGCATTTTTACACTTTACAGGGAGAAGGAGCACATACCGGAAAAGCGTCCTATTTCATCAGGCTGGGAGGCTGCGACGTCGGGTGCCACTGGTGTGACGTAAAAGAAAGCTGGGATCCTAATCTCCATCCGTTAATGAATGCAGAAGAAATTGCAGAAACTGCTGCAAAACACTGTAAAACAATTGTTTTAACCGGTGGTGAACCGTTGATGTGGAATTTAGATATCTTAACATCCAAATTAAAAGAGCTGGGATGCACCATCCATATTGAAACCTCAGGAGCTTATCCCATGAGCGGGCAAATCGACTGGATCACCCTTTCGCCAAAGAAAACAGGACTTCCGAAAGAAGAGATCTATGAAAAAGCAAGTGAACTTAAAGTGATCATCTTCAATCAGCACGATTTTACGTTTGCCCAGGAACAGGCAGCAAAAGTTTCTGAAAACTGCAAACTATACATGCAGAGCGAATGGAGCAAGCGTGATGAAATGTATCCAAAGATCACCGATTTTATTTTGGCCCATCCGGAATGGCAGGCTTCGGTGCAGACCCACAAATACCTGAATATACCGTAAAAAATACGTACATTAGCCCTACGTATCCGTTATAAATACCGATAGATGCAGAGAATTCGATACTCTAGATACCTGAAATCGATCATTATCTTGCTTGACCTCCTGGTTATTGCATCTATTTTTATATTCTTTTTTATAACCAGGAATGAAAGTTTAAAATATCATCAGGAAACCTGGTACCAGAATATTTTTTCGCTGATATTACTGTTTTTGTTCTGGATGCTTCTAAGCGGCAGGACAAAAATTTATAATATTCAGAGGAATCTTACGTATACTTTGTTTTTGGAGCGCCTCCTTATCCATTTTCTTTTTTTTATACTCGGCGTCCTTCTTATTGGAAAAGTGAGCAAAAATGTATTTTTCAATTCAGATATTTACTGGCTTTCGTTCTATCTTTTTTGCTTTATCTTTCTTGCCAAATCGGTTATTTATTTTACTATAAAATACTTCCGTTCACTCGGGATCAATTACAGAAATGTAATGTTTCTGGGAGAAACGGGCTCTACGGAGATCTTAAAGAACATATTTAAAGACAGAAAAGATTACGGATATAAAATATTCGAATACGAAAGTTCCGATATAAGTACGGAGAATCTGGTTGGCTTTTGGAAGAAGAATGGCATCCATACCCTGTTCCTATCTACAGAGAACCATTTCAATGAAAGCCTGGAAGCTGAAATTTTCAAGCTGGCGGAAGACAATAAAGTTCACGTATCGCTCATTCCGAGTATTACACAAAGTGATTTTTTCCTGTATGATCTTGGATATATTCAGACACAACCAATTCTCAGTCAGGCAAAATATCCTTTGGATTATTATTCTAATTTCCTGGTCAAAAGGATTTTTGACATCGCTTTTTCTCTTGTTATACTGGTTTTACTATGCTCCTGGTTATTTCCTGTCGTTGCCCTTTTAATAAAAGTAACGTCTAAGGGACCGGTTTTTTTTATTCAAAAAAGGTATGGCTTTCACGAAGAGGTATTTTCCTGTCTGAAATTCAGAACCATGATCGTCAATGATGAATCTGCAACAAAAACTACGGAAGAAAATGATGCCCGGATCACAAAAATCGGGAAATTTCTTAGAAAAACCAGCCTTGATGAGCTTCCACAGTTTATCAATGTCCTGAAAGGGGAAATGTCCATTGTAGGACCCCGTCCGCATATGCTTTCCGTAGACAATTATTATAAGCCTAAGATAGGAAGATACAGTTTAAGAAGCATGGTATCTCCAGGCATAACGGGTCTTGCCCAGGTAAGCGGCCTGCGCGGAGACTATGGAGATGTAGAAGTGGAAATGAAAAAAAGGATTCTTGCAGATACTTTCTATGTAAGAAACTGGAGCTTTGTTCTGGATCTGGTTATTATTTTAAAAACCGTTTTTTTAGTTATCGGAGGTGATAAAAATGCAAAATAAACCAAACAAAAGGTTAAGATTAAAATTGAGGAATCATATTTGCTTCTAAGGTTAAATAAACCAGAGGTCTCCAACAGAGGCTTAACCTTAATTAAATAAAAAAAGTCTAATTTAGCAGCATGTTAAAAAAGTTTTTTACAGCAATAGGAGAATACATTATCCTTCTGGGTAAATCCTTGCAGAAACCCCAGAAAATGAGGGTTTTTTGGAAGCTGTTCATGAGAGAAATCAATGATCTCGGTGTCAATTCTTTTGGCCTTGTGATCTTCACTTCTATATTTGTGGGAGCGGTAGTGGCTATCCAGATGTACAATAACTTTGACTCTTCCTCTTTTCCTATTCCACCGTCTTTCGTGGGATATGCAACAAAAGCGGTTTTGGTACTGGAATTTTCGCCTACCATCATCAGCCTTATCCTCGCAGGTAAAGTAGGATCCTATATTGCATCCAGTATAGGAACCATGAGGGTTTCTGAACAGATCGACGCACTGGATATCATGGGGGTAAACTCTCCTAACTTCCTTATTTTGCCTAAAATTTTCGCCTGCGTTATTTTCAATCCCATCCTTATTGCCATCAGTATCGTGTTCGGTATTGGCGGTGGGCATCTGGCAGGTATGCTGACCGGAAACTGGACAGAAAATGATTATATAGTGGGTATCCAGATGTATATGCCGAATTTATTCGTGTATTATGCATTTGTAAAAACCACCGTATTTGCTTTTATTATTGCTACAGTTCCTTCCTATTTCGGGTATAATGTAAAAGGAGGATCCCTGGAAGTGGGTAGAGCCAGTACACAGGCTGTAGTATGGACTATGGTATTTATTATCATTTCCGAATTAATTTTAACCCAATTAATATTAAGCTGATGATTGAGGTAAAAGATCTTAAGAAGAGTTTTGACAATGTTGAAGTACTTAAGGGAATTTCAACATCATTTGACAAAGGAAAAGTAAACCTGATCATCGGGCAGAGCGGCTCCGGAAAGACTGTTTTCCTGAAAAGCTTACTAAATGTTTACCAGCCTTCATCAGGAGAGATCCTTTTTGACGGCCGGGATATCAATACCATGACGAGAGATGAGAAACAGCATCTGCGGTCAGAAATAGGAACGGTATTTCAGGGCGGTGCACTTTTTGATTCCCTGACGGTGGAAGAGAACATTATGTTCCCGCTGGACATGTTTACCAACCTTACTTTCAGAGAAAAAAAGAAAAGGGTATTTGAAGTAATAGGCAGGGTACATCTTGATAAGGCAGGAAGAAAATTCCCGTCTGAAATTTCCGGGGGAATGCAGAAACGGGTGGCCATTGCAAGGGCTATTGTGAACAATCCAAAGTATCTTTTCTGTGATGAACCGAATTCCGGTCTGGATCCTTATACTTCCAATATCATTGATGATCTTCTGCTTGAAATCACTAAAGAATATAATACAACCACCATCATCAATACGCACGATATGAATTCTGTGATGACCATTGGTGAGAAAATTGTATACCTGAGACTGGGGATCAAAGAATGGGAAGGAAACAAAGATATCCTCATCACGGCAGGCAATAAAAATCTTATTGACTTCGTTTACTCTTCAGAACTCTTTAAAGAACTGAGAGAATATTTACTTGAAAATAATAAAACGATTGAAAATACAATCTCTAAAATAGATGATAATGAAAAAGATACTTAGTATAGCATTAATCGGGTTTTCAATGTTCGCTTCCGCACAGATTTCACTGGCAGGAAAGGCTAACTTAATATTCCCGACAGGCTCTCCTTCATGGAAAAACATCAAAGGAACGGTAAATGAAGCCATAGAAGGAACAGGTAAAAATAATGCAGGCTTCAATGTGGGACTTTCTTTAAAAATAGGGCTTCCTGCTGCACTGTATGTAATGCCGGAATTGTATTACACCCATTTCAAAAATGAATTCACTACGGAGAATACTACTTTTGATGTAAAAAGCAACCGTATCGATATGCCTGTTCTTGTAGGGTATAATCTTTTAGGAAATATGCTTGGGGTTTTTGTGGGACCGGTAGCCAGCTATAATTTAAGCAAGGATAATACCTACAATGATTTCAAAGAAAATGTTAAAAACAATTTCACAGTAGGATACCAGTTGGGGGCACAGCTTGAAATTAAAAAGCTGATCATCAACGCAAGATATGAAGGCGCATTCAGTAAAGATGAGAGAAATTTCATCAATAAGGTTTCAGGATCAGAAATCAGATACGACAACAGACCGAACCTATTCTTAGTGGGCGTTGGTTATAAGTTTAAATAATCTGAAATAACAACTATATACAGCCTCTTAAGCACTAAAATTAAGAGGTTTTTATTAAAAATATTCTTGTTTTAAAATAAAAAATATAAATAAATTCACTTTTGCGAGATTTTTATTGTTGCATCAAAATAATAATTATATTTGATCTTCAATTAAAATAAAAAACAATGAAAAAAACTATCTTACTTATACTATTATTCTCCGGAATAACTTTAGGCTTCGCAAAACCCGGAGTAATAAAAACTGTTAAGGAAGGGGGATGTGTCTTAAAGCCTGTTTACAAAAAAGTATATTTTAGTGATGGAATGGGAAGTGAAGATTACGAATTAGTACAGGTGGGATGGCAGAGAGTATGTTAAGAAAAAAGAGAGTTCTACTCTCTTTTATACTTTTACTGAGTTTCAGTACCATAATATTCTCTCAGGAATTTACATACGAGAGAACTAATATTCGTATGGATTCATCAAAGGTGATTTATCATGAAGTTTTAAATGTATCTAAAGATTTTTCTGTATACACAAAGCTTGGAGCCAAAGATACTCTCAATAGCAGGAAACAGGAAAATGTAACAGAGGCCTATAGCCCTTTACACCAAGGAGAGGAAAAATTGTACAAGGATTTTAAAACTGGAAAACTCTATATAGATTTTTCTAAAGAAAAAACAGTGATTCAGGATAGCTTAAATATAATCCCCTGGAAATTAGAAAATGAGTACAAAGATATTCTTGGATTTAAAGCTCAAAAAGCAACTGCTGAATTCAGAAAAAATCTCTGGACAGTATGGTTCACTAAAGATCTTCCTTATTTTGATGGCCCATGGAAGCTTAATTCCCTACCGGGATTAATTTTAGAGGCTCAAAGTATGGAAGGACATATGATCTACAAAGTCATTAAAATATCTAATAAAGATGCTTCAGCTATTGAAAAGGAAAAAAAAGAATTAAGGGGAATATTAGATGCTAAAAAAATTGTATCAGCACAAGAAAATTCTTTGCTGGAAAAAAAGAAAAGAAGTGAAATAGTTGCCTATTTAAGGATCAGGCAGGACCAAGTACAACAGAGTGTTCCCGCTGACCAAAAAAACGAGAAAGCAGCCGGGATGCAAATGTTCAATAAGAAAATGGAAGAAGAGAAAAAGATAAAGAGCAAAACAAAAAAATTAGTAATTGAAAGTTTTGAATAGGTATTTTTTCTTATTTCTAATACTATTTTCCGGAAAACTTGTTTCTCAAACTATTAAAGGTAAAATAATAGAAGCAGGTACAAATAATTTTGTACCTGCTTCTATTATTTTCAAAAGCACTGACAATAACAATTCAGAGTTCATTATTTCCAAAGACGGCAGTTATTCTAAAGTTCTCAAAAATAACTATGACGAACTTGTAATAGAAATAAACGCTCTTAATTATGCTCCTCAAATATTTACTATTAACAATCCTGTTAAAAATAAAATTTATACTGTTGATTTTCAATTAAAAAAAGAACAGGCGAAAGAAATTAAAGAAGTTATCGTTCCATCTAAGAAAAAAAGTTTTGAAGTCAAAAAAGATACTATAAGCTACAATGTTAGTTCTTATCGAGATGGTACAGAGAGAAAAATAGAAGAGATCATAAAAAAATTACCTGGTGTAGAACTTAACCCAAATACCGGAGAAATAAAGTACAAAGGCAAATCTATTGAGACTGTGCAAATTGACGGCGATGATCTTTTTGGCTCTAATTATTCTATTGGCACCAAAAACATCAATGTCAATATCGTAGATCAGATTCAGGCAATAGAAAATTATTCTGCAAATCCGTTATTAAAAGGTATAGAAAACGGAGATAAGGTAGCACTCAATATTAAATTAAAAAAAGGGAAGATAGATTTATCCGGAGATATTAATTATGAAAGTGGTTTTGCTGAAGATAAAACCCAAATGCATAATATAAATGCAAATATAATACAGATATCTAATAAGTATAAATCATTCGGAACATTCGGTTATAATAATATAGGTATTAATAATACTTCGTTTGATTATTTTTCATTCAGGCCCAATGTAGAACAGGTAAAGGAAAACATGTTTCTTGCAAAAAAAGCAATCCCAGAGACTATCTTTACTGATTTTTTTAACGATGGAAGAGCAAATATTAATAATACTGTCTTCAATAATTATAATAATATTTTTAAAGTTTCTAAAAAATTACAGATCAAGCTAAATCTTTATCAGCTTTCCGACAAGCTGAATTTTACACAGTCACTAAGAACTGAAAACTTTATCAACGGAAATAATTTTACCACAAAGGATTTTTATGAGATCAAAAAAAGGCCAAGCCTTTATAGAGGAGATATAGAATTAAAAATAAATACTTCAAAATCTTCGCTCTTGCAGTACAATATTAAATATTATAAAGAAAATATAACAACAGATTCTGATATCACCCTAAATGAAGAAAACAAATATAAAACCTCTTTATCATCAAGATCTTCTATTTTTAAACAGAATTTATTATATACTTATAAGATTTCCGATAATAAGGCGTTGCAAACAGAGCTCTATCAATCTTTTAATGAGATCCCACAAAATTTCATATCGGTACCTGACATAAAGCTTAATCAAAATTTAAGCTTTTCTACCCAGTTTAGCAAGTTCATAAAATCAATTATCGGTGGAAGGATTATCCTATTGGGAAACAGATCGAAAAGTAACGACAAATATGCTTTTGCTATTGGTGGGGAGATCACTAAGGCTCCGTTAGAATCTTATATTATAACAAACGAAGAATTAAAAGACTTTACAAACAATATTGACTATAATAAGGGTTCGTTATATACATCAGGAAGCTATCATTTGTATGTCGGAAATTTTAAATTTTCGCCTTCTTATAATCTCTCACTGATAACACAGAGACTAAATTCAGAAAATAAGAAAAACAGCTTTGTAATAGAACCCGAGTTAATGTTTTCTTACAAATTAAATGATATTTCCAAATTAATATCAACTACAAATTATAAACAGCAGACTTTTTCAGAAGAAAATTTTTTCACAGAACCTATATTTATTAATAACAGGACTTCAATAAACAATATCCCATCAATTGAAATACAGAAAATTTTTTCCACGCAGGCTTTTTATAGCCTTCTTAATCTCTACAAACAGTTTCAGCTGAACTTTGGAGTCATATACAGCCTTAATAAGGGTAATTATTTCTCAAAGATTAATATAACAGAACTAAATACTGACTATACATATTTTTATCTGCCACAAAACAATGAAAACCTGTCTTTCAGTCTTATGGCGGATAAATATATTCCTTTTTTAAAGAGTAAATTAAAATTAAAGTCCTACTATTCGATTTTTAAGTATAAAAATATAGTAAATGATATTCAATTAAAAGATAATGTGAGCACTAGTGCCAATGTCGAATTTTCGCTTAAAACAGCTTTTAATTTGAAGATAAATTTTGAAAATATTTTGTCATATGATTATCTGTCTACAAAAAAAGAAGAAGATGCAAGAAACAACAATGTAAGCATAAGAAATACTTTTATAATAATATATAAACCTGCATCAGAGTGGCTTCTTATGTCATATCTTGACTATATCAATCCGAATATCCACAATAGTAAAAAGAATCTCTTTCTGGATATTATGCTGAATAAACACATTAACACGAATTTAAGCGTAGAAGTAAATGCTAAAAACATACTGAACAGCAGATCTATCGCACGTGTACTTACTTCTGATTATAATATAGAATACCTTAATACTAATCTTATACCCAGATATTTTTCTTTTGGTATTAACTATAAATTTTAAATTTGAGGGGTTTGATTTTGGCGGAGCTCCGCTTCACGTCTGGCAATATCTGCCGCCTGTTTTTCCAGTTCTTCTTTTTCTTTCTGCAGCTGCTTGAATTCCTTTTTTTTCTCTTCAGCCTTTATTGCGCTTCCTTTGCTTACATATCCTACCATTCCGCCAATAATAAGGCCGATTCCTACTCCGGCCATTACGCCCATCATGTGTGAGATGGTAATTCCTCCTACGGTAAAATCGGTAGTCAGATAAAAAAGCAGTGCCGAAACAGCAAGCAGTATAAATCCGGTAATTGATAAACTTTTCATAAATATTGTGTTTAGTGGTTTACATTGAAAAAAGCCTTACCCAATTTAGTGAAAAATTCAATAAGGCTCTATACAAGATTAAATTCTGAGTAATTATATTTTCCCTCCGGCAGCTTTATAATATTCCAAAGCTTTTGGAAGGTTTTTATTGATATCTGAGATCCTTGTTTCAGGATTCGGGTGGGTAGATAAAAATTCTGGCTGTCTCGCACCGGATGACGCGCTCTCCATTCTATTCCAGAAAGGAATTGCTTCTCTTGGATCATATCCTGCCATAGACATAAGATACAGCCCCATCTGATCGGCTTCTGATTCCTGATTTCTGCCATATTTCAGCAAAGCAACCTGCGACCCGATAGGATATACTTTTTCAAAGATCCCCGCCCATTGTGAATTGGAAATTGTTCCTCCAAGAATAGAACCTCCGTACTGTGCAACCATAGCCTGAGAAATTCTCTCATTTCCATGTCCTGCCAAAGCGTGAGAAACTTCGTGTCCCATAACTACTGCAAGTCCATTATCATTTTTCGTAACGGGAAGAATTCCTGTATAAACGGCAACTTTTCCTCCTGGCATACACCAGGCATTCAGCTCATTGCTCTGTATAAGATTAAATTCCCAGCTGTAATTCGTAAGATCAGCGGATCTTCCTATGCTCTGATAATATCTTTCTGCTGCGCTTTTTATTCTGCTTCCTACACTCACTACTCTTTTTGCATCTGCAGTTCCTTTGATAATCTTGGATTTGGATAATGTTGTTTTATATTCCTGAGCAGACATTGTTAATATTTCCGAATTATTCGCGATCTGTAATGAAGACCTCCCCGTAATCGGATTGGTAGTACATGCTACAGCTGATAAAGCAACTGCCCCTATTCCTAATAGATGTGTAAATTTCATAGTTGTTTGAGTGTTAATAATTCAACATTTACAATTTTTATTCCAAAATGATTCAGAAGGGATATATTTGCATACATTTTGCTATTTAAATTTAACAATTATTGTGGTTATGAAAAAGTATATTTCACTTATATTTATTTTTGGATTCGTTTTTTTCTTTCAAAGCTGTTCCTCACAGGCTTCAGCAGTAGATTCCAAAACAGTTGATGCACTTGTAGATTCACAGGAATTTACTTTTCATGCACAAAGGGCCAATCCCACCAACTATGATGTTATCAATGTTATGAATTCAATACCCAATTCTACATCAATGAGGATTTTGGAACTTAACGGAGACTACACCATTACAATCAATAAAAACAATTTGGAGGTTGTGCTTCCCTATTTCGGGAGGGTATTCAATCCTACTTTCGGAAATACGGATAAAAACAGCTACAGATTTTCTTCAAAAGATTTTACGGTCAGCAAGTCCCAGAATAAGAAAGGAAACTGGACTTTAAAGATTAAGCCCAACGATACAAGCAATGTTGATGAAATTAATATAGAAATCTTTAAAAGCGGTAAAGCCTTTGTTTCTATGAGAAGTAACGACAGGCAGCCGATTACTTATGACGGTTATATTTCAAAAAATGAAGAAACACCGAAAGAAAAAGAGAAACTTTAGTCTTTAGTTAAAAATTTTTCAACAAAAAGCTTTGCTTCAGTGCTGGGATTGGAAACCATTTCTGAAGCATTTTTTTTGTGCTGTATGTAAGCGGTTTCTACGGAATCGCTTCTTTTCATCATAGCCAGAATATATTCCTGAACCCAGTATTCAAAGCGTTTTTCTGCCTGCCGGGTACGGATCTCATTAAAACTTCCCGTTTTATTTTTCAGGTCTATGAATTCATCAATAGTACTGTAAACCTCATCCAGCCCTTTATTGTAAAACGCAGAACCTAGCAATACAGGGATTTTCCAGCCTTTTTCTTTGGGAGGAATAAAATCCAGTGCCCGTTTTAATTCCAGCCTTGTATTTTTTGCTTTCTGCAGATTGTCCTGATCCACTTTGTTGATAAAAATAAGATCTACCATTTCCATGATACCCCTTTTGATACCCTGCAGTTCATCTCCGCCACCGATGATTTTCAGGAATAGAAATACATCGGTAATATCGGCCACCAGAACTTCAGACTGCCCTACTCCTACGGTTTCTATCAAAATATAATCATATCCTGCCGCTTCGCAGATCATCATCGTCTCAAAGGTGGTATTGGCCACTCCGCCAAGAAATCCTGAGCTTGGGGAAGGGCGGATAAAGGCATTTTCTTCTTTGGCGAGTTCTTCCATCCTGGTTTTATCTCCCAAAATGCTTCCTTTGTTGATGGACGAACTGGGATCAATGGCCAGAACCGCCACTTTTTTACCGTTAGCAATGGCAAGTCTGCCGAAATTTTCAATGAATGTGGATTTTCCTGCACCGGGAACTCCGGTAATTCCTATTCTTATGGAATTTCCCGTGAAAGGCATTATTTCCTTCAGAAGCTCTTCTGCCTGGGTTCTGTGCTCTGCTTTTTTACTTTCAACTAATGTAATAGCTTTTGCGATCAGGCGTTTATTTCCTGACCGTATTCCTTCGATTAGTTCTTCTGTAGAAAATTTCATTGATTCAAAAATATAAAAATAACCGTCAAACTCCCATACAAACGGGCATTAATTTTATTTCTTCTAAATTAAAACTAGAGGCCGTCTCATCAACGGGGCATGGAAATTCCTACATTTGTTACGAATCAAATTTAATAAACATGAAAAAAATATCCGCTGCTGCATTATTGACCTGCATTTTACTGGCTTCCTGTACACCAAAGGCCTCTACAGCCGGACCTGCGGGACCTTCCGTTTCTACTGCGGAACAAATAGCACAGGGAAAAGCAATCTTTGAAAATTCCTGCGGAAGATGCCATAAACTTCCGGATCCTGCAGCACACACTTCTGTACAGTGGGTAGGCATCATGAATTCAATGGCTCCCAAAGCGAAACTGACAGATGTTCAGCATCAGTGGGTATACGACTATATTGTTTCCGTGAAAAAATAATCATCAAATCAAAATCTGGATATGAAAAAAGTAATCTTAAGTATGGCTGCAGGAGCAGCGTTAATGGTATCGTGCGGGCCTAAAAGCACCGCTGTAACCGGGCCCAAGTACACTGCATCTGAACAGCTGGTTCAGGGTAAGACTATTTTTGAAAACTCATGCTCTAAATGCCATAAGCTCCCGGATCCGGCTAAGCATGATGATCAGGGATGGATCAAAACTTTAAGCAGAATGGCTCCTAAAGCTAAATTAAGCGATGATCAGCACCAGATGGTATACGATTTTCTGATTTCTGCGAATAAGAAGTAGGGTTTCTATGTTGGAGGGTTTTTAGAGTTGGAGGGTTTGAATGTAATAGGGTTTAATATTCATCATTTATAATTCTCTTTCTCTTCTTCTTCCAAAGTTATTGCTCACTTTAATGTTATTCCCAATCCGGGCTTTCCGGATAGGGTTATTTTGCCGTTTTCCACAAAGTTTCCGGAGGCATAATCATTGGAAATAAGATTCGCTCCGTCCAGATCAGCAAAGTCGGTAAGCCCTGCCAATACGCAGCCGGCTGAGATCCCGACGGTAGATTCCGTCATGCATCCGATCATAATTTTATAGCCCAGTTTTTTTGCTTTTCTGATCATTTCCAATGCCGGAGTGAGTCCTCCGCATTTCATCAGTTTTATATTGACGCTTTTATAGTAAGGAATTAATTCGTCGAGGGAATCACTATCCTGGCAATCCTCATCTGCCATCCAATTGGCAAAACCTTCTTTCTTTAAAACCTTATATTGGTCAATGGACCGTGGCTGTTCCAGATATGAGAACTTTTGAACTTCCCTGTTTTCCTGAAGCCAAAGGCAGTCCTGATCTGTAAAGCTGGCATTGGAATCTAATGCGATATTGCGGTTCAATCTCAACAGCTTTTCAATATTGTGTTTATGGAGTCCTTTGCATTTTACTTTGAATCTGTTCCAACTGCTGTTTTCTATTTTCCGGATCTGATCTTCAATATCTGAGACGGAAATGGTTATTGAGCTTTCTGCCAGGTTCGTGGAAGGAATATGATTCAATTCTGTAAAACTTTTGTTTTCAAGCTTTCCGAACAGATCCCAATAGGCACAATCCAGTGCAGACATCAAAAACGGATGCAGATCCAGCCGTGAAAGAAAACGGAAAAAATCTTCCGGATGACTGATGGCTTGTTTTTCAAGTAACGGCTGGATCTCTTTTAACCTGATGATAAAATGCGCCAGATCAATCTGATAATAATCTATGGCGACACATTCGCCATATCCTTTAGAGTTTGAATAAGATAATTCTACCAGCAACGCTTCCCTTCTGTCATAATTTCCATAGGCTATCGAGAAAGTTTCTTTTAGCTGAAGTGTTTTAAGTTGAAAATGCAGTTCCATCCCGTAAAACTACAAAAAAGGACCTTAAAAAGATCCTTTTGCATTGATTCAACTGTAATTTAAACCTTTTTATTTTCGGCAAAAAGTAGATTTACTTTTTCACTTTTTTCTTTTTTGATTTCGCCATTTTGCTTTTAATAAATTTTGCCCTGCTTCTCACAAAATCAATCATAGCCTGATTATAACTGTATTTTTCAGCTTCTTTCAGGGGCTCCAATGCTTTTTTGTATTCCAATCTGATCTCAAACAGCTGCGATTTCTGTATCAATATCCTTGCTTTATCTATTCCTTTGATTTTTAAAGCATAATTAATCAGTTTTTCAGCTTCATCCAGATCCTCATTATCCAAAAGGCATTTGATATAATGCAGCGGAGTGTTGAGATTAGCTACATTATACTGCATGGCTTCTTCGAAGTACATTTTTGCTTTTTCATAATCTGTAAGCATTTCGCTGTATATTCTTCCCATCAGGCACAGGCTGTCGGCGTCTTCAGGATCATAGGAGAGAGCATAATTCAAGGCTTCCAGGCAGTCGGGAAGACTGTATGGATAATTATCCAGTGCTTCAAAATAATATTTACTTTTAGTTAAGGTCATTTCTATTGTTTTTTAGTTCTTTTTTCAGGATATTCCGCTGTTTTTTAAATGATTTATCCTGATGGTTCTTTTTAAAATCTGTCCCTGAAAATGTCCGGACCGGATTTCCTCTCTGTACCTGCAGATGATTGTTCCATGTGTCCTGCATTCTTTTTTCCAGCTGTCTGATATAGAGTCCGGTCACTTTTTCTTTCAGCCTCGTGATGGCAAGCTTTTTATTCTCCAGCTGTGACCGGGAATCCTGTGCAAATACACTTTCGCCTGTTGGCAGGTGAGTCGCACGGACAGCCGTATTTACTTTGTTCACATTCTGACCGCCGTTTCCCTGGCTTCTTGTGGTCTGGAACTGAATATCTTTTTCACTGAAATTGATTTTTTCCAGTCCTTCCAGCTCAAAAACACCGATAAACCAGTTACTCCTTTTGTGAAGTTTCCTGAACGTACTTTTCCCGGTCCAGCATATGCTTCCTAACCATGTTTTTAAAAATATATTCAGTTCTTTTGCTTTTAGCAGTATGGTTACGGATTTAAGGGTCAGGTTTTCATCACCATTTTCACGGTGGATGATTTCGTATTATATTTTATTATTCTTGATTTCCTCAAGAAGGACCTTCAATACTTTAGCGATAACCCACTGGCATTCTAAAGGTCCTCTTCCTGAGGTTATCTGTATGAGTTTTTCCATTTTTGTAAAATTTTTAAAACCGCTTCTCTGTTCTTTGCTTCTTTGATAAAGGCCGGAAGTCTTTCTACCATACGCATTCTGTATGGCAGTGTTCTTAATTCTGATGAAATATAAGCCTCCATCTCCAAAAGGTATTCTCTGTTTTTTGCCCAAAATAAATTTCCCTTGCAGTCATCCTGAAAATAAAGTGGGCAGCCAAAAACATCATCCTGCTTCAGTCCCTGTGCTTTCTGAGAGTAATTGCTAAAATACTTTTCATATCTTGGTTTTATATCAAACCGGGCATCACATTCTCCACACTGAACCGAAATCTTCGGAAGTTTTTCTTTTACACATCTTTCAACGCGGATAGAATGTGCACAAACAGGACAATGAAGCTTGACAATTGCTTTATAAACGACCATTTCATATCCTGTTTTTCTCAAATTACAGTGTCTGCATTCCAGAACGGCTTCTTTATAATTATTTTCATTTTTAACAACTGCATCCTTTCCACATTCCGGACAGACAACCAGGCAATCAGTATAGTAAGAAGAATATTGTTGTTTGTATCTTTTTTCCATTTTAATTTACGTTAGGGATTTCACTTAATTTTGGATGACCGACAGGGTCAATTCCTTTCTGCAGTAAATCTTTGGCAGCCATTACAGCCCAGCATTTATCGCTGGAATGAATGTTTGTGTAAAAAGTCAGTAATACATCAGGTCTGACAACCCTAAAGCCGTTGACTTCAATAGTTTCCAGGTCATTTCTTTCAAAGAAATCTATCGTAATTCTGTGAGATTTTCCGTTTTCGAGTTCGGTTGTTTTCTCATACCTGCGGAAGTTTTCTTTACTCTGCAGATGATCATACCGCGTCCATACTTTCTGAAAACCTTCCTGCTGAAGAATCATAACTGCTTCAGCTGCGTTTTCTTTCTTTACAAAAACATCAATATCCTTGTGGTCATGGGCATGCTTGTATTCTGTATGTCCTGTTTCTGACATAAAATGCCACGCCCATCCACCTGATATGATGACTTTATCCTTTAATTTATTTAAAATTTCAAGTCCATGCAGGATTCTAAATTCCGGCCAGACTTCTCCGTATCTTTTTATGTTATGAGGCGCTCCCATTTTTTATTTTTTTGTTGTTTATAAAACCTTATAGGTTTTTGAAACCTATAAGGCTGGAAGTTGCGGGTTTATTGAAAGTAGATTCTTTCAGATATAAACCAGCAACTTAATTATTTATCCATTCTCACAATCCGGGGCTGAAATGTTCCGAGAATGTCTACCAATTCGCTCTGTGCATTCATTACTTCGTGAATATCTTTATAGGCCATCGGGGCTTCTTCCGTGTTACCGCCTATCAAAGTGACTTTCTTCAGCTTCAGTTCTTTTTTGATATCATTCTGAGTGAAAAGACTTCTGCATTCTCCTCTTGAATGGGCTCTTCCCGCTCCATGCGAAGCTGACTTCAATGCGTCGGGATTTCCTTTTCCGCGGACGATAAAACCTTTTGCCGTCATGGATCCCGGAATCATTCCCAGTTCATTTTCGTTGGCAGGAGTGGCTCCTTTTCTGTGGACAATCACTTCTTTTCCGTTGTGAACTTCTTTCCATGCGAAGTTGTGATGGTTCTCAATTCTTGCTTTTACTCTTCCGCCGACAGCTTTTACAAGCCTTCTGTGAATATCATCGTGACAGGCGGAAGCATAATCTCCGGCAAGATTCATCGCGGTCCAGTATTCAAGACCGAGATGGGTATTCAGATCCAGCCAGGCAAACTGCTGTGCTTCTTTTGGCAGCGGACACTGATCTGCCGCTACTCTTGAGTAGTATTGTGCAATCTCAGCACCCAAACCCCTGGAGCCACTGTGTGATAAAATCCCCAGGTATTTTCCTTTCGGAAGACCAACCTGGTCATCTTCTTCCGTGATTTCCACTTCTCCGAATTCCACAAAGTGATTTCCGCCGCCGGAAGACCCCATCTGTTTGATGGCTTTTCCCTTTAATCTCCTCAAAATGGGGATCATGCCGAAAGTATCTCTCTCAAAGATTTCATGATCTATATGAGATTTATGTGTTTCGTACATCCCGAATTTGGTATGTTCGGCAAGAGCTTTTTCATATTTATCTCTTGCTCCGTCAAGATATGAAACGGGTATATCCAAAATACTGAGGCTCATTCTGCAGCCGATATCCATTCCTACACCGTAAGGAATTACTGCGTTTTCTACAGCCAGAACGCCTCCAATCGGAAGTCCGTAACCGCTGTGGGCATCGGGCATTAAGGCACCCTGTATTGAAACAGGTAGCTTCAAAGCCGTATACAGCTGGTTTTTTGCTTCTTCAGAGATATTGTTTCCAAAAATCTGAAAGGAAGCGCGCTGATTATTGAGCATTCGTTTTTCTGTTTTTCTGGAAGAAAGCAGTGATTCTGCGATCTGCCCGAAAGTGAGGTCTTTTTCAAAGTTCTCCGGATTGAGGAGGATGTCTTTTAAAATAGATTTTACATGATGAATGTTCTTCGTTGCAAAATTTCTTTTCATGACTTCCAGGGCCACGTTGACGCTTTGATTATTTGGATAGCCGAGTTTTAATATATCTTTTCCTTTTAGTTTTAAATTTCCCATTGTTTTTGTTTTAAATCATACAGGACCTTACAAGTCCTCAAAATAGTCTGCAATCTCTGTTGCAGATATGATGCAGGCAGCATATTTCCTGCTTTTGATAAGATCGGTTTCATATTCCCTTTTCCAGGCATTTGATTTACCATAGATTTTCTTTTGGATTATTCCCGCCACTTTATGTTGGCTGACATATGATTCTATCTCAGCATATTCTTTTTCAAGTTCGGCATCTACAGGTTTGTAGTGCGTGATCATATAAGGTCTTATCCGTAGCGTAAATCTCCAGGGTTCAATGAATTCGTAGTACGTTTCATTCCTTTTTCTGAATGGATTGTATTCTTCTTTTTTAAGAAAATACTGCCTTTCTCTGGAGGTCATTCCAAATTTTGGGTCTGTCCATGCATAGAAGGAAATCCGGTTGAGCTTCTGTGCTTTTTCCACATATATCCTTCGTCCGAACTTTTTTTTCTTTTTCAGAAACAGCCGGCTTTCGGAATACATACAGGTGTTGATCTTCTTCAGAATTCCTTCAAAGAAATCTGCATCTTGAGATCTTTTCACTTCATAATTCAGTACGAAGAATCTTACAAATCCCCTCTGATAGGGATTTTCCAGTGGAATCCACGGAATATTCTTTCTGATGTTCCAAAGTTCTTTACTACGTTTATACTTTTTTCTTATCTGCTTTTCTACATCTTTTATCCCTGTTCTTTTTCTGCTTCTTGCGCTTCTAAGGCGGTGAAACAGAAGGTTATTATTTTCCATTAATGATAAGCACAAAGATGCCGGATACAAGATCCTGGACTTTGAATCTGTATACACCTTTTCTTATTCAACTAAAATAATAGTTGATTGATTTACGATAATGAACAGCATGAACAGGACCGTATAAGATCTTTTCATCTGTTCTTAATGACACTAAAAAATTTCGGGGAAACTGGAGTTTACATATTGCGCAATAAAAAAACCGAAATCTTTACGACTTCGGGTTTTGATATTTCGTTGTACTATTATTCTAAGAGTATACCAAACCACGAAGCCATACCACCATAAGGGGTACTCCAGCTGAAGAATTCTGATTCGTTTTGAACATTGCTTCGTTGTTTTTTAATGGGTTAAACTTGATTTTCAGGTGCAAATATATTAATTTTTCTGAATATTCAAATTTTTTTAATAGAAAAAGCCCGGATAATTTTATATCCGGGATTTGTTTTTTTGTTTGAGATTAATCTTTTGAGCCTAAACTATCCATTTCATCATCCATTCCTTTGGCTTCATTGGAGTGGTACACTCTTTCTGATCCAAGAAAATAAATATTGTGTCTTGCTTTGGCTATAATCCCGTTATATTCCTGCTCCGTCATACCTTCCGGAATATTTTCCCGGGTTTCCGATGGTCTTCGGTATACTTCAAGAGCCCCGTTTTCATTCAAAACGGCTTTTGCATCTTTAGCCCGCTCAAGATCATTGGCATACACGATAACGGTGCTTCTTCCTATACTATATTTACGATAGGCATCCAACATCTCTGCATCGTGGGCAAACACGTAATTAAAAAATCCTTTGGTCTGCTCGTCTTCCTGATAATGATCAACCGACAATCCGCTTTCTACTCTAGACTTTGAAATGATGATATCTGCTTCGTCAAAGCCTTTTTCTTTTAAATTCTTTTTAATTTCCTCTGTATCTACAGTCACCGGAAATACTGAAACTACTGTATAAGCCATAATGAAATTTTTCACTTAAACTATACAAAAGCTGTGCAAGTTATCCTTTCTAAAATGTTAATTTAAAAATTTTTCTAAAATTTCAACTGCACATTTCGGAAGATTGGTTCCGGGACCGAAAATAAAATCTGCCCCGTTCGCATACAGGAATTCGTAGTCCTGCTGTGGAATAACACCTCCCACCACGATGGTAATATCATCTGCCCCCAGTTTTTTAAGCTCTTCCACAACCTGCGGAACGAGTGTTTTATGACCGGCAGCAAGAGAAGATACCCCGAGGATGTGGATATCATTTTCTACGGCCTGTTTAGCTACTTCTTCGGGAGTCTGGAACAATGGTGCCACATCGACATCAAATCCCATATCGGCAAATGCAGTAGCTACTACTTTAGCGCCCCTGTCGTGTCCGTCCTGGCCCATTTTGGCAACCATAAGTCTTGGGCGGCGGCCTTCTTCTTCTTCAAATTTCTGGGTCAGATGAAGGGCTTTTTCAAAATATTCGTTTTTCCCGGCGTTCATAGCGTATACTCCAGAGATTGTTCTGATATTGGCTTTATATCTTCCGAAAGTTTCTTCCATGGCGTCACTCATTTCGCCAAGGGTAACTCTTCTTCTTGCTGCTTCTATACACAATGCCAGAAGATTTCCTTTTCCTGTCTTTGCGCTTTCACGGATATCGTTCAGGATTTCTGTAACGGCTTCAGGGTTTCTTTCTGCTTTTATTTTTTCAAGTCTTTCGATCTGCTTCCTGCGGACTTCTGTATTATCGATATCCAGGATCTCTATTCCATCCTGTTTTAAGGCTGTTCTGAATGAATTTACGCCAATGATGAATTCTTCACCACTGTCTATTTTAGCCTGCTTTTTAGCAGCTGCTTCTTCAATCCTCATTTTGGGAATTCCGGCTTCAATGGCTTTTGTCATTCCGCCTTCCTGCTCTACCTCACCTATATATTTCATTGCTTCTTCGATCATCTGCTGGGTAAGGCTTTCCACAAGGTTGCTTCCACCCATAGGATCTACAACATCACAGATCCCGCTTTCCTGTTGAAGGATAATCTGGGTGTTTCTTGCGATTTTTGCTGAATAATCTGTCGGGAGTGCAATAGCTTCATCCAGTGCATTGGTATGCAGAGACTGAGTTCCACCCAAGGCGGAGGAAAGGGCTTCAATGGCTGTTCTTGTAATATTATTGAAGGGTTCCTGCTCTGTAAGAGACCATCCTGAAGTCTGGGAGTGGGTTCTTAATGCTAACGATTTTGGATTCTGCGGATTGAACTGCTTTAAAAGAGTGGCCCAGATGTATCTTGCGGCTCGCATTTTTGCAATTTCCATGAAGTGGTTCATTCCGATTGCCCAGAAGAATGAAAGTCTGGGAGCAAAATCATCGACATTCATTCCGGCTTTGATCCCTGTTCTTACATATTCGAGACCGTCTGCAAGTGTATAAGCCATTTCCAGTACCGGAGTGGCACCGGCTTCCTGCATGTGGTATCCTGAGATGGAAATAGAGTTGAATTTCGGAATATTCTGCGCAGTATATTCAAAGATATCTGCAATGATCTTCATGGAAGGAGCCGGCGGATAAATATAGGTATTCCTCACCATAAATTCTTTCAGAATATCATTCTGAATGGTTCCTGAAAGAAGCTCCTGCTTCACGCCCTGCTCTTCAGCAGCCACAATATAGAAGGACAAAACAGGAAGTACGGCTCCGTTCATCGTCATAGATACTGAGATCTGGTCTAAAGGGATTTCATTAAAGAGAATTTTCATATCTTCAACAGAGTCGATGGCTACGCCCGCTTTACCCACGTCTCCTACAACTCTTGTGTGATCGGAATCATATCCTCTGTGTGTGGCAAGGTCAAAGGCTACGGATAATCCTTTTTGTCCTGCTGCCAGGTTTCTTCTGTAAAATGCATTGGATTCTTCTGCGGTAGAAAAGCCTGCGTATTGTCTTACAGTCCATGGTTTTTGTACATACATGGTGGAATACGGTCCTCTGAGATAGGGTGCAATTCCTGGAGAAGTCTGCGTTAAAGATTCATTTTTAACATCTTTCCGGGTGTAAGATGATTTTAACTCTAATCCGTCTTTTTCAAAGTTATAGATCTCTCTTTCCTGAGGCTCCATACTAAAATCCGGTTTTTTCACAGAAATTGTCTTTCGCATTCCAATAATTTTTGTCTGCGTAAAGTTAATTTTTTTGAACGAAACATGAAACTTATGTTAACAGACAGTTTTTCTGAATTTTAAGCTAAAAAAAGACCGGACAAATGCCCGGTCTCAGTTTATTGATATACTTACTTATTATTTTTTGATAAGTTTAGTATTGTATGTGTTTTTGTCATCCTTAAGAGTGATCACATACATTCCTTTGATCAATGATGCAACATTAATTCTGTTGTTACCATCAGTCTGACCTTGTTGAACTAATCTTCCGTCTGCACTGAAAATGCTGTAATCAGCTTTTCCTTTCAGGTTTTTAACTTCCACGAAAGTATCTGCCGGGTTTGGATAGATAGAAATTTCAGATGTTTTCGGACCATTTACATCATTTACTGCCAATCCGCTTGTGATTTTTACAGAGAAATCTTTAAATGAACCCTGCGAAATAACACCTCCACCATTTACAGGAACAGACGGGCTTCCACATGGCCCAGTAGCCTTATTAAAGAAACTGTTTGCCACTCTCATTCTTAAAAGTTTATTACCTGAATATGCAGTAGCAGGAACGGTAAATGTAAGTGTTCCCGTATATTGACCATTACTAGGTGGAATTGTACTTACAGAACCTACTTTCTCGGAAGCTTCAAAAACACCATTTCTATTATAATCTATCCACACTTCCATATTGTCATTATAAGTGGCCGTTGCGTTACCTACATTAAAATAAGACAATGTGTATTGTGTTCCTTTGGTTAAATTAATCAATTTACTTGCATCTTCGGTAAAATCCTTATAAGTACTGAAAATAGTCTGATAAGTCAATTCTGAATAAGCTAAATTGGATAGATTCATTTGAGCAAGACCGCTGTTATAGCTAAAGCTGGCAAAACTGTTTCCTCCGGTTGTCATTAAACAGTAATCTACTCCTGTTTTCAATCCTTTTGTCTTGAAAGTATAATTATTTGAGAATGTTCCCGGCACAGTATTTACAACAGCAGCAACCTGTACTTCATAATTCGTTTCATCTTCAAGAGTATTCAGGAGCACAGAGTTTGTAGTACTGGTTGCATTTGACCAGTTTGTTGCACCTGCTTTTCTATAATTAATTGAATAGGTAGCACCAGGAACACTATTCCAAGCTACTCTAGCTGTAGTTTTGAAAATCTCTGCATCTAAAGCTGCCACGCCAGTAGGTGCTGCCGTAGTAGAAGTAGGAGCTGTTCCTATATTTACCTGTGGAGATACTGCATAGAATACATTTCCAATTGCAGAAATTTTAAGTTTAACTGCTCCAGTTAAGCTAGCCGGCATTTGCGCAGTATAGCTTCCTGTATTTGGAGTAGAAGCAACCAATTCTGTCCATGTTGCTCCGTTTACAAGATCTGTAGTATATTCAATTTTTACATTGGCAACATTGTAAGGTGCTGTATTGGTATTGGCAACATCCCATGATATTGTATTAGATGCGTTATTATACAATACAGTAGAAGCGGTAAGGCCTGCAAACTTAAACGGTCCGTCATTTCCAACAGTAACTGTTGTTTCAGAAGAAGAAAGCATAGGTCTTGTTGCATTTTCATCTCTTACAGTAACAGCATATTTAAGTGTTCTAGGAATATAAGATACTGTTTCCCATTTAGTTTTATCTGTTAATTTTCCAGCCATAACAATAGGCAGGCTTGGGAAATATCTTCTTCCGCTTGTTGTTCCAAAATAGGATCTTGTTATAGCTCCCTGTGCATTGTATCCCCATCCGCTGTCTCCAGAAATTGAGTTGTAAGAATCAACACTGTCATACTGTTCCCATGCATATTTAACAGGATCGGTATCTGTAGCCGATGCCTCTAAATAGTAAGCAGTTCCTTTAGGAATATTATAAACACCCAGAGAAGAAATTACAGGGGCAGTATTGGTTGTAATAGTTTCTGAAGTCCCACAAGTGGTTTTACCATCCAGGCTATTTAATATCTGATTAATAGAAGAATAATGGAAATAAGCATCAGTAAAATCCTGTACATTATCTCCGGTAATCCCGGCATATCCCATAATAGTTGTACCACCACCCGGTTCTATATTCACTCCTGATCCTTCTGAAACATGAGAGAACGTATGGTTAGCCCCCAACTGGTGACCCATCTCATGCGCCACATAATCAATGTCAAAAAGATCTCCTGTCGGGTTGGTATTCTGAGTAAATGCAGAGCCTTTCGCTAAAGAAGTTGTCGTTGCAGGGTTTACACATGTTGATGCAATAGAACCTGCATTACCGTTTCCTCCCGCAGCATTGAATACGTGTCCCATGTCGTAATTTGCATTACCTACCTGAGATGTTAAAGTCTGCTGAAGATTTAGGTTTAAGTTTCCTGTATATGGATCTGATGCAGGATTTGTGAATATGATAGCCGGAAGATCCTGAATGATTGCTTTAATACCGAATTCTTTTTCAAAAATACCGTTTACACGAGTCATGGTCGCATTCATTTGGATTACTGTATTCACAATTCCACCTGAAGGGTCAAATTTCTTTGTGTACTCTCCCGTAGTTGAAAGTGCCAGCCTGTAGGTTCTGTATTTTGTAATAGCAGGCCTGTTGGTAATTCCTACATTAGAAAGATTTTTTTTCCCGTTAGCTTCCAGTAATTTGATATCTTTAATATCTTTTTCTTCTGTAGAACATTCAAATCCATTATCACTTGCTGTTCTTTTTGTTTTGTAGAATACACCGTAAGTCTGCTTATCTGTAGTGATAGGCTCAATGAACTGGAATACACCGTCTTTGATGATCATAGACTGCATCTCTGTTGGAGCAGTACTGAATCTAACATATTTAGAAGGATCATCAACCCCTACACCTACATATGAACCTAATTGGTATCTGTCTGCCATAGATTGCTCTACAACCGGATCGCTGAATACTGCAAACTTTTCAACTTTTCCTTCTGCAGTAGGAAGGGAAACGATAACCGCTTTTGCCCCTTTACCTGTTTCTACAGCGTCTTTTAAAAGATTTCTAAGTGATGCAAGATCCACTTTGTAAGAGTACTGCACTTCAACTTCTTTTCTGATCTCAGACGTTTTTTGTGAGGCAGGTACCCATCTCTGTGCATTAAAGCTGGCAACGCCGGCCGTCAATGCACAAGCTAGTAAAATTCTTTTTTTCATAATGATCTATAAGATAGAATTAATAGATTTTAAATATCCAAAGCAAAAATAACAATTTATCACATAACAAAATCAAAAATAATAGCTAATTTTAATCAAACCGCTATTATTTTTACCATTAATGAAGTGTTTGCTTATTCCCATTTCATAGGAAATAATACGAATTTCTATTTTTTTAATCTTGGCAAATTGGATTTTTGACACAGCAGCTTTATAAACCACTCTAAATACAAACTGAATATCAGATCTTTATAATACAACTTATACAGCTACCTCTAAAATGATCTTGTTAAGCATAAAATACCATAACCGATCCGGAAAGATAACAGAAAAGCAGATTGAAGAAATGCAAAGCAAATAAAGGAAATCAGCTGGTAAAAAAACCTAAAAACATAATAGTTTCGGCCGCTCAAAGAGCGGCCGAAACAAATTATTTACATTAATATTATTTCAATTTCGTTATTCCCATTTCATACAGGGCAAAAGAAATAAGGTCTGCATTTTCGCTGATCACCTGATCGGTTGCCCTTCCGGCTCCGTGGCCTGCATTTTTCTCAATTCTTAATAAAATCGGATTTTTACAGCTCTGCTTGTCCTGGAGTTCTGCCCCGAATTTGAAAGAGTGCGCTGGAACTACCCTGTCATCATGGTCACTTGTAATGATCATTGTGGAAGGGTAACATGTTCCTTTTTTCACATTATGCACCGGGGAGTAGGACTTAAGATATTCAAACATTTCTTTGCTGTCTTCCGCAGTTCCATAGTCGTACGACCAGCCTGCTCCTGCCGTGAATTTGTTGTATCTCAGCATATCCAGAACTCCTACGCCAGGGAAAGCTACCTTTGCAAGATCAGGACGCATGGTCATTGTTGCTCCAACAAGCAGCCCTCCGTTCGATCTTCCGGATAATGCCATGTATTCTTTTGAGGTATAGCCTTTACTCTGAAGATATTCTCCTGCTGCAATGAAGTCTTCAAAAACATTTTTCTTCTGAGTTTTTGTGCCGGCATCGTGCCATTTTTTGCCATATTCACCACCACCGCGAATATTCGGCACTGCATAAATTCCTCCGTTTTCCATCCAGATGGCATTCACTACGGAGAATGAAGGCTGAAGGCTGATATTGAAACCTCCATAAGAATACAGGATCGTCGGATTTTTACCGTCAAGTTTTGTCCCTTTTTTATAATTGATCATCATGGGAACTTTGGTCCCGTCTTTTGAAGTATAAAATACCTGTTCAGAAATATAATCTTCCGGATTAAACTTCACTTTCGGTTTCTGATAAATTTCTGATTTCCCTGAATCTGCATTAAATTTATAAGTAGTTCCCGGTGTAATATAGTTGCTGAAAGAGAAATAAAGTTCTTTTTCCTCTTCTTTACCGCTGAAACCACCTACGTTCCCTTTTCCTGGAAGTGCAATTTCTCTTAACAGCTTTCCTGTTCTGTCAAATTGTTTTATCTGATCAATTGCATCAATCATATAGGTGGCAAAGAAATAACCGCCTCCTGTAGATATTCCCAAAACATTTTCTGTCTGTGGGATAACGTCTTTCCAGTTTTCAGGTGAAGGATTGGCAATGCTGGTTTTTACAAGACGCATATTCGGGGCATCTTTATCGGTAAAGATAAAAAGATCATCTCCCTGAGTATCTACAATGCTGGCATTCACATCAAATCCTTTATTGATCTGTACAAAATCACCGCCTTTCTTTAAGTCTTTGATATACAATTCGTTTCCGTTTGTTGCATTGGCAGCAGAAATAATCAGATATCTCTGGTCTTCGGAAACGCCTGCTCCAAGATATCTTCTGGGTGTTTTATCGCCACCGAAGATTAGTTTATCTTCAGACTGTTTTGTTCCTAATATATGAAAATACACTTTATGCTTATCCGTCATTCCGGAAAGCACTGTTCCTTCTTTCGGTTTGTCATAGCTTGAGTAGTAGAAGCCCTCATCACCCTGCCAGGAAATTCCGCTGAATTTTACATCAACCAACGTTTCGTCGATCTGTTTTTTGGTGATCGCATCGATGACAATGATCTTATTCCAGTCACTTCCGCCTTCAGAAATGGAATAGGCCGCAAGGTTCCCTTTTTTGTTGAATGACAGATTGGAAAGCGAGGTAGTTCCTTTTTCTGAAAATTTATTAGGGTCCAAAAATATTTCCGTTACCTTGGTCTTATTATCTGTTCTGTATAAGATGGACTGCGCCTGAAGACCATTATTTTTATAATAGTAGGTATAATCTCCTTCTTTGAAAGGTGCTGAAATTTTTTCATAATTCCAGATCTCCGTTAACTGATCCTTGATCTTATTTCTGAAGGGGATTTTTGAAAGATAATTCTGGCTGTAGGCTACTTCATCATCTACCCACTTCTTTGTAGCGTCAGAATCGTTTTCAAGATCTCTGAAAGGGTCTGCAACAGCATTACCGAAATAAGTATCTGTCTGACTTCCTTTTACTGCTTTGGGATAATTCATTTTTTGAGAATAAAAAGTTGCTGAAAACAGGACTCCAGCAGTTAATAACATAGGCTTAAAATTCATAATCAAGGGTTTTCTCAAAAATACGCAAAGTATATGAAATACAAAAAGCCCTGAAACCAGAGCTTTTATTACTATTTTTCAAAGACCGTTATTTAGATCCGAAGCTTTCAAAATAAAAATCCGTCAATCCTGAGACAATTTCATCAGGACTTCCGTTCCAATAGTATGTTTTTCCGCCTTCGTTAAGCTGGTAGAGGCTGAACTTTTGTTCCGTTTCCACCGTTTTATCTGCATTTTTAAAATCCTGTACGCTTTGAACCAGATATTTCTTAAGATCTTCAGGCTTAACATTTTTGATATCTCCCGACGGAATATCAGAAAATTTTGCAGGAACTTTGAAACTTACCGAATAATTAACCTCAGCAATTTTCTGATCTTCTATATGTTCATTCTGGACAATTTTTACGTCTTTCACGGAAAGCTTTCCGTTTTTAAAATTCTCCATCATGGCTGTGAAATACTCTTCAGCCTCCTTTCTGCAGGCATCTGCCGTGGGTTTGGAAAAAGCGGATAAAAAGTTGTCTGTGCTTTCTTTCATCATGTCCCTGGAAACGGTTTTAAAATCTATCTCATATGCATTCTCTCCTTCTACAGTAGGTTTTAAATAATCATTCAGTTTAGAAAGCATGGCTGCATCGTTTTTAACAAAGGTGCCAAAGTACATTTCAAATACTTCCGAAGGTTTTTTCACTTCTGTCTGAGCCAGAAGATTTTGACTTAATAATGCCAGCATCATGAATATAACGATCTTAAAATTCTTCATAATTATATTTTGTTTGGTTTTCTACTCCCTTAAACCGATGATTCAAAGCAAAAAAAAGCTCCTGAAATTCAAGAGCCTAATTTATAATTTATTTTTTTTAATAATTTTCTTCTTCTCCCTTCATCTTTTCTGCATTTTCCGCCATGATGACAGCGTCTATCATTTCAGAAATATCTCCATTCATATAGGCATCCAGATTGTACATGGATTTATTGACTCTATGGTCCGTTACCCTTCCCTGAGGATAATTGTAGGTTTTGATCTTGGCAGAACGGTCCCCTGTAGAAACCATTGATTTACGTTGTGCCGCAATATCTCCCTGAACTTTCTGTAATTCTATATCGTATAGCTTGGTTCTTAGCATTTCCATTGCCAGTTCACGGTTAGCCAGCTGAGAACGGGCCTGCTGACAAACAACCACCATACCTGAAGGTTTGTGCGTCAGCTGAACTTTAGTTTCAACCTTGTTTACGTTCTGACCTCCGGCTCCGCCTGAACGGGATGTCTGCATTTCGATATCTGCAGGATTCAGCTCAAAATCCACTTCTTCGGCTTCCGGCAGTACGGCAACCGTGATCGCAGAGGTATGAACTCTTCCCTGGGATTCTGTTTCAGGAACACGCTGTACACGGTGAACCCCGGATTCGAATTTCATGATTCCGTAAACGCCTTCACCTTCCACCTTCATGATCAGTTCTTTGTAACCTTTCGCTGCTTCATTAGAATCCGTCACTTCATGCTTCCATCCTTTTGTTTTGAAGTACATGCTGTACATTCTGTAGATATCTTCTACAAAAATAGCAGCCTCATCACCTCCTGTTCCGGCACGTAATTCTACAATGATGTTTTTGTCGTCGGCCGGATCTTTAGGAATCAGCAGAACTTTTAAATCTTCTTCCAGGCCGGGAATTTTAGCCTGGGCTTCCATTTTTTCTTCTTTGGCAAGGTCCACAAGGTCTCTGTCCGATCCGTCGGCGATGATTTCATCAGATTCTTCAATCGCATCCAGAGCGCCTTTATACTGGTCGTAAACTTTTACAATCTTTCCTAAATCACTGTATTCTTTATTCAGAGAAGAATATTTTTTTTGATCTGAAATGATATCAGGCTGTATAATAAGGTCGGCAACCTCATTATATCGTTGTTTAATAGCTTCTAGTTTTGGAATTAATGATTTAGACATTATGCAATTTTTGAGAGTGCAAAGATAAGAATTTATTAATTCAAATTAAAATTCCTTTACCGTGTCCTATCCACTTAATTTTTTGAAGCATTAAGGTTTAAAAGGTTTTCTGAATCACCGGAAATATTTTTATTTAAGGATTTGATTATTGTGAAGGTTTTTTTAAAAATTTCCTGTCAATTACATATAAGATCAGTCCAACAGCTACAATTCCAAGTCCTATAATGCTTTCTTTAGGATTATGAATGAGTGTAAAATAGAGGATATACATACTGAACAGCAGAAAAACTGCGGGAAAAATATAAAACATATTGGATTTGAATATTTTCCGACGGTCTTTTTTAAGAAAGAAAACGGTTGAAATGGAAAGGCTGGCAAATAGCTGAAGAATGAAAGCAGTATACACAAAGATCTCTTTAAAGCTTCCCGTTAAAATGATCACTGAAGCAATTACAGCATGTGCAAAGATGGCTCTTACCGGAATTCCTTTTTTGTTGTTGACAGAAAGTGACCTCCACAAATGGTTTTCCTTCGCAAAAGCCTGTGTAAGCCTTGAACCTACCCATAAATAGCCACTGATAGTAGCAATCAGCTGTAAAGCAATAAAAACATTGACGATTTTTCCAAAACCGGTTCCCAACATATGGCCCGCAGCTTCCCCCATTACATCTTCTTTTCCGGCCAGCTGGCTTACAGGCGCATGTTTCAGCATGATAAAATTGACGAGCAGGTAACTCACCGTCACAAAAACAGTTCCCACAATTAAAGCTCTGGGAAAATTTTTCTGAACATCCTTTATTTCTCCCGCAATATAAGAGGCGGAATTCCAGCCGGTATAGGAGTAGGTAACAAAAACCAGGGAAGTTGCAAAAGCCGGAAGCATGATCTCATCTTGCCAGCTGTCAGTAAATTTCAGGCTGTTTCCCGCATCGGATGCTGAAAGGACAATTCCAAGGATCACAAGAACAATGATAAAAGCAATCTTGATAAAAGTGAAAAAATTATGGAATCTGCTTGATGTTTTAAGGCTGAATGATAAAGCTGCCGCTACAAGAAAAATGAATCCTATGGCAAAGCCGCTTCCGAAGATATAATTAAACGCTGAGAGGTATTTGGACATCGCAAGTGCGGCCAAAGCTACGGGTGCAGAAAATCCAATGATCAGAGAGATCCAGCTTACCAGATACCCAAACACAGGATGATAGGTTTCTTTAAGATAAATATAGTCTCCACCGTTTCCTTTAAAATAAGATCCCAGCTCAGCATAACAAAATGCCCCGGACAAAGCAAGAATTCCGCCGATAATCCATAAGAGGAAAATACTGTAGGTATTGGTAATATCAGACAGCTGAAAACCTAAAGTTGTAAATATCCCTGTCCCGATCATATTGGAGACAACGACAGCGGCAGCGGTTTTCCAGCCGATCTGGTGTGTAGCAGTACTCATTTGGCAGTTAAAAATTAAAATTAAATCTTCCGAAGAAGTCATTTCCCGGTGTTCACATATGAACAGGTTTATATAAATCTACTGGAATATTTTTAATTTTCAAAAAAACGGGTTTATATTTCACTTGGACTGACCAGCCAATAAAAAAGAGGGACAATGTGTTATCGTCCCTCTTTTTCCTATTGAATAATCATTTTCTGAATGGCAGTGCCTGTTTCAGACCACAGGTGAACCAAATAAGTTCCCGGTGGATAGTTTACCTTCAATTCATAAGTTCCGTTTTCAGTATTTAATTGAATTGAATCCACTTTTTTACCGCTCATATCAAAAATAACGATCTCCCCGTTTTTAGCTTTGTGGTATATTAATTTTGCCACACCGTTTTTCACAGGGTTATCTGCAATCTGCAGAGACAGTTTGTGAGCCGCATTCACATCAGATGTCGACAGCGCACCGGCATAATTTCCGAAAATCCTGAACTCTCCCGGCTGCAGGGTAACAGGAGCCGTTGTAGAAGCTATAGTCAAAACAGAGTTATCCATCAGGTTCTGCCACTGTCCTGTATAAGGGAAGTAAGGAACCACATTCTGAGCCGTAGTAGTATAGTTGGTCAGAACCACAATATTCTTCACTCCGGCTATTGAACTGTCGTATACATAAATCCTCGTGATCAATCCTTCAGGGTCATTGGTAAGGTTGTTGGATTCTACAGTATATGTTTTTGATTTGAAAACCGGATAGGTATTTCTGATATTGATAATTTTAGCCCAGGCATCATATACTGATTTTCTGTTGGCGTTGGTATCATAACCTAAAGCAAAGGCAACAGGTTTTTCATCTGTCCGGCATCCGTTGCTGATTGTACCGTCTGCACATCGGTTGATACTGAATTCATAGCCCAGCTCACCAAACTGCCAGATCATTTTCGGACCGGGAATGGTGAAGAATGTTGCTCCGAAGGTTTTCATTCTTTCCAGGGCCGTATTCAGATTGGTCACGTTGTATGCTCCGTTCACTGCACCATACGCAAGGTTTTTAAACATTAATCTTTCTTCGTCATGACTTTCACCGTACCCTACAGCATGCATATTGGTAAAACCGTGAAGGCTGTGATTCATCCTGTCATAGTTACTATTTTCCTTATAACCCATTGTATTCTGGTTGTAAGGTTCGGTCTGTTTGTTCCAAAGCATTACACCTTTTCCTTCAGCAATTCTATAGTTGGCCCACTGCTGTTCTTCAGCATCTGTTCCCAAATGTTCGAATATCATGTAGGAATTCGGATCGATTGCCCATTGCTTGTCCGCATAATTTTTCATAATATCCACCCTGTCCTGCTGGTAAGCATTGGTACAGGCTTCATCGTTTTCAGAACAGCTTTGAGTAAATCCTTTTGTCAGATCCCAACGGAATCCATCAATATGATATTCTGTCAGCCATTGCTGGAGACTTCTTTCAACGTAATATTGCGTTGAAGGACTTGTATGGTTGAAGTCATTAAATACATTGTATGAATGTTTAGGAACCTGATTGAAATAAGGGTTATTGGCAGCAATATCACCATACCCGTCTCCATCAGGATCAATATTCCAAAGTCTGGCCAATGGAGAACGTCCTGTTGCATGGTTAAATGCGACATCTAAAATAACAGCTATCCCGTTCTGGTGGCACAGGTCAACAAATTCTTTGAATTTTTCAGGAGTTCCGTAAGCTTTATCCAATGCATAATGGAAAGAAGTATTGTATCCCCATGAAAGATTGCCTTCAAACTCCATAATAGGAAGAAGCTCTACAGCATTGATATTCAGGTTCTTTAAATAAGATATCTTATTAATTAATGACTGCCAGTTTTTTTCCTGTGTAAAATCTCTCAGTAATAATTCATACACCACCAGATTTTCCTTAGCAGGTCTTTGAAAGTTGGTCACCTGCCAGCTGTAAGGCGTCTGCCCGGTTTTAAATATAGATACTTCAAAGTTCTGCCCTACAGGAAACGCAGGTAAATTCGGATAAGTGGAGTTTGAAATCCACTGATCATCATAGGAAGATAAAATTTGTGGAGAGAATGGATCGGCCACAATTTTCATGTCATTCGTTCTGTACTGGAATGTATACAATTGTTGTGGAGTCAGCCCACTCAGTTCAATCCAGTAAAGATCCGGATTGGCAGTATCTCTTTTCATTAAATAGGTGTCATTCACCGCCCAGCTATTAAAGCTTCCGATGACATGTACAAAATTTTTATGAGGGGCATACAGGGCAAGACCCACTTTGGTCTGATCCGTAGGATTATAATTGATCCCCTGTCTGATCCAACCCGGAATTGCTTCAGAAACTACATTTCTTGGAACCTGCAGCATGAATGTGGCATTCTTGGAATTTGAACTGGCATCCGTTGCAATCAGCTCCATATTGGCATCCTGGGTTACGGTATAGCTATAGCTGTATGACTGTGCAGGAGTTGAAGTAGAGTTGACAACGGTTCCGTTTGCTTTTAACTGAAAGATTGTGGCAACATTGGTTGTGGCTGTAATATTGACTGAATTTCCCACAGGAACTGTAGTCAGACTATTCGCAGCCGGATTGGTTAAGTTTAAATTTAAGATACCTACATTGACAAATATATCCGGTGAGGTCTGGTGAGCGCCCGTTTTATCTTTTAATAGAAAACCGAACCTTCCGATCCCCGTTCTCCCGTAAAAAGCAGTCGGGGTAAAAGTTACGGAATAGGTATCTGTTCCTGAATTATAATTCAGCTTATTCAGCTCATTGGAGCTATTCCAGCTTCCGTTGGTAGGACAGTCCTGGCTGTTCTGATAATTGGTATCGAAGGACCACGACCAGATATAGACCGCATTATTTGAAACGCCCCAAGCCGTTTCATCAATCTGATCTCCGGGAACAGTTAAAGTAACAGCATCTGTTTCATTGAATGGATTTGGAGAAACCGTATAGTTGATCTGTGCAAAAACAAAGGTCGCAACAAACAGATAGACAAGGGAATAAAATTTTTTCATTTCTTATTTTTTATCGAATATAGGATTTATTTTTCTTTTAAGTATTCATTTTTTGCTGAAGAGACATTACAAAAAAAGGCCCATGAAAAAAATTCATGAGCCTTTACAATAAAAGTAATTGTAATGAACTATGTTTTAAAATACAGCAAAAGCCTTACTTTATTAATCAAACGGATCAGGACCTAGTTTTTAATAATCTTTTTAGAAAAACTCTGCCCGTTCTTTAACTTTATTTCTACAACATAAACTCCATTCGGAAGTCCGTTCATATTGATTTGGCTGTTGCTGAACTGTACATTATTAAGCTTTTGTCCAACCATATTGATAATACTTACACTTTCAATTAGAGAATCTGTCTTGATATTGAGAATTCCATTCGTAGGATTGGGATAAATTCCCATGGTATCAGTATTTCGGATGATATCGGATGTTCCTAATGCGGGAGCTGTCTTTATACACCTTACAGCAGAACCCTGTCCTCTCATTGCTCCTGAAGAAGGATTGGCAATCGTAGAGCCTATATATAAAAATTTTCCTCCTGAGTTTGATGTGTCTGAGCTCCAGAAATACCCTCTCTGACCTGCAAATGTAAGATCTCCGTTTGAAGAGCTTCTATAGCCCGATGCAGGAAGCTTTAAGCGGCTGTTGTAAGCCGTTCCGGGATTAGCGATATTTTCTGAATTAACAATATCTGTCCACTCTGCCTGAGAAGGCATCTTCCATCCTGGTCCAACTGCCCTGCAAGGATCTGCCCCAATGGTATTGGATACATTGGCCGGGTTGGATGCCGTCCATTTATCCGTAGCAGCAAAAGTGCCCCACCATGAAGGAGATCCTATGATAAAAGCATTGATACCTGCCAATCCATCCGGTGAATTCGGTGCCGTTGGTGCTGCCGTAGCTGAATTTCTGAGCTGATGGCCGTCATCCCATCTTCCCCACTGAAAAAGATCTCCGTATGAAGCCTCATCCCCCGTTGCAGAGGCAACCTGAGAACTTCCAAGGTTCTGCTGCAGCCAGATATTTCCGTCGCCACCTCTTACCGTTGCATAGGTAACCTGCTGTCCCCGGTAGGTAAAAGTTACACAACCTGTATCTCCGGCATTACTTCCTGGATCTGTATTGCTGCAGCCCGGCGGAACTCCGTCCATTGGAATTCTTTTCACCCTGGTAACATCTTCTGAATAGGCAAGCACCAAGTAATTATTCGCTCCGTCAATTGCCAGATCATTGTATTTTGCTTCTCCGGCAGAAATAAAATCTCCCCCAAAAGTCACCCAATCCTGTATAGCCGTATCAAATTTATAAACCGTATTTCTTAATAAGTCATCATTTTCAAAACGGCTGGCCACCACGTAAGGCTGCCCGGACTCGGTAACCGCTATAGCCACATGCTGTACCTTCCCGTCGGAAAAATTAGCGGAACCAAGCTGCACCCACGCATTTCCTTCAAATTTCTTTACATTTAATTTCTTTCCGTTCGCCGAACTGGAAGCATAAGCCACGTAAAGAGTATTGCTCCCATCAATAGCTATATCTGATGTATACTGTTCTGACGAAGAAGCGGCATCCACGATACTTCCTCCAACCAAAGTCCAGGTATCTGTAGCGGCTGCCGAAACATCGTTCTGATATACCCTTACTCCGGCAGATACACTGCAGGTATATACTTTTTGATTAGATCCTATGACCATTTCTGCAAATGTAGCTCCGTTAGAAAATCCTGTATTTCCAACCTGTTCCCATGCTCCGTTTACATAACGCTGTACAGTTCCTGAATTCTGACTTCCAAATGTAAACAGAACATTGGATGGAGAAACCGCAGAAGCATGATAGTTGGCTGAAGATCCTGTAGCATTGGGAAGCTGCATCCACGAAGCTCCGTTGAACTGTTGTACTGCAATACCTGATCCCGGATAACCGATCTGATGGGTATAAAAAATATTCCCTGAATAGTCAAGAGACAAGGAACTAAAGGTTGCTGTCCCTTCCGTAATTCCGGCAGAACCTCCTACATAGGACCATGAAGTTCCATCGAATTTCTGTACAGAACCTTTGGTAACAGAAGTATCATAATAAGAAAGATAATAATTTCCTGCCTGATCTACTGCCAGATTATTATAACTGCTTCCTGCCGCTGAAACTCCCGGCACACCTCCTACATCTTCCCATTGCTGGGCATATAGATAACTTCCCCCCACGGTAAGCAACGCCAAACCTACCCTTATCTTACGGATTGCGAAATGTAAATTTTGAAACATATTTAATATTATTTTTAATTATTCTAAATTTAATTTAATTTTGCGCAAAATTACCTTACATCTTTAACCCCGGGTTATCATTTCCCAACTTTTTGTTATCCGCTGTAAGGGTTTATTTCAAATTGTATCATCTGTAAAATCATTTCATATGAAGAATCTATCCAAAAACGGATTACTGTTCAGCTCCGAACACATTAAAATCATGATGCAGACCGAGGAGCAGCCAGAAAAGTTTTCAAGATTACATATGATTGAGAGCAGGGCGAGTTTCAGCCTCCTTTTTCTGCTGAGTCCTAATATCAGGCTTGAATCCAATGACTGTGAAACAAAATTCCTGTTCAGAAAAAACCAGTATATCCTTCATTATTCTTCTAGTGAAAGCACAGCAGAGCTCTGGGCAGAAAATCAGGAAGCCATAAAATACCTCCAGATACAGATCAATTACCAGTACATTTTTAATCTTATCGACCCGGAATCCAGCAGGGAAAATGCGGAAATTTTAGAAAATATGATCCGGAACAATTATATTTTCCTTCATAAGAAAACGCCGCCTTACATGACTGTAGAAATGCAGATGATTGTAAAAGAACTGATCAGCTATTCAAAAAAAGGGATGGTGCAAAGATTATTTGTTGAGGCCAAGATCATTAAACTTCTCATTCTTATCTTTGAGCAGTTCAATGAAAAAAACAAGGCACAGCAAGAGCCGGGAATTTCTTTTGCAGTCAAAAAATTCATTGATGAAAATTATCATAAGAATATCCGGGCGGAAGATATAGGAAAGCTTACGGGTATTAACCAGAATAAGATCAGAAAGGAATTTAAGTCCCAGTATAATATGACGGTGATCAATTATATTTCGGAGCTGAGAATGCTTAAAGCCAGGAAAATGATCATCGACAGAGATATTATGATTAAGGAAATCGCTATTGACTGTGGCTATGAATATGTCCAGAATTTCACCCGGGCATTCAAGAAAAAATTCGGAGTTTCTCCCGAAAAACTGAGAAACGGATAATAAAAAAACCGCCTAATAAATTAAGCGGTTTATATATGTTGTTTTGCTTTGATATTACTTTTTCAGAATTAAGGTGAAAAAGCAATGACAATCAATTAATGATGATGTCCGTGATCATGGATGAAAGGTCCGTTCCCCTTAGGGTTGCTGAAGATTACTTCTACGCCTTCCTGCTCATTAAGCTCTTTTCTTCTGATATCTTCCGGGTCGAAAGGTTTTACTTTTCCGAAATATTCTTTCAGACCTTCAGTTAACCACATTGGGATTACCAAACCGAAGAACATGAAGATACACCAGAATCCCACTAAGAACATAACTATGAAGAATACGGTCCATAGGAACTGGTAAAACGGCCAAAATGCTGATAAAATCGTTATCATTTCTTAAAGATTTTAGGCAAAAATAGGACTTTTTTGTGTTGTACACAAAACATACAGGCCCTATTTTATAATTTATTTTGATTTTAAACTAATTAATGGGCAAGATCTGCAAAGAAATCATTGCCTTTATTGTCTGTAATGATGAATGCCGGGAAGTCTTTTACTTCAATTTTTCTTACGGCTTCCATCCCCAATTCAGGGAAATCTACGATATCTACAGATACAATATTGTCTTTGGCAAGGATGGCCGCCGGTCCTCCGATGGATCCAAGATAAAAGCCTCCGTATTGACCACATGCGGTTGTAACCTCTTTGCTTCTGTTTCCTTTGGCCAGCATGATCATACTTCCGCCGTGGCTCTGGAACTCATCAACGTATACGTCCATTCTTCCGGCAGTTGTAGGCCCGAAACTCCCTGAAGCCATTCCCTCCGGAGTTTTTGCAGGTCCGGCATAATAGATCGGGTGATTTTTGAAATATTCCGGCATAGGTTTTCCGCTGTCGAGGATCTCTTTGATCTTCGCGTGGGCAATATCCCTGGCTACGATCAGTGTTCCGTTCAATTTCAATCGGGTCCTGATCGGGTATTTTGATAACTCAGCCAATATTTCAGGCATTGGCTTATTCAAATTGATTTCAACGGCCTCTTCTAAGTGTGGAGGGGTATCCGGTAAAAATCTTTTGGGATCCTGTTCCAGCTGTTCAAGGAAGATCCCTTCTTTTGTAATTTTCCCTTTGATATTTCTGTCTGCAGAACATGAAACTCCCATTCCAACCGGACAAGAGGCAGCGTGACGCGGAAGTCTGATCACTCTTACATCGTGGGTAAGGTATTTTCCTCCGAACTGAGCACCAATTGCACTTTCCTGGCAGATTTTCTGAACTTTAGCCTCCCATTCAAGGTCTCTGAAAGCCTGTCCTGCTTCATTTCCTTCTGTCGGAAGGTGATCATAGTATTTTGCAGATGCCTTTTTCACAGCAGCCAGATTCGCTTCAGCAGAAGTTCCTCCGATGACAAGTGCCAGGTGATAAGGCGGGCATGCAGCTGTTCCAAGATCTGAAATTCTTTCTTTAACGAATTCTTCAAGGGACTTTTCATTCAGCAATGATTTGGTCTTTTGGTACAGGAATGTTTTATTGGCAGAACCCCCTCCTTTGGTTAAAAACAAAAATTCATAATAGTCTCCTTTTTTAGCATAAATATCAATCTGTGCCGGAAGATTTGATCCTGAATTTTTTTCTTCAAACATCGTTAAAGGAACCACTTGAGAATATCTGAGGTTTCTTTTCTGGTAGGTATTGTAAATTCCTTTACTAAGGTATTCTCCATCCTCAACTCCTGTATAAACATTTTCTCCTTTTTTACCCATTACAATTGCCGTCCCTGTGTCCTGACATGAAGGAAGCGCTCCTTCAACAGCAACTGCTGCATTCTGCAAAAGGTTATAAGCCACGAATCTGTCGTTATCAGTCGCTTCCGGATCGTCGATGATTTTTCTGAGACTTTCAAGGTGTGAGGAACGGAGCATGAAAGAAACATCAGCCATAGCCTCCTCAGCCAGGAGCTCAAGACCTTTTGGGTCAATCGTTAAAATTTCTCTTTCTCCCAGTTTTTCAACCTTTACGTAATCTGATGTAAGTTTTTTATACACCGTATCATCTTTCTGTATCGGATACGGATCCTGATATCTAAAATCCATTCAATTTTTGTTTGTGCAAAAATACGTCATCCTAAAAAAACATGAGTAAAATCAGTCATCCGTATTGATATTTATAATGATTATAAATTGCGGGATTCTGCGTTTATGATTAACTTTATAAAAATTTCAATCACAATGAATTACAGAATCGAAAAGGATACTATGGGAGAAGTTCAGGTGCCTGCAGATAAGTTTTGGGGTGCACAGACTGAACGTTCAAGAAATAATTTTAAGATCGGGCCTGAAGGTTCTATGCCTCACGAAATCATTGAAGCTTTTGCCTATTTAAAGAAAGCGGCGGCTTATACCAATGCTGACCTTGGAGTTCTTTCTGCAGAGAAAAGAGATATGATTGCCAGGGTATGTGACGAAATTCTTGAAGGAAAGCTGAATGACCAGTTTCCGCTGGTGATCTGGCAGACAGGTTCGGGAACTCAATCGAATATGAATATCAATGAGGTAGTTTCAAACAAAGCTCATGTCAATAATGGAGGAACTTTAGGCGAAAAATCCGGGGTTCACCCGAATGATGATGTAAACAAATCACAGTCTTCAAATGATACTTACCCTACCGCCATGCATATTGCCGCTTATAAAAAAGTGGTGGAAGCAACAATTCCGGCTGTTGAAAAGCTAAAGAATACCCTTGCAGCAAAAGCGGAAGCTTTTAAAGATATTGTGAAAATAGGGAGGACCCACCTTATGGATGCCACTCCCCTTACTCTGGGACAGGAATTTTCAGGCTATAAAGCTCAGCTTGAGTATGGATTAAAAGCTTTAAAAAATACACTGCCTCATCTTTCCGAACTTGCTTTAGGAGGCACTGCGGTGGGTACAGGGCTTAACACTCCGAATGGCTATGATGTAAAAGTAGCTGAATATATCTCGAAATTTACAGGTCATCCATTCATCACAGCTGAAAATAAATTTGAAGCTTTAGCAGCGCACGATGCGATCGTAGAATCTCACGGTGCTTTAAAACAGCTGGCTGTTTCTTTATTTAAAATTGCCCAGGATATCAGGTTACTGGCTTCCGGACCTCGTTCGGGAATCGGGGAAATCAATATTCCGGAAAATGAACCGGGGTCTTCTATTATGCCAGGGAAGGTAAATCCTACACAAAACGAGGCACTGACCATGGTTTGCGCTCAGGTCCTTGGAAATGACACCACAATTTCTTTTGCAGGAACACAGGGGAATTACGAGCTTAACGTTTTTAAACCAGTAATGGCCTACAATTTCCTCCAATCTGCCCAGCTGATAGCTGATGCATGTATTTCATTCAATGATCACTGTGCGGAAGGTATTGAACCGAACCATGAGAGAATTAAAGAACTGGTAGACAAATCATTAATGCTTGTAACCGCTTTAAATACTCATATTGGTTATGAAAATGCTGCAAAAATTGCAAAAACAGCCCATAAAAACGGAACCACTTTAAAAGAGGAAGCTGTTAATCTCGGTTTTTTAACCGCTGAACAGTTTGACGAATGGGTGAAGCCTGAAGATATGGTGGGAAGCCTGAAATCTATTTAATAAATACAAGTCAAATATTACAAAAGTCTCAGAAATTCTGAGGCTTTTATTTTAGATAAAAAACTGGTATTCAAAATTTAAAAATCTATTTCATAATTTCATATATTAGTGAGATAAATATTTAAAACTAATCTTTATGAAAAATTTAAAAAAATTCAGCAGAGAAAATCTGAAAGAAGTCTTTGGAGGCGCAGCTATTCCACGTTGCCCTGCTAACTGGTATCTTGTTCAGTATAATGGTTATTACGCATGCTGCAGTGTTCCTACAGACAATCCCTGTCAGGGAATGTGCATGGTGCATGTAGATATGTGTGCCACTCCGATAGAGGAAAATCCTATCTAAAATAATTGATGGAAAGGCCGGGAAGATGTTCCCGGCCTTTTTTATCCTGAAAACTCATCCAGCATATTTCTGAAAGGCATCATGTTATTCCTATGCAAAACGACAAGTTTTGTCGTACCTCACTAATACATTTGCTTTTAGAAACATTTCAGAAAGGTAAATAATTAAAACATGATTTTATGGAAAATATTTTAGACGACATTAGCGATTTTGACGAAGAAAGCAAGCGAATACTTCGAGGAAGTCGTATGATACAATTTGCAGAGCTAGAAAAAGGAAATTACGGAAGTGGTAAAGATCCTTTTGAAGTGATAAGAACCAATAAAACATTTGATGAAATCTCTAATGAGTATGCATTAAGTATGCATTAAGTACACCTTTTAGAAAAAATAGTGCTTTTTACAAACCTACAACTGAAGATTATGATGCTTTATCTCAAGATTTTTACACGGGAGGAATTAACTATGAACTTCTTTCAAAAGATTTAAAAGAAAAGTTAGGACTGATAAATAACTTCTTGTTTGAGCCAGAAAAATATTTATTGGAAGATAAAACTATTTATTCAGGTTCTTCCTCATTTAGCACTCCTGTATTCAGCAATGTTAAAAATAATAAACCCTTTTTGTATAAAAAGAACGATACAGAAGTTCAAGCTATTTTTGATTTAGGGAAATTAAATACTAGAAAAAATTTATTGAGTAACTCCTACAATTTTGGGGTTTATTTTGACAATTATAAAGTAACCTATAATCTAAATTTTATCTATAAGGATGGTGAGGATAAAAAATTCTCAGATACACAAACAAATGCAACTGAAAGCCCTTATGATTTTAAATTGAATGACGAATATATTGCAATAAAGTTATATACAGGGAATGCAGAGACCTTTATTGAATTTTTACGAATTATAAAAGGTAATTTACAAGCTGAACAAATGAAAAAAGATATTATCCGATATTATAAAAATTTCTTTGTAACAGCTGAAAATAATCCTGATATTATTGATGCTTTATATGAAAATATCCCTGATTTTGTTTTAGAAGGTCTTACAGATGAGATGCTTTGGAAAAATTTCATTTCGATTTCTGAACAAGCTATTAATGCATCTGGTACTAATGAAAACATATCGGTTATTAACTTGTTGAAAGGAATCAAAAATGGAGTTTGGTGGGGTAATCAAATTAATAATAATCCTGATGTGGTAAGAAAAGTTTTGAATAAAATTGAGGCTAAATATCTTGAAGATTTTATTATTGAATTATCTAAAGTTGGGCGCAAAGCTTGGAAAGATTCTGATTACCAAAATGCAATTAGTTATTCTCTTGAAATGAAAGATATCTTTAAAAATGGCGTTGTTGAAAACAGATTTGTTTACTGGAGTGGCTTTTTGGAAAAAGAAAAGAAATTTGAGGTTGGTTTTACCATTCATTCTTATGAAAATGGAAATCAAGCACCTTCAGAAAGCAGTTCTGAAACATTAGGTATCAATTATGCCTTTACTCCATTAAAAATACCAGATGATAAAGGAGATTATTTCATACCTACAATTGTTGCTAATTATTTTACTGAAAAACACATAGATGAAGACCGTTGGGCAATTTTGGAAAATATTACAGCAGGGTTATTGCCTGAATTTGAATTGGTTGCTTTTAAAAGCTTTTCTTCTTTAGCGGCAAAATTGAGATATTCCAAATATTTAAAGATCTTAGGAGAAAATCCCGCTTTTCAGAAAATATTAGTTGAACTTTCAAACACTAGATATATGGCAAAATATTTATCTTTGGAAGAGGAAGCGGCTGTAAGGCTTTACACATCAGGATATTATTCTGGTTTAAACAGGGCTATAAGAGGAGAAATCACAATGACGGAAGAGTATAAAGTGTATAAAGAGTTGCTCAATAATGCTTTGAAGAAATTGCCAAAAACCAGCTCATCAACTTTCTATAGATTAGAAAAAATGTCTCCTGAAATGGTGAGTAAAGAATATGCAATAGGTAAAACAATAGAGAAGAAAGGGTTTACATCTTCTACTTATGATTATATGTCAGCAGAAGAAATGATGTTTGATGATGCAGGTTTTAATATTTTAATAAAAATTACAGGAAAAAATGGGAAAAACATAGAAGCAACTTCAAAAATACCTGCTGAAAAAGAAATTCTATTTAAGAGTAATACAAAGTTTATTGTTGAAGAAATGAAACCTATGCCAAGTCCAATTAGCCCAAGTGAAAATATAATGTTTATTAAATTAATTGAAAAATAAAGATGGAAAATAAAGAAAAAAAACAGAGATTGGATTACCTATTATCAAGAAACGAGGTTTTAAGAGAAAAACTATTCTTTGACGCTCCAAAAGATTTAGATAAATTTAAAAAGGATAATGAAATTGAATACAAAGAATACTATTCTAATACTGAAGAAATCAGGGCATTAAAATTAGAGTTAATGACTCCCGAAGAAAAACTAGAATACTATCGTCAAAAAGAAATGGCTAAAGAAAAATATAAAAATTCTTAATAAGCAAAACCTTATAGTCTTTAGCCTTTTTTATCCTGAAAACTCATCCAGCATATTTCTTGTGGGAACAAAGAAAAGTGTTCCCGTAACCGCTGTACTGAAATCCAAAATCCTGTCGTAATTGCCCGCAGGATCTCCGATAAACATATTCCTCAGCATTTTCTTTGTCGTGCTGAATGTACTTGAATAAGCAATGAAATACGTCCCGAATTCATTGGAAGAAGGGCTTCCAAAAGGCATATTATCTCTTACAATCTTTAGCTCTTCGCCATTTTCACCTTCAATATTAGCTAAAGCAATATGAGAGTTGGAGGGTTTCACGGCATCTGACATTTCAATGTCATTTTCTTTTGATCTTCCTATAACTTTTTCCTGTTCTTCCGTGGAAAGACTTTTCCATGCATCCATATTGTGGAGGTATTTCTGGACAAACAGGTAACTTCCTCCTTTATACGGCAGGTCTTCGTCTCCTATTTTTGCAAAATAATCGCGGTCTTCCCCGTGCGGGTTCTCTGTTCCGTCTACAAAACCAAGAATAGAACGGGCATCCCAATACTTAAATCCATGGATTTCAAGAATACTTTCTGCAACAGGGCTTAACAGTTTTGAGATTTCTATGCCCATATCGAAAATAATGCTCTTATTGTCTGCTCTCAGATGAAAATGAAGGTCGCCCGGTGTGGAAACAGCGGTATACTTTACTCCTTTAATTTCTTCAAAACTGATCAATTCTTTAGGCAACGGAGTGGGAAGCTCCAATTTTTTCCAGCCTTCACTGCCGATTCCCATGACACAGCTCGCCCGGCTGTCCGGAAACCTGTTAAAAACTGAATTATTAAGATTGAGAACCAATGCACAAAGCTGTTGAAAAACGTCTTTCAGCTGTGGGCTGTCATTCAGTTTCCACACCATGAAAATCGTGTTGCTGTTAGGGTAATCCGTAACGTTCTGGGATTCTATGCTCATTGTTTTTAATCTAATTAAACTGCTGAAGGTGCAGAAACCTGATCTGCAAAATACTGTTCAAGATCTCTCAATGTTTCAGGATTCGTCATGGTATCTTTTACAAGCTGTCCTTTGTTCACCACAACGATTCTGTTGCATACTTCCGTGGTATGTGAAAGATCATGGCTCGAGATCAGGAAAGTAACCCCGTCCTGCTTTGAAAGTTCTTTAATCAGGTTTTTCAGTTTGATTTGGGTGGAAGGATCCAGGTTCGCAAAAGGTTCATCAAGGATGATAATTTCCGGATTTCCAATAAGAGCTCCTACAATTCCTACTTTCTTCTGGTTTCCTTTTGAAAGATCACGGACGTACTTTCCGGAATTGAGGATTTCCCCGTTAAAAAAGTCATGAAAAGGTTTTAGAAATTCATCTATGGAAGCTTTATTCTGTCCCCTCAGTTCACCGATAAAATAGAAATATTCTTCCGGTGTGAGATAGCCGATCAGGAAAGTATCATCTACAAAAGCAGAGACTTTATTTTTCCAGGCTTCAGACTCATTCACCTTAATGTTTTCGATGCTTACAAAGCCCGTGGTAGGCTGAATGAGATCAAGCATAAGACTGAAAAGTGTGGTTTTTCCTGCCCCGTTGTTTCCTACCAGCCCGAATGTTTCACCGTTAGGAATTTCAAGATGCTCAATATTAAGAACTGTGGCAGTTCCGTATGTTTTGGATAAGTTACTGATAGTAATCATAGTTTAGCCTTTGTTTTTAAACGCGTCCAGTGTACTGTACTTTTCGCTTTTATATTGTTTTACGATGATATCGAATATTTTTTCTCTGAACAGGAATCCTGCAAGTCCTAAAACCGCAATGCTTACAACTCCGGCCGTCATTCCAAAGAAGTATTTTGAGAGGGCAAAAACGCCCATCGGAAGCAGCATTTTAGGAATCAGAAGGAGAATAGCCTTCAGGTTAAAGCTGTTTTTCTGTCCTAGTCTTTTCTCTTTTGAATTAAGGTCAATCTGGGTCTTATTAAACGCTCCTGACCATAAGGTAAGCTGAGAATTAACTCCGATATTATAAAGCCCTGCTGCAAAAAACGTTATATAAACTTCCCAGCCGAAATAAGCATAGAACAATGCAATAACTACCGAAACTGCCGTCACGATATTGATCAGCCACCATTTTGCCTTGAGGTATTCTTTATACGGAACATTCAGCGTCATCATCAGCGGATAATAGGAACTGTCGAAAGCCGGAACCCGCTGCCCAAAGAGAAACTGGAAGCCTCCTGTTACAAACAGCCCCATAAACATCATCATGGCTGGTGTTTTATAGACCGTGGAAGTATACATCAGCATTCCGTAAAAAAGGAAGAAAAAACTCCCGATCAGAATACCTTTTGTTACTTTATTACGTCTAAGCATTTTAATATCATTGTTGATGAAGGTACCAATGACGCCATATTTGTTTAAGAAAGCAATATTTTCTGTTTTTCCCAACTGTTTTTTAGCTTCCAGGCCCTGATCCAGATAAAATTCTTTACGAACATAATTAAAACAGATTCTCCAAAGGATGAAAAACAGCATAACGGGAATTACAATAAGGTAAGGATTTTTGTAAAAACCATAGATAAACTTCTCGGAATAAGAAAGTACGGGTATGACATTATAATACCCAAGACCAGCCACCGCAGCAAATAAGCAGCCTATAACAATGACAATGGTTTCTTTATTATTAAACAGGATGTTGATAAAGTTATTAAGGTAAAATAAAAAAGAAATCCCGATCAGCCAAGTCAAAACATTGATAACGCTATACCCGTTGACCATTGCAATGACCGAAAATGTAATAAAGAATAAAGAATTCAGCCAGCTTAATGCCGAAAGAAAGGTTTTAACAAGCATGTAATTAACCAGTGTATTCTTCGGAATATTCTGGGTCAGGAACGGTTTGATGTTTTGAGTTGACATTTCCTGCCAGATATACTTTAAGATCAGGTCTACCGCCCAGGCGATCACTAAAAATTTTGAAACCAATTTTAAGGGATCCTGGTGCATTTCATTACGTACGTAGAAGAATATCGCAAAAGCACCTCCTGCAAGGCATGCCATAAAATAAATGATTCCTATAAAACGAAGGATCTTCATGGTAAGGTTCAGGCCTACAGAAGTACCACGGAAAAAGCTTTTAATTTCAAGCCTCAGGAACTTTAGAAACATATTTTAGTTTTTTATATTAGTCAATATAATGTAAAATATGTTACAGTTTTTTTTAACCTATTAATTCTTTCGCCTGTGCCAAAGCCGCCTCGGTAATTTTACTTCCGGAAAGAAGCTGGGCAATTTCGTTCAGTTTTTCTTCGTCGTTCAGAGGGATGATGGTGGATTGTGTTTTGCCGGAAATATCACGTTTCACCACTTTATAATTGTTGTTTCCTTTGGCCGCAACCTGTGCCAGGTGGGAAATAACGATAAGCTGCATATCCTTGGCCATTTCTCTCATCAGGTTTCCAATCTCTTCTGCTACTTTTCCGGAAACACCGGTATCAATTTCATCCAGGATCAGGGTTGGAAGCTCATCACTCTCGGCAATGATCTTTTTCACGGCAAGCATTACCCTGGACCTTTCACCGCCGGAAATAGCAGTCTGAATAGGCTTTAAAGGGAAACCTGAGTTGGCCTGGAAGAGTAGCCGGATGTTTTCTTTTCCGTATGCATTAAATTCAGATGTATCCTGAAGTTCAATATCCACCTTAGCTTTTTCGAGACCTAATTGCTTTAGAAGTGCTTCGGCTTTTTTAATGAAAACAGGAACGAATTTTTTTCTGTTTTTTGAGAGTTTTCCGGCAAGAACCTGAAGTGTTTTTTCTTTTACAGAGATATTTTCTTCGATCTCGGCAATGTGGTCTTCCAGTTCCGAAGCTCCTTTCTGTTCGCCCGACAGCTGGTCTCTGAGTTCTTTCAATTCGCTGATCCCGGAAACATTGTGCTTCAGAAACAGGTTGTTGATCTTATTATTAAGCTCAACAAGGACGGCAAGATTGGCCGGGTTGATTTCTATTCTTTCCGATTCGTTTTCAAGTTCAGAAATAATATCTTTCAGTTCAACGAAAGAAGTTTCCAGTCTTTCATCAAGTTCTGAAAAGCTGTTTGAAACTTCAGAAATCCGTGAAAGCTTGTTTTTGGCTTCGTTGAAGAAAGAAAGAATTCCGACTTCTTCCTGATGAAATCTTGAAAGGATCTGGACGAGGTTTTCAGAGATCATTTCAGCATTTTCCTGGACGGAAAGCTGGTTCTGCAGATCTTCATAATCTACATCATCTAATTTAATTTCCTCTAATTCGTTCAGTAAAAACTCTTTGTAATCGCTTTCTTTTCTGTTTTCAGAAAGCCGGGTCTGAAGTTTTTTAAGCTGTATTTTTAAACTCTGGAAATCCGAGAATTCGTTCTGATAGTCTTCAATTCCCTTTTTATTTTCAGAAAGTCCGTCAATAATTTTAAACTGATATTCTGATGTGAAAAGGTTTGAGGTTTCAAACTGTGAATGAATATCAATGAGTTTTGAGGATAATTCTTTAAGCACATCAAGGGTTACCGGTACATCATTGATGAATGCCCTGGATTTTCCGGAAGGAAGAATTTCCCTTCTTATGATGGTCTGATGCTCATAGTCGAGATCATTTTCGATAAAGAATTTTTTGAACTGGTTATTTAAGTCAAATTCAGTTTCTACAATGCTTTTTTCTTCTGATTTTGAAATAGATTTTAATTCTGCCCTTTCACCGAGAATCAGCCTTAAGGCCCCTAAAATAATGGATTTACCCGCTCCGGTCTCCCCGGTGATTACCTGCAAACCGTTATTCAGTGATACTTCAAGGGTATCAATCAAGGCAAAATTTTTAATATAAATTCTCGAAAGCATGGATAATAGCTGATTACTTTGGGTAATGCAAATATAGAATTTAGAATTAAGTATTCAATGACTTAAAGCAAAGGATCTTTATTTCCACTTATTCCATTTGTTTTCCGAATTTTTTGGAGAAAGGGTCATCATCAGTTGTTTAAGGTCATTCATAACGAGTCCTCCGTTATTCCCGGAATTGAAAACATTGAAGATCTCATCACTTTTATTATCGAGAAACAGATTGAAATAAAAGGATTGCTGGAAAGAGTTTTCATATGTTTTCAGTTGCATCAGGGCATCAAAAATCACTTTTTTGGCTGCCGTCTGATCCTGATTGAAGAGATTATCCAGGCCTGCCCTGTGATAGGTATACATGGTGGATCGCAATTGGCTCCAGTTCGGGTTGATGATTTCATTGATGAGTATGGTACGGCTCCGCGGCTCGTTGATGACATTCCACCCTTCATAGTTCCTGTTCTGGGAATTCTGGGCAATCTGCTGGGCTTTGGAGAACCACTGTGTTCCGCCCATAGACTGGAAGCTGTCTGCATCGTAACCCAGGATGACGTATACGTAAAAGCTTATCACATCAATCAGGTTTTTTCCGGAGAACTGTCTTTCATTGAATACCAGGTTTTCATTTTCCACATATTCAAAGGCAAACCTCTGGTCCTGAAGGTTGATGAGCGGAGATTCGTAGCTGGTATTGAATACGGGACGAACTGCCTGGATCACAATACTTCCTTTGAACCGGTTTCCGTCTCTTTCAGCAATAACGACCGCAAAATTACATTTGATCTTTTCGAAATTCTGAAGTTTTTTCCCTGTCCAGCTGGTGTTATTGATAAAGTCTCTCAGACTTTTTTCCAGGGATTTATAGGCCTGCTGGTTACTTCCTCCCAGCTGCTGGGAGTTGATCTGTACCGTTGCAAGCAGTTCCTGGGAAAAACTCAGGTTGTATATAAAAAGCAGCAGGAATAGGCTTATGATTTTTTTCATTATTTAGTTAAAAATTGAGAACGGAAATTTATTAAAATTATTTTAAAAGTTGAGCCTCAACAAAATCCAGAATATCAGCGGCTACTTCATCTTTAGATTTCAGGTCAAATTCTTTTTTTTCTGTTCTGGTAAATATTTTGATTTTATTGGTGTCATTTTTAAAGCCGGCTCCTTCGTCCCGGAGGGAGTTCAGAACAATCATATCAAGGTTTTTCTTTTCCAGCTTTCCTTTGGCATTTTCTTCTTCATTCTGGGTTTCCAGTGCAAAACCGACCAGAAACTGATGGGTTTTCTTTTCGCCCATTGTTTTAAGGATATCCGGATTTTTAACCAGTTCGATGGTTAAACTATCATCATTCTTTTTAATTTTCTCCTTCGCTACTTCTTTCGGCGCATAATCTGCTACTGCAGCGCTTGCAATACCGATATCCACACGGTCATAAAATTCAAAAACTTTATTCAGCATTTCTTTGGCAGAGGTTACTTTATGAAGCTGAATATTTTTATCATCGGTTTTCTGTGAGCTCGGTCCGGAGATCAGAATAACTTCCGCTCCTCTTTTTGAGGCTTCTTCTGCCAGTGAAAATCCCATTTTCCCGGAGGAATGATTACCTATAAACCTCACCGGATCAAGGGCCTCGTAGGTAGGTCCCGCTGTGATAAGCACTATTTTTCCCTCCAGGCTTTTGCTTTGATTTCCGGAAGTAAAGAAGTTATCAACAGTTCTGAAAATAGTTTCAGGCTCTGCCATCCTTCCCTGCCCGATCAGGCCGCTGGCCAGCTCACCGGTTTCTGCGGGAATGATGATATGTCCGTAATCTTCTGCCAATTCAATATTCTGTTTGGTGGAAGGATGCGCATACATATCAAGATCCATTGCCGGAGCGATGAATACGGGGCATTTTGCTGACATGTAGGTGGCAATTACCAGATTGTCACACATTCCGTGGATCATCTTGGCCAGTGTATTGGCGGTGCAAGGGGCAACGATCATTACATCTGCCCACAAGGCCATTTCTACATGACTGTTCCAGGTACCGTTATCGCCATAAAAATCTGAATACACAGGTTTTCTGGAAAGGGTAGAAAGGCTTAACTTCGTTACAAACTGTTCTGCATCAGGCGTCATAATTACCTGAACATCTGCTCCTTTTTTTACAAAATCCCGGATCAGGAAATGAATTTTATAGGCTGCAATTCCCCCGGAAACAGCGATAAGTATCTTTTTACCGGAAACACTCATTTAGTTTTAATTTTTGAGATACTAAATTACTTATTTTTTCGCACAAAGACGGGTATAAACAGACAAAGGTCATAAAAGAACCGAATTCCCTTATGACCTTTCTATATAAAAAACACAAATGATTATTTTCTGTCTTCTGTCTTTCTGAAATAGATATCTTCATTCAGCCATTCTTCGATAGCAATAGAAGTAGGCTTAGGAAGCTTTTCGTAATGTTTGGAGATTTCAATCTGCTCTCTGTTTTCGAAAACTTCTTCCAATGTAGAATTGTGCACAGCAAATTCGTCCAATTTATTGTGAAGCTCCGTACGGATCTCCGCATTGATCTGCTCTGCTCTCTTTCCCATGATAACAATAGCTTCATAGATTGAACCTACCTTATCTTCAATCTTGTCTTTATCGTAAGTAATAGTATTTACTTCTGCTTTTGTATCTTTTACACTCATTTTGAGAAAATTATTTTATTAATAAGATGGCAAATTTACGAATTATCTTTGGATCTTGAAAGTGGCAGCCGGCGGAGGGGTCTGAAGTGCCGCACTGTCCCTCTGGATCTGCATTGCTTTCTTCTCATTACTGATCTGATCTTTGATCTGCTCCTCAGTTTTATTCTTTTCTGCCATTCTATCAGCCTCTTTTTTCTGTCTTGCCGTTAACGTTGCAATTCTTGCTTCTGTCTGTTTTTTAACGACAACAAAGTTTTCTTTTTCTTTCGTAAGCTTCACCCTAAGATCTGCTGCCGTTTTAGAATATTCCGTATTCGGAAGTTCCTTTTCTACCAGTTTTGTATAAGCCAGAGCACTTTCTATACGCTCATCTTTAAGATCATAAACGGATTTTAAAGCCAGTTCATAGCGTGATTTCATGATAAAATCATAAATCTTCGGACGAAGTTTTGTACTTGGAAAATCTTCCAGTACGTTTTCAAAAGCTACGTTGGCCGCTTTGTATTCACCCATTTTGAAGTACTGTCTTGCGTTTTCGTATGCTTTGAACTCCAGTTTATACGTCAGTTCATCAATTAACTGACCGATATTTTTAGATCTCTCAGAGTTTGGATAATTGGTTAAGAAATCCTGAAGCTCATTGATCGCTGTTTCTGTGGTAGACTGATCCAGGTTATAATCCATAGAACCTTCATAGTAGCATAATGCAGACATATAAGCCGCCTCTTCTGCTCTTGGGTCTTTAGGGAAGTTTACGGCAAAGTTTTTAAACTGATGTCCTGCCAGCTTATAGTTCTTGTCATAATAATTGGCATAAGCAGTATTAAAACCTACATTAGGAAAGTCATCTGTTCCTGCTACGAGGTTAGTAAGCCTGTCATATAGTGCCAATGCGTTTTTCCACTTTTTTTTGGCAAAATTTTCATTAGCTGCCTTTAAGATAAAATTCTTGTCAGCACTCTTCATTGCTTTTTCCTGCTGGCTTACGCATGAGGAAATAACTGCCACTGCAAGAAGACCTAAAATATATTTTTTCATATAAAAAATTCAACAGTTTTCGGATTATACGGCCGATTTACTAATTTGCAAAAATATAACTTTTTTGTCAATAGATTTTTTTTTATGAATATTTAACGTAAATTTAGTCTGCAGCGTATCCCAAAATTGCAAAAACACTGAGTAAAAGATTCATTCTTACTTTTTTCTCTGCTTCTTTGGCATAAGCTTCTTCATTTTTACTCGGTACATACAGCTCATAGAAGTTTTTATTCCGGATGACGAATAATGTAGAGCCAATGATCATGGTAAGGATATCTTCAGGTTTCGGTGTAAAGGTAAATACTCCTGAAGCAACTCCTTTTTTGATGACATCGTCCAGTTTCCTGACAAACAGCTGATAAAAATCCAGCAATTCGTCTTTTAGGTTTTCTGTATGTCTGAGTTCCTGCGTCACAAAACCGTGGAAGTAATTGTATTTAAATAGCTGGGAAACAATATATTTTATGATTTCTCTCAGCTGCATTTCCGGTTTGCCGTCCTTGATGGTGTCTGCAAATTCAGAAAAATTCTCCCTGGTTTTCAGCACGCGGTACTGATAGAGGTAGGACATCATTTTTTCCTTGGAACCGAAGTAATAGGAAATCATCGCCACATTGATGTTTGCTTTCGAGCAGATATCCCTTACGGAGGTTCCTTCGTACCCCTTTCTGGCAATAAGCTCCTCTGCAATATCCAAGATATGGATCTGTTTTTCTGTAAATTTTTTTCTCATGAAGTGCACTTTGAGTAAAGTTAAGAAATTTTTAACAAATTTATAAACGTTCGTTTAATGATTTAAATTAATTTCTAATAATTGTACTTTTGTAAATGGATTTTTTTGATTTTCACCATCATAAGAAGAATCGTCCGTATGGGATTTACAATATAAATTTTGGATCGGATCCGCCGGATTCCCCTTACTCCATAGGCATACATCCTAAAGACATTCTTGTGGATTCTATAGAGGAGCAGTTCAGCTGGCTGGAATCAAATATTTCGGGAAACTGTCTGGCTATCGGCGAATGCGGACTGGATTCCATAGTTCCTGTGCGCCAGAGTATTCAGGAACAGGTTTTCCGGAGGCAGATCATTATTTCGAATGAGGTGAAAAAACCTCTGATCATCCACTGTGTAAGAAAATTTTACGAGGTGATTTCGTTTAAAAAGAAAGCGGAACAGGCGGTTATCATTCATGGTTTTAATAAAAAACAGCGTATCGCAGAAGACCTGCTGAAAAATAATTTTTATTTGAGTTTTGGAAAAGCTGTTTTGTATCATCTATCTTTGCAGGATATTGCAAGGAATACTCCTTTGGACAGACTGTTTTTAGAAACTGACAATGAGGATTTTAACATAGAGGAATTATATTCAAAAATTTCGGAGTTAAAGGGTATTTCTTTGGAAAAACTGAATGAACACATTTTAGAAAATTTAGACACGATAAAGAATGGATAAGTACTGGCTGGAGAGAACGGAACTCCTGATCAAAGAAGAGGGATTAGAAAAGCTTAATAAGGCAAATGTCCTGGTGATAGGTTTGGGAGGAGTAGGTTCTTTTGCCGCAGAATTTCTAGCCAGATCGGGGGTAGGAAACATGACGATTGTAGATGGTGATACAGTAGATATCACGAATATTAACAGGCAGCTTCCAGCCCTGCATTCTACGGTAGGAAAGCATAAAGTGGAAGTGGTTGCAGAAAGACTTCTGGACATCAACCCCGGACTTAATCTGACTAAGATCAATGAATTTCTTAATCCGGAAAGAATGGATGAAGTTCTTGAGTCGGATAAGTTTAATTATATTCTGGACTGCATCGACAGCGTTACCCCAAAACTATGTTTAATAAAAGCAGCCAAAAGAAAGAAAATAAAACTCATCAGTTCTATGGGAGCCGGTGGAAAGACGGATCCCAGTAAGGTAATGGTGAGAGACATCAGCAAAACGCAGAATTGTTTCCTGGCCAGACAAATCAGAAAAAGACTTAAAAAAGAAAAGATCAATAAGGGCTTCAGATGTGTTTTCTCCAATGAACTTCAGCAGGAGGAAAGCCTGAAACTGACTGATGGAGCCAATTACAAAAGGTCTTTCTACGGCACGGTAAGCTATATTCCTGCCATCTTCGGGTTGTACGCAGCAGCTGAAGTGATTAATTATTTAGTGAAACAAGATTAATGCAGAACTTCAAATACTCCAGAGAGGAAAAACTCAAAAAAAATACTGAGATTGCTTTACTTTTTGATAAAGGTAAGTGGAGGACCTGCGGAAATCTGAGAATCATCATTCTGAAGGACAAACCCAATCTGGAGGTAGAAAGTCTTAAGTTCGGCGTATCTGTTTCTAAAAGATATTTCAAAAAAGCCGTACACCGAAACCGGGTAAAAAGGCTTTTAAGGGAGTGTTACCGCCTTAATAAGGATCTGTTTAAAGAGGCTTTCGGAGAGAAAACACTGGCTATGATGTTCTGGGTTTCTTCTGAAATGCCTGCTAAGTTTCAGGAGGTGGAAGAGCAGTTTATCAAGCTTTGCCAGATGCAGAAGAAGTCTTGATAATGTAACAATCTAATAATCTGACAGTGTAACATGAATACTAATTAGATTTAGGGTTTATCTGATATTTAAAGCGTAAAAATCCGAATGATCTGAGAAATCTGTGGGAGACCTATTTTAAATATTTCTGATTATTTTTTAACCACGGATCACACAGATTTTCGCAGATGATTGGATAAAGGTTGCCATAAATTAGGCTGGAGTGTAAATTTTTACAAAATCTTGCATAGTTTTTGTAATTTTAGGGGAAACAATAAATCTGAAAATTAAAATGTTAGATCATGTTCCCTATTTTCCTTACATCATCAGTGCCTTTATCGGTATAGGACTGGCAGCGGCTACAGGTTTCCGGGTTTTTCTGCCGATGTTTGCGGTAAGCCTTGCTTCTTATTTTCACTGGATCCCGATGAATGAGCATTTTGAATGGCTTGCGGGGCTTCCAGCCCTTATTACTACCGGAATTGCCACTATTGCTGAGATTCTCACGTACTATATTCCTTTTGTAGATCATTTGCTGGATACGATCTCGGTTCCGCTGGCTACTGTAGCGGGCTCCGTTTTATTTGCCAGCCAGTTTGCAGATCTGGGAACTTTTCCGCAGTGGGCGCTTGCATTAATTGCAGGAGGCGGGACGGCAGCTACGATCAGTTCAGGTTTTGCGGGGATCAGGGCGGCTTCTACTGCGACAACGGGCGGCTTAGGGAATTCTGTAGTTGGAACCACTGAAACTGCAGGAGCAGGCGTGATGGCTATACTTGCGATGGCTGCGCCGGTTATTGCAGCTGTTTTTGCAATTATTCTGATTATTCTGGTGGTTATCTTGGGACGGAAAGCATGGCGGAAACTGCGTGGTAGGAAAAATGTGGCTAATGATATATAAAAATAAAGGCTGAACACACTTCTGTGATCAGCCTTTAATATTTTTGTTACCCTGTTTAGCTTTTACTTCTGAAATCTTTTATTTCCTGGATTTTGGATTGGAAATATTTCTTTTTTTCAGGGGTTTTATTGATCAGAATTTCAAATGCCTTGATGGCTTTGGTGTAGAGTTTCTGCTCGAAGTAAAGATTGGCAAGTGTTTCTGTCATCAAATGGGAGATATCATCATTCTTTTCCTTGACAACGTAGGTGCTTTCATCTCTTAACTGACTGATTCTCGGGTTATTTTCAATAAAGGCTTCAATAACTTTTTCCTGAACCGGAGTTTTTTCCTGCTCAACAGCTTCTTCTGCTGCCCTGTCTATTTTAAGCCAGCTCTGCCAGGTATTGATAAATCCGGAAACATTACTGTCAGCCGGTGTTTGCTCTGTGTTTTCAGTTTTAATTTCCTGAGCAGTCTCTTTTTTTGCTGCCAGGCTTGAAATATCTGTACCAAAGAAAGAAACATTCATAACAGGGGCTTCTTCTTTAGGCGTTTTTGTTTCGGCAGGTGGTTCTGAATTCTCAATTTCTTCATGTTTTTCTTCTTCAGTTTCAGGGATTTTTTCTTCAGCAACCTGAAGTTTATCTTCTAAGGCTGTTTCATGGGCTTTTTGGGGCTCGTCAGCAATTTGCGGAACTGTTTCATGCTGTTTCTCTTGTATAGCCGGGATTTCGTCCTCTTTAGGTGTTTCTGGCTTAGATGGAGCCGGGTTTTCCTTGCTGATCATAGAATCCGGCAGATTGGAGTCCAGGCTCATAGGTTTCCAGCCTGAAGCTTCCTGAACAGCCGTTTCCTGCTCTTTTGCTTTTTCTTCTATTTCTACAGGTTCTTCGTGCTGTATTGGCTGTTCTTTTACAGATTCTACCGTTTCAGCAGCTTCTTCAGCTGTTGGGTCTTCTTTTTCATTGGACCAGAAATGAAAGCTTTGGGTTTCTGCAAAACTGATTTCGTCATCGGCTGTTTCCGGTTCTTCATTTTCAACTTTCGGAGCTGGCTGTGCTTCTTTCATTTTTTTCTCCACTTCTTCAATCAGGCGTCTCATTTCTTCCTCATGCTTATTAACATTCGGTTTAGAAATTTCAGCAGCTACCGCTGTATCATCACTATTTCCCTGGATCTTAACATCCGGCAGGAATTCATCCATCCCGTGGAAACTGATCTCATCATCGGGTTCAGGTATCTCTTCCTCATTCACTGATTCATCAACTGACTCCGTTTCAACGGCTTCATTTTCTTCCGGCTCCTGAACTGCTTCTGTTTCGGGTGCCAATGTTTCCACTTCATGGAAGCTTACCTCGCTTTCTTTATTAATTTCCAGCTCTTCTGCGGGGCTGTCCATTTTATCTTCTTCAACAATCAATTCAGGGGTAAATTCTACTCCCGCTTCTGAATCTTCAACCCGTTCATTATTATCCGTAACTGGCTTTTCTACATTCTCTACGGTAAGATTTTCTGTAACAGGTTCTGTTTTGTGAGTTACTATCACTCCTGATTCCAGTGTAGATTCCAGATCTATTACTTCGGAATCGGTTTTATCAAGGAAATCTTCTTCTCCTTCAAAGAGAATCCTGTTTCTTTCCCCGTTGACATGAATATGCCTGATTTCCTTCGGAGGCTGTATCATATTGGCCGCCTCTTCATATTTATCCTTCTTTGTTTCTGCAGGCTTCTCTCTTTTTATCGGGAATGTCTTCTCTTTATAAGAATATTTTACCTGTTTTTCAGGTGTTTTAGAAGCCGGCCTGTCTTCTGCCTTTTCTGTTTTGGGTTCCCGCACAATCTTCCCGTTGATCAGCTGATAAAGTAGCTTTTTATCGGTTGTATAAGCCGCGGTTGTTGAAAGTTCTTTCTGATAGTTTTCTTTGTCATAAAGGTGTACCCCAAACAAATGAAGTGCCCTTATATTCTGAACATAAGGAAAGGCATGGATTTCTTCTTTCAAAAGACCTAGGTCTTCTGACTGTATATTTTTGGGGTTCTTTAATAATTCTAAAACTCTGGGATTCATCTTACCAATTGGCTACAATATCGTTAAATATCTTATTAATAATTCTGTCTGTCACAAGCTTCACCTGGGAAGTTTCTATCTGGCTCTGGCTCAGGTCACTGTTGTAAACCACTTCATCCGAATAGGTTCTGTCGAAGCTGGAATCCGGATGTATTTTGTTTTCATAATGTACTTTTACACTAATCGTAAGCTTGCTCTGTGCCTGCTGTAATACGCCTCCCGAAGGATTTGTCGTTGTATTGGAACTGATTGTTGTGGGTGAAAAATTGTAATCGGAAATTTCACCTTCAATCAAAATATCAGGATTTGACTTTGTTCCTTTTAATGTGGTTCTCTGCAGAAACCGATTCTGGATATCTGTAGAAAACTGCTGGGAAAGGCTGGGATTCACAAGTGCTGCATTATTCGGAAATTCATTGATCTGAACGGTCTTTTCATCCGTCAGTGATGACCCCGTAAAAGAATAACACTGGTGAAACAGTGAAAGAATTACCAACCCAACTATTATTTTTAATTTACTCATACCATTTTTGATTTTCAGGCTCCAATACATCTTTAGAGGCCGCTTATTTCATACAGATTCCCAAAGGTATGGAAAACAGCATTCTTATTCCGCATGCCGGTATTCCAAGCAGGGAAATGATTTTTACGAACGGGAAGTAATTCCAAATTCTTCATTCCTGTTTATTAATCTTCTAAGTTATACTGTTTTATTTTCCTGTATAAAGTTCTCTGTGAAATCCCAAGCTCGTCTGCGGCTCTGTTTCTGCGTCCTTTATGCTTCTCTAACGCCTTGATTATTAAATCTTTTTCGTTATTCTGAAGGGATAAGGATTCCGGCCTGTTTTCTTCTATTTCTATATCTTCTATATCTTCATAGCTGTCATTATCATTCGAGATAATAGTGGGTGCAGACTGTACCACGGGTGATTTGTCTTCGAAATACAGCAATGAATTCTGGCTGGCTGGCTGAGCCTGTTCCGCAGAATAGATTCTGTTGATCAGATTTTTCTCCTGGTTGCTAAGCTCGGCTGTGCCTCTGTTTTTGAGAAGTTCTGAGGTCAGGGATTTTAAGTCATTGATATCACTCCTCATGTCAAAGAGAATTTTATACATAATTTCTCTTTCGCTCCCGAAATCATTCTGCTTCTGGGCACTTTGGTTATTGACAACCATCGGGAGATGGGTTTCCATAGGAATGTATTCGGCAAGCTTCTCTACCGTTACCCGCCTGTTTCTCTCTACTACGGTCATCTGTTCCACCAAATTTCTCAGCTGGCGGATATTCCCCGGGAAACTATAATTTTCAATATAATGAACGGCGCTTGGCTCCAGCTCCAGTTCCGGCATTCTGTATTTCTCTGCAAAGTCTATAGAGAATTTTCTGAATAGCAAATGAACATCCCCTTTTCTTTCTCTTAAAGGCGGCATGTCGATCTGCACAGTATTCAGACGGTAAAACAGGTCTTCACGGAATCTCCCGTCGTGAATGGCCTTCATCATATTGACGTTGGTAGCCGCCACGATTCTCACATTGGTTTTCTGAACCTGGGAGGAACCTACTTTCATGAATTCACCACTTTCCAATACTCTCAAAAGACGGACCTGGGTCTGCAGGGGAAGCTCTCCTACCTCATCAAGGAAGATCGTTCCACCGTCTGCCACCTCAAAATATCCTTTTCTGGTCGCCGTAGCTCCGGTAAATGCTCCTTTTTCATGGCCGAAAAGCTCAGAATCAATGGTTCCTTCGGGAATTGCACCACAATTGACCACGATATAGGGCTGATGTTTTCTTTTGGATTCGGAATGGATGATTTTCGGGATAAATTCTTTTCCGACACCACTTTCCCCAATCACCAGAACGGAAATATCCGTAGGGGCAACCTGGATTGCCTTTTCTAAAGCGCGGTTCAGTGCCGGGAAATTCCCAATAATTCCAAAGCGGTTTTTTATGTTTTGTAAGTCGTTGCTCATAAGTAAATTTTTGATTATTGATTTAATAATCTACAGCTCCTCGATCTGTTTTCTGTAGATTTTGTTGAAGTGATGAGTGTAGACATCTTTCATGGTCTTTCCTTCATCATAAGTCATTAATGCTAACTTTTTTAAATCCAAATAATCTTTGTTTCTGATTTTAGAAACTTTACTTTTAAAATATATATTCTCGGCAAAGTTGTATTCTTTGCTCTGCTTTTCAAAATTTTCTAAGGCTTCGTCGTATCTGCCCAGCTCAAAATAAGTCACTCCCAGCTGGTAGTGGTCATACATGCCTTTGAAATAACCTTTGGATGCAAGGAGCTTTTCAATGATCCCTACGGCTTTTCCTTTTTGCCCTAAAGCACTGTAAGACATGGCCTTCACCACCTCTAAATGATAATCTCCGTTTAAAGATCTTCCAAGATCTTCAGGATAGTATTTTTCCAGTTCTTCCAAGTCCTGAACAGCACCTTTGTAATCCCGCAAAAACTGGAATTTGCACCAGCCTCTGTAGCCTAAGTGCATTTTAGGATCTACGGCAACGGCTTTATCTATGAGTATTTTCCAGGTTACAAAATCCCCGTTTTTAAGATATGGAACGGCTTTTTCCATATAGGAATTGGAGAAATCGGGACATAGGCCAATGGCTTTATCGAAAGCTTCCTGTGATTCCCGGCTGCCCTGCCAGTCTGAAGCCCAGTTGTATAACCCGCACGCTTTTTTGCAGTTCTCACCCTCTACTGCGTTACAGTTAACCTGTGCAATAGTATTGGTGTAAACGATAAGCAACAAAAAGCTAAGGTAATACCTCTGAAACTTTTCCATTTTCAATTTTATAGGTTAAATACTGATAATAGCCTGTTTTAAAACCTTTTATCTCTTTCGGCATCCAGCCGTCCAGCGATTTTGTAAACCGCAGCAACCTGTCTCCCAGTTCTTTATCCGGAGCTGTTTCTTTCAGATCGGCATTCATCTGCTGAACTCTGAACAGTCCTGTTTTTCCTTCACAATTTACTAAAAATCTTACGGTAATATAACCGTTCATTTTACTTTCGGAAGATATTTTTTCATTTTGCAGTTTTTCTATAATGGCCAGTTTCTCTCCTTGATAGGCAAATCCTTTTGTTCCATAATAATACTGGAGACTGATCAGTTTTTCAGGAGCACATTTTTTAAAAGCAGGATCATCCAGTTTTTCATCAAATTCAATATCTCCTACCGTTGCGGGATATTTACTTAACATTTTTTCGGTCTGACAAGACATCAGCACGAAAGAAAATAAGGCAAAGAAACAAACCGTTTTTATCAAGGCTTTAAAATTATTCGGCAGTTCTTCCTAAAAGTGTGCCCTGTGTATTACCATAGACAAAAACGTCCACAATGTCACCTATTTTCTGGCCTTCAAGCATATCAAAAACACAGACTGCATTTTGTGAATTTCTTCCTTTCCACTGGTTTTTATTCTTTCTGGAGATTCCTTCGATCAGCACTTCATGATGTCTTCCTACATAGGATTCCATTCTTTTTCTGGATAGTTCTCCCTGAAGTGCAATGACTTCAGCCAGGCGCTTTTGCTTCACGTCGGCAGGGATATTGTCTTCCATTTTTTTGTGGGCAGGTGTTCCCGGTCTTTCTGAATAGGCAAACATGTAACCGTAGTCATATTCTACCTCTTTCATCAGGCTTAGGGTATCCTGATGGTCTTCTTCTGTTTCATTACAGAAACCGATGATCATATCCTGTGAAAAAGAAATATCAGGAACGATTTCCTTTGCTTTTTTAATTAAATCCAGATATTCTTCACGGGTATGCTGCCTGTTCATTGCCAGAAGCATATTATTGCTTCCGCTCTGTACCGGAAGGTGAACGTATTTACAGATATTGTCATGTTTTGCAATCATTCTGAATACGTCAAGGCTCATATCCTGAGGATTTGAAGTAGAGAATCGGATTCTCATTTCAGGAACGGCTTTAGCAACCAGCTCAAGCAGCTGTGCAAAATTAACCGCTGTTGCTTTCTGCATTTCGGAAGCTTTTACAAAATCTTTTTTGGGGCCTCCTCCATACCATAGGTAAGAGTCTACATTTTGTCCTAAAAGGGTAATTTCTTTGTATCCGTTATTTAAAAGGTCCTGACATTCTTTAATGATAGAGTGCGGATCGCGGCTTCTTTCTCTTCCCCTGGTAAAAGGAACCACACAGAAGGTACACATATTGTCGCAGCCTCTGGTGATCGTTACGAAAGCCGTAACCCCATTTCCGCCTAAACGTACCGGGTTGATGTCTGCGTATGTTTCTTCTTTTGAAAGGATTACATTGATGGCATCTCTTCCGTCTTCAGTCTCTTTCAGAAGATTGGGAAGATCCCTGTAAGCATCCGGGCCTACTACTAGGTCTACCAGCTGCTCTTCTTCCAAGAATTTGGTTTTTAATCTTTCTGCCATGCATCCTAAAACACCTACCGTCATACCAGGTCTTTCTTTTTTCAGATTCTTGAACTGGGAAAGACGCATTCTTACGGTCTGTTCCGCTTTTTCACGGATGGAACATGTGTTTAAAAGGATAAGGTCTGCTTCTTCTACTTTCAGGGTGGTATTGTACCCCTGCTCATTAAGAATAGATGCAACAATCTCAGAATCAGAAAAGTTCATCTGACAGCCATAGCTTTCTAAAAAGAGTTTTTTAGAATTCTCAGGCCTTTCAGCGATGGCAAAAGCTTCTCCCTGTTTTGTTTCGTCTATATATTTTTCCTGCACAATAATCGTTTTAAAGTTCAATGCCCGGCATTTAAATTTCAAAGCATCGTGATGAATTTTAAATCCCAAACAGATTAGTCTGCAAAGATACAAAATATTGTGACAGAATGGCAGGAGATTATTTGGGAGGATGAAAAGTTAACGGAAGGGTATAAAAAGACTCTACCGGCTCTCCATATCTCTTTGCTGGTGTCCATTTTTTCTTTCTCATCCTTTTGATTCCGTCTATAATCCTTTGATCAAATTCTGTATTTCCAGAAGATTCCTGCAGCTTTACATTTTCCATCTTTCCTTCTTTGCTCACGGAGAAATTCACCACAAGCTTAAAAGGCTGCGTCCAGACAAAACCATTTAGATCAATTTGTTTAGCCACTTCTGCCCTGAAACTATTAATTCCTCCCGGCAGACCCAGGAGTCTTGCCAAGTCCTTTGCCGTATATCCGTCTTCATACCTGGAAAACATAAGATCAGGTACAATAAGGAAACTTGTTACTGCAGTTTTTTTAATTCCATTAATAACTGCGGGTTTCCACTTGTTCATATACTCAAGAACTTTTACTCCCAGTTCTAAAGCACATTTATTTTTAGATGCTGTTTCCGAATTATCTATGCCATATTTAACGGATGTATCTTCATATACCACTATTTTGAGGTTGTAAAATTCACTCTTATTTTCGCAGGGTTTTAACCCTTTATCAATAAGTATCTGATGAAAGTCCCTATAGAACTGAACTTCTCCGCCTTCATATGATTCCATTCCTTTTGGATAATCCGCGACAGTTCCCTGCCCCAACATCTTTATAAAAAAGACAGTTAAAAATAAAATCAATATTCTAATCATGATCATATATATTGGTACTGAAATTAACTTTGATTATCACTTTGGAATCAACGGGCGTGTTGTCTTTCATAGCAGGCTTCCATTTTCCTTTGATCTTCTTCATGGCATACTTCACATCATCCACAAACATTTCACTGTTTTTAATCTTCGGAAGAATGTCGAGACGGTTCATTTTTCCGTCCGGAGCTATATTGATTACAAAGATTACTTTCCCGTTGATGGCATAGCTTTGAGTATCTACATAAGCATAAAGCATATCCATGAACTGTTTTCTGAAGGCATCGTCACCGCCGGGAAATTCTGCTTTCCAGGTATAGGCTGTCATTTCTGTCTGTACAGTATTTTGAGAGAAACCTCTAATTCCGGTAAACAGTAAAGGCAGCAATAGAAGGTATTTTTTCATCTGATCAGTTTACAGATCTGTTGCTATTGAGGAGAAATTCATTTTAAGCTTGATCTGCGAGGTTACAGGCTGACCATTGCATGAAGCAGGAATCCAGTTTTTTTTAATACGCCTTACCACATATTTCATATCATCAAAAAAATAAGTGCTGTTGGCTACTTTGGGCGTTCCTTCAATATTAGTTACTTTTCCGGACTGATCGATGGTTAGTATGAATGTAAAATCGCCGTTCAGGACATAAAAATCCGAGTTCAGATAATCATACATAAATTTTTGCAGAGTTTCTTTATAAACCGTTACACCACCTTCAAAGGCAGCCGGTTTGAAATCATTACAGTTTTTTACCGCAACCTGTAAAAGAGGTTCTTTAATATCTATTTTTAAAAGATTTTTATTGATTTCTGTAATCGGGTTATCATCTCTGTCTTCAACATCCTGCTGTGCAAATGTAAAATTTGCCACAAGAAGTGCTATAAATAATGTAAAAACTTTCATAGGCTATTACGGGTTATTAAAATTGCTTAACAAAGTTAATTATTTAAATGCTTTATTGAAAAGAAAAACTTCAGGGACGGCCTGAAGTTTTCTATTTTATTTACGGTATTTAATTCCTGATAAATTATTACAGCAGTCCTTTTATATGCTTGTAATTGGATTTCACAGTTTCCAGAACTTCCTCCATCTTACCACCAAGCATCAGCTGGGCCATAGATTTCGTCATTCCCATGACCTGATCAAAGTCTATTTTCGGAGGCAGGGCAAGCGCATTCGGATTGGTAAATATATTAAGAAGATAAGGTCCATTATAGGCCAGGCATTCTTTAATGGCACTTTCCACCTCTTCAGGCTGGTGAACATTTTTCCCCGGATATCCCATTGCCTGCGCAACCATTGCAAAATCCGGATTGATCATATCGGTTTCGTTATCCGGCATACCGCCAACTTCCATTTCCAGCTTTACCATTCCAAGGGTTCTGTTATTGAAAACGATCAGTTTTACCGGAAGTTTATACTGAAAGATGGTCGCCATATCTCCCAAAAGCATTGAAATCCCGCCGTCCCCGCACATCGCAATCACTTCTCTGTCCGGATGAGCCAAAGATGCTCCTATAGCCATCGGCATAGCATTCGCCATAGATCCGTGATTAAAGGAACCCAGCATTTTTCTTTCACCGGTTGCTGTAATAAATCTTGCTCCCCAAACGCAGCACATCCCTGTGTCTACCGTAAAAATAGCATCTTTCTTAGCCAGCTTATCCAGGGTATGGGCAACATATTCAGGCTGAATGGCATTTTCTTTTCCAAAGTCCTTCACGTAGGCAAGCTGGTTTTCTTTTACTTTTTCATAAAATGCAAGCTGCTCATTCAGGAAATGACTGTCTGTCTTTTCTTCCAGCAAGGGTAGTAAAGCTTTGATTGTTTCTTTCACATCTCCTGCCAGACCTAACTCCAGTTTGGCTCTTCTTCCCAATCTTTCCGGGCTTTCGTCGATCTGAACGATTTTATTTTTTACAGGCATGAATTTTTGGTAGGGGAAATCTGTTCCGAGAAGAATCACAAGATCTGCTTCGTGCATGGCATGATAAGCGGACGGGAATCCGAGCAGCCCTGTAAGACCTACTTCGTTGGGATTATTCGGCTGAATGGCCATTTTTCCACGGAAAGAATAGCCTACCGGGGCTTTTAAAAACTTTGACAGTTCTATTACCTCAGCATTGGCTTCTCCTGCTCCGATTCCGCAGTATAGTGTTACTTTTTTACTTTCGTTAATTAAGGCCGCAAGGCTTTTCAATTCATCATCGGAAGGTCTTAATACTGGATTGGTCCTGAATATCTGGGTAGAAGTAGACCCTTCTTCGGCTTCCATTTCTGATACGTCTCCCGGAAGACCGATTACGGCTACTCCTTTTTTGGAAATAGCATGCTGAATAGCGGTCTGCAGTGTTCTCTGTACCTGTTCAGGTCTTGTAATCATCTGGTTATAATGGCTGCAGTCATCAAACAGTTTTATGGTATTGGTTTCCTGGAAGTAATCCATTCCCATTTCATCGCTGGGAATTGTGGAGGCAATGACAAGCATTGGAACGTGAGATTTGTGCGCCTCATAGACTCCATTAATCAGATGAACGTGTCCCGGACCGCAGCTTCCCGCGCATACTGCAAACCCGTCAAGCTCAGCTTCTGCCGCAGCCGCATATGCTCCCACTTCTTCATGCCTTACGTGAATCCACTCGATGCTGCTTTTTTTAACGGCAATATTAAGGTGGTTAAGGCTGTCACCTGTTACTGCATAAATTCTTTTCACATTGGCATTTTCGAGCATTTCAACAATCTGCTCTGCTATGTTTTTGGCCATAATTACTATTTTTTTGGTATTGATATCGGTTATAGAATGGAGGAACGGATACGGAATGATAAATATTGGTCTTTAAAAAATCCTTACCACACTCAAATTTAGATAATAAATTATAATTGTATGTCTGTACGGCATTAAAATTTCAACTTATTTGGAATAACTGTAAAAGAAAAATTCTCACCATTAAGTGTTTTTAACCTGGATTTGGAATAAGAAAATTCGTGAAATCAATTTTATCTTATTGGAAAGGAAAACAAGGACATTTTATTCAGTAAAGAAATATAAAATACTTCCCTTGTATTGCTTATTTGTAAGTGAAACGGCTTTATTCAGCCTAAAAATCAGATGAATGAAATGTTATTGCGTTTATTAGTCCTTATCCCGGAAACAAAAAACTCCACAGATTTTACTGCGGAGTTCTTATAATTTATACTTGATTTTAAATTACTTCTATCTGATTTCTTAACAAGTCTTCAAATTCATCTCTTTTACGGATCAGGTGAGCTTTTCCGTCTAAGAACAGGACTTCAGCTGGTTTTAATCTTGAGTTGAAATTTGAACTCATTTCAAAACCGTAGGCCCCTGCATTGTGGAACGCTAAAACATCGCCCTCTCGTACTTCATTCAGTTTTCTGTCCCAGGCAAATGTATCGGTTTCACAGATGTTTCCTACAACGGTATAGATCCTTTCGGCACCTTTAGGATTAGACAGGTTTTCGATCATATGATAAGAATCGTAGAACATAGGACGGATCAAGTGGTTGAACCCTGAGTTTACTCCAACGAAGACGGTAGCTGTCGTCTGCTTGATCACATTTGCTTTCACTAAAAGATAGCCGCTTTTCCCTACCAGGAATTTTCCCGGTTCAAACCATAGTTCGAATTTTTTTCCTGTGGATTTTGAGAATTCCGAAATAACTTTTTCCACTTTTTTACCCAGAGTTTTTACATCTGTTTCTTCTTCGCTGTCCTGGTACGGAATTTTGAAACCGCTTCCCATATCCAGATATTTCAGATTAGGGAAATGCTCGGAAAGTTCCAGCATAATCTCTAAAGCCTGAAGGAAAACATCCGGGTCTTTGATCTCGCTTCCTGTATGCATATGAAGGCCTTCCACGTTAAGATTGGTGCTTTTCATCACCCTTTCGATATGACGAACCTGATGGATGGAGATTCCAAACTTGCTGTCGATATGTCCCGTTGAAATTTTATAGTTTCCCCCTGCAAAAATATGCGGGTTGATCCTTACAAGAATAGGATATGTATTTCCGTATTTATTCCCGAACTGCTCAAGAATAGAAATGTTATCAATGTTAATATGAACTCCGCAGGTCATTGCTTCTTCTATTTCAGCCAGGTCAACACAATTTGGAGTAAACAATATTTTTTCTTTCGGAAATCCTGCTTTTAATCCAAGTTTCACTTCATTAATAGATACACAATCCAAAGAAGCACCCAGGTTCTTGACATACTTAAGGATATTGATGTTTGTCAATGCCTTCGCTGCATAGAAGAACTTGGTGTGTTTTAAAAAAGAAGATGTAAGTTTTTCGTATTGAATTTTAATCGATTCTGCATCGTAAACATACACCGGTGTACCAAACTCATTGGCAATCTTTAGTAATTCTTTTGAATTCATAATTTTAATTTAACATAAAAAAAGGCAGATTCTTCGAAAAGAGTCTGCCACATTACTTATTTTTATGCAAGGCAACTCTTTTACGTATTCCAAACCTTTGAAAACTTTACAGCTCCCTTTTTTCCGGTTTGTTTTTGTTTAAAATTTTGCATTGCTTCTTTATTATTTTTTGCAAAAGTACTATTTATTTTTTTTACTTCAGGAAAATTAACGGCACCGTCTCTAAATCAATACATAAGCGCACCCTATAAAACCTGTCATTTTCTTTTAAATTCGTAAATGTTATTAATCTTCTTTTGTTATTTTAAGGTCAGTAAAATGCCCCAGTGTTCCCGGTCCAATCCAAAGTCCTATTCCTCCCCGGAGGTTTCCGCCCTGTTTTAAGTCATTAACGATAAGTGTTGGCTGGGAAGCTCCGTTCACATAAAGTTTTGCCGTCTCACCCTTTACCTCTACTTTTACCTTTATCCATTCACCCGGCGCCATATCAGCATAAGCCTCATACTTTTCCGGAGTTTCTTTTCTTAATTTTTCCCATGGATATCCAGGCCAGGAAATATACTGGTCAGAATGGTTCCTGCGAACCTGATCATTGGCACGTCCGTTGGTAGGGCGCAAATAAAAGACTTCCATTTTAGAAATATCTTCCGCCACCCGGAAAGCAATACCTATAAATCCACGAGCCGTTTCACTGGCGGTAGAATTGGGCTGTCCGGAAATCGTTGCTTCAATGATGCCATTATGAAAATCTGTATTTTTCAGTACGGCTAATGTCTTTCATTGGTCACTTCCCTCTGAATTTCTAAAACCAAAGCATTTTTATTCTTATACTTTGCTTCTTTGACAGTTACCTGAGACGGAGCAACATCCGCCGCTTTTAATGCTATCTTCTGCGCTTTTGATAAAAAACAGGTGAAGACACTCAATACAAGAGCACTTACTAATTTTTGACTGATCATAATTGGGATTTTTGACTATCTGAAAATCAATCCAAATATAATAAAAATCAAAATTTCACTGATCAGAAATTTTTATTTCGGTAACGGTAAGGTTTCGAAGTCACCCCGCAACAATGCTAATTGGAGATCATTATGAAGATCCGTAGAAGATAACGGGAGATCAATTTTCAGTTTCGCAATCTTGCTCATCGTTTGAATCTGCGTAAACAGATCATAGAACCCGTAAGACATGATTTTCCCGTTTTCAATGATCAGAAACATTTTTTCACCCAGTTTTCTTCCCTGCCCAAGCCAAAGTTCATTTCTTTTTCTGAAATCAATTTTTTTCATGAAAACATTAATGTCATTAAACTCTTCCTGTAGGCTGATGAACTGAACCGCTTTTGTTCCCTGGGTAAACGACCTGAATTTCAGAATCGGTTTCTCTGTTTTATTCAGTTGGTTCTTTTCAACAATGTATTTATTATTTCTAAAATAAAGTCCGAACGGAAACGCATCCCTTTTTTTGATATTTTTAGAATTAAGGATCAGCTTTGCAATGATATCTGTTCCTGTAAGCTCATAATTGATCTGTTCAACATCTTTCTGGATCTGTTCCCATTTTTTGGATTTGGAATTGAAAACTTTTTTAGAGAATTTATTGATATCCTGAACGTAATCCGACAAAATGATTTTCCCGGCTTCATTCTGAAAATAGACAAAGCCTTTTTCATTGGGAAGGTCCTGGGTGAGGACTTTGATCTTATTTATATAGCTTTTAGCGTTGGTCTCGTCATGCTGTTTCTGGATGATCTCATTTTCAGTGTCTTTTGAGATCAGAAGTTTGAACAGTTCCAATGTTGCTCTTGCGTCACCTTCAGCCCTGTGATGGTTCGTCAATGGGATTCCCAAGGACTTTACCAGCTTGCCCAATGAATAACTTACTTCATCCGGAATCATTTTTTTCGCCAGCGGAATGGTGTCTAAAGTATTGGTCTGAAAGTCATACCCAAGCCTTTTGAAAGACTGACGCAGCATTCTGTAATCAAAGTCAATATTATGACCTACCAAAGTGGTATTTTGGGTAATTTCAATAACTCTTTTTGCTATTTCATGGAACTTTGGAGCGGTTTTTACCATTTTTGGAGTGATGCTCGTCAACTTCTGCACAAAAGGGGTAATATCACTTTCGGGGTTAACGAGAGATATAAACTGGTCCGTGATTTTTTGCCCATCATACCTGTAGATGGCTATATCTATAATGCATTCATGTCTATAACCTGCACCATTACTTTCTATATCTATAATCGAATACATTACAAAATTACTGTTATATAATTGATTTTTTTAAATTAATGCCAACAAACCCCGTCATTACCATTCCGAAGAACAAGGTTACCAAACTTATTACATAACCCATGCCATAGGCCCAAAGTGCCTGTACCTGATCCTGCTGAACATCTTTGACATTTGAAACAAAAACGGCCAACATAATATACAGACCAACCATTGAAACAAGTCCGCCAAACAACTGATACAACCATTTTTTGTCGATCAGAAAGGGCAATCCCGCTAAAATAATAAAAATTACATCAAAAAAGCTAAATTTTGAATGTAAACTGTCCATAATTAAATTCAAAACAGCTAAACCTATAAAATAAAACGAAGCTATTTTTTTCATCAAAATTATTTTTAAAAACTATCTCCTTCTTCCGCCAAGTCCGAACATTCCAAGGAGAGCCTTTGCTCCTTCCCGCATTAAAGTGCTGGTAAAAGTCCTGCCTGCCTTACTTTGAAGTACCTGTTCAAACATTCCCGGCTCTTCTTTCACCGGTTTTGTCTTCTGGGTTGGTGCAGGGTTTTGAGCCGCCTGCTCCATTCTGTCTGTCAGTATCTCATAAGCCGATTCTTTGTCAAGAGGCTGTTCATATTTTGCGACTAAAGAAGATCTTCCTGTCAGTTCCGAGATTTCAGCATCGTTAAGAACATCCATTCTTGATTCCGGAGAGATCAGATAGGTGTGAACGAGAGGTGTAGGAATTCCTTTTTCGTCCAAAACAGTTATAAATGCTTCCCCGATCCCAAGATTCTGAATCAGATTGGATGCATCATAAAACTCTGTTGTAGGATAGTTTTCAACAGCTTTGGTAATTTCTTTTTTATCCTTTGCAGTAAAACCTCTCAACGCATGCTGTATTTTCAAGCCAAGCTGCGACAGCACATTTTCCGGGACATCACCAGGAATCTGTGTGATAAAATAAATTCCGACACCTTTGGAACGGATCAGCTTGACCATCGTTTCTATCTGTGAAAGCAGGGCTTTTGAAGATTCATCAAAGATCAGGTGGGCTTCGTCTATGAAAAGGACCAGTTTAGGTTTTCCGCTGTCTCCTTCTTCAGGAAAGGTCATATAAATTTCGGCAAAAAGCGAAAGCATAAATGTGGAAAACAACTGCGGTTTATTCTGAATCTCCGCTACTCTTAAAATATTTACAACCCCTTTTCCATCTCTGGTTTCGAGAAGGTCATGAACATCAAAGCTCAGTTCACCAAAGAAATCGGCTGCTCCCTGCTGTTCCAGCGCAACGATAGATCTGAGGATAGCTCCTAAAGAAGCAGGAGCAATGGATCCGTAGCTGGCAGCCAGTTCAGCTTTTCCCTGTGCATTATCGGTTACATACTGTAGTACTTTTTTTAAATCGTTTAAGTCAATTAACGGAAGTCCTTTATCATCACAGTATTTGAATACAATTGACATAATACTCTGCTGGGTATCATTAAGTTCAAGGATCTTACTTAGCAGAACGGGACCAAACTCTGTAACGGTAGCTCTTAATTTTACTCCTTTTCCGCCGGAAATGCTCATCAGCTCTACCGGAAATGCCTGCGGGTTGTAAGGAAGCTGCGTTTTTGCGTATCGCTCTTCGATCACCGGATTCATCTGGCCAGCCTCCGCTATTCCGGAAAAGTCGCCTTTAATGTCCAAAACAAGAGAAGGAATCCCGGCGTGTGAAAGCTGCTCTGCAAAAACCTGAAGCGTTTTTGTTTTACCGGTTCCTGTTGCCCCCGCAATAAGGCCGTGGCGGTTGATTGTTTTCAGAGGAATGGTAACATTGACTTCCGGTACCACTTCCCCGTTCAGCATTCCTTTTCCCAATATAATATGTTCTCCTTTCGGGGTATATTTTGTATTTAGTTCTTCAATAAATTGTGTTTTATCTGCCATCTGATTTTTTTAAACTTATAAATATAAAATTTTTTATAAAATATCTCATCACTAAAGTAATAATAGAAAATAACATGAGGGGTATATCCGAGAAATTACTTTTTAAATCCATCACCTGAAATTCTAGTCTGTCAAAAGATAAGGGAATTAAAAAACATCCCTGAAAACAGCACTACATAATTATTTTCATATCTTAAACATGATAAAAAACAGTCTTATCAACAGCCTGTCTCAACTTCCTGCTTCTCATTTGAAAACAAAGGGTTTTACGGCTTGCTGCTCTTTAATAATTGAAAGAAACTATCGTGTGAATTTAACATTTCATTCACATTTCATCTAATACTTCGTATCTTTATCTAAAATTTAAAAAAGATCCCAATGAAAATTGAACAAATATATACGGGCTGTCTGGCTCAGGGTGCCTATTATATTGTATCAGAGAATGAAGCTGCCATTATTGATCCGCTGAGAGAGGTAAAACCTTATCTGGATCGCCTTGAAAAAGATAATGTTACCTTAAAATATATTTTCGAGACCCATTTCCACGCTGATTTTGTTTCGGGACATTTGGATCTAAGTAAAAAAACAGGAGCTCCTATTGTTTATGGACCTACTGCCCAGCCTGCATTTGAGGCTATCATTGCTGAAGATAACCAGATCTTTGAGATCGGGAACATAACAATAAAAGTACTGCATACTCCGGGACATACCATGGAGAGCACCACTTATCTTCTAATCGACGAAAATGGCACTGAAACGGCTATTTTTACCGGCGACACATTATTTTTAGGAGATGTTGGAAGACCTGATCTTGCCCAAAAAGTGACCAATCTTACTCAGGAAGATCTTGCAGGGATCCTTTATGAAAGCCTTCACAACAAGATTTTACCGTTGGATGACAGCATAACCGTCTATCCAGCTCATGGTGCCGGCTCTGCATGCGGAAAGAATATGCAGAAGGAAACAGTGGATATATTGGGAAACCAGAAGAAAACCAATTATGCACTTAATCAGCCGGACAAAGAATCTTTCATCAGAGAAGTTCTTGACGGCCTTACCGCTCCTCCGAAATACTTCGGCATGAACGTAGCAATGAATAAAGACGGATATGAAAGCCTGGATGTAGTGATGAATAAAGGTCTAAATCCGGTTACTGCAGAAGACTTCGAAGCATTGGCAGAAGAAACCGGAGCTTTAATTCTGGATACCAGAAGTGCTGCGGAATTCCATAAAGGATTTATTCCCAACTCTATCAACATAGGCCTTAGGGGAGATTTTGCTCCCTGGGCAGGAAATATGATCGTAGATGTAAAACACCCTATTTTGCTTGTAAGTGATGAGGGTACTGAAGAAGAAGTCATCACAAGACTGAGCAGAGTGGGCTTTGATAATGTTGTGGGATATCTGGACGGCAGTTTCAGCACCTGGAAAAATGCAGGTAAAGAAACTGATGAGATCAAAAGGATTTCCCCTGCTGAATTTGCAGAAGAATTCACAGAAAATGCCAAAGTAATTGACGTAAGAAAATTAAGCGAATATTCTGCTGAACATGTTGACAATGCGTTCAACAAACCACTGGATGCCATCAGCGATTGGGTAAAAACCATTGATGATTCTGAACATTTCTTTCTTCACTGCGCCGGAGGGTACAGAAGCATGATCGCAGCAAGCGTACTTAACTCTCACGGAATCAGAAATTTCACTGAAATAGAAGGAGGATTCAACGGCATCAAAAAGACAGAAAAATTACCTACCACAGATTTTGTATGCCAATCAAAAACGCTGTAAGATGAAAGGAAAGCTTTTTGCATTTATGGCTACGATTTTAACATTATCAGCCTGTAAAACAGCAGATATAAGCCAGGTACCGAGGGCAGACATCAGGGAAATAGTCAACAGTTCAGATGTCACATTGGTCGATGTAAGGATACCTGAACAATATGAAGCGGGAACAGCAAGAGGGGCTGTCAATATTCCATTAGCTGAAATCCAGAACAATATTAATTCTCTGAAAGGTAAAAAAGTGGTTGTTTTTTGCAATATGGGAATTCAGGCTGATCAGGCTATGGAAATCTTAAAGAAAAACGGCGTGGAAGCTTATGATGGAACCACCTGGAAAAATGTGAAAGCAATTCAGGACGAGAAAAAGTTTACAAAATAAAAATACTGTACCATTAAGATTTATTCTTGAATCTTAATGATTTAAATAAAAAACCAAAACTATGTCACAAAAATTTCAGGAAATCATTAATTCGGAAAGGCCTGTACTTATTGACTTTTTTGCCACTTGGTGCCAGCCATGCAAAGTACAGTCATCTGTGTTGAATACCGTAAAGGAAAACATAGGTGAAGGAGCAAGAATCATTAAAGTAGATGTAGACCAATATCCTGCTCTGGCAGCACAGTACGGTGTACGTGGAGTTCCTACTCTGGCAGTCTTTAAAAACGGAGAACTCTTATGGAAAGAAAGCGGTGTACATGATGTGAATACACTCACGGAACTGCTTAAACAATATTCTTAAACTGTGATTTTTCACAGTTTTTTTTAAACCATTAAGAGCTGTTGAGAAAACCTTAATGGTCTAAAATTATAATTGAATTGAGAACCGGTCTCTGTCATTCAGGAACTGGAAGTGTTGTCTGAAATCCTTTAATTCGTCCATACTCAATTCTGCGGAAACTATATTTCCATTCTTTTGGGAAATTTCCTTCCCGTCTGCAAAAAAGCAGTGTGAGCTTTCCTGATAAAAAAGATGATTCCCATCTGTTCCAATTCTATTGAGCCCAAACACAAAAGACAGGTTTTCGATGGCCCGTGCTTTTAGCAGATGCTCCCAGGCTCCCACTCTCTTTTCAGGCCAGTTGGCAACATACAAAATGGCGTCATAATCATCATTATTTCTTGCAAAAACAGGAAAACGAAGGTCATAACACACCTGAAGTAAGATTCTAAACCCCTTATAGTTCACAATCACCCTTTTATGTCCCGGAGAATACACTTGATCTTCTCCTGAAAAAGAAAAGAGATGTCTTTTATCATAGAAAACAGCTTCGGAACCAGGCTGCACAAAATACATTCTGTTATAAAAACGTCCGCCCTGCTCTACCGGGGCACTTCCACAAAAGGCTGCATTTTTTTCTTTTGACATTTTTTTCAGAAACTCCAGGGATTCTTCATGTCTGTCCGAAACTTCAGCCGCATCCATGCAGAAACCGGTAGAGAACATTTCCGGCAGAAGGAAAATGTCTGCTTCCAGATCTTTAAGCTGTTCTTCGATCAATTGAAAATTTTTGCCTTTATTTTTCCAGACAATATCTAAATTAAGTCCTGCAATTCTCATAAACTTTGTTAAATAACTTCAATAAAAATACGATTTTCCAATGATTTCGGTTCTATTTTTGATGAGGATATTTTCATTATTATCATTTAATAAAAGTAAAGTTTATGAAGAAATTGTTTTTTGTGCTGATGATCGCTTTTTTCGGAACAACAGCCAATGCGCAGGCGTACACAGGTAAAGGCGACCAAAAGATCCAGCTGGGACTGAGTGCGTGGGGATACGGAACCGGGGTTACGGGGACTTATGATTACGGGCTGAATAAGCTGATATCCGTAGGAGCCGGACTTAATGCTTATTTTAGTGATTATAAAGATCATGATAAAGACAACCGTGTTTTCGTCTTCGGAAGACTGAATTTCCATCTTCAGGAAGCCCTTGATCTGTCCTCCAAATGGGACATCTATCCGGGGGTAGATGTTGGCGTGCTGGGTAAGGATTTCGGAATTGGAGCACACATCGGAGCACGTTACTTTTTCACGGAGAAAGTGGGCGTTTTTGCAGAAGTCGGCAACAACGGCAGTATAGGTGTTTCTTTCAATTTGTAAGATTAACCCAATATATGACAAAGCTTCTCATTTAGAGGGGCTTTTTTATTTGGCATAGTTTTGATAATTGTTACCTTTGCAAATTAAAATCTAAAATTAATTAATGGAATTAGCAATCAAGATTTTCCAGTTCATACTAAGTATTTCTATTTTAGTGGTTCTTCATGAGCTTGGACACTTTTTACCGGCAAAATGGTTTAAGACCAGGGCTGAGAAATTCTTCCTGTTTTTCGATCCATGGTTTTCTATCTTTTCAATGAAGAAGATCAACGGAAAATGGCAGTATAAATTTCTCTCCAAAAACCTTCCCGACACAGAAACTATCGTAGTAGACGGAAAAGAGAAAGAAGTTCCTATCGATATATCACAACTTTCTGACAGCGACTGGAGAAAACATCCTGAACAGACGAAATACGGCATCGGATGGCTTCCTTTCGGCGGCTATGTGAAAATTGCAGGAATGATCGATGAAAGCATGGATAAAGAGCAGATGAAAAAACCTGCACAGCCATGGGAATTCAGATCCAAACCGGCATGGCAGAGACTGATCATCATGCTGGGCGGAGTTACTGTTAACTTTTTCCTGGCCTGGATCATTTTCGGATGCCTTTCTTATTTTAACGGAGAGACTTCTTTTGATACAACCAAAGTGGAAACTCCTATGCATTATACCAATGTTGCCAAAGCAATGGGTTTTGAAGATGGTGACAAGATCTTAAAAGTAGACGGAAAGGTTCAGAACAATCTGGATAAACTGTCTTTAGATATCTTATTAAGTGACCAGGTAACAGTTTTAAGAAAAGGAAAAGAGGTTACTTTTAACACGAATGATGACGGGAAAGCACTGGCCTTCAAAGATGAAAACCCCAGAGCATTCCTTACGCCAAGATATGCCCCTGTAATTGATACGATTGTGAATCCTAAAACAGCTGAAGCTGGTTTAAAAATAGGTGATAAGGTTATTTCAGTGAACGGCCAGAAGATCAATTATTATGATGAATTGCAAAATGTCGTTATAAAAAATGCGGGCAAAGCTATTAATATGGAGGTATTAAGAGCTGGAGCACTACAACCGTTAAGTCTTGAAGTTTCTAAGGAAGGAACGTTAGGAATTGCTTCTTACAAGCAGCTTGAAAAGTTTGCTAACACACAGCATTTTACTTTTGTACAATCTGTCGGAAGAGGGTTTACAAGAAGTATTGAGAGCCTGACCTATCAGGTTAAACAGTTTAAACTGGTATTCAACAAGAAAGTTCAGGGCTACAAGAAGGTGGGAGGTCCACTGGCAATCATCAAGAATATGCCGGTAGAGAGATCGAAAGACGGGGCCGTATCTGTTAACTGGAGCTTATTCTGGAGCTTTACAGCAATGTTCTCTGTCTGGTTGGCATTCCTGAACCTTATTCCTATCCCGGGACTTGACGGAGGGCACGTTTTATTTACTTTATGGGAAGTGATTACGGGGAAACCTGTTCCTCAGAAAGTATTGGAAAATGCACAGATGATCGGGGTTATCTTCCTGTTAGGATTGATGTTACTGATCTTTGGAAGTGATATCTTTAAGGCACTTACAGGCAGCTTATAATTTTTTTGAATTTTTTCTAAAAAATATTTGTACGGTATAAATATTCGTCCTATATTTGCACCACTTAAAACAAAGGACATTCCTCCTTAGCTCAGTTGGTTAGAGCATCTGACTGTTAATCAGAGGGTCGCTGGTTCGAGCCCAGCAGGAGGAGCAAAAAAAGTCGCCAAATTGGCGACTTTTTTTCGTTTGTGGTCTTTTCATAAACAAAGCTATCCGCTCATAAACGTTCGAAGTACAGAATAAGATTATGGGGGATCAAGTGCAAAAGTTGGGGACTAGGCAAAAAGCTGAGCTAATCTGAAGAGAAAAAATGATTTATCTCTTACCCCTCTGAGTTGTAATCTGAAATTTTTTATTTTCGCATTGAACGATTCAGCTGAAGCATTTGTACTTCTTTGGTCAAAGTAGTTGAGAATGTCATTATAATGATTCATAATAGTTTTCTTAAGGACCGAGAATGTTTTAAACCCCGATTCTTCCACTTCCTTGAACCAATGTGCCAATTTGAGCATTGCCACGGGTTTTTGAATGTTTTGATTGTAGATTTTCCTCAGACCATCCGATAAATTGTAGGCTTTTTCTAAATCAGGATACTCCGGGAACAAGATTTCTGCTCTTTGTTTTTGCGATGGAGTCCACTTTTCCCGGCTTTTGTAGAGTAAATACCGGCTTCTTGCTAAGAGTTGTTTTCGGGTGTCGCCGTTTTCGAAAACTTCAATTTCAGGATTTTTTTTATATTCTTTTGCCTCTGCAAGCATTGTGTTTTCTACATCAATGGCTTTCCAACGATGTTGTACTCTGATTTCCTGCAATGCTTCTGTGGCGAGTTTTTGAACGTGGAATCTATCCACAACCTGTACTGCATTGGGGAAACATCTTTTGGCAATCAACTTCATAGAACCAGCCATGTCGAGCGTCACTTCTTTTACTTTCAACCTGGATTTTCTATTGATTTTTAAAAGGTTTCCTATCACCGTATCGCTCCTGGTTCCTTTAATGATGGAAACTATACTCCCTTTTCTCCCTTTTGCTTTTTTGGAAGTGAGCACACTGTACAATTCGCCATCAGAAAGGGCAACTTCATCCAAAGAAAGCTGGGTTGAGAGGTTTTCAGGGTAGAGAATCCAATCTTCAGCGTGCGGTTTTTGCCTCCAATCTCTAAAATTACTGATGTTTTGTTTGTACTGTCTTTGGAATTTTTTACCATCCACGCCGTACATCTCACCAATTATTTTGCAGGGAAGCGCTCTAGTATCGGCTGATTTTTTTTAAGAACTCCGCAAAATCACTTGTCATGCGGGTTCCTTTGGCAATGAGATTCCAATCTCTCTGGACGATGTGTCCTGATTTTGTATCCGTCCATCTTCTGCGTTTGATGTGAAGCTTCACGGTTTTCCCCCGGAGAGGAAAGTCATCTGCCATGATTTCCGGAAGAAAACCTTTTGACTGCAGTATGAGTAAAGAAAACTCTTTCGGAGCTGTATTTTTCTCCTCAAAATAAATATGTAGAATTTTGTTCTCTTCTTCAAATTTTACAATTTCAAAATGTTCAATCAGAAGTTCCGGCAAAAATAATTTAAGGAGTTCGGCATCATTTAACATTCAACAAAATTATCACTTTTTATTTTTCTCCCCAACTTTTGAGATTGATCCATTATGGGTTTTTTTGACAATTCTCGAACCGCTATATTTCTTAATACTCACAATAGAGGTTTCCATTTAGTATTCCACTAGATTTCATCAGAATCATCTTATTCAAAAAATTACACAAATGGGTAATTGGTTAACCATTATTAATTGTTCAATTTTGACAATAAATCAAATTTAACCAAACTATTCAAAGAAATTCTTCCAGAGTGATAATATTTTTTGAAAAGAAATTTTATCACTTTATAAAAACCAGTAATGAATTTGTTTAAACTTCTTTGTTGGAAAATCGCAAAGGTGCAAAACTTTAAACTGTATGGATGTTTTCAGGCGCAAGAAAATCAAGATTTTCGGCAAAAACTCTATAATAAAAGTTAGAAATTTTATCGCAGATAAAATGTTTGTGCCTTAAAACGGCTTTTATAATCTAATTTACGCCTTTGCGACTGGCCAACTATATAAGATAAACAGATTTAATATAAAAATATCTCACAAGTAACTTTCATATAAAATTCTCCATCAATCAAAAGGCTGATTCTAATATTGCATAAGGATAATAAATTTAATGCGTGAATTAGAATGTTAGCAGCAATCCCATTATAACCATAAACTAAAAATTAATATTATGACAACTAAAATTTCTACTATTCCAAAAAACAACGACAGAGGAAGACATGTAGAGTCTTTACAAAAAAAATTACTTGATTTAGGGTTTAATCCTAACGGATTAGACGGTATTTTTGGTAATGGCACAAAAACAGCCCTTAAAAATTTCCAACGCTCGATTGGCTTACCTGACACAGGGATAATTGACAATACAACTCTCTCAGAACTTGACTTAGAAGTAAAAACAGAAATCGACAGTAAACCCGAAATTGCAATATCAGATATTGTAGATAAAAAGGATATTACAAATACTGAATGGAGCAATAGAGGTAAGGCTGTCTGGGGGTACTATCATGGAATGGCACTCATGTACGCCGCCTTATATGTAAGGCTCAAGAATGGAGATCCAATTGTAAAAGAAATGGCGAAAACACTTAGCCCAGATATAGATAGAGACGCATTAAAAAGATTTGATGAAGTATTTGCCAGTAGCGGAATGAGCAATCTTAGTGAAAAAGACCGGCTAAGACACTTATTTGGACTTATGTTTGGACTTGGCGTAATGGAAAGTAACGGAAAACATTGTGCGGGTAGAGATACAACCATGAACTTCGATCATGGTGATGATACAGAAGCAGGATTATTCCAGACAAGCTATAATGTAAGAAGCGTTGCAAGAGATAAGCTATCACAGGTATTTGAGAAATACAGGACATCAAAACGAAATGGATTTTTACAATACTTCAAAAAGGGATTTGAATATTATTACACTAAGAATTATGGCACAGGAGACGCACAAGAGTTTCAAAGGTTATCAAAAGAGTGTCCGGCATTTTCGATAGAATTTACTGCCATAGCATTAAGAAATGTATCTAATCATTGGGCTCCCGTAAAACATAATGAAGACACCAGACGAGGATTACAGATAAATATTGAATGTAATGACCTTTTAAAACAAGTAGAGTTATATGTAGATGAATATGGATTTGAGACTAATGAGATAGATTTAACTGAATACATGGTAGAAATAACTCCTACTATTGATATAACTGAACCAAGGCAGAGAGATGACTTAAAAGAAATTGCATTAAGAAATGCAATTGAAATTGGACAAAAAGAACAACTTGAAAAAATATTTGACCGCTACCCTGAAAGCAAAGCGAACTATTGGGCAGTAATAGATTTCAACAAACCAAGCTCAGAGAAAAGATTATTTATTTTTGATTTAAAAAACAAAAATTATAAATCATATTTGGTAGCTCATGGTAAAAATTCAGGGGAATTACTTGCAATAGATTTTTCCAACAAAATTGGTTCCAACAAATCAAGTTTGGGTATATTCAAAACAGCAGAAACATATCATGGGAAACACGGACTTTCATTAAGACTGGATGGGAAAGAATCTACCAATTCAAATACAAGAGAAAGAGACATTGTAATTCACCAGGCAGACTATGTGGTTTCTAATTACATGGGGACAGGCAGAGCCGGACGTTCAGAAGGTTGTTTTGCAATAAACCCTGCTCAAATCAGCGAAGTCATTGAGAACCTAAAAAACGGCTCATACATTATTGTCTGGGCAAAGAACAAATAAACAGCGGGTACTAGATAATAATCTAATAAAGCCTTATAAATCAAAATATTATGAAAATACTCTTGATAACAGAAATATAGGGTTTTTAACGCCTTTACATTCTTGGCGAACCGGGAATCCGTACACTTACATAAGCATCTTAATTATTCATAAATTGAGAACTCAGGAAAGCCGTTGATTATTTCCAGCCATTCCTGAGTTCTGACGAGTTATCCAATGCTGAAATTGATTGATAAGAAAAAATCAGATTCAGCAAACCTATTACAAAAAAACAGAGCATTACTGGTCAACAAAGTTTTTATAGTGGACTTGAACGCTACATTCTTCATTTATCCGAAGAATATTGGAGTTATCTAAAAAATTTCTGAAATATTTCTTACTGAAATTCAGCATTTTTAGTCAAAAATCACCGTTAATTAAGGATAAAATTTGCCTGATATTAATATTCCTTTTATATTTGCAGCACCTTAAACAGAGGAAAAATTCCTCCTTAGCTCAGTTGGTTAGAGCATCTGACTGTTAATCAGAGGGTCGCTGGTTCGAGCCCAGCAGGAGGAGCAAAAAGACTTACAGAAATGTAGGTCTTTTTTTATGTCCTGAATCCAGATACCGGATTACCAGATCTTGAAACGGGATCAATACCAAAACGGATCAGAGTTTCAATACCATCCTTATAGTTGTCCATTAAATTATCTTCAGTTTTTTCTTTTAGTCTTGATCTAGCTCATTGATATTTCATTTTTTCTGTTTTTAAATGTTGTTAAGAAACCCTTTACCAATTGTATTGATATGTCAAAATTTTCGAACAGCCGAACTTAGATTTCAAATTTTTAAAATTTAACCGTTTTAAGTTAGTACGAAAATAAAAGCCAATACAAGCTCAATATACATTCCTGTCAAAGTTGGAATAAACATCTATCAATGTACATCTTATGATCAGGTTATTAAATTATCAAAAATTAGAGTTATTAAAGAAATAAGCTTTATTACTCCATAAAAAATCAATTATTTTTTATTAATTCACAATCAAATTGTTTAATTTATTAGAAATAATCTATTTTTTTTATTATAATTGCATCTTTATAGATAACTCACTACATGATGGTAATTGATGAAATTCTAAAGTATATTGCAGAAAGCATTATTCAAACCCACAATAAGAATAATAATGGTTTACTATCGGGACTTACCGGGGAAACCATTTTTTTACTGGAATATTCTAAAATAAATCCGGATTATGAAAAATATGTTGAAGACTTTATAGATGAAATAAATGATTCTATAGAAAAAGGAATTATATACCACAGCCATTGCGCAGGGATGCCCGGAATAGTTTCAGGACTTGATTATATCTACCGAGGATATTACGAAGAAGATTACGATGCCGCATTTGATTTTTTAAGTGATGATATTGAAGAATACATTTCTTCACAGCTTGATGAATGTCTGACCACAAAAAATATTGATTTTCTGCATGGCGCTATAGGAATAGGGTTTTATTACATAAAACGCTTCGAAAACGGAAACTTAAGTGCTAAAGATAAGATAACAAGCATACTTAATTACCTGGAAGAAAATGCTATTGTAGAAGACTCTATCGTTAAATGGTATATGAATCACAACAGTACAGGTTTTAATATTTCTATATCCCATGGAATTTCAAGCATTGTTATATTCCTTTCTAAAATTATTTCTTTACAAACAACCTTCGGCAACGATGTTCCGTTTTTATTAGAAGGTGCTGTTAATTATATTTTATCCCAGGAAATTGATAAAAATAAATATGGTTCTTATTTTCCATATGCTTCCATTGAAGAAAAAGAAGAGTTTAGCAGACTGGCATGGTGCTACGGAGACCTGGGAATTGGACTGGCCCTGTTAAACGCCTCAGAAGCACTTAAAAAAGAGGAATGGCACAAAAAAGCCTTAGAAATCTTTGACTTCTCAACAACACGAAAAGATCCGGCAGAAAACATAGTACTTGACGCACCGATCTGCCATGGCAGTTCAGGTATTGCACTGATATTTTTCATTGTTTATCAGCAGACTAAACAGAAAAAGTATTTAGATGCTGCACAGTACTGGGAGACTAAAACCTTAGAATTAATGCAAAAACAAGATCCCATGATCAATTGCTTTTATGATGCTAAAAAAGGTGAATTTACCAGCAACTTAAGCCTTTTAGAAGGACTGGCCGGTGTTGGTCTTGTGTTTTTAAAAATGAACTCCGATAATAATGCTGTCTGGCATGAATTCCTATTAGTTTAAAATTATGAAAAAAAAGTATAAACCTTTTGATAAGTTCATTGTCAGATTTCCATCATTGCCGTTCAATTCCTATAATTGGGATTTTGATGATTTTTATAAAAAGCCTTTCTTTAAAGAAGCCATTTATATCGCTTCTCCGGATTTGTATGATGAAATGATCAAGTATGAAAATGATCAGCTAAAAACCGCAGAAGAAAGAAAAAGGGTTAAATTATCCTTACTGAAATATTGGTACAGAATGCGAACGAGAACAACTCCTTTTGGGCTATTTGCCGGAATATCAATAGGAGAGGTTAACAATACTTCCACAGCATTTAAAATAATGGATGAATACAATAAAAATATACGGCTTGACATGCAATATTTTTATGCGTTATTAGTCCATATTGAAAATATAAAAGAAATTAAAAACAGTATTAAGTATTTTCCAAATGACAGCATTTACGTTTCAGGAAGTAAATACAGATATATAGAAAGGAAGTATACCACAAAACGTTTTGAACACGATGTTGTACAGGTAGATAAATCCTCTGTTTTGACGGATTTGCTGAAGCTTTCAAAAAAAGGAGAAACTATTGAGAATCTTATCAGTTATTTACTCTCATTTGAAGTTGATTACGAAGATGCATCTGCTTATATTGATGAGCTGATTGATGCCCAGCTTCTTATTAGTGAGCTAAACCCACCGGTAACTTCTCCTGATCTACTGCAACGAACAATAGATATACTGTCTGGCTACAATATTCAGGACCCTATTTTAAATCGTTTAAAAAACATTAAATCCAACCTGCTTCAAATCAGAAATAATAACGATTTAGATTTGTATGATGGCACGATCAATGAAATTAATGAAATAGGTATTCCTTTCGAAAAAAACTATGTTTTCCAAACAGACCTTACAAAAAATTTCTCTGAATTAAATTTAGACAGAAAAGTTTTAAACGATATTTTAGGATCCATCCTTTTCCTCTATAAAGTAAATCCATTTACAAAAGAGAATAAAAACATAGAGGACTTTAAAAAATATTTTCAGGAAAGATATGAAGACCAGGAGGTCAGTCTTCTGACGGTTATTGATCCTGATTTAGGAATAGGCTATCCGGTCAATTCTAACTCAGATAAATACCGGAACTCTTTAATTGACGGGTTTTATTTACCCCGTCAGGCCCAATCAAATAAAAACCAGGCCCAATCGACTCTTCTGCAGAAAATTTTAAATCATCAAAAACCAGAAGCTGAAGAAATCATTTTAACTGATGAGGATTTTCCTGAAGCTCAAGCGAACAATCAGATTTCGCCTGTTTTTATGGCAAATTTTGAAATTTTAAAAATGCAGAACGAATCTTTATTGCACCTTATCAGCTTTGGCGACAATTCAGGAGCTAAAATGTTGGCAAGATTTTCTCATACAGAGAAAAGAATTGAAAATTTCGTCAAAGAGATTGCCGATAAAGAACAGGAACTATCTGATGTAATAATTGCCGAAATTAATCATTTGCCCACTCCGAGAATGGGAAATGTGTCTCAAAGTTCTAATTTTAGAAAATTTGAGATTACCTGCTTATCTAATTCAGACCTAAATGAAAAACAGACTATTCCATTATCTGATTTATTCATTTCTGTAAAAAACAACAAAATAGTTCTGCGATCTAAAAAATTGCAGTCCGAGATCAGGCCTATATTAACCAACGCCTATAATTTCAGCTTATCTTCTTTACCTGTTTACAGTCTTTTGTGCGACTTACAGTTTCAGGATAATTATGTTTACGGAGCGTCCCTGAATACAGATCCAAATATAGAATACATTCCGAGAATAAAGTATAAAAATGTTATTCTGCAATATGCAACCTGGAATTGTCAAGGATCTGATTTAAAAGAAATAGGATCTGAAAAGGATCAGGACAAAAAAATTGATGCTTTTTTACAATGGCAGAAATTAAAAAGAATACCACAGTATTTTATACTTTCTGAGTCTGATAGGGAACTGTTAATAAATTCATTGGTCAATGATGATGTTTTACTGTTCCTAAATGAAATAAAGGCTAAAAAACAGTTTACTCTACATGAATTTTTATTTGATGAAGGTGAGAATATCCTGACAGATAAAAATATGAATAATTATAGAAATCAAATTATAACCGCTTTTCACAGTTAAAATAATGATTAAAAAGAGAATTTTCCCTCCCGGTTCAGAATGGGTATATTTTAAAATATATCTAGGTTATAAATCAGCAGACACTATTTTAACAGATAAGATATATCCGCTCATCAAAAAATTAGAGAAGGAAGAAAAAATAGATCGTTTTTTCTTCTTACGATATGGAGACCCTCATTTTCATCTCAGGGTGAGGGTAAGGGTAAAAAATATTGAAGACACCGGAGAAATCATTGCTGCATTCCATTCTAAGCTATACAGATTATGTGAACTAAATATTATATGGAAAATACAGCTAGATACCTATTTCAGAGAATTAGAAAGATATCACCCCGCATTAATTGAAACTACTGAACATTTATTTTCTATTGAAAGTAAAAATTGCGTCAAAATATTAAAAAAAATAAACAGTACGCACAACGAAGATTTCAAATGGATGATTGCCTTCAACTTGATAGATTTATACTTCGATCTTTTTGAATTGGATATAAATAGAAAATTGAATTTGATAACAGATATAAGTAATTCTTTTAAAAGTGAATTCAACTTTCATGATCAGAATTCCAAACAATTTAATACCCTTTACAGAGAAAAAAGGGCTTTGATTACAGATGTTATAAAAACAGAACATAATGAGGCTGGATTCAAAGATCTCTATACTAATTTAAAAACAATAAAAAAGGAGTTAAAGCCGATTTGCCAAGAGCTTCTATCCCAATGCAAAGCAAACAAAATACACATACAATACTATTTGGCCAGCTACATCCATATGACCCTCAACCGTCTACTACCTTCTAAGAACAGAATTCACGAATTGATAATATATGATTTTTTAAGAAGACACTATGAAAGTGAAATAGCCAAAGTAAAAAACAAAGCCTAAAAAAAAAATTAATATTAATTTGACAATAAATTTTGACATTTAGATTATTATACATATATTCGTTACACAAAAATTATTAACTTACTATGAAAAACAAGAAAACAATCAAAAAATTGAAATTATCAAAAGAAGTTATTTCTTCTTTCGACAAGAAAAGCATTTCCGGAGGAAAAGGATTACAAAATGGAATTGATGTAGGACTTTGGTCATTTGACGGATGCGGTACTATAGACGGTAACTGTACAGCAGGATGCACAGACGGATGCGGTACCAAAGAAACTTTCCAAAGCGTTTGGAATTGCACAAAAGCTTCTTGTTCAAGAAATTGTTAATTTCAAATGGTAATTTATTTACCATTTTTAAAGCTTAAATAAAGAGATGGTTACCCAACCATCTCTTTTCATATCATGAACCCAATCAAAAAAAATAAATTCGACAACCAGTATATCTATTTTTTCATTCTGTCTCTCAGGTGGTATCTGATATTTTATATGCTGAGTTATGGCTACTCTAAATTAACTTTAAGCCAGTTTTATGTGAGCCCTGAAAACCTGACAAAGCCTATCACAGAAACAAATCCTTTTTATGCCGCCTGGTACGTATTCGGATCAAGCAGGTTTTATAATATATCCGCAGGCCTTATAGAATGTATTGGTGCAATTTTACTGATATTTAATAAAACTGTTTTATTAGGTGCTTTTGTAGTTTTTGCCACTCTTCTCAATATTTTAATTATAGACATATCTTTCACAACTGAGATGCTCGGCAGTGCATTAGTCGTAAGAATTATAGGTATGATTTTATCCTGCCTTACCATTTTATACTATTATAAAGCAAAACTTTTAACCATCTGGAATATCTTAATCCATAACACAGGTACAAAATTTAAATACAGTTGGTACATCCTCATAGCCTTACCGTTCATCGGATTTCTAATGGATTTCATTATCGGACTGGCATTATTTCCTCTTAAATATCTCATTAACTACTTTCTAAAGTAACTTTTATAACAACCGAAAACAAGAACATTCATTCAACAAAGAAATACGAAACATTTCCTGTCTATTACTTATCTATAATTTAAACAGTTTTGTTTAAATTAAAAATCAACTGAATGATTTTATAATCTTTGCTGATCATTTCGTTTATTTTAATTCTTATCCATAATTCGGATTAATTTAACTCATTCACTTTCCGAAAATCCTCGGCATCTCCGACTTTCAAACTTCAATCACCACTGGACCCGATTGCAGCATTTCAATACGGACAAAATAAAGGAACATATCCGTATAAAATGTTAATAGTTTAGAATATCCCCACCAGCTAAACATTTCATCCACAGATACAATTTAACCATCATATTGTTAATATTTTAACATAAGTGAATATTATGAAAAACAAATAAGTTATTTGATTCCACAATTAACTTAAAATCAATACATTAATATGAATATGATTTAAATTTCCATTGTTAGTAATCTGTGGAAAACATATTAAAAAACTATTAGTACCTCATGGAGAATATCTTACAAACCTGTTAAAAATAGGTGAATAACTTATTGAAAACATGTTAAAAGCCTATTAACAACATATTCAAAACTAATGGAAATCTTGTGGAAAAACTGTGAGTTATGAAAAAAAATAACCCATACTGTTTCTCGCATTTTCCTATATCATTATTACCCTTTATTTTACCCTAACCTTCATTATGATTAAACCATTTATTATCACAATCTTTTCCTGTTATTTTCGTTACATTTGCAGTTTTATGAATTTCCATAGAAAACGTTAAAAAATATGATCTTTTTTAAATAAACAGCACGCTTTTTGTTTGTGCTAATTGCCTGAAGAATCAAATGATGTCAAATAACAACTCTAAATATTACAATCTCTTTTTTCTGCTCTTTATATCCTGCCTGGCATTTGCCCAAAACACAGCGAACGGAAGAATTGTAGACGCAAAAACCAATAAAGAAATTTCCGGCGTAGATATCTTTATTAATGATAATACCGAACCCTTTTTGAAAACTTCTCTGGGAAGTTTTAGTGTTCAGTCTGACAGTATTATTTATAAGCTTAAGTTTTCGAAGAAAAACTATTCCCAAGAAACCGTTACTGTCACTCCTGAAAATGCAGCAAATATTTTTGTGAAACTCTCACAGGAAAAAGTAAGTTCCATTGATGAGATTGTTATCCACAACGAAAAACCCAAGTACAAAAACAAAAAAGAAAATCCTGCCTACGCAATTATGCAGGAAGTATGGAAAAGAAAACGCAACAACGGTTTAGAGAAATTCGACACCTATACTTATAAAGAGTACGAGAAAATCCAGTTTGACGCCAACAATCTGGACAGCGCCTTTATGAATAAAAAAATCTTTAATAAGCTTGATTTTATCTTCGATTATGCAGATTCCACCGCCAGCGGAAAGATAGGGCTTCCTATTTTCCTGAACGAATCCGTCTATGAAAATTTCGGAGAAAACAAACCCGGAAAAAAGACAAAAAGATTACTGGTTGCCCAAAAAACATCAGGATTTCAGGACAACCAGGTAATTACCATCACCGCAAAAAACCTTTACCGGGATATTAATATTTACGACAACACCCTGAATTATTTTGACATAGGATTTCCAAGCCCTGTCGGATCAAACGGATTCAGCACTTATGATTATAATTTAACAGATACGATCTCCATACACGGTGAAAATGCCTACAAAATAAGGTACCAGCCCAAAAGGAAAGACGTCTTGGCTTTCCAGGGATATCTTTATATAGATACGGACAATTATGCTGTTTTGGGCGCCACCCTAAAGTCTACACAGAAGATTAACGTCAATTTCATCAACAGTATTTCCACAGAACTGGAGTATGATAATCCCGATGAAAACACATTTCTGCCTAAAAAATTCGTTACAGAAATAGAGCTTACTCCTTTCGCAAAAAAGAGGACCTCCAAAAGTATTATAGCCAAACGCTCGGTGGATTACTCCCAATACGAATTCAACAAGCCTCTCGATGATAAAGTATTTACACGTAAACAGGAAGAATACGACGATAAATTTGTTGATAAAGACGATGCTTACTGGGTAAAAGCAAGGCCGGATTCATTATCGAAATCGGAGCAGGGCGTTTATGAAATGCTTGACAGACTTCAGAAGACCCCAAAATTCAACCGTATCGTTAAAATCTATGAGACACTGGCATCAGGATATTATAACGCTTTTAAAGGCATTGATATAGGTCCTATTTTTTCCATTTATGGTAAAAATGAAGTGGAAGGCGACAGAATAAGGCTGGGAGCAAGAACTTATTTTGGACAAAATGATCCCTGGAGAGTTCAATTCTACACAGCATACGGATTTAAAGATCAAAAGGTTAAATACGGAGCAGAAGCCCGCTATATGTTCAACAGAGTCAACAGATTCATGATTGGTGCAGGAACAAAAAGAGATATTGAGCAACTGGGCGTGCAGCTTACTACCGATGACGGAATTATGGCGCGTACCTTTGCCTCATCTACTCTATTTGCAAGAGGAGAAAATGCTTCTTTGAGCTCTATAAATAAAACCAACATTTTTGCCGCCATTGAACCCTGGAAAAATCTCCAGGTAAGAGTAGACGGGACATTACAGAGTATAAAATCTGCAAACCCGGATAAATTCGGACTAATGTATTACCGCAATGGCGATCTGAGAAAAACCCTTAATGACTCCCATGTTACCTTAAGTTTAATAGCAAGACCGGGGGCTAAATTTTCCCAGACAGGTGTTGACCGCTACGAGCACGGAACGCTTGCACCTACCATTATACTGAAATATACCAGAGGAATTGAAGGTCTTTTTAACGGGGATTTCAACTATAACAGGCTTCAGTTCATGTTCTATAAGCCAATACTGATTGGAAGCTGGGGCAAGACCATGGTCAACTTTGAGGCAGGGAAAACTTTCGACACAGTTCCTTTAGCTCTCCAGAATGTTATTCCCGGAAACCAGTCATACAGCCTGGCACAAAATACATTTTCACAGCTTAATTATTATGAATTTGTAGCCGATACGTATACAACACTTCACCTTGAGCATCATTTCAATGGAAAAATACTTTCCTTCATTCCTTTGATTAAAAAGCTGAAACTTAGAGAAATCGCATTCATCAGAACCGCTTACGGAACTTTGAATGATGCTTCCAAAGCCATCAATGTGGACGGATTTAAATATTCAGCACCAAGCGAGCAAATCTATTTTGAATACGGATTCGGTATTGAAAACATCGGAATCGGAAACCTCAGAATATTCAGGGTAGACTTTAACTGGAGAGGAAATTACCTGGACAGACCGGATATTTCAACATTTGGAGTAAAAGCAGGATTCCAGGTAGGATTTTAAAATACAAACTCCTTGTTCAATGAACAAGGAGTTTTTTTTATTTCACTAAGATTCTGCCGGATAACCTTTGCAGCTATTACAGTGAGCCACAATGTAAACCACACTACAGGAAGGCCTCTGTCCTTCCGGAATTTTGCAGTATACATCACATGGTAAACAATCTTTCCCCGGAAGCGCTCCGCCCATTAGACTTTTAAGTTCTTCTCTGTTGATTTTCTTTAAATTTTTCATAGTATTATATTTTATAAATTGATGTTTATATTAAACGAAGAAAAACACGAAATATTATTCATAGATACATAAAAAAAACCTCAGCTAATGCCGAGGTTTTAATTTTATAAAACGCGTGAGTGATTATGCGTTCGGTTCTACAGATACGAAAGATCTGTTATTTGCTTTCTTTCTGAAAACTACTTTACCGTCTACTAGAGCAAACAAAGTGTGGTCTTTACCCATTCCCACGTTAGTACCCGGGTGGTGTTGCGTACCTCTCTGTCTGATAATAATGTTTCCGGCAATAGCTTCTTGTCCTCCGAAGATCTTCACACCTAATCTTTTAGAGTGAGATTCTCTACCGTTCTTGGAACTACCGACTCCTTTCTTGTGTGCCATTTTATTACTGGATTATTTGTTAAGTGCTTTAAATTGATCAATATTCTTAACGATAGCAGCATCTACTTCCTCGTGAGTAAGAACATTCTTTTCTAATTCAACTTTAACTGCTTTACCTAAAGTAATTAAAGTTTCTCTGTTTTCTTTAGACTGAGACAGGTTATTTTTCTTCAGGTGATAGTTCAGTTCGTGATCTTCACCAAAGTTAACCGTTGCGTTGTCTGAAAGAACTTCAGCTTTTACAGTTTCTTTTTTAGCAGCTTTCTTAGAACTTCCGTCAAAACCAGTGATACCAGTGATTCTGATTTGAGTTAAAGATTGTCTGTGACCGTTTTTTACCTGATAACCTTTTCTTCTTTTCTTTTTGAAAACGATTACTTTATCAGCTTTTACATGATCTAAAATTTCAGCATCTACTACGATACCGCTTACAGCTGGGGCGCCAACAGTGATTGAACCGTTTACAGTAAGAAGAATTTTGTCAAAAGAAACCTTGTCTCCTTTTTCTCCTTTTAAACGGTTTACAAACAACTTCTGGTCTTGCTCAACTTTATATTGAAGCCCTGCTATTTCTACAATTGCAAACATTGTTTATAAATTTTTAGTTATTTCGAGGTGCAAATATATGAATTAATTTCTAAATAGCTTACAATCAGTTCCGTATTTTTTTAGTAAAAATATATTAAAAAATCATATCACTATGCTTTGAATAATTTTTAATAGTAAAGCGCTCATAATTAAGAGATAATTTTATACCTTCGTTATCACCAAAAAAATTTTATATGAAAAGAAACTTCAAATTCTGCCTGCTGGCAGGAGCAATTGCCGCTTTTTCACTATCAGCGTGCCGTGATGACAAAATGGAAGAATCTGTCCTTCCTGAATCCCAATCTGCCAATGCAAAGATCGAACAGCCTGGAGACCTGGAAAAGATCTGCTCTTACGTAGATCAGTACTGGAGCTCAACCGCAGTGCTTAAAACCACTCTTCAGAATACGGCAGACACCCAATTCATGAATGCCCAGATGACGAAAATTGCAAGTCTGTGGGGAAGGAGTAATCCAACCCTGCGTTTTGTGGATGATCCGTCCAATTTCAATTCTACTTACAATGCAATCTCTTATTCCACCGGAAAAATTTATTACGGCTACGCAATCTACGCTGATGCAAAGAATAAGGGAGGAGATATTGTGAATGCCATGATCCTTGCTCACGAATATGGACACCAGCTACAGTACATTTTTGGCCTTCCATCCGTAAGTGAATCCACAGCAAGACCAAACGAACTGGAAGCAGACGGCTTTGCAGGATATTATTTAAGAAGACCCAACGGATACAACAAAACCAATTTCTCTGAAATTGCAGCAGCCTATGAATTTGCACAAAGTATCGGAGACTACCAGACAAACAGCGCCGGCCACCATGGAACTCCTCCCCAAAGAAGATCTGCTGTACGTTTAGGTTTCCTTTTAGGCCAATATGATCTTAATGCCTCGAACTTTGACTACAATTTCTTCTACTATTATCAGGGAGTACTAAACGGAACCTATAAAATGGGTAAAAATTCTGTTAACCCCGAGATTGATGCCTATATGAGCCAGTATATGGATGAACTTAGAAAGATCCAGACCGGAGAAATTTCTGAAGAAGAATTTAAACACCTTAAATAAACATTCATTTTTAGCATATTTACAAAGGAGACAGGCAGCAACGTCCTGTCTCTTTTTATGTTTATTTGATAAATATCCCAAAGTTTATTTACTTTTGGTCCATATCCTACAACAATGAACAGAGATCTCTACATTGATTTTGCTAAGGGAATGGCAACCCTTTCCATTATATTCATCCATACAGCATTCTGGTCGGGGCAGTTTTACATTCCCGCAGAAGTCAGAGTATTTTCTCTGGTATTTGATGTCGCCTTGTTTTATGCCCTAAGCGGAATCACTTCGGGATCGAACATAGAGAAAACATTTTACAGAATTTTAAAACTTCAGATCACCTACATGATCTTTGTAACATTCCTGTTCTTTCTGGATTATTTTTTCAAGGTCTTCGGATTAACGTTGTTCTCTATGGAGTGGCTCCAGAATTTCTATTCAACATTCGGGTCAAAATATGCGGCAACCAGCGTATCCGATATTCCTCAGTGGCAGAATCTCGGAAACTGGTATCTTCATCAGTATACCAATGCAGATACTTTTCCTGTTGTTATGGGAAGCTTCTGGTACCTGAAGGTGTATTTCATTCTGGCTGTTTTCGGAGTACTCATCTTAAGATTTTTTCCAAAACATACCGACTGGTTCATAGGACTTTGCCTGGTTTTAACGTTAGTATTCAATATTTTTCCAGAATATTATCCCGGAGGTCAGGTGGGCTATGTCGCTTTTTATCTTGCCATCTTTTTAATAGCCAACAGAATGCGTGGTAAGAAAATACCCGCAAAGGCTATTCCCGTCCTGTATGCAGTAGTTGCAGCAGCTTTAATCTGGATGTTCTGGTATTACGGAAATGAGATCTTTTACAGGATCAATAAAAATAAGTTCCCTCCAAAAATCCCCTATATCATTTGGTCGCTGTTCTCGTTAACCACATTATTTGTGCTTTATAACAGATTAAAGATTACAAAAGAGAATTTTGTTACCCACATTGGTAAAAATGCTATATTCTTTTATTTTGCCCAGGGAATAAGTTCATCATTGGTGTATTTCATTGTTGTTCCTTTACAGGAAAATATGCCATGGTGGTTGCTTATGATCTTAATTTATGTGATTAATGTCATCCTTGCTTTCATTATTGCTGCAGGATTAAAGAAAGTGGATGATCTTGGCTGGAAAGTTTTGGAATTTTTAAGGAGAAAAACAGCTTCTTAACACTTTAGCACTCAATTTGAAATAAAATATCTTTCTTATCACAATTTATTTTAATTTTACAGAAAATTCAAAGCATGTTTAAGTTGAAACTTCCTACCGACCCAAGGTGGGCAAATATTGCAGAGGAAAACATTGAAGAAATTTTAACGGACCATGCGTGGTGTGAGCAGAAAGCAGCAACTAATGCTATCGGTTTAATTACCATGCTTCCCGAGCATCCTGAAATTGTTACCGAACTTCTGGCCATTGCGCAGGAAGAACTGGATCATTTCAATCAGGTGCATGAGATCATCAAAAAAAGAGGCTACACTTTTGGCAGGCCAAGAAAAGATGATTATGTGAATGAACTGGCCAAATTTATTATCCAGGGAAGCAGGGAAGATCTGATTGCAGATAAAATGCTTTTTGCAGCCATGATTGAAGCCAGAAGCTGCGAAAGATTTAAAGTTCTTACCGAAAACATTAAAGATGAAGAGCTTAAAGCATTCTATAAAGAGCTGATGATCTCTGAAGCCAACCACTATACTACCTTTATAGGATTTGCAAGGCAGCTTGGAGATCCCGAAAAAGTAAACAAACGCTGGGACGCATGGCTGGAATATGAAGCCAGTATCATTAAATCATACGGAAATAAAGAAACAATCCACGGTTAAAATAAAAAAGTAAAAATCCAAGTTGAAAAAACCAACCTTCGAAAATATCGCCAATTTTTTTCTGAAAAACTTCTTTCAGGGTTTGGTTATTATCGGTCCAATAGGGCTTACCATCTTTGTGATCTGGTATGTGGTGAGCGCTATTGACAATATCGTTCCTTCTCTCGCCAAGGAAATTCCGGGGCTGGTTTTTGTTTCAATCATACTGATCACTGCGGTTCTGGGATATCTTGGAAATAAATTTGTAGTAGGAAGGTTCTTTTTTGACACGATGGACAGCCTTCTGGAAAAAACTCCCGGAATAAAACATATCTATACTCCTACTAAAGATGTCATGTCATCATTTGTGGGAGACAAAAAGAAATTCAACGACCCTGTGTGGGTAAAGACAAATGAAAATCCGGAAATATGGAGAATCGGCTTTCTTACACAAAAAGAAATGTCGGACGTCGAGAAGCACAATTACGTTGCGGTATATCTGCCCCACTCCTATGCTATTTCAGGATGGGTAATTGTTACTGAAGAAAAAAACATCAAACCTGTGGTGGGAATGACGGCGGCTTCTGCCATGAAGTTTGCAGTAAGCGGCGGTGTAGCCGGGTTCCATTCGGATGATAACATATTTAAAGCTCCGGAATAATTTCTTCCGATTCTTTAAATATACATTGATGAATTTGAAATTATTTTCAAATAAATTTTCTTTACAAACAATCCAATAAATATTTTAACGCATGAAATTACCATACGCAGAACCATTCCGTATCAAAATGGTGGAGGAAATCCGCCAGTCTACAAGAGAAGAAAGAGAACAGTGGCTGAAGGAAGCTAATTATAATCTTTTTAACCTAAAATCATCACAGGTTTTCATTGACCTTCTTACTGATTCAGGTACGGGTGCGATGTCCGACAGACAGTGGGGCGCATTAATGACCGGAGACGAAAGCTACGCCGGATCCCGCTCTTTTGAACAGCTTCATAATACCGTTGAAAAAATCACCGGTTTTAAATATTTACTGCCTACGCACCAGGGAAGAGCTGCAGAAAATGTCCTTTTCTCTGTTCTTGTTAAAGAAGGCGATGTCGTTCCGGGGAATTCTCATTTCGACACTACAAAAGGCCATATAGAGTTTAGAAAAGCACACGCTATCGACTGTACTATTGATGAAGCTTTTGATATTAATGATCTGCATCCGTTTAAAGGAAATATTGATTTAGAAAAATTAGAAGAGGTTTATAAAAGCCATCCTAAAGAAAGTATCCCTTTCTGCCTGATCACGATTACCTGTAATTCTTCAGGAGGACAGCCTGTTTCCCTGGAAAACATGAAAGCTGTAAGAGAACTGTCCAACCGTTATGGAGTTCCCGTTTTCTTCGATTCGGCGCGATTCGCGGAAAATGCCTATTTCATCAAAAAAAGAGAAAAAGGACAGGAAAACAGAAGCATCAAAGAAATCTGTAAAGAGGTCTTCTCATACGGAGACGGAATGACGATGAGCTCCAAGAAAGACGGCCTGGTAAACATCGGAGGATTTATCGCTTTAAACAGTGAGGAAATTTTCAGAAAAGCTTCCAATTTCACAATTATTTATGAAGGGTTCATCACCTATGGAGGAATGGCCGGAAGAGATATGGCAGCTTTGGCTGTAGGCCTGGACGAAGCTACAGAGTTTGCTTACCTTGAAAGCAGAATTTCACAGGTTGAATATCTTGGAAACAGACTGATCGAATACGGAATTCCCGTTCAGAAGCCGATTGGTGGCCACGCTGTTTTCATCGATTCTCTGAATTTCCTTCCAAAAGTATCCAGAGCGGAATATCCCGCACAGACTTTAGGACTGGAGATCTACAAAGAAGCAGGGATCAGAACTGTAGAAATAGGTACATTACTGGCAGACAGAGATCCTGAAACCAGGGAAAACCGTTATCCAAAGCTGGAACTGGTACGCCTTGCAATTCCCCGAAGAACATACACGAACAACCATATGGATTATATTGCTGCGGCAATCAGAAATGTTTACGAAAGACGGGATGAGATTTCCAAAGGATACAAGATCACCTGGGAGCCGGATCTGTTAAGACATTTTACAGTACAGCTTGAGGAAGCATAACAATAAGACCGGGACTACTTCCCGGTTTTTTTATTTATTGACATTGAATAAAAAATTAACTCCATTTTTTTAAAAAACACAGAAAATGTCATTTTTTTCATTTTATTTCCCAGCAATTTCAAATCATATTCGTTTATTTTCTTCAATTAATGAATGTTTTTAATTTACATTTGCACTTATCAAAATAACCATTCAGTAAATGTAAACTGAAACACTAACTGAAAAATCCACTATTCCAAAATGAACAAAATTGCTGTCGTGGGCGCCGGCATATCCGGCTTAAGCATAGCGAATTATTTAGAGAAACACCAATTAGATTACCACGTTTACGAAAGGAGAAAAAAATATGATCTTACCGGTCATGGCTTTCTGCTTCCGAAAGAGGGTATAGAATATCTTTCACAGATCATAGACCTTTCCGTACTTTTTAAGCAGGGTAGTTTTTTAAAAAAATATATCCGGTACTCCCATACAGGGGAAATTCTTGCAGAAAAGCATCTCCAGGATGTTTTCGTGATTTCAAGAAGCGCTCTGATCAAAATCCTTGCTCAGAATATTCCGGCCGAAAAGATCTCCTATGAGGAAACAGTCGCTCCATGCAATATCCAAAAAGGGAAATTGAAAAAGCAGGACGGAACTTATATAAATTCTGATCTCGTGATTGTTTCGGATGGTTCTAAAAGCCGCATCAGAAGGGAAATATTCAAGGATGAGATCATGAAAACCGTCCAGGAAAACGAAATCGTCAACATCATCAAATCCCGAGACATTGCTGCGCGTTTGGAGAACAATTTTATGAAATACCATCATGAGGACGGCGGACTGGCCTTTGGAATCCTGAAGCTTTCTGAAGATACGGTTTTATGGTATTCCCAGTTTGATAATGAGAAGTACACAATAAGTGAAGAATGCTCCGCTGACAATTTGAAAAAATATATGCTTGAAGTTTTTAACGACTGGGATCCTGTGGTATCTTCTATTGTCAAAGAATCAGATTATGCAAATGTTCATTTATGGAGGGTGTATGAGCTGGAAAAGCTTAATTCCTTTCACAAGGACAATATTGTTTTCATCGGAGATGCTGCACATCCGCTTATTCCTTTTACAAGCCAGGGCGTGACCTCTGCGTTAAAGGATTCTTTTTCTCTGACTCAGTATTTAATTTCAGAAAAAAACACGGCTAATGCTTTCATTAAATATGAAACTGAAAGAAAACCGGAAATAGAGACCCACATCAGAAATGGAAGGATTTTGCTGGACCAGTTTCTAAAACCCCTTCATCAGCAGACAGAAAATATTTTACCCATATCCTACAAATAAAGAGAATGTTTACGAATAACGATATCAATTTTGAAGCTTTAAAAAGAAAAGCCTATAATGGAAGATGGGCCGCGATAGAAGAAGGCGTTATCCCGCTTACCGCCGCGGATCCGGACTTCAGAACAGCCCCGGAAATAGAGCAGGGAATTATTGAATACATCAAAGACGGCTACCTCAGCTATGGTCCGTTTTCCGGGCTTCCTGAGTTTAAAAAAAGCGTTGCAGACCACTTTAATACAGAAAAACACGGGAATTTTACTCCTGAAAACGTACTGGCAGTAAACAGTGCTGCGCAGGGAATGTTCCTGATCGCATCCTATGTTTTGAAACCGGGAGACGAGGCCATTATTTTAGATCCGGTAGATTTTCTGTTCAAAAAATCGGTGGAAGCGGCAGGCGGAACCGTGAAACTATGCCCCGTAGATCACATAACAGGAGCTATAGATTTTGAAAAGCTGGTGCATCTCATCAACCCGAAAACCAAACTGATCAGCATCTGCAACCCCCATAATCCGCTTGGAAAGGTGTATTCTAAGGAAATTCTGAAAAAATTCTCCGAAATTGCCGCCGCCCATGATCTTTGGGTCATGAGTGATGAGATATGGAGCGACATTGTCTATGACAATAGGGATTTCCATACTTATTCATCAGTTTCGGAAGAGGCAAAGAAAAAGAGCTTTACTGTTTACGGATTTTCAAAATCATTTGGAATCGCAGGCCTGAGGATCGGTGCTGTTTTGTGCAACAATCAGGAAATTCTGGATGATTTTATAGAGAAATCTAATTTCAATTCTACGATAGAAGGTGTATCAACACTTTCACAGATCGCAGGAAGTGTAGCTTTGGAAAGAGCTAAACCGTGGTATAAAGATTTTTTGAGCCATCTTCAGCACAACAGAGATCTCGCCTTTAATATTCTCAGCCGTTCGGAAATCTTAAGTCCTAATTTACCTGAAGCTACTTTTGTATTATTTCCGGAGATCAAAAATAATTTGACCAGCGACGAATTCACCCGGCACGTCCTTCAGCATGGGAAAGTAGCTGTAGTTCCCGGCTCTGAAAAGTGGTTTGGAAAAGGGGCGGAAGGGCATATCAGGATCTGCTTCTCTACTTCTCAGGAAATTTTAGAGGAGGGACTTGACCGAATTATCAGAAGTTTTTAAATTTAAAAATTAAGTTAAAAAAAGCAATTTTTAAAGGTCTCCCGGAAATTTCCGGGAGGCCTTCAATTTATTTTTTAGAAATTTTATATAATTTACCGCTGTCTGTAACTGCATACAGGTTGCCATCCATCCCATTCAGAACATCTCTGAAGCGTTCTTTTTGATCGGCAAGAAGGCGTTCCTCTCCCACTACTTTATTATCCTTCATTACAATCCTGTTAATATGCTCGCCGCTCAGACATCCGATCATCAGGTTCCCCTTCCATTCTTCCATGTTTCCTGTATAAAAGGCTACTCCGCTTGGTGAGATTACTGGATCCCAGTAGTAAACTGGTTGTTCCGTGCCTTCTTTTTGGGTAATTCCATTTCCTACTTTTGCCCCTGAATATTCAATTCCATAGGTTACATCTCCCCAGCCGTAGTTCTTCCCGGGTTGTATCAGGTTGATTTCATCGCCACCTCTTGGTCCCATTTCAACATCCCAAAGCGTTCCGTTCGGATCTATTGCCATTCCCTGTGGATTTCTTACACCATAGGCATAGATTTCGGGCTTATATCCCTGTTTCCCAATAAACGGATTTCCGGGAGCAGGTTTACCGTCTTTGGTAATTTTCAGAATTTTCCCTAAATAATTATCTGTTTTTTGGGCATAAACTCTTGTTTCCTTATCAGACCTCTCTCCTGTACTCACAAATAAATTTCCGTCTTTGTCAAATTCCAGTCTGCTTCCGTAATGCTTATCCCCGTCATACGAAGGTTCTGCCCGGAAAATAACTTTGACTCCTGAAATATTTTTAAGATCAGCCGAGAGTTTTCCTTTCGCTACCGACGTCAGGTTTCCTTCTCCGAACGGTTCTGAAAAGCTGAAATAAATAATATTATTGGTTTTAAAGTCCGGATCAAGTGCTACATCCAGCATTCCTCCCTGACCTTTTGAATCTACTTTTGGGAATCCCTCGATTTTAGAGACTTGTTTTCCATCTGTAGAAACTACGTTCATATGGCCGTTTTTATCGGTAATTAGAAACCTTCCGTCGGGGAGATTAATAATTCCCCAGGGCCGGCCAAGGTCTTTATTAAGGACTTCTACTTTGTAGGCAGCCGTGGTTTTTACAGCTTTAATTCTGGTTTGTCCTTTGAAAGCCGGCTTATAGCTGGTATTCGGTTTTTCGGTTTCTACACTGCCGTCGCTTCCTGTCTGCTGGGCACTCGCATTATTCTTGTTACATGAAGTTAAAAGTAAAAAAACACTGAGTGCGGGTACATAAAATTGATTGAATTTCATAGTGTTGTGATTAGGGTAAAAAGATAAATAGAAAAATAATGCCATAAAAATTTGCATGCGTAAATTTTTATTACTCTATGAAGGCTAAAAATTTCTTTCGTATTTTTGTTGTATACATCATTTCCTATGAATTTTAATCTTCAATCAGAATATAAACCTACAGGCGACCAGCCGCAAGCCATTGAGAAGCTTACCGAAGGCATTGAGATCGGCGAAAAATACCAGACCCTTCTTGGGGTGACGGGTTCCGGAAAAACATTTACCGTCGCAAATGTTGTGCAGAATGTACAAAAACCCACTTTGGTTCTTGCTCATAATAAAACCCTGGCAGCACAGTTATTCATGGAGTTTAAGGAATTCTTTCCCGATAACGCCGTTGAATATTTTGTCAGCTACTACGATTATTACCAGCCGGAAGCCTATATTGCAACAACCGGAACTTATATTGAAAAAGATCTGAGCATCAATGAAGAAGTGGAAAAACTGCGTCTTTCTGCAACAGCCAGTCTGCTTTCTGGGAGAAGGGATGTTCTTATTGTAGCTTCCGTTTCCTGTATTTATGGTATAGGAAACCCGTCAGAATTTCATAAGTCGCTTATTACATTAGCCATCGGAGAAAAAGTGACCAGAACGGCGCTTCTGCATTCTTTAGTTAATGCATTATATTCCAGAACACTAGGAGACTTCCAAAGAGGTACGTTCCGCGTAAAAGGAGATGTCATTGATGTTTTCCCGGCCTATGCTGATAATGCGGTAAGAATTCAGTTTTTTGGAGATGAAATTGAAAAAATCCAGAGCTTTGATCCCGTAAGCGGCAATGTTGAAGCTAATTTTGACCAGATCCAGATCTATCCTGCCAATCTCTTTGTAACATCAAAGGAAACTTTAAACGGAGCGATCAGAAGCATCCAGGATGATATGGTGAAGCAGGTAGACTTCTTCAATTCTATCGAAAAGCCTCTGGAAGCAAAAAGACTGCAGGAAAGGACAGAGCTTGATCTTGAAATGATCAAGGAGCTCGGCTACTGTTCCGGGATTGAAAACTATTCAAGATATCTGGACGGAAGACTTCCTGGCTCAAGACCGTTCTGCCTGATCGATTATTTTCCAAAAGATTTTTTAATGGTCATTGATGAAAGCCACGTTACCATTCCCCAGGTGCACGCCATGTACGGCGGTGACCGAAGCAGAAAAGAAGCTTTGGTGGAATATGGATTCAGGCTTCCTGCTGCTATGGATAACAGACCTCTTAAATTTGAAGAGTTTGAAACCATGCAAAATCAGGTGATCTATGTTTCTGCAACCCCGGCTGATTATGAGCTTAAAAAAACAGGAGGAGCTTACATTGAACAAATCATCCGTCCGACAGGTCTTCTGGATCCTGTCATTGAGGTAAGACCAAGTCTGAACCAGATCGATGATCTAATGGAAGAAATCCGGAAAAGATCAGATGCCGACGAAAGAGTTCTGGTAACGACCTTAACGAAGAAAATGGCAGAGGAACTTACGAAATATTTTATGAAATTCGGGATCAGGACAAGATATATCCACTCAGATGTAGAGACGCTTGAGCGTATCCAGATCATGCAGGACCTACGTTTGGGACTTTTTGATGTTTTAATTGGAGTGAACCTGTTAAGGGAAGGACTTGACCTTCCGGAAGTCTCCCTGGTTGCTATTCTGGACGCTGATAAAGAGGGCATGCTGAGAAGCCGAAGATCAATGATCCAGACTGTAGGACGTGCCGCAAGAAATGTTAACGGAAAAGCGATCATGTATGCCGATAAGATTACCAAGTCTATGCAGGCCGCTTTGGATGAGACAGAATATCGCCGTAATAAGCAGATCCAGCACAATGAAGCGAACGGACTTGTTCCTACGGCCTTAAATAAAAAGATCTCTGAAAATCTTGTGGGAAGAAGTAAAGATTTCCCTGATCCAAAATATACGCAGAAGGAAATTCTTCAGAAAGCAGCGGAAACAAAAGCCAGCTATGGGAATAAAGACATTGAAAAAATCATCGGACAGAAGCAGAAAGAAATGGAGGCTGCCGCTAAAAATCTTGATTTTATAAAAGCCGCCAAACTTAGGGATGAAATCACAGCTTTAAAAGAGTAATTAATTGCATTGCAATAATTTGGGGCGGCATCTTCGATGCCGCCCCAAATTTATATTTTAACATAAAAGACTCCGTTTCTTATCTTAAGGAAGCCCTGATCGGTATCAGAAGATCCATCAAGCCATTTAGCTTAATTTCGTAAACGGTAGAAAGCTGCATTCCTAATTTTCCTTTAGGCATTCCTTTTCTGTTAAACCATTCCAGGTAGCTTACCGGAAGATCGGCAAGCACCGTTCCTTCATATTTTCCGAAAGGCATCTTTACGATGCAGATCTCTTTTAGTATTTCTGAATTTACACCTTCCACTTTTAAACAATTAAATTAATCTGTCCTTCCTGATCATTGTCTCTATCCGGCAGTTCAAGTTCAGGCGGAGTATCTTCATCCGAAAACTCATTTCTGTAAACCTGGATCAGAAGCAGGGTAAACGAAATAAGGATAGGACCGAAAATCAATCCCATAAAACCGAATAAATTCATTCCCATGATAATTCCGAACACGGTATTTAGCGGATGGATATTTTCGAGCTTCTTTAAAAGTGTAAACCGGAGCAGATTATCTGTAAGTCCTACTACCACTAAACAATAAGCAGCCAAGCCTAATCCCTGACCTGTATTGCCTTCAGCAATCATAAAAATACATACAGGAATATATACAATAGCCGCTCCCACAACAGGAACCATTGATGCGGCAGCCGTTAAAGCAAAAAGAAGAACCGCGCTGGGCGCTCCAAAGATAAAGTATCCTACAAGCGCTACAATCCCCTGTCCTAAAGCTACAACAGGAATCCCGATGGCATTGGCCATGATCAGCTTTCTCAGCTTAGCACCGATCAAAGAGATATTTGCCCTTTTCAAAGGCGCGGAAGAACTTAGGATTTTTTCAAACAGCTTTGGTCTTTCCAGCATAAAATAAAGAATAAAGTACATGGACATTACCACGGTAAGCGTATTAAATGTCCCACTGACTGCCGAAGTGGAAAATTTTCCGGCAGAACTCTTCACTTTATCCATATTTTCTTTGCTGAGAATATCAATACTGGTTTTTGAATAGATATACGAGTGTATTTTATCCAGAAACACATTGAATTTAGTCATATATACCTGGGCATTACCCAGCTTTTCGATCAGCAGGTCGGCAATAAAATAGACCGGAAGAATAAGGATAATAAGACTTGCCAGCATCAGCACAAGTGCCGAAAGCCAGGGTTTCCATTTTTTCTCTTCCTGCAGATAAAAATTATACCTTCTGCAGACAACATAAATAGTGATCGCACCAAGCACTGACGGTATAAACAGTGAAAGGTTAAAACAGATCAATCCGGTCAGCACCAGAATTATAGCCAGCAGTGCAACCTGTTTTATCGCGACATTGCTTATCTGTTTATCCTTATTTATCATCTGTTTATATTTCCTTTTTATTTTTTAAATTCGATCTGCCTTGGCTTTCCTAAAAATGCACAGTAAGCAGAATACATTACGATCATCATGAAAGGTGCTGTTAAAATGACACCAATACCGCATAAAACAACTCCGGCAATAGAGATCAGCCCTCCCAGCACAGTAGTACCAAGAAACGTTCCGTAATTCTCTTTTGCAATATTGAAAGACTTCCCTAAGGCTTCAGTAGCTGATGCGTTTTCAAACAATAAGATCGGATAGCCCAGTAAAAGGAATGGATAAACAAAAATAAACGGGAAGAAGCAAAGTGCCATGGCAACACTTGAAATAATCCCTGAAAGAATACTGTAGATCAGGATATTTACAAAATTTTGTTTATACCCGATGAACAGGTCTGCAAAATCAATCTTGCTTTTAGTGTTATACTTATTAACAATGTAAATCAGACCTACGTATAGGGGAGCAAGCAAAATCCCGAAAAGGCCGGATAATGAAAGGTACAGCGAGAATCCCGGAGCATTCCAGTAGCTGAAACCCGAATAGTCTCCACCCGCATCTCTCATCTCCTCCATAATAGACGCAGAGTTAAATCCGCTAACGGCCTGGATGATGAAACCGCCAATAATGTAAATTACCATAGCAACGATTCCGTAAAGAAAAACGCCCTTATACATTTCAAAAGAATGCGAAATGATAGATCCCGTATCTCTGTTTGGAACGGATCCCTGTTGATCAAATTCGTTAAATTCTGACATAGTTTAATATTTAATGATTTTTCCCAAAATTAACTTTTTTTGGCATAAAAACATATTAAACCCATGTAAAATTTAACTTTTTTCCGAGAAAACAGTTTTATACAGTGAGTAAATGATCGCATTCCAAAAAGGAAACGTAAACAGGCCACCCACAAAAAACAGCATAAAGCCAATATATTTGAATAAAACAGCGACAATAACGCATACCAGTATCTCTAAAAAATACGTTCTTAATGCCTGAATATTCAATGAAATTGCCTCAAAAATCCTTTTATTGGCAAAAAACATCAGAGGAGCAACAAAAATCGTTATGCAGACCCAAATCACAGCAAGAAATATAGTGGGCATGGTTAACCTGTAGACCATTACCCAAAAGATGAAATATCCCAGATATTTAAAAAAATTAAAGCCATTGTATCCGGCAAACAGATCACCCATCTCAATTTTTTCATTAAGATCTATTTTCCGGAAAATCTGAAACAGTCCCAAATTCAGCGGATAAAGGAAAGCACTTGTTCCTAAAAGAGCAAAACTGAACATCTGATAATTGTCAGTACTGCCCATTGCCTTTAATTTTTCCAGATACACCGCCGTTCCCTGCTGCAGCGCTTCTGCGAGTTCCTGATTCTGCTCCCACAGCCCGAACCTGGCAGCAAAGAAAAACATAAAGGTGAAAAACACTGCGAAAAAAACGATTGAAAACATTAGCTGAAAAACCAATGTTTTGTTCCAATAGAAAAAAGCCTGCTTCAATATAAAATCTATTCCCGGTTTCTGAGGATATTTGCTCTGCATCAAAAAAATTTCTGCAAAAGTAATCATCATTAATTATTTTTGCAGGATGTTTTCAATGAATCATCAAAAATTTATGGAAATGGACGAACTTTCCCTTCAGAAGGTTCCGTACTTTTTCATGATCGATTTCCTTGCGGAAAACGTGGAAGTCTACAGGGAAAATGAGATTGAAAAATTAGGCTTGATAATTGATTTTCAAAGCTTTTCAACCTCAGCACAAAGACACGAACTCAATAAAAAAATTGAATGGACTCCATTTCCGGAACCGCTTGAAAGTTTTAAAAAAGGATTTGACAAGGTTCAGAAAAATATCCGTCTGGGAAATTCTTATCTTGTGAATTACACCAGAAAGACTGAAATTCAGACCAATTTAAGCCTCGAAGAAATTTTTCATCACTCAATTGCGAAGTACAAAGTGTTTTATAAAGATTTTTTCGTATTTTTTTCTCCTGAAACTTTTGTAAAGATTATAGACGGTAAAATTTTAACGTATCCCATGAAAGGCACCATTGACGCCTCCCTGGAAAACGCGGCTGAAGTTTTGAAAAATGACAAAAAAGAGAAAGCAGAGCATTATACGGTGGTAGATCTTTTGCGGAATGACCTCAGCATGGTAGCAGATAATGTGAAGGTTGACCAGTTTCAGCATATAGACCTCATCAGGACACAGCAGAAAGATCTGTATGCCATGAGTTCTGAAATTTCAGGAAACGTAAAGCCGGAGTTTGCAGGAAAGATAGGCAGCATAATGCAGAAACTGCTTCCTGCCGGATCAATTCTTGGAGCTCCGAAGCCAAAGACACTGGAAATAATCTTAGACGCAGAAGGGTATGACAGAGGATATTATACCGGAGTCTGCGGCTGGTTTGACGGTGAAAACCTGGACAGCTGCGTGATGATACGCTTTATTGAAAAAGAAGGCGGGCAGCTTTATTTCAAAAGCGGCGGCGGTATAACCCATATGAGCAAGTTAGAAGACGAATATCAGGAAATGAAAAATAAAATCTATGTCCCAATTCATTGAAAGCATAAAAGTAGAAGACCAGGAGATTTTTCTTTTGGAACTACATCAGAAACGTGTTAACCAGACTTTTGCCCATTTCGGGAAAGAGGGGTCTATTGATCTGGCCAAGATCTTCAAAAATCTCGAACATGATGAAGACGGTCTTTTCAAACTGAGGCTTTCCTATGACCTGGATAAAAGGATACGAACAATGATGATCCCGTACGCCATTCCTGAAATACAGAGCTTCCAGCTGGTTGAAAATAACAGTTTCGACTATTCTTTCAAGTTTGAGGACCGTAAGGAATTGGACAAAATGAAAATGAAGTCAAAAGCCGAAGAGATCATCATTGTTAAAAACAACCATATCACCGATACTTCTTTTTCCAACATTCTCTTCCTGAAAGGCAAGGATTGGTTTACACCAGCGACCTATCTTCTGAACGGGGTACAGAGACAGAACCTTCTGAAACACAAAAAGATAAAAGAAACTGAAATCACCCTTCAGAACATTAAGCAGTTTTCTCATTTTCAGCTGATTAATGCCCTGAATGATTTTGATGATATGTTTATTTACCCTATTGACAGGATTACGAATCTGCCGGGTAACGAAGAATATCTCGACCTTTAATTTTCTTTCATGAACTCAAAATAAGCCTTCTGAATATCTGCACTGTTTTTCCCATATGTATTTACTTCAAGGATTTTCGGCTGCAGATCAGGCTTGAAGAAATTCTCCAGAACCCTGTCCAGCGTGGGCTCATCTTCCACTTTAATGTAGGAAAAGCCAAAATGCTTTGCCAGATGTTCAGCATTTTTGCGGTGCTTTGTTGCTATAAATTCGTCTAATGTATTTGGATTTGCATTACCGGGTCCCGGAATGATTTTAAAAATATTTCCTTCTCCGTTATTGAAAATGATGATTCTTACAAACGGCGGTATATACTGGTTCCAAAGTCCGTTAATGTCATAAAAAAATCCTAAATCTCCTGTAATAAGAAGCGTTGGATTTGCATTTTTAATAGCAAACCCCATTGCCGTAGAGGTAGAACCATCTATCCCGCTTGTTCCTCTGTTACAGTATATTTTTCTTTTTCCAAAATCAAACAGCTGAGCATATCTGATTGCTGATGAATTGCTGAAATGGATATTATAATTCTCAGGAATGGTCTGTGAAGCTTTATTGAAGAAATAGAAATCCGAAAATTCAACTTTATTCAGGAACTGGCCATGTTTGGCATCTTTTTTATCCCTTAAAACATCCCAAAGATTAAAATAAGGTCTGGGCTCAAGATTGATGAATTTCAACAGTTTGGAAAAGAAAACTTCAGGCTTCACTTCGATCTTTTCTGTCAGGGAGAAATATGTATCCGGCTGCCATACTTCATCCAGATGCCAGTGCTGTTTCGGACGTGCACTTCTCAGGAACTGTTTCACTTTCTTAGAAACCACATTCTGTCCCACTGTGATCAGAAGATCCGGAGCATAGGTTTTATAGTCTTCCTCTGTAAAATTAAAAATATAACGGTCGATATGCCTGAAAAACTTCTCATGATACAGGTTGGAATTTGCTTCACTCAATACCACAACAGAATGATTCTTCACCAGTTGAGTCAGCTGGCTTTCCAGCTCCGGGCTGTAATCTCTGGTTCCCACCAAAAGCATGATCCTTTGTGAGGTATGCCAGTCTGCTATGAGGTTTGAAGGAATTTCATATTCCTTGTGCCTAATCGTTTTTTCAACGGTTGGAAAAGATGGAAGCTCAGAAATCAGCTCATACAAAGGCTCTTCCAATGGAATGTTGATATGTACCGGTCCCTGTTTTTCAAAACAGAGCTCGATGGCTTTTTTAATAATGTCAAAATTAATGTCTTCTGCATTTTCTTTGCTGTCTTCCAAAAGCTGGAAATCCCCATAAGAATGCTGATGAAAAATATCTTTCTGCCTGATGGTCTGTCCGTCAAAAATATCCACAAAATCCGTAGGTCGGTCAGCTGTCAGGATCAGAAGGGGAACATTCTGGTAAAAAGCTTCTGTAACCGCCGGATAATAATTGGCTGCGGCAGAACCGCTGGTACAGGTGATCACTGCCGGTTTTTTCTCACTCTTAGCCATTCCTATTCCTACAAAGGCAGCGCTTCTCTCATCAACAATACTGAAACAGTTGAAGGCATCAATTTCTGAAAAATGGATCGCCAGAGGGGCATTCCTAGATCCCGGGGAAATGATGACATCTGAAATTCCGTACTGCTGAAGAAGATGGGCAAGTATCTGAATACTTCTCTTAGAAGAATATTTTTTCATACAGCAAAATTAAATGTTTTTATTGACTTCTTAAACTAAACTTTAACACGTCAGGTTTTGTTGCTACATTTGAGTAAGAGAAACAAAAAACAAATGTAAAACCAAGCAGAACAACTAACACAAAGAAAATGAAAAAAATTGACGACGAATTCGAGGATTTATCGGGTTTTAAAATTTTGTCTTTCGAAGAGGTAAGCAAAGGGTTTAAGGGAAATAGAAATCCTTTGCAAGGACTTTCAGGAATACAGAATTCAGAAAAAACAGAAACCAAAGATGATGAATACATTAACCTAACCAAATTACTGGAAGATATAAAATATAGCTATAGCGGAGGAAAAGGAGGGGAAATGCAATATGTATTCAAAGAATATTTTCAGGATATAGCTCAAACCTATATCATGGATGGAGAAAAACACATTGGAGTTTCCGCCAAGATTTATCTCAAAAACGGGATGGTAAAAGTTTCTCAAAGCCTGGGATTAGATAAACCCCGCATGGAAATATTTTTTGATGAAAATAACAGGCTTACTTATACCCTTACATTGCGTTACGAAGACACTATGCAGGATGCCGTAGAGCTGAGAACACATTCTTTTGTGGAATTCAAAAATCTTTTACTCTATCTGGGCTATGGAAATGTGGAAACAGATTATGATGCCTCATCATTTTTCATCAGGGAATTTACCCATTTTTTAGAAGGCTCTGGCCGAGCAGATGATTTATACAAAGTATATGGAGATATGCCACCCAGTTTTATTATAAAAATACATCTCCCTACCAATGTAGTGGTAAATCATCTGAAAATATTAGCAAAAGAGGATGATACAGGATGGTTTAGCTGGACAAAAGACACTACTTCACTTTTAATAAAAGTAATGGGGATGTTTAGAAAATTTCAGGAAGCAGTGGATTATTTTTGGGAAAATCCCAATTTGCTTACCGAAATTTATGATAATCTGGATGGACATTCAGAAGTATTGGGGCAGCTTAAATCCAACCGTATTCTTTTTACTTCTGTACTGAATGTATTTGCCCAAAGAGATGTCAATTCTAAAAGCAAAATAACTAAAAATGCACTTTTAAATGGTAACGGTTATTTTATAGAAAGTAATATTCTGGAATTGAACGACACCCTGAATACCATCAATGGAATTGAGAGTTTGGATTGGGATTTCGATTATAAAGACGCCGTCTTTCTGCGACAGAAAAGAAAAGTGAAGCGGAATGTAAAAATGGTCCCGAAAGAAGGAGATCCGCTGGCTGAAGAAATCATAACTCAGAATATAGATCCTGGTTATTTTTATCATCCTATGAATTTGGTTCATTTTACAGATAAAGCGCTGGAAAAAGCGAATCTGGTAACAGCTTTATTTATAAAAGCCATTGCAGACGAGGAAGAATGGGCAGAAGTCATGCAGAACATCCGCATTGGTGGAGACATTTTGGCCATTCTAGCAGGATTTATGAGCATGGGACTTACAGGTAACCTCTCTGTATTGGCTATTGCAGACATAGGTTTGGCAAGTATAGATTTAGCATTAATGAATGAGGATATAAAAAAATGGATAGCCGATCTACCTGGCGGAAAATGGTTTGTAGAAAACTGGGATACCATTTATGCTTTGGTAGGAGCAGGAATTTTAAGTATGGTGATGATTGAGGGAATTTTAACACATGGGCCCGTTCTTTTGGACAAAATAAAAAGCCTCAAGAATTTAAAAGAAAATCATTTTATTTTTACACAACAGCTGGAAAAACTGGTGATAGAATTAGATGCTTATCAACTGAGGAATCCCAGTAATGTAATAGAAGAAGTGGTTTTAGTGGGTGATAAAAATGGATTACTAAGAAAATTAGTAAAGTTTTTTTCTTCTTCAGATGCAAATTTTGAGTATATAATAAAAAATCTTACTCAGAAAAAAATTACTGTAAGAAAAGCAGGAGATAATCTCTATGAGGTTTATTATAAATGGCATATAGTAAAACAGGTACAGAAGCAGAAGCAGGAGCTTTTCTGAGTAGAGTATATTATGCTTCACCAGCAAAAGCAGCAGAATTTATACAACGTGTGCTTATAGAACCACTTACAGATTTTGAGAAAGCAGGTCTGCTTAAAAGTATATATCATTACTACAAAGGTTTGAAGTATAGGATATTAATATATAAAGACCAAATTATTTGGAAGGTGGCCGATGAAAGATTTATTGGGAGAATTCTGCAAGAGTATGGGGTGGAGAACTAGAATTTGATTTTAATACTTACGGAGTAAAAGGATTGGGACAAAAATTTACCGATGAAGCATTTAACCATTTTGGGGGGAAAATAAAAACGATAAAAGTGGAATGGAAGCAATTGTCTGATTATCCGGGAGGAGAATCTTTAGGATACAAGCAGTTTTATGAAGTGTTTGAAGAAACGTATGATTTTGAAAAAGCTGTTAAAAATACAAGATTTTATAAAACAATGCAAAAAAGAGGCTTTCAAAAAATTGATGGGTATGAGACAAAAGAATCAGTAATAGTAATTTTAAAACAATCAAAACAATGAAAATTTATATAATATTTGACACCAATGAAAAAAGAAATTTTAGTGCAACTTTAGATTTTATAAAAGAACCTTTTTTAAATCTAAATATTTCTTCTGATTTAAAAAATAATATTCTCCAAAGAATAGATGCGGAACAAGACTTTGGAATAACAGTTTCTGAGCTCCATGAAATTCTTCCAACTTTAGATACAAGAATAGAAGAATTACTAAAACACCCAGATTTTGATCCATTCAAAGAGGAAAAAAGAAAAAGATTTCCACAGCAATATGGAAGTGAACCGTTTGAATATAAAGGGATAACTTATTATCTTTATTCTAAACTAAATCCAATTGATAGTTTAATTAACCGTATAATAGGCTTCAAAAAGTTAATTGAAGAGCATACTGCTGTTAATAAGCCGTTAAAATATGTTTATAAAGAATAACAATATACGCCGTTTTGTAATCGAAACGGCTTTTTTATTTTAAGAAAGAATTTACCGATGAAGTGACTTAATAAAATTTGTATAGTTGGTTTTAATATCTTTAAGAGGACCTTTTCGGATAGCCCTGAAGAAGTATCATAATCAGAATTTAATATCTATATAGAAGCTTGAGAAAAGAAAAAGATTTGACTAAAATTATGACGAAAATATTATGCACACAAAAGAACAAGCAAGAGCAAAAATGCAACGTTTTGTAGATTATCAAAACAATTTAATAGTCTGGAATGGTAGAGGAGAGCCAGATGTAGTTATATACGATCATCTTACAGAAGATCATCCTTTTGGGTGGGTATTTTATTGGCAGGTAAAAAATATTAAAGAAGATTTTTCTAATTTTTTAGCAGGCAATGGTCCAATAATTATTGAGAGAGACACATTAAATGTATATAAAATGATGACTGCTATTTCTACTGAAGAGAATATTGAATTATATAAAAAAGATAAAAATAAATTATTACAATTAGAGGAAGACCAAGACGGTTTTTTTGATCCAGTAAACACATAAACACCTGTTTAGTGAATGAAAAATCGGGAAAGATAGTAAAGTAGGAGCTTTTCTAAAAAACATTTTGAGGAAGAGCATCAATCAATTTACTAAAGAAGTTATAAAAAATATTTTTGATATTTATTTCTTAAAAAGGATTCCTTCATAAACAATTTATTGGATTTAATGTATTTGAAAAACACATGATAATACATATAAAATATTTGAATAAAATTTAAACAGGCTCTAAGATCATTCAAAAAAACAGTATTTTAGCATCACGTAAAATTTCTAAAATGGATAAAATACCTAGTGTAGACCTGCGTGATTTCCTTTCGGGTGACCCGGAACGCAAACAGAAATTTGTAAATGAAATCGGAAAAGCTTATGAAGAAATTGGTTTTGTGGCCTTAAAAGGACATTTCCTTGACGATAAGCTTGTGAGTGAATTGTATGGAGAGGTGAAAAACTTTTTTGAACTTCCAACAGAAACCAAGCAGAAGTATGAAATTCCAGGAATCGGTGGCCAGAGAGGTTACGTAGGATTCGGTAAAGAAACTGCAAAAGGTTTTAAAAAGGGAGATTTAAAAGAGTTCTGGCATTTCGGACAGTACGTGTCTGATGATTCAAAATACAAATCCGAATATCCTGATAATGTGATCGTTGAAGAACTCCCGAAATTCAACAAAGTAGGTAAAGAAGCCTATCAGATGCTTGAGAAAACAGGCCAGTATGTATTAAGAGCTTTAGCTCTGTATCTTGGCTTAGATGAGTTTTATTTTGACAACAAGATCGCTGAAGGAAACTCTATTTTAAGACCTATTCACTATCCGCCAATTACCCAGGAGCCGGATGATGCGGTAAGAGCTGCGGCGCATGGAGACATTAATCTGATCACTCTGTTGATGGGTTCTCAGGGAAAAGGCCTTCAGGTACAAAACCACAACGGAGAATGGATTGATGCCATTGCAGAACCGGACGAATTAATGATTAATGTCGGAGATATGTTATCAAGACATACCAACAACAAGCTGAAATCTACCATTCACAGAGTGGTTAACCCACCAAGAGAATTATGGGGAACTTCAAGATACTCTATTCCATTCTTTATGCATCCGGTGAGTGAAATGTCACTCAACGCTCTTGAAAACTGTATTGATGAAAACAATCCGAAGCTGTATGAAGATACTACCGCAGGAGAATTTTTACATGAAAGACTGATAGAATTAGGACTTATCAAAAAGTAACAATAAAAAAGTCAATAATTGATCTGAAAGTTGTGGTTATCAATAGGTAGCCACAACTTTCAGATCAATTATTGACTTTAATTTTTAATACAGATATTTTTTTTCTCCTTAAAAATTTAACAGCAAAGCCTACCATATCTTGTTTTAGTTAAAATATTTTAATTAACTTTACGTTACTATCAAATTTTTAATTAAAACAATATGAAAAATCTAAAAAAACTAAACAAAGGCCAGTTAAAAAGCATCTCCGGAGCAGGAGGAGTTAAACTTCCGGAACCTCAATTCTGCATGTATTACTGCAACGGCACCGTAGTTTGCGCCACCTGTAGTGATGATTTCACATGCCCGGATACCAGTATGTAAGATTGAAAATCAGACCGAATAAAAAACCGCTCCAAAAGGAACGGTTTTTATCTTATTAAAAATCCAGAATCACTACTATCATTTAATTACCAATAATATGAAAAATTTAAAAAGATTGAATAAAAGCAAACTGAAAACTATTTCAGGAGGAATAAGTTATCCTTTTCCCGGAGACTGTGTTTATGTATGCAGTGATGGAATTACTTACCGTGCCTTGTGCCGCAATGAATTTATTTGCCCCGATGGTGAAGAGCCTGTTATTCATTAGAAACAATCTGATCTATATGTGAAAGCCATCCTTCTGGGGTGGTTTTCTTTTACCTATCAAAATACAAATCCGTAAAATCTTAAATTAATCAAACAGCCGCAACTGCTGATCTTTCGTTCCTGTAAAATTTGCCGTGGAAAGCTTAGGAAATTCCTTTCCTTCAAAATACTTCTTCCTTCCAATTTTAAATGTATTATGAATCATTTCAGCGATATTACCCTCTCCTCTCTGTCGTTCAAAATATCTTTTATCTCCGAGTTTTCCGCCCCGCATGGAACGGATAAGATTTAGAACCTTCTGTGCCCTGTCCGGAAAATGCATCTCGATCCAATTGACAAAAACAGGCTCCACCGTGTCATTCAGTCTTACCAGCGTGTAGCCGAAGCTTAAAGCTCCTGCCTCTGATATCGCTTTCAGAATAGTTAAAGGCTCATCACTGTTCAATCCCGGAATGATCGGAGCTACCATGACATGTACGGGAATTTTATGTTCTGTGAGAATTTCTACAGCCTTTAATTTATTCGGGGCTGAGCTTGTACGCGGTTCCATTTTCCGCCTGAGATCTTCATTAATAGTGGGAATACTTAGAGACACAGATACCAGATTCTGCTCTGCCATAGGCTTTAAAATATCAAGATCCCTGAGAACAAGCGCATTTTTTGTCAGAATATTGACAGGGTGTCTATACTCCAGGCAGACCTGAAGCAGCTTTCTGGTGATCTCAAACTGCCTTTCTGCAGGCTGATAGCAGTCCGTATTTCCAGAGAGAAGAATGGATGCAGGTTTATAGCCTCTTTTCTGAAAAAATTTCTCCAATAGTTCAGGAGCATTTTTCTTCACCATGATCTTTCTTTCAAAATCAATTCCGGCACTGTAGCCCCAATATTCGTGGGTGGGTCTTGCAAAACAGTAAGAGCATCCGTGTTCGCATCCCTGATACGGATTCATGGAATATTCCATCGGAAGATCTTCGCTTTTTACCTGATTCACAATGGTTTTCGGAAAAACTTCCGTAAAAGAGGTTTTTACAGTTTCGAAATCTTCATCTTCAGGCTCATACGTATACCTTTCGAAACGATTAATAACGTTCCGTTGCGCTCCCTGTCCTTTTATGAAATTTCCGTTCTGCATGGTGATGTAAAATTAGATTGGATTTTTTATAAAATAATGAGTTTTAACACTAAGTTATCCACAAAAAATCCGACCCCTTTACAGGAGCCGGATTTCAACATGATTAAATATATTCTTTTACTACTTCAGTGCATAAAATTCCACTCCATGATATTCATCTTCCTGATTTTTCCCATCAAAATGTCTGTGATAGTCCGAATAGGTATCACTGTATTTTTTATCTTTTTTAGTCAATATCTTTTTTAGTCCAATAAAACCTAATACTGCCAAAAGACCAACTCCTCCTGCCAGTAAAACGCCAACTTCTTTTTTCATATTTTGTCTGATTTATTAACGTAGCTATTGCAAAAAGTATACCTATTTTCTTTTTCCAAATTATAAATTTTGTTAACATTGGGCATTATTTCGGCGAAAGATGTAATTGTATTTTTTGTTAAATTAGCAAATCAATGGTTTAATTATTGCAGTACTTTAAAAAAATAATATTATGGATAATTCAGAAAATATGGACAGGATGACCACTCTAAGCCAGGTTATGAATACTCTTTCAGCGAGGGGGATACATAGAGAATTCAGAATGAATGAGAGCTGCGAGATGAAGTTTGAAAATTCAGAAAAAGTATACCAGCCTTCCGAACTTACGATTCTAAAAACATACCGTTTTGAGGGAGACAGCAATCCGGATGACAGTGCGGTATTATATGTAGTAAAAGACAACGCAGGAAACCGGGGAATGATCATAGATTCTTACGGCGCGGACAGTAACTATCCCGGGGAAAAATTTGATGAGTTTCTGAGAGATATTCCCATTCAGGAAAGTGAAGAATTTAATTTTTAATATTCTACATAAGAGAATCAATTTCAAATCTTAATCACGATTTTAAATTTTCAATATATCCCGGAGCTATTCAGTTCCGGGCTTTTCTTTTTTCCTGAAGACATTCTTCAGAAAACCTTTCTTTTCCTTTTTCTCTTCCTGTGGCTTCGGCTCTTCCTTCTTGGCTTTTATATCCTGTTTCAGTTCTTTTACCGTCTGTTTTACTTCTTTTACGGAAGAAACAGCGTCTTTTACGGTTTTCTCTGTTTTATCAATGTTCTTGCCTATCAGCGTTTTCTTCAGCCCCTGTTCAATTCCTTTCCAGAAAAGATTGAAAAACGATTTTGTGGGATCCCGTTCAACGTTCTCTACCGCAACAGTTTCAGGAAACCTTCCTGAATCTGACCGGATAAAAAGGTTGGCAACAGCCGTCAGAACCCCTTTTTTCTCATGATTATCCTTATTTAAAACTGCGATTTTGAGCTCTTTATGTCTCAGGTTGAATGTTCCGTTCAATCCCGCAGGATTTCCTTTAAAATTAAATAACATTTCCTGTATCGTTCCCGAAGTAGCCGTCACGTGAAGGTAAGGTCTGATAAACGGATTGATCCCATTTGCGGGCAGATTGGATGTTTTCCCGGAAATTGAGAACCTGTCATTTGGGTCTGCCACATCAAAATTCCAGTTCACAGAGAGTGGTGACAGATTCATGAACGAGCAATCGATCTTGATATCAACTCTTGTGGGTTTCCCTTTTGCTTTAGCAGAATTCAGATTTTTAACGCTCATATTAAAGCTGCTGAATGTCAGCTTTCCAGGTCCCGCGCTTTCCGGAGTATCTTCCTCGTACACCAGGACCGAATTCTTCAGGTCAAGATGATTAACCGTCATTGGAATTTTTATAGACCGGAGCAGCCTGGAATATAATGGCTTTACTTTAGGATCGTCTTTTGGAATTTTACTTCTGAAAATATTGGCATCTGCGGCAAGAACGGTTACATTGGTAGCATTAATGGATTTGTTATCAGAAAAAAGGTCCCAGCTTCCGTCTGCCGTGATCTGAGAAACCTTAATGTCATACAAATCCCTCTCAACGGGTATCATTTTGATAAATTGGGCTCTTGAAACGAGAGGCTTCATCGCAAAATTATTAACCTGGATCTTATTTTTATTGAGCTTTAAAAGTCCGGCGCTCAAATGATAGAATTGTGTTTTATAGGCAAAATTCCGGGTCGTGAGAAAATAATCTTTAATCTTGAAAGAAAGTCCCTGGTTATTTGCTTTTGGTGCTATTTCAATGGCATTGAAGGTTGCATTCAGATCATGAAACGCCAACGGCTGCATTCCTTTATCATAAACAATATCAGAATTTTTAAGAGTCATTTTCCGCACTATTACTGACTGAATGATTCCCGGGCCAGAACTCTTCTTCACTTTGTTTTCAGGGGCTTTAACCGTTCCGCTGACATTCTCAATAAGGACATCCTTGATATCCAGGTTAAGTTTTTTATTTATAAATTCAAATTTGTTGATGTTAAATGCAATATGGCTGGTTTTCAGATCCATCGATCCTTTTCCTGCCACAGGAGCTCCGGGAGATGCTGTAAAATTCCTGATCTCGCCGCTTTTAGGATTCAATGCAATGCTTTCGACCATAAAATTCTGGTGATTTGAGTACTGTATATCCTTTCCTGAAAAATGAAAATCTTTATATCCTACAGGAATTATCTCTTCTGCGGTCACTTTGTCAAATTTAAGCTGATTGACATTTAGATTCAGTGTTTTTGCCGAAAGTAGCCTGCTTCCGTCAGGTTTATTGATGTTTACAGTTGCATTACTCAGTTTTATATTTTGTAAATTAACTTCGAAATTCAGCTTCTTCTGTGTCTTTTTATATTTTACACCGGTATTATACACCGTAAGAACAGGATTTTGAAAATCGGCATTTGCCAGAGAGATGTTATTTTTCTCTAACACAATATCTTTAAAATCCATTTTAGGAATGGAAAAATCAAACAATTTCGGTTTTTGCGGATAAAATCTTTTAAACTGACTGAAAGACAGAAGGGGAATGAGCCTGAAGTTTCCAACTGACATCTGCCCATCCGCAGTATTGATTCTACTGATGGTGATTGCATACACATCGTCCGGGCGGAAGAAAAAGTTCTTTCCTTTAATATCATATTTGTCAAAAACTACCGGAAGTTTATCCTCTACAGTATCTTCAGTCATCTGAAGGTTTTCCACAAAAAGATCAAGCTCCTGAACAGATAAGAATTTCTGCTTGGTATGCTTGAAAATATTGATAGTTCCCTTATGGATCCTGATGTTTTCAAACAGAACAGGGTTCCGTTTCTTTCCTGTTTTATGGTCAACAGGTTTAGCAAGGCTTATATTTAAATTAGGATTGGCCAGCAGAAGGTCTGATGAGCTGATTCTTTTATTAAAAATAGCATCATAAATTCCGAAACGGCTGATTTTTAATGTGTCAATCGTTCCCTGAAGACCAATTACGTTGATATTCTGAGGATCTTTACTGTTCACCGTGATTCCCGCCGCAAAAATATTTCCCGAGCCAAGATCTACATCCAGCGTCTTATAGGAAACTTTATAGTCTGTATTCTTCTTTATGTATTCAGGAAGCTGGGTTTTAAGCCATATATTCAGTCCGAAATTCGCGGCAAGAAGAATGAGCAGCAGAACTCCCAGACTTATCAATAACTTTTTAACCCATTTTTTCATATAAGTGATTTGGTTTTCGTTATTTTTAAAGATAGGGTTAATTTTTCACTTCCAACTCAATAACATAACCTTCGTGTCCTCTTACATTTATAAAATCACCTCCGGCGAAGCTAAGATATTGTCCTTTGATTCCTGTCAGCTTCCCTGTAAACTCAGGTTTTTTATCCAGTGTGAAAGACATTACTTTTGCAGGTTTCTCAAAAGGATAATCGAATTTCCATATATTTTCTCCTTCACTGTAGAACTTCTGAAAATCTTCAGGAAAATACTGCCTGATCTTTTGCTGGAAATCAGCCAGGTCCACTTCCCCTTCAAAATCATCCTGAAGCATTTTCTTCCAGTTTGTTTTGTCCGGAAGATGTTGTTTTAAGGCAACCTCTATCATTCCGGCTTCGTAACGGTTCTCTGTTCTGGCAATCGGAAGCGCGAAAGTAGCCCCCTGATCGATCCATCTTGTGGGGATCTGGCTATTTCTAGTTACCCCTACTTTTACATCACCGGTGTAGGCAAGATACACCGTGTGGGGTTGCAGCTGGATTTGTTTTTCCACTTCCAGGTCACGTTCAGCAACTCCTAAATGTGCCGTAGAAAGTTCAGGACGAATAATGGTATCACTCGCATAAGGGCTTTCAAAGAAACAGTTCTTGCAGAATCCCATCCTGTAAACAGGTTTGTTTTCTCCGCAGTTGACACATTGAAATCCGGTGTGTTTTATCCTCAGTTCTTTTCCGAACAGCTCATTCATATGGATAAGATCTCCTGAAAGATTCAGATAATATTGGATCGGCTGTGCATCGAAGCTTGTCATTTTTAAAATTTGCCCTTGAAACTGCATAATTGTTCTGTTTATAAGTAAATATATTAAAATTAAATTTATTTGATTTTATTCTGAGATTTCATCCTGTCTACTTCTTCTTTCAGTGCTGTTATTTGACTCTGAAGTTTTTGCATTTCCGGATTTTCAGTATTTCTCACCCCTGGTGAATACTGCCATATCAGGTGAATGTCTTTTACCAGATCATTATGGGCATCCAGCTTTTTTTTACTAATCGTGACACTGTCATTCAAAAGTGTTATTCTTAAAAAATCCTGATCGTTTTCTTTAAATGCCTCATAACTGATAATAGCCAGCTCCGAATGATTTTCTTTAATGTCTTTAATATAATTTTCCGCACGTTCCTTTAACCTTTCTTTTTCCCATTTCTTTTTTGTAAGAAGAATACTCGGAAATAAAATAACAATTGAAAGCAAACTGATTAATCCAGAAATTGTACGGTTGTTAGATTTATCCTTTATCCTATAATATCTCTGGTACCCTAAAAATATACTCAGTATCCAGGTTCCTACTCCTATAAAAAAGCAATTGATAAGATAAAAATAAAAGCCTCCCCAAAAATATTCCCAATTTCCATTTGCAATTCCGAAACCTGCTGTACAAAGAGGAGGAATACATGCCGTGGAAACTGCAACACCCGCAATTACTTTTACAGCTTCTTTTCTTACAATTCCCAAGAACCAGGCCAGGCCGCCCAATAGGGCCAGAAAACAATCGAAAATAGTAGCGGTCTTAAAACTTTCCAATTGCGAAGTCTCTGAATGAAAAGGGGAAACAAGAAAATACAGGGCAGAGGAACAAATCGCAACAACAATCATCAAAACCCAATTGATAATTCCCAGTTTTATAAGCCTCCTGTTCCCTGTAGAAAGACCAAAGGCCATTCCTACAATGGGGCCCATTAACGGAGAAATAAGCATCGCACCAATAACAGCCGCTGAACTGTTGATATTCAGACCTACACATGCAATCCCCATAGAAATTACCAAAAGCCATAAATTGTGTCCCCGAAAATAAATTCCTTCTTCTATTTCCTGGAATGTAAATTCTTCATCTTCTTCCTTGGGTAATACAAATAGTTTTCGGAAATTGATCATTGATTATATTTTCTAACAAAAGTATGAAAACAGCATTCAAGTATTATTAATAAATTTGCCCATTAAAAATCCACAAATGATTTATCTTGTAACTGGCGGAAGCGGCTTTATAGGTTCACACTTAATAGAACGATTATTAAGAAATGGACATTCTGTCATAAACGTTGACAATTTTGATGATTTCTATAATTATCAGGTAAAAATTAAAAATACTTTAGAGTCGATTGACAAAATTCCGGATTTTGAATTTTCGGACAAAGAGACCGATATTAGACATTTAACGGCCATTTCCAAGTCAGACAGGTATCAGATGTATTATCAGGATATCCGTGATAAGAAGGGACTTGAAGCTATTTTTAAAAGTCACAAAATAGATCTTGTCATTCATCTTGCAGCCCTTGCAGGAGTGCGTCCTTCCATTGAAAGACCTTTGGAATATGAAGAAGTGAATGTCCGCGGAACCATGAATCTTTGGGAACTTTGTAAAGAATTCAACATTACAAAATTTGTATGTGCATCTTCATCAAGTGTTTACGGCAACAATGAAAAAACTCCATTTACAGAAACAGACAACGTAGATCACCCGATCTCACCGTATGCTGCGACTAAAAAGAGCAGTGAAATTTTAGGCCATGTTTACCACACGCTGTATCACATAGACATGATCCAGCTAAGATTTTTCACCGTATACGGCCCCAGACAGAGACCCGATCTTGCCATCCATAAATTTACAAAACTGATCTCCGAAGGCCTTGAAATCCCATTTTATGGAGATGGAAATACAGCAAGAGACTATACTTATATTGATGATATCATCGATGGAATCACGAAATCAATCCTTTATTTAGAAGCCCGTCAGGGAGTTTATGAAATTATTAACCTCGGGGAAAGTGAAGTGATTACCTTATCCGAAATGCTGAGCACCATAGAAACAACTCTTGGAATTTCTGCCATAAAGAAAAATCTGCCAATGCAGCCGGGTGATGTCCTGAAAACCAATGCAGATATCACAAAAGCAAAGACATTAATTGGCTACAAACCAGCCACGGACTTCCAAAATGGCATAAAAAAATTTGTGGAATGGTTTTTGAGAAAATGACATCATGTAAGTTGTTGGCACTGCTGTAATACGGTCTATGACGGACAATGAACAAAAATTAATCAAAAAGAATTGAAAATCAAGTATAAAAAAGCGTATAATATAAGCTAATTTTATACTTTTGCAAAAAATCAGAAAATTATGTACTGGACATTAGAATTAGCCTCATACCTAAGTGACGCACCTTGGCCAATGACAAAAGCAGAACTTATTGACTATGCAATCAGAACTGGTGCACCAATGGAAGTAGTTGAAAACCTTCAGGCAATTGAAGACGAAGGAGAAATCTATGAATCTATCGAAGAGGTTTGGAGTGATTATCCTACCGACGAGGATTTCCTTTGGAACGAAGACGAATATTAATTAAAGCAATAAGCTTTAAGCAGTAGCTTAGAGCTTATTTGCCCTTTTTTTATATATAATTCACACGATAAGCGTATCAATACAACGCTTAAAGCATATTACTTTAAGCATAAAGCAAAAAATTTATGAGTTTTTTAAACAAAGTTCTTAAAGGGTTTTTGGGAGACAAAAAAGCGCAGGACCTAAAAGAAGTAAAAAAAGTTGTAACAAAAATCAAAGCTGTTGAACCAACTATTCAGCAATTGTCTGATGATGGTTTGAGAGAGAAAACTGCTGAGTTTAAAGAAAATATCAAATCTGCAACCAGCAAAATCACAGCTCAAATAGAACAAGTACAGGAGCAGATCAAGAATTCAACAAACGTTGATGAAAAAGAAGCTCTTTTCACAAAGATTGAGACTCTTAAAAAAGAATCATATGAGATCGAGGAGAAAGTTCTTGGCCAGATCCTTCCTGAAGCTTTTGCACTGGTAAAAGAAACAGCAAGAAGATGGGCTCAGAACGGACAAATCCGTACTACCGCAACTGATTGGGACAGACAATTGGCGGCTGCAGGGAAAGATTTCGTAGAAATTCAGGGAGATACTGCAATCTGGAAAAGCTCATGGGACGCAGCCGGAACTCCTGTAGTTTGGGACATGGTCCATTATGATGTTCAGTTTATCGGAGGGGTTATTCTTCACAGCGGGAAAATCACCGAAATGGCAACAGGGGAAGGTAAAACCCTGGTAGGAACATTACCTATTTACCTGAATTCACTTACAGAAAGAGGGGTTCATGTAGTAACGGTGAATGACTATCTTGCCAAAAGAGACTCCGCATGGATGGGTCCTCTTTATCAGTTCCACGGAATGTCTATCGACTGTATAGATAACCACCAGCCGAACTCAGACGGAAGAAGAAAAGCATACAATTCAGATATTACTTACGGAACGAATAATGAATTCGGTTTCGATTATCTGAGAGACAACATGGTGACTTCGCCTTCAGAATTGGTACAGAGAGAATTAAACTTTGCTATCGTCGACGAGGTTGACTCTGTTTTAGTAGATGACGCAAGAACACCGCTAATTATTTCAGGTCCGGTTCCTCAGGGAGACAGACAGGAATTTGATGTTCTTAAGCCTTCTATCGACAGAATTGTTGATGTTCAGAAGAAAACAGTTTCTGCCATTTTTAATGAAGCGAAAAAACTAATCGCTGCAGGAAAAACAAAAGAAGGAGGATTCAAATTGCTTCAGGCGTACAGAGGTCTTCCTAAAAACAGACAATTAATCAAATTCTTATCGGAAAGCGGAAACCGTGCATTGCTTCAAAAAACTGAAGCTCAATACATGCAGGACAACAACCGTGATATGCCGATCGTAGATAAAGATCTTTATTTCGTTATTGAAGAAAAGAACAATCAGGTTGACTTGACAGACAAAGGTGTTGAATACATGTCTCAGGGAAATTCCGATAACAACTTCTTCGTTCTTCCGGACATCGGAACTGAAATCGCTGAAGTTGAAGCTAAAAATTTATCTAAAGAAGAAGAATTTGAAGCTAAAGAAAAATTGTTCTCTGATTTTGCAGAAAAATCTGAGCGTGTTCACACGATGAGCCAATTATTGAAAGCATACACATTATTTGAAAAAGATGATGAATATGTAGTCATTGACGGTGAAGTAAAAATCGTTGACGAGCAGACAGGCCGTATCATGGAAGGAAGACGTTATTCAGACGGTCTTCACCAGGCAATCGAAGCCAAAGAAAATGTAAAGATTGAAGCTGCTACGCAGACTTTTGCAACGGTAACGCTTCAGAACTATTTCCGTATGTACAACAAACTTGCGGGGATGACGGGTACTGCTGAAACAGAAGCAGGAGAACTTTGGGAGATCTACAAATTAGATGTTGTGGTGATTCCTACCAACCGTGCTATTTTAAGACATGACAGACAGGATTTAGTTTTCAAAACTAACCGGGAAAAATATAATGCTGTAATTGAAGAAATTGAAAAATTAACCGCAGCAAAAAGACCTGTACTTGTAGGTACTACTTCTGTTGAAATCTCTCAATTGCTTTCCAAAGCCCTTCAGTTAAGAAAAATTCCACACCAGGTATTGAACGCGAAGCTTCACAAAAAAGAAGCGGAGATTGTTGCCGGAGCCGGACAACCGGGAGTTGTAACGATTGCAACGAATATGGCAGGCCGTGGTACGGATATCAAGCTTACCAAAGAAGTAAAAGAAGCCGGTGGTTTAGCCATTATCGGTACGGAAAGACACGATTCAAGACGTGTAGACAGACAGCTTAGAGGTAGAGCGGGACGTCAGGGAGATCCTGGAAGTTCTCAGTTCTATGTATCTCTTGAAGATAATCTGATGCGTCTGTTCGGTTCTGAAAGAATTGCAAAAATGATGGACAGAATGGGTCATAAGGAAGGTGAAGTTATTCAGCACTCCATGATCAGCAAGTCTATTGAAAGAGCTCAGAAGAAAGTGGAGGAAAACAACTTCGGGATCAGAAAGAGACTTCTTGAATATGATGATGTCATGAACAAGCAGCGTGACGTGATCTACAAGAGAAGAAAGAATGCTCTGTTCGGGGATCACCTGAAATATGACATTACGAATATGATCTTCGATGTTTCCAATTCAATTGTTACAAAAGGAAAAGCTACCGGAAACTATAAAGATTTCGAATTTGATATCATTAAGTTCTTTACTATGGAATCTCCTGTTTCTGAAAATGATTTCAAGGGCAAGCAGATTCCGGAATTAACCGAAATTGTCTTTAAAGCAGCTCAGGAAGATTATAAAATGAAGCTGAACTTACTGAAAGAGAAATCGTTCCCTATCATTGAGAATGTGTACCAGAATCAGGGTTCAATGTTCAAAATGATCCAGGTTCCTTTCACGGACGGACACAAGACAATGACTATTGTTGCTGATCTTAAAGAAGCTTACGATACTCAGTGCGAAAGCCTGATCAATGATTTCGAAAAGAATATTACGTTATCGATCATCGATGAAAACTGGAAGCTTCACCTTCGTGAAATGGATGATTTAAGAAGATCTTCACAGGGAGCTGTTTATGAACAGAAAGATCCGTTGGTCATCTACAAACAGGAATCATTCCACCTATTCAGCGAAATGGTTGACAAAATGAACAAAGAAATTATTTCTTTCTTATACAAAGGAGAAATCCCGGCTTAAGAAATCAATAATAAATTTATAAAAACCCCGCTTCAGCGTTGCTGAAGCGGGGTTTGCTATTCTGTGCCTAACAATTTCATGACAAATATCAATTTTATTATTTATTTAGAACAATTAAAAACAATATATTTGCAGGAAATTTGACTTTCATGAAAAATGTACTGATCTGTGCCTCACTGCTAGGTTCTATACTGGTTTTATCTCAGGAAAAAGACACTATTAAATCTAATGATATTGAAGAAGTTGTTGTCAACGGAAAGTATTATAAAAAATATGTAGAGAAACAGGGATCCTCTTCTCTCCGTCTGGATGAAGACCTCATCAAAATCCCTCAGAATATTTCTATTATTACCAGCAGGGCTCTGGAAGACCAGCAGGTAACCACTTTAAGTGACGGTGTTCTGAGAAATGTAGCAGGAGCCCAGAGATTAGAGCACTGGGGCGACATGTATACAAGAGTAAACATGAGAGGATCAAGAGCCGCTGCCTTCATGAATGGGGTGAACGTAACTTCTAACTGGGGACCACTAAGTGAAGATATGAGCTTTGTAGACCACATTGAATTTATAAAAGGACCTTCAGGCTTCCTAATGTCAAACGGTGAACCGAGCGGGATTTATAATATTGTCACTAAAAAGCCTACCGGAAACTCACTTAACGGAAGCGCCAGAGTAACTCTCGGAAGTTTCAACATGTACAGAGGAGAAGCCGACATTGATACTAAAATTACTGACAAAGTAGCTTTCAGACTGAATTTAATGGCTCAGAACAAAAACAGCTTCAGAGATTATGAATTCAATGACAGGTATATCATTAATCCTTCATTAAGAGTAAAGCTTTCTGATAAAACGACTTTAACAGCAGAATATATCTACCAAAAGGCAAAAATGTCTGAAGTAGGTTCTGCGTATGTATTCAGCTTTGAAGGTTATAAAGCAAAACCTGTCGGATATACTTTAACTGATCCCGGTATTGACCCTACAAAAGTTGATAACAATACGGTAAACATCAATTTACAGCATCAATTCAATGAAAACTGGAAGCTGACCTCCCAGTTAACATATGTGAATGAATATACAATGGGAAGTGACCTTTGGCCAAGTATGTTCGATGGAAATTATATGATTCGCCGTTTAAATTATTGGGAAGCGGATAACACGATGAAATTCGGACAGGTTTTCCTGAATGGATCCGTAAAAACAGGTTCTGTTTCTCATAAAATCTTAGCAGGACTGGATCTGGGAAGCAAAAAATACATGGCCGACTGGTCACAGGGATATAATTTGGATAAATATAATGCCAACGGAGATTACAGAGACCCAACGTCTACAGATCCTGGAAATACAGTTGCTGATCATAGTTATTGGTATAATTTAAATACGAATAACTACGACACCAATACCAATGCAAATTTTGCTTATTCCGGGCCAAATAATACGGCTGCCTACAAGCCCTTCAACAAAAGCACTCCTCTTTCTGTAAGAGCAGGAACAGGAAGCACTATTGATCAAAATTATACCGGTTTATACCTGCAGGATGAATTAGGTTTCTTTAATGATGCTTTAAGGCTTACCTTGGCTGCGCGTTATACTAATGTAAAAGAGATCAATTACGGAACAAAATCTGAAGCCAACAGAATTACCCCGCGTATCGGACTGAGCTATTCAATTGATGAGAATATGTCAGCATATGCCTTGTATGATCAATCTTTTGTGCCACAGGCAGGTCTGTTCAGAGACGGAACCACAGCCACTCCGCTCACTGGTAACAATATTGAAGTAGGTTTAAAAAAAGACTGGTTTTCAGGAAAATGGAATACGACCCTATCATTATATAATATTAATAAAAATAATGAGATCACAGGAGATCCGGACCAGACCAACAATCCAAATGGAAAATATTCTATTCTTCTTGGAAAAACCAGGGTACAGGGTCTTGAATTTGATCTGAAAGGAGAAATTACCAGAGGATTTAATGCCATTTTTAACTACGCATTTACAGAAAATAAATTTACAGAAACTACAGCCAGAGCAACAAAAGGAGACAAGGTTCCCGGATATGCAAAACATACGGCAAACGGATGGTTGAATTACACGTTCACTGACGGATTGCTGGAAGGTTTCGGATTAAGCTTTGGAGGAACATATCTGGCAGGCAGAAGCAGCTGGGATTGGGGAGCGGCCAACTCATTACAAATGAACGACTATGTGAAATTTGATGCGGGCGCTTCCTGGGAAAACTCTAAATTCAGAGTGGGGCTGAACGTATTCAATGTATTCAACAGATACCTGTATTCAGGTTCACCTTATGCCAATTACTACTATTATCAGGCTGACGCACCAAGAAACTTCAGACTATCAATAGGATATAAATTTTAAATAATTAAAAGTTAGCCTCTCCGGAGGTTAACTTTTTGCTATGAAGAAAAAGCATCACCATAAGAAGAAAATTTCCTTTACAAAGAAATGGTCTGCCAGGCTGCATTTGTGGTTGGGTTTGTCCGTTGGGATCATTGTTTTCATTGTTTCGCTTACCGGAACTTTGTATGTTTTTAAGGATGAAATACAAAACAGCCTCCGGAAAAAAGCCATTTATGTACAGGAAGCTACGGCAACTCCGCTTTCTATAAATATTCTGAAGGAAAAAGTAAGCATTGAACTCAATGAGAAGTATCCGCTGAGTACTGTGGAAATTTCTTTAGACAAAAATAAATCTTACCGTTTTTTATACTACGAAAAAAACAAAAAAGGCTGGAATTATTTTGAAGAAACTAAAATCAATAAACTTGTTTATGTAAACCAGTACACAGGAAAAATTTTAGCTGTTTATGATGAGAAATACAACTTTTTCAATATTCTGAAGGCCATTCACTGGAGTCTGCTTCTCAATTCCGAATGGGGAAAATATGTAACAGGAATTCCTACCGTGCTGTTCATCTTTATGCTGATCACCGGAATTATTTTATGGTGGCCCAAAAATAAAAAAGCAAGAAAAGGACGCTTCTGGTTCAGCTGGGAAAACGTGAAGACCTGGAAGCGCAGAAACTATGACCTTCATAATGTATTAGGGTTTTATTCCTCATTTTTCGCTTTATTCATCAGCATTACGGGAATCTATTTCGCTTATCCGTATGTGAAAAACGTTTTCAGTTTTACACTGTCAGGTTCCATAGAGCTGCCTAAAGAAAAGGAAATGAAATCGCCAGATTCTCTGATGATTCAAAACCCTTCAGTTATTGATCTTACAGCCCGGGAAACAAGAAAGCGTTATGCTGCTGCTTCCAGTTTCAGAATTCCATTGAACGGAAAAAACAAAAAAGGGAAAGAGCTGAAAAATATTCCGGTTACTATTTACGGCAAAGAAGGGCGCTTCAGTGAAAGAAACACCCTGGTCTTTGACAAATATTCAGGAAAACTGCTGACAGAAAAACCTCATCAGAAACTCAGCAATGCAGAAAAATATGCCAATGCCAACTATGACATCCACACAGGCTCTTATTTCGGACTGTTCGGAAAAATACTTTGGTTCATGACAGGGCTTATCTGTACATCACTTCCCGTCACCGGCTTTTTGGTATGGTGGGGAAAACAAAAAAAACAAGGAAAGAAAATATAATGAAAAAAGCGTTTTTATCAGCCGCGTGCCTTGGGTCGGCAGCTGTTTTTGCACAGGTTAAAGACAGCCTGCAAACCAATAATGTAGATGAAGTCGTAATGACTGCTTCCAGAAAAAAAGAAAACATTAAAGAAATACCAAGCTCGGTGACAATCGTTGCAGAAAAGCAGATCCAGTCCCAACTGACTGTGAACTCCGATATCACCAGCATTCTTCAGTATACGGTTCCCAGTTTAGGAACCAACTCCGGCCAGACCTCCAATACGGGTCAGACTTTAAGAGGACGCCAGGTCCTTGTCCTTATTGACGGTATTCCCCAGTCTACTCCGCTAAGAAATGGAGCAAGAGACATAAGAAGCATTGACCCTTCGGTTATTGAAAGAATTGAAGTAATAAAAGGGGCCTCTTCTATCTACGGAAATGGTGCAGATGGCGGAATTATCAACTATATCACAAGAAGAAGCCAATCCGATAAAAATATTTCAGGACTTACCCAGGTTGGTTTTACCGGCCAGACGTATGGCGGAACACTGGGCGTAAGAGCCAGTCAGCTTTTATCCGGAAAAGTGAATAAGTTTGATTATGTTTTCTCCCTTGCCTACGAAAGGACCGGCTATATGAAAGATGCCGACGGTGTGAACCTTACCCCGACCTACAGCCCCGCAAAAATGGACAATTACAACGGAATGCTTAAAGTAGGTTACAATATCAATAAGGATCAGAGGGTTGAAGCCTCGTACATCGGATATGCATCCAGATCTGATCTTAATCTAGGGTTGGTAACCGGAAAGTACGGGATTACCCCAACCATCGGGGAAGGTGTAGGAAAAAATCTTGAAACCACTCCTCAGGGAACACCAAGAAACCATAATTTCAGGATCAACTATGATAACCAGAACCTTTTCGGAGGAACCACTTCACTGAATTTCAATGCTTATATGCAGGATTTCAGGACCGTATACGGATACAGCGACACCTTCTTAGGAGGGGGACAGTCCAATGTGATTTCCAAAAAATACGGAGCCAGATTCAATTTTGACACCCAATTATGGTCCGCTAAAAATTCTCAGGCGGAAATCATGTACGGAATGGATATCCTCAACGATCAGACCGTTCAGAAGCTGGAAGACGGACGTTACTGGACACCGGACATGAATATGACCAACCTTGCTCCTTTCGTTTTGGTTAAAATTGATTTATTGAAAAAACTAACCATCAAAGGAGGGCTCCGGTACGAAAATATGCGTGTTAAAGTAGGGGATTTCAATACCCTTTCTTCCATTAAAAGTGACGGTACGTTTACAAAAAGCATATTCGTTACCGGCGGAAATTTAAAATACAATGCCCTGGTTGCCAATTTAGCGGTACGTTACAATATTGAACCCTTCGTTAATCTGTTCGGAAGCTTTTCACAGTCCTACTCCATCAATGAATTAGGAAGAATTCTGAGAACTTCCACAGAAGGAACCATTCAAAATCTTGAAACCAAACCGATTATCGTTAATAACTATGAATTCGGCGCAACGGGACAGATCTCAAAATGGGTCCGCTATGAGATCACCTCTTATGTAAGTACTTCAAAACTGGGAGCTTCGTTTGTACAGAGTGCAGACAGGGCTTTAACCATACAGAGGTCCCCGGAAATTGTATACGGTGTGGAAGGATTCCTTCATTTTACCCCTTCAAAATGGATCAGCTTCGGAGGAAGCTACAGCTGGATGGAAGGAATCACCTCTATAAAAGACGACGGCGATTATTCTGCAAAAATCAACAACAGCCGGATTTCAGTGCCTAAAGTACTTGCCTATGTTCAGGCAAGGCCTATCCCGTCTTTATCCATCGGTCTGGATATGCTGCATGCCTTTGAACAGGACAGATTCGAGCCTAACGCCAAAACCGGAATGTACGTATACGGAGAAGGCTACGTACCGGAATACACTGTTTTTAATTTTAAAGCAAGCTATGAAGTCAATAAAAACTGGAGGGTATCTGCGGGTATTGAGAACCTATTCAACAAAATGTACCAGCCTGCGATTGCCTGGTGGTCTGTACGTGACAGTGAATTCGTAAACTCACTGGGAAGAAGAGGCACCCTGATGTTTGAGTATAAATTTTAATTAAACTAAATAAAAAGTTAAACATATCTTTGCAAGACTTTGAACCGCGATATGAAGAAAAAACACCATCATAAAAAGAAACCGGGCTTTTTCAAAAAATGGTCTGCCCGGCTGCACCTTTGGCTGGGTCTGGGGATTGGTTTTCTGATCTTTATCATTTCAATTACGGGCGCACTGTATGTTTTTAAGGACGAAATAGAAAACATCACCAGAAAAGATGTTATCTATCACAACGAACAGAATCCGGAGCAAAAACAGGTCCTTCCTATCCGGGTAATGGAGAAAACCGTCGCTGAGCAGGTCAAAGAAAAATATCCGGTCCATTGGGTAAACATACCCATCGATAAAAAGATGTCATACGTATTTTACTGGTATGAACACAATACGGATGCCTGGAACTATTTTGATGAATTCCCTATCTATAAAGCAACTTACGTAAATCCTTACACGGGAAAGGTTCTCAGAACATATGATGAAAAGAACGGCTTCTTCAATATCGTAAAAATGATCCACTGGAGCTTTCTGCTGAAGCAGGATTGGGGAAAATATGTAGTGGGAATACCCGTCATCATCTTCGTGATCATGCTTATTACCGGAATTGTCCTGTGGTGGCCTAAAAATAAAGCAGCAAGAAAGCAGCGCTTTTCTTTCAAATGGAAAAATATAAAAAGCTGGAAAAGAAAGAACTATGACCTTCACAATGTGCTGGGCTTTTATTCCTCCATCTTTGCCCTGATCTTCGCAATTACAGGATTGTTTTATGCATTCTTCGTAGTGCAGGCCATGATCTATGTCCTGTTTTCCGGCGGGGAAACGAAATATCCGGACTTCTCCTACATTAAAACAAAAGCTCCGGTAGAATTAAGAACCGAAGGTACACTGGACAAGATCATTAATACCGTGAATCAGAAATATCCTGATGCGTTCGGCTTTGCTATTGACCTTGGCCACGAGCATATGGATGACCATGAGCATCCTAACTTTGAGGTTTATGTAAAGCATCTTTCCTATTCCTATCACAAAAGCAGCAGCCTGATCTTTGACGAAAACTCGGGTGAACTGCTTCACACCCATGATCCTGAGGATAAAAATTTTGGTGAAAAAACGGTAAGTGCCAACTATGATATTCATGTAGGTGCCATTTTAGGACTTCCTACAAAAATCATTGCATTCATCGTCAGTCTCATCTGTGCATCCCTGCCTGTAACCGGGTTCCTGATCTGGTGGGGAAGAAGAAAAAAGAAACCTCTAAAAACAGCGTCAAAGTTTTTTAAATAAAAGTTTTGTTAATAATCCATTAATACAATCTTTTTTATAATTTTAACCCTTTAGAATTTATAAATAGAAATGTCATTAATAGATTTATCAAAACAAGTTGCTCTCGGAATTGATATCGGCGGAACGAATACAAAGTTCGGAGTGGTAAACCACCGCGGTGAAGTTCTGGAAAAAGGAAACCTGAAAACCGATGAGTACGAGAAAGTGGAAGACTTTATCGATGCTTTGCATGAGAAGGTTATGCCTCTGATGAAAAAGTACGGTACAGAAAAAAACTTTGACGGAATCGGGGTAGGTGCTCCTAATGCCAACTATTATAAAGGGACCATAGAGCAGGCGCCTAATTTACCGTGGAAGGGCTTGGTTCCTTTCAGCGAAATGATGCAAGCCAGATTCAACCTGCCGTGCACCATCACGAATGATGCCAATGCAGCGGCTCTTGGGGAAATGCTTTTCGGAGCGGCACGGGGCATGAAGGATTTCATTATGATCACCCTGGGAACAGGGGTAGGCAGCGGAATCATTTCCAATGGAAGTCTTATTTACGGACATGACGGATTTGCAGGAGAGCTGGGCCATACCATTGTAAAACCGGGCGGAAGAAAACACTGGAGCACAGGATCTGAGGGAAGCCTTGAAGCGTATGCATCGGCCACAGGAATTTCAATCACTGCAAAAAAAATGAGGGCTGAATTCCCTGAATCTTTGCTGAATCAGTATCCTGAAGAATCTATTAATTCAAAAACCGTCCATGAATGCGCAATGAAAGGTGACCCGATCTCTATTGAAGTTTTCAGATATACGGGACAGAAACTGGGCGAGGCCCTGGCGAATTTCGTTATGTTTTCTTCTCCGGAAGCCATTCTTTTATTCGGTGGCGTGATCAAAGCCGGCGATTTCATTTTGAAACCCGCAAAACTACATATGGAAAGAAATCTTCTTCCGATCTTCAGAAATAAAGTAAAACTGGTTTTCAGCGAGCTGGACGAAGCAGATGCTGCCATTCTTGGAGCAAGTGCGTTGGTTTGGGAAAAATAGCTGGAAACAGCATTAAAAAAATAGCAGAAGCATCCTTTGGGGTGCTTTTTTTGTTTTGAAAACATAAATTGTGAATTAATTTTCCCGCAGATGTCCGTGGAATCTGTGGGAACAAGATCATCATCCAATTCCGTTTATGCCATTCTTTAACAATAAAAAACAGCTTATCAATTCTGTTTTAAATCATCGGAATTTTCATCCAAAATGAAAAAGTTTTTCTTACTTTTGACTGGTTTTTCAACCATTTTATGCAATTGCAGAGAAAAACCGGCAAATAAAATAACTAAAGAATAATGGATAATAATTTAGAACAAATCACTTTCGGCGGAGGATGTTTCTGGTGCGTGGAAAGCTGTTTCAACATGCTTAAAGGAGTACATTCTGCCGTTTCAGGATATTCAGGAGGACATAAAGACAATCCCACCTATGAGGAAGTCTGCACCGGGGAAACCGGACATGCGGAGGTGATACAGATCACTTTTGATCCTAAAATCATGTCTTATGCACAGCTGATGGATGTATTCTTCTTCCTGCACGATCCTACCCAACTGAACAGACAGGGCAATGATATCGGAACACAGTACCGTTCCGTTATTTATTATAAAGATGATGTGGAAAAAGCTAAGGCTGAAGAAGCAATCAGAAAATCTGAAGAATCAGGAAAATGGCCCGGAAAATACGTAACGGAAATAACTCAATTCGAGAAGTTCTGGCCTGCCGAACAGTATCACCAGGGGTATTACAATGTGAATCCAAATCAGCCCTACTGCAGTGCCGTTGTAGGCCCAAAGATACAGAAGTTTAAAAAACATTTTGGAGAACTGGGAATGCTGAATGAGGCGTAAAAATGTTATTAAATATTTAGAATATGATTCAATTTTTTTTACTTCTGCTTGGCTTAGCTTTTCCTAATAATGAAATGATAGAAGCTGATATCAGGCAGAGTACCTCAAACAACTTATTGCTTAATCCGGGTGACACCGGTGGAGAAACCGGGCAGACCCCTCCTCCTAAAAAATAATCACTAACGAACAAAAAATAACTTATGATCAATTTTATTTTAATGCTGATAGGATTTTTATCCCCCGGCAGCAATACAGACCAGAATAATACCCTTCTTCATATACAACAAAATAAAGGGACAGAAAATAGCCTAGAAGATAATAACGGTGGACCTGTTGGAGGAAATTCAGGGCAGACTCCACCTCCATTCGGATAGATCAAATACAATTTATACTATGATTAATTTCTTACTTATATTTTTCGGTCTTGTATCTACCAATAACGATGTAGATACATCATTCAGCAATCAAAACCAAGCAACAACACCTCTCTCTGATCATTCGGGAAATATTAATCCCAGAATAGATAATGATGGAGACACAGGAGGAAACACTGGGCAACTACCCCCTCCATTCACACAACCTTAACAATTTAAGAGGAAGACAAATGGTCTTCCTCTTTTTATTTTGCAGCAGGCCCCGCATATTTTTCAATAATATGAGCTGTAGAAGATCTTAGTTCACGTCCATTTTCCGGATCTACTCCATCATCTGTAAAAAATTCCACACTCCCATAAAATTTCGAATACCAGGTAACATCTAATGCATTACTCACTGTCAGAGTATCTTTTCTTGTAATCTTTTTGAAATGCAGAAACTGATATTCGTTCATTGCTTTTACTTCAAGCCCTGGTCTGATAAAGCTGCTATCCGTAGCAATATACCTTTCCCCATCCCAATACATATATTTTTTGTCTGTAACAGGCTGTAAACCCGACATAAAACCTAATGGAAATGAAGTTCCACTGCTAATTTTCTTGTTATTAGAGAAAACAACATTTCCTGTGACAAGGCACAAAAGCAATGCAATCTCCATAATGCCCAAGCCATTTTGCTTCATAAAATCAGGCATTTTGAAATGCTGCTCGTTGGTAATATTGATAATAATATTAGACAGCTTTTCCGTCAGTGTTTCTTCGTCTTTGTCTACACTTATTTTAACGGTTGTTTTGTTAGCACTTTCATCTTTTTTGACAAAAGTTCTGGAAAATTCTGTAAAGTTTTCGTACCCAACATACTTGCTAAAGATGTCCAGCTTATATGGTTCAATGCTGATTTCTTTTTTAGTTTCTACAATGAATGCATCATAATATCTAACAAGTGTTCTCTCGTCAATATCCAAATTAAGGGCTTCTTTTAAATGTACACTCAAAAAAAGAGCTATGCTGTTTTTTTTGTTTTTACCTGTGTCTATTTCCCCTTGTTTGAAAACCTCATGGATTAGTAGTTTTATTTTGGACATAATTAGTTTTTAAGGCAATTACAAAATAGGTGATTTTCGACTATGTCGCATTACGGATTTCCGCAATGAAATTCCTGTCCATTTCCTGTCTATCGATGTCCATGTTTTGTCTAACACATGCGTGGTCATTTGCCGCATCTTTGCTACAGAAATCAGTGAAAAACAAAACATTAGAAAAACAAAAGTACGAAACTGATTTCAAAATCACCAGATAAAACGGAGGAAAACTCCGGGTTGGGAAGCAGATGTTTCTCCTCCGTTTTTGAAGGTTCACTTCCCAAAAAATTAGAAGCGCTTCGAAATTTTAAACGTGTACAGCTCATGGTCGAAATCATGAGAGGAAGAAAAACAGTCTAAAAACTTCAAATTTTAAGGAAATGATCCAGTTTATATTAATGCTACTAGGTTTAGCATTCTCAAATAATAACGCCAATACAACAGCATGTGACAACAACCCTGATCCAGTAACCGTGCAAAGCGGAGTTACGGGAAGCGGTACAGATACGGGAGGAGATACAATACCCGTTCTTCCTCCGAAAAAATAAAGTTCAAAACCGCTCTTTGTAGAGCGGTTTTTTTTATTTTAGTACCATGGTACGATATCTATTACTTTTTCTTCTATTTATTATTTCCTGCGAAAAAAAAACTTCCATTAACACTGTTAGCGAAAAAGCAGATGAATTATATAAAGCTGGTGAACAGCAGCTTCCAAAAAACAGCATTGAAGCCTATGCAAAATTTCAGCAGGCACTGCAATATTATTATAAAGATAAAGATTCGTCTAACATTTCAAAAAGCTTAATCTGCCAGGCAATTGCCCAAAAACAGACAGGAGATGTGTTTGGAGCAGAAACCACTTTAGTAGAAGCCCTGAATTTCATGAAAGATAATGATGAAAGTCTTTATTCCGTCTATAATACTATGGGAGATCTTAAATATGACCAGAAAGAATATGCGACAGCCGAAGAATGGTATACCAAAGCATTGGATCAAAAGATAGACGAAGTAGAAATTAAATACAGCATTCTTAACAATAAGGCCGCATCAGAATACAGACAGGCTAAATATTCTTCAGCTTTACATACTTTAGAACAAATCGATCTTTCACAAACAAAAGATGTCCGAAAGCAAGGCAAAGTAAGAGAAAACATCGTTTATACAAAATGGCTTCAAGATAGAAACTATCCTGCGCAGGCAGAATTCGAAAATCTTTTAGCTTTTAAACTTAAGCATAATGATATGTGGGGAGTGAATTCAAGCTATTCACATTTAGCAGAAATTTCCCAAGAAAATAACCCTTCTACGTCTTTATATTATGCTAAGCAAATGCTCAACACTGCGGGAAAAATAAAGAGTCCCGAAGACCGCTTAGAGGCTATTGAAAGAATTTCTTTCGTTGATAGCCCTACTAATGCCGTGAAAAATTTTGTGCTATACAAAAAACTTTCAGACAGTATTCAGAAGTATAAAAATGCAAATAGAAATCGTTTTGCCTACATTAAATATGACAGCGAGAAGAAGGAGACGGAAAATCAACGTCTAAAAGCTGATCAAGCACAAAAAGAAAATTTGTTAATACGCCAGCAGGTAGCTCTTGCAGCTTCGGTCATTATTATTGTACTCAACATTATCCTGTATCGACGAAGACAGGCCAGACTTAGACAAGAAAATGAACTTAAGCTAAAAAATGACCAATTACGAATCTCCAAAAAAGTCCACGACGTAGTAGCCAACGGGATTTACCAGGTAATGACTAAAATAGAAAATCAGGAAGATTTCAATAAAGATGAAGCTCTTGATGAACTGGAATTTGTGTACGAAAAATCCAGGGATATTTCTTACGATAAGGAAGATTCTAAAGATGAACAGGATTTTAGCGAAAAAATATCAAACAGTATCGGCTCTTTTAATAATGATATCGTAAAAACATATATCGCCGGAAACGGAAAAAATATTTGGGAAAATGTAAGCCAGCTTAAGCAGGAAGAAATCTATCAGATTATTCGTGAGCTGCTTGTCAACATGAAAAAACACAGCAAGGCAAGCCTCGTTTCTTTCCGTTTTGAAAGAATAAATAACGAGATTACCATCCATTATAAAGACAATGGAATAGGCATACCCGGAGATGTGATCTATAAAAATGGATTATCAAATGCGGTTTCCCGTATAGAAATTCTGCAGGGACAAATTATTTTTGACACCGAAACCGAAAAAGGATTGAAAATCGACATTTCATTTCCTGTTTACTAAAAAACTAAAAAAATGTTCAAAAAAATTTTAATAGCCGAAGACCAAGAAATGGGTAGCTTATCTGTCCAAAAAACATTAGAAGAGCTCAACATTCCGAATGTTGATTATGTATATTATTGCGATGATGCTTTAGCAAAAGTTAAAAAATCTATTCGGGAAAACGATCCTTACGACTTGCTGATTACCGATCTTTCTTATGAAGAAGACCACCATCTTCAGAATATTAAAGATGGAAAACAACTGATTGAAGAAGTCAGAAAGCTACAGCCCTTATTAAAAATCATTGTCTTTTCCGGAGAACGTAAATCAGGAATTATTGATTCTCTTTTTACCGAATTCAGGATTAATGGGTACGTCCGCAAAGCCAGAAACGACTCTAAAGAACTGAAAAAAGCAATCGCCTCAGTTTACGTCAATGAAAACTATCTGTCTCTTGACCTTAAACAGGAAGTTAAAAAACTCAACAGCTATGAGTTCACGTCATATGACATAACGCTTGTTTCTCTTCTTTCTCAGGGAGTACAGCAAAAAAATATTCCGACTTATCTGCAGAATAATAATATCACACCCAATAGCCTGAGCAGTGTGGAAAAAAAATTAAATAATTTAAAAGAAGCCCTGGAAGTTACAAGCAATGAACAATTAATAGCCTTCTGCAAAGACCTGGGAATTATTTAATCTTGTTTTTTAAATATTGTGAAAACCTTTCAAGAACTTGAAAGGTTTTTTCCTTTTACGGTTTACCGTAAGGATTGGGATTCTAATCGTTCTACTTTTGACCCAATTAATCATTTAAAATTTTATTATGAATGTAAAACACACTCCAACAAACATTACTCACAAAGGACAAAAAGGAGGAACAACAGGTTGCGGCACTAACACGAATGTTCATTCCGATCATTGGGTAAATACAAATGACAAAATAACATGCGACAAAAACGGATGTAAAAATTAAGAACAATGGAAAAATTTGTTATCACTCAAAGAGTCAACAGCGAGTATCAGTTTAATCTAAAAGCCGGAAATGGCGAAATTATTTTAACCAGCGAAGGCTACGTTCAGAAAGCTTCTTGTATAAAAGGCATTGAATCTGTGAAGGTCAATTCCCAGGATGAGGCAAGATATGACAGAAGGGTTGCCGTGAACGGGAAAGATTACTTTGTTTTAAAAGCAAGAAACGCGGAAATCATTGGTAAAAGCCAATATTACAGCTCTAAATCTTCTATGGAAACCGGGATTTCATCTGTGAAAAAAATTGCACCTGCTGCCGGAATCGTTGATGAAACTCTTTAAAAAAAAGCACCATGGATCTCAAAATTAAGCTTGAACAGTTACACCAGAAAGTAGTCGGCCTAAAAGACCAGATCACTACGGAAGAAGCTACAAAAAATGCTTTTGTAATGCCTTTTATACAGATTTTAGGGTATGATATCTTTAATCCGACGGAAGTTATTCCGGAACATATTTGCGACATCGGAACGAAAAAAGGTGAGAAAGTAGACTATGTTATCAAGCACAATGACCAGCCTATTTTTATTATAGAATGTAAGCATTGGAAAGAAAATGCCGATGCGCACAATTCTCAGCTCCACCGGTATTATCATGTTTCAAAAACACGGTTTGGCGTATTGACCAATGGGATCGTCTATAATTTCTATACCGACCTGGAAAAACCCAATATTATGGATGAAAAGCCTTTTTTTACCATCAATATTGAAGATTTAAAAGACAGTTCAATCAAAATTCTTGAAAGTTTCACCAAAAAAGATTACAATCTTGAAAGCATTTTAGATTCTGCCGAAGCTTTAAAATACATCAAAGCAATCAGAAAAGAGTTTGAAAAAGAAATCGAAACCCCATCCGATGAGCTCGTAAAATTATTGGTCAGCAGATTTTTTGAAAAGCCAATGACAGCCAACAGAATGGTTTCTTTTAAGGAATATACCAGGAAAGCTTTGACCACTTCCATCAACGAATCCATCAGCTTCAGGCTTAAATCCGCATTAAGCATCAATGAACAGATTGAAAAGCAGGAAGAAGGCGTAAAACCAGCCCAATCTATCGATGAAAACAGTGATTCTAAAATTGTAACCACCGAAGAAGAACTGGAAGGATTTCAAATCATAAAAGCCATTTTAAGAGAGAAAATACCGTCTGCAAGAATTGCTTCCAGAGATACGCTATCCTATTTCGGGATTTTACTGGATGATAATAACAGAAAACCTATCTGCAGATTGCATTTTAATACGGCCAACAAATATTTAGAAACCTTTCAGAATGGTAAAGAAGCCGGAGAAAAAATACTGCTCAATAATCTGGATGAAATATATAATTTCAAGCAAGAGCTCCATAAAACCTTGGAAAACTATAATTAATAAAAACTGATTACCCATGAAAACGCTTATTTCTATACTCATCCTATGCATCGGTATATTTACTGCTGATTCTTTCAGTTTTTCCGGGTCCGGAGACTCACATCACGGCAGGAGATGTACCGGTTCCGCATCATGCAGCGCCTGTTCCAATTGTACAGGTTGCGCCCATTGCTCGTCCGGCGGAAGCTGCGGTGTATGCAGCGGTGGTTCTTATGGAAGGAAATCATCCTCAAAGAAAAAGAAATCTAAAACATCTCCGGATTCACACTACACTAAAAAAAGCAAATCTTATGGTTCTCCGAAAATCCGGATTGATGAAATAAACATCAATACCAATAACCGGTATTTTGCAGGGGTTGCAGTGACCAACATCTATGAAAAACCTTTTCTCAACTCTAAAATAATAGAGAAAGTTCCAAAAAACGCAGAATTAAAGCAGTTATCCAAACAAGATTCCTGGTATAAAGTACAGGTGAAGAAAAGTGGAAAAGTAGGCTATGTGCATTACAAAGATGTAAAATAACTTAAAAACAAAATATCATGAATTTAAAGAAATTTTTAAACGAAGAACAGGATCCAAAAGCCGTTGAAAAGCTTTTAGAGAGAATCAATGACCTTATAACATCACAGGAGTTTGTAGAATATATTGCAGTACAAAAGAAACCCGCCATCAATTTTTCTCCGGACTGTATAGCACTTACCAACAGAAGAATTATTTTCTGCAGACCTAAAAACTTTGGATTATCCATGGACTTTCAGGACTATAATTGGGTAGATGTCGCAGATTGTCATATTAAAGAAGGAATTCTGGGTGCCACTTTTATGATGAAAACCGTAAGCAATCACACCAATGTGATGGATTACCTTCCGAAAGCCCAGGCCAGAAAACTTTACCAGTTTGCCCAGGAAACCGAAGAGAAAATGAGAGGGGTAAGAAGAGAAAAAGATCTTGAGGTCAGGAGAGCATCAGCAGGTGGAGTCACAGTAAATAATGCCACTCCAATTATAGCGCAGCCTTTGCAAACCCGGCAGCCGATCCCGCAGCTTATAGAAACTGAAGACCCTTTTGCCGTTTTACAAAAACTGAAAGGATTAATGGATAGCGGAATCATTTCTATCGAAGAATTTGAAAGCAAAAAGAACGAAATATTATCAAGAGTTTAAACATATGAGATCAAAATTTACCACCGCAATGCTGGCTTTTTTTCTAGGAGGACTAGGCATTCATAGATTTTATTTAGGCCAAAATAAATTGGGATTATTTTATTTTATTTTCTGTTGGACATTCATTCCCGCATTCATTGCACTGATTGATTTTTTCATTTTCATTTTTATGTCTGAAGATCATTTTAATTACAAATACAATCTCAGGACCGGATTTTAAAACTTTATCCCATGAAACCTTTTCTTACCCTATGTGCGGTCAGTTGTTTCGTAGCTGTTTTCAGGCTTCCTGTAGAATATTATACTATTTTGAGAATTATTATCTCCATCGGGGCTTTACTCGTTTTATATAATGCGGTCCGCTTCAAACAATATTATTTCAGTATCATTTTCCTCTTCATTCTCATCCTTTTCAACCCCGTTTTTCCTATTTATCTCTATAGAAAAAGTGTCTGGATTCCTGTTGATATCATAACCGGAATCCTCTTTCTTCTCATTGCTTTTGCTAAAAAATCAGAAGAAAAAAAGGAAGAAATCATGGAAACTGTCGAAGAAACTACAGCATACCCCACCCAACCGAGACTCCATTCCCGGGATATTATTGTTAATCCTAAAAAACCAAAAGAAAACTAATCCAACCATGGAAAATATTCAAATTACCGAAAATCTTAAAGCACACTTTTTAAGGCTTTACCAGATGGCAATCTGTGACGATGATTTCAGTGCCCTGGAACTGAAAATGCTTTATAAATGTGCAGAAGAAAGAGGCATCTCACCTAAAAACCTGGACGAGATCCTCTTAAATCCTATCAATTTTAAATCCCTCGTTCCGCAGACGATTGAAGAAAAAGTAGACTATCTCTATGACCTCACGGTAATGATCTGGGCAGACGGAGTGGTCTCTCCAAACGAATATTCTGCAATGGAAAAGTATGTCCTGATGTTCGGATTCCTGGAAGAAAATGCAAAAGAGATTGTCGATTATCTGATAACCTCTGTAAAAACCGGAAAAAATAAAACTGATATTTTATACGAATTAAAAAACTAACTGATCATGACCACCCCTATTAAAAACCTATTCAAATTAAAATCAATTCCGATTGAAGCTCCGAAAGAAGAGCCTTCAAAAGCAGAAATTGATCCCAATGCAGAATCCCCCGAGGAAAGCAGAAAACGAACGTACCATGAATCCGGCTACAGAGACAGCTCCAGAAACAACGGAAATCACACCACACTTTTCATTTGCCTGGATGCCGTCTACTCCAGGTTCCAGAATGAAGAAAAAGAAATGGTGGAAAAGCAGCAAAAGCTCAAAGAATCTTATGTCAACGAACAAAAAAACAGAGAGACAGAGATCAAAGCTTTAACCGTCTCGCTGGAAACCAAAGAAGAACAGCTAAAAAATAAAAATACGGAAATTGAGAATCATCAAAATAAAATTGAAAGCTTAAAAGCCGAAATCAACGACCTACCCAGAAACCCGGAAAAATACAATGTAAAAGCAACAAAAGGCGCTTCCACAAAATTCTGGATCGGTGCCATTCTTCTTATTCCCATCAGTTTATACCTGCTTACCTTTTATATCTCTACCTCTTATTCAGCATTTTTTAAAAGTTTTGATGCAAAAAGCACGGTTATTCAAAGCGTCTTAGATGCGCAGGCGTTCAGCAAAGCCTGGAATGAAGGAGTAATAGAAGGAGCCTTTGTCACCCTTATTCCGTCTGTATTCTTAGGACTTGGTTTTCTGATCCATATGTTTGGGGAAAACAAAACCAGGCTCAACTTCATCAAAATGGGACTGTTATTCATTGTCACGTTCATCTTTGATGCCATTTTAGCCTATGAAATCGAGTCTAAATTATACGAGCTGAACAAAACTTTCGAGTCTCCCCCATTCGATCTTAAAATAGCTTTTACCAAAAACCAGTTTTGGGGAATTATTTTCGCGGGATTCATTGTGTACATTATCTGGGGACTGGTTTTTGATTTTGTGATGAAAGAACACCGGGAGAAGGATAAAATTAAAAATGAACAGGAAATCAGACAGAAAAATGTGCTTTTCCTGCTGGAAAAAATTAATGTTCTTAAAAAAGAGATCGAAGAAATCCTCGCCAATATCGGAACTACCAAAGAGCTCATCATAAAAACACGCGGAAGGATTGAAGAACTCCAAAACATCATTGACGGAGTGATCATTCCCACCAAAGATTATAAACTCTATGCATCAGAATATGTTCAGGGCTGGATCACTTATATTGGCGAAAAAATAGCCGTTTCAAAAACGGAAAAACAAACCATGATCGACAGCTGTATTGATACTTACAGCACCAATCTGGAAGACGTAGGAGCCAACTCCGATAATCAAAATTTAGTTTATTTATCCGCACTATAACCCTCTTCCCATGAAAAAAATATTGTATTTATCACTCATTATATCTTTGGTTTCCTGTTGTAAAAAAACTACGGAAGAAACACCTCTGCCACCTTCAATTATAGATTCCAACAATATCAATGTCAGCATCCTGATTGATTTATCCGACAGAATTGATCCCAAAACAAACCCCAATGCCTCAATGGAATATTACCAGAGGGATACAGAATACATTAAGTCGATCGAAAAAGGGTTTCTGAACCACATCAAAACCAAAAGAATCATCACCTATAATGATCAAATGCAGGTTTTCTTCAATCCTGAACCTTCCGATCCTAAAATCAATGGCTTTACGAAAGAGCTTAAGGTTTCTTTTGACCAAAATACAAACAAAGCCTATTTCAATACCGTTGAAAAAAAATATACAGAATTACCTCCCAACATCTATCAATCCGCCATTAAAGACGGAAATTATGTAGGCTCCGATATTTGGGAATTTTTTAGAAATAAGATCAAAGATTATTGCATAAAGGATGATCACAGAAATATTCTTTTCATTTTGACCGATGGATATATGTACCACAAAGACACCATGTTTTCTCAGGACAAAAAGACGTCCTACCTAACCTCAAAGCTCATTAAATCCAACAATTTAAACACATCAGATTTTAAAAAGACGTTTGAGAAAAACAATTTTGGGTTTGTGAAAGCCAATGATAATTTAAGCAATCTGGAAGTTATTGTGCTCGGCATCAATCCTGAAGAAGGAAATCCATTTGAAGAAGCCGTTATCAAAGAATACTGGGAAAATTGGTTGAAAGAAATGAAAATCAAAAAATACCAGATAAAATCAGCCGATCTGCCATCTAATCTGGAACCTATCATTATAAAAGCCATCACAGGTAAAAACTAAAAAACACACAGCATATCACAAAAAAAGCGAAGAACAATCTTCGCTTTTTATTTTCTGATCATTTCCGTATGCGGAATATCATCTTCCAGGTATTTTTTTCCCGTATCTGCAAATCCGAATTCAGAATAAAATCTTAATAAATAATCCTGTGCTGAAATCCTGATCTCCGAAGTATGAAAACGGTTTTCTATAGTTTCTACAGCATATCTGATCAGTTGTTTGCCCAGACTTTTTCCTCTCGCCTGTTCCGTGGTAAGAACCCTTCCGAGAGAAGCCTCTTCATATTTTATTCCTTTGTCAAAAACACGGCAATACGCAAGAATTTGTCCATTTTCTTCAGCCCAGATGTGAATTCCCTTCTGGTCGTAATTATCCAGGTCAGGATAAGGACAGTTCTGTTCAATCACAAAAACATCAATACGCGATTTTAATACCGAATACAGCTCAGGAACCGTAAACTCATCAAAGGTTTTAATTTTCCAGATCATTACTCCTCAAAACTTACACTGTTATTTTTCAAAAACTCATTCGTTTTCTGAATAAAATCCAGGATCTCATCCCCTCCCGTTTTCTTTTCCGCAGAAGTCACATATATTTCAGGCAGGTCTGCCCAAGTTTTATGCAGTTCATTTTTATAATTTTCTACATTCTGAATGGTAACATTCGGTTTCAGCTTATCCGCTTTTGTAAAAACAATCGAAAAAGGAATCCCGCTTTCCCCGCACCACTGGATAAATTCCAGATCAATCTTTTGTGGAGTATGTCTTGCATCTACCAAAACAAAAAGATTCACCAGGTTTCTTCTGTTCAGAATATAATTCGTGATCAGTTTCTCAAAGTCCTTTCGCAAAGATTTTGAGACCTTTGCATATCCATAACCCGGCAAATCCGTCAGATACCAGTTCTCATTCACCAAAAAATGATTGATCAGCTGGGTTTTCCCCGGAGTTCCGGAAGTTTTGGCCAGGTCCTTGTGATTCATCATTGCGTTGATCAATGAGGATTTTCCGACATTAGACCTTCCGATAAAAGCATATTCAGGCATAGTAGGTTCAGGGCATTCCTGCCATTTCCCGCTACTCTTTACAAATTCTGCTGTTTTAATAACCATCTTTCGAATATTTTTTAGAAAAACAAACCATTAAGAAAAGATCTTAATGGTTTATAATATTTTGTTTAAACTTTGTCTTTTAACCAGCTGTAGAGAATTTCATTGAATTCATCCGGCTTTTCCATCATGGCGGCATGCCCGCATTTCTCGATCCAGAAAAGATCTGAATTTGGAATAAACTTATGCATATCCTCAGCCACTTCAGGAGGTGTTACATTATCCTGTCTTCCCCAGATCAGACACGTTGGTGTTAAAATCTTGGGAAGATCGTTCAGCATATTATGTTTGATAGCACTTCTGGCCAGCATTACCGTTTTTATTCCTTTCATTCTGTCGTTGACTACAGAAAAAACCTCGTCCACAAGATCTTCTGTGGCAATTGCAGGATCATAAAAAACCTCTTCCGTTTTCTTTCTTATATAAGAACGGTCATTTTTTCTCGGGAAACTGTCCCCGAAAGTTCTTTCATACAATCCGGAGCTTCCTGTTAAAACAAGATTTTTTATCAGGTCCGGTCTTGCTAAAGTCATGATAAGCCCCACGTGGCCACCCATGGAATTTCCTACAATAGTAACAGGCCCGGAGATATGACTTTCTATAAACCTGATAATATATTTTGCAAGAGTGGTAAGATTAGTATTGAGTACCGGCAGATCGTAAATCGGCAGCTGAGGAACATATACCTTGAACCCTCTTTCCGAAAAAAAATCTACCATCTTATCGAAATTACTCAAACCACCCATTAAACCGTGCAACAGCACCAATGGATGTCCTTCTCCCGCCTCTACAAAAGTATATTTCTTTTCTTTTTTTGTACTAAATATCATAAAATGCCTTAATAAAGCTCTGCAAAAATACAAATTAAACCTCAAAAAAATTTTGATTACCCTAATTTAAAGTAAAAATAATATAATATCATCCTTTTTCTTTACTTTTTTCAGAACCTCTTTACTATGGCCTAAATAATACTTTTCACAATACACATCATATCAAATACTTACCCCCATGAAATTAAATCTTTAATAAAACTTATTAACATTAAGTCAAAAAGTGGGAAAAAGTGGGAAATTTTGGAAATTATTATATAAATTTGTCCCAAATGAAAAGTTTCATTGGAACATATGAGTGTAAAATTGACGACAAAGGCCGGTTAAAAGTTCCTTCGTCTTTAATTAAACAGATGGAAAACTTCGACGATAACGCGTTTGTAGTCAAGAGATCTGTGTTCCAACCATGCCTCGAAGTTTACCCCATGAATGCCTGGGACAAACTGATGGGCAAAATTAATAAGCTAAACCGATTCATTAAAAAGAATGCTGATTTCATTCGGATGTTTACGGCAGGGGTAAAAACAGTAGAACTGGACAACGCGGGAAGACTTCAGATCTCAAAAGATCTGGTTCATTTTGCAAACCTTCAGAAAGATATTGTAATTACCAGCGCAGGAGAGCTTTTTGAAATTTGGGATAAAGATGCCTATGAAAAGGTGATCTCTACCAACGAAGCTGATTTTGCAAGCCTGGCTGAAGATGTAATGGGATCTTTCGATGAAGAATAAACTACACTTGCCGTAAAAAGTAAGGTAAAAACACAATTAAGTATGTACCACAACCCCGTTTTATTGAAGCAGAGCGTTGATGATTTGGTGACGAATCCCGACGGAATATACGTGGACTGCACTTTTGGAGGAGGAGGCCACTCAAGAGAGATTTTGAGCAGGCTTTCTGAAAAAGGAAAACTTTTCAGTTTTGATCAGGATCTGGATGCCCTTAAAAATACGATTGATGATCCCCGATTTACGCTGGTGAATCAGAATTTCAGATTTTTAGAAAATTCCATGCTGATGTATGGCGCTTCCCATGTAGACGGCGTATTGGCAGACCTTGGCGTTTCATCCCATCAGTTTGATGAAGCAGAAAGAGGGTTTTCTACAAGAAATAATGCCCCTCTGGATATGAGAATGAATGTCATGCAGAGCCTTGATGCAAAAAGGGTGATCAATGAATATGAAGAGGCAGAGCTTGCCGATATCTTTTATCACTACGGTGAACTGAGAGAGGCAAGAAAGCTGGCAAGAGACATCGTTCATCACAGGAAAACAAAAACCATCAGAACCACCGAAGATCTGAAAAAGCTTTTCAGCTACCTTCCGCCCCATAAGGTTAATAAATTCTATGCACAGCTTTTTCAGGCAATAAGAATAGAAGTGAACCAGGAGCTTGAAGCCCTCAAAGAAATGCTTGTTCAGGCCCTGAATGTTTTAAGGCCGGGAGGAAGACTTGTTGTGATTTCTTACCATTCACTGGAAGACCGTCTGGTAAAAAGATTCCTGAAAAACGGAATGTTTGAAGGAGAGCAGCAGAGAGATATCTATGGAAACTATAAAAAGGTCTTTGAATTGCTTAAGAGTAAAGCGATCATCCCCGATGATAAGGAGATCGAGGAAAACTCCAGAGCAAGAAGCGCAAAAATGAGAACAGGAATTAAAGTTTAAACGTGAATGGTGAATGGTCAATTGTGAAATTGAATGGAGATTTCTAAAAAACTGACTATTAACAAGCAAAACGAATTCACTGCAAAGCAAATTGACATAAAGAAATTTTGGCAAAAAGAACAACAAACCGCCCTCAGAAGAAGCTCACTTTTATAGACATTATAAAAGGAAACTTTCTGAACCGTGATGAGATCAAAACTCATTACAAGTATTTTTTATTGTTGTTCATTCTGATGATGGCCATGATTTACAGCAATCACCTCGTCAACAAGAAGATCAAGATTGTCAATGCTTTAAAAGAAGAAACAGAAGAATATAAATCGAGAAACGCTTACGCCCAGAGTAAGCTGATCAAAGTAAAAATGGAATCACAACTGGGGAAGGAAGTAGCAAAGGACTCATTGATGACTTTGGAAAACCATCCTCATAAACTGTTAATAAAACTGGACAGTACAGATGCAAAAACAAAATGAATACGATAACAAACGTAAAAAAACGTTAAGGTGGGGCTACCTCTTCGCTGTAGGAGCTCTGTGCGTATTTGTGATGTTTCTTGCAAGGATTGTAGTCCTGCAAAACACTAACGTTCAGGAAATTAAAGACGATTACATTAATAAAAACTACCGCGAAGCCACCTTGAAGGCTGCCCGTGGAAACCTGTTCGCGTCAGACGGATCTATCCTGGCAACAACCGTGATGCGCTATGACATCTATCTTGATTTCAAAACCATGAAAGATACGATCTACAGCAACAATATTGGTGCACTGACGGATTCTTTAAGCAAAATGTTCGGAAAGCCAAGGGCAGAATTCAGAAAGAAGTTTGACGAACAGAAAAAGAAGAAAAACCAATACTATACATTAGTTAAAGGGCTTGATTTTGACGAATACGACAGAGTCAGAAACTTTCCGATCTTTAAAAAAGGAAAAAACAAAGGCGGTTTTATAGTAGACAGGAATTATAAAAGAGAACTGGCTACCTCAGAGATTGGAGCAGGAACCATCGGTATGGATAACGGCGAAATGAAAGCCGGCCTGGAAGGTGCTTTTTCAAAATATCTTACAGGAACCGACGGAAAAAGATTGGAGCAAAGAATCAATTCATCCCAATGGAAACCGATCGACTACTGGAAAGTAAAAGAACCTGTAGATGGCGAGGATGTTTACACTACCTTAGACCTTAGAATTCAGGACATTGCACACTCCGCTCTGGAAAAGCAGATGATCACTTATGAAGCTAAACACGGAACAGTGATCGTAATGGAAACAGAAACCGGAAAAGTACGGGCCCTGGTCAATCTGAGAAGAATGGAGTCTGGAGAATACGAAGATTCTTATAACTATGCCTTAAAAGATAACATCGAACCCGGTTCTACCTTTAAAACCATTTCACTTTTAGCAGCAATGGATGACGGGTTCATTGATGAAAATACAACCGTAGATGTAGGAGGCGGAGTCTGGACCTATGCCAAGCAGAGAATTTCAGACGGCCACGGCGGGGGAACTTACGATATAAGCGATGTTTTGGCCAAATCCAGTAATGTGGGGACGGCAAAACTGATTACAAAATATTATGCTGAAAAGCCACAGATTTTCCTTGACCACCTGAGAAGATGGAAATTATTCGATAAAATGGATATCGAGCTTCCGGGAATCACAAAACCGAAAATCGTAACGCCACAAAACAAGAGATGGAATGCCGCAACACTGGCCTCTATTTCTTACGGATATTCATCAAATATCAACTTATTACAGCTAACAACCTTCTATAACGGGGTTGCTAATGGCGGTAAAATGCTTAAACCCCTGTTCATCGACAAGATCATGAAAGAAGGGAAAGTAGTGTACAATGCAAAGCCCGAAATCATGGTCAACAAAATGGCATCGGAAAAGGCCATTAAAATGATGACCAGCGCACTGACGAAAGCCGTAGAAAAAGGAACCGGACGAAGCATCTTTACGCCTAACCTTAAAATGGCAGGAAAAACAGGGACTGCAAGATTTGAATACTGGTTACCCGGTCCTATGAAATACCGTGCATCATTTGCCGGATTCTATCCTGCAGATCACCCGAAATATACCTGCTATGTGATGATTAGTGAACCTAATACAGCAAAAGGCTTTTATGGAGCAACCGTTTCAGCACCGGTATTTAAGGAAATTGCAGGGAAAACATTCCTGAAAACACCGCAGAATATTGAAAAAGAAATGTTGGTAGACAGAAAGGTAAATCTTAATAAAATGGTAGAGCCTAATGTCAAGGTAGCGGTTAATAATAAACAGATGCCCAATGTAGTAGGACTCATTGGTAAAAATGTGATCCCTCAATTGGAAAACTTAGGGTACAGGATTGATTACAAGGGCGTTGGAAGGATCAAAGAGCAGTTCCCGCTGGAAGGCACCATAATCAGCAAAAACCAGAGAATTTATTTGTCTCTGCAGAATTAAAATAAAAAACAAGGTCCAAAAAAGGACAATTAATAAAGGACAGGAAAAATTCCTGCCAGATATAAAATGATAATAACAGAATTATTAAAAAGGATTCCAGTTTTAGAAATTCACGGCGATGATACCCGTGAGATCTCAGAATTGGTTTTCGACAGCAGAAAGATTACGGAAGGATCACTCTATGTAGCAGTGAGAGGAACCGTTGCAGACGGACATTCATACATTGCATCATCTGTTGAAAAAGGTGCAAAAGCAGTAGTGTGCGAAGAGCTTCCTGAAACACTGGATGAAAACGTGACCTATATCAAAGTGAAAGATTCATCTAAAGCTTTGGGACACCTGGCATCCAACTTTTACGGAAATCCATCACAAAAGCTTAAACTGATAGGAGTTACCGGGACCAACGGAAAAACATCGGTGTCTACCCTTCTTTTTGATGTATTCAAAAACTTAGGCTACGATTCGGCGCTGCTTTCTACGGTGGAAATCAGAATCGGCGAAAAAATTATTCCGGCAACGCATACCACTCCGGACGTGATTACCATCAATAAAATTTTAGCCCAGGCTGTTGAAGAAGGCTGTGAGTTTGCTTTCATGGAGGTAAGTTCCCACGGAATCGCCCAAAACAGAATCGAAGGCCTGCATTTTAAAGTGGCAGGCTTCACCAACCTTACCCACGATCATTTAGATTATCATAAAACGTTCGACGAATATCTGAAAACAAAGAAAAGATTTTTCGACGGACTTGAAGATACTGCCGTAGCCATCACGAATGCAGATGACAAAAACGGCATGGTGATGCTTCAGAACACAAAGGCAAAGAAAAAGTCTTACGCTCTGAAAACAATGGCAGATTACCATGGGAAGTCTTTAGAAATTGACTTCAACGGAATGCTGCTGAACTTCAACGGAAAAGAGTTCTGGACCACACTGACAGGAAGGTTCAATGTCTATAATTTACTGCTGGTTTTCGGAATTGCCTCAGAGCTTGGTTTTGAGCAGGATGAAATTTTGCAGGCAGTCAGTAAGCTGAAAAGAGTTTCCGGAAGATTTGAAACATTCAAATCAGATGGCGGAATTTTCTTTATCGTCGATTATGCACATACACCGGATGCTTTAGAAAACATTCTGGACAGCATCAACGATATCAGAACCAAAAACGAAAGACTGATCACCGTTTTCGGATGCGGGGGCGACAGAGATCACTCCAAAAGACCAGAAATGGGAAATATTGCCACCAGAAAATCAACGCTGGCCATCATCACTTCAGACAATCCGAGAACAGAAGATCCAGCACAGATCATCAAAGAAATTGAAGCAGGTGTTGAATCTCAAAACTTCAGCAAATACACTTCAATTCCGGACAGAAGAGAAGCGATTAAAATGGCGATCAAGTTTGCAGAGCCAAAAGATATTGTATTAGTAGCCGGAAAAGGCCACGAAAACTACCAGGAAATAAATGGTGTGAAACATCATTTTGACGATAAAGAAACGATTAACGAGCTTTGGAAGTTAATGAGTAAATAAATTTATAAACGATTATTGGAAGCCACTAATTTATCATTCATCAATAATCACTTATCATTTATTAATAATTGAAAATATGCTATACTATCTATACGAATATTTAACCAGTCAGGGAATCCACATACCGGGATTGGGAATGCTGAAATACATTTCCTTTCGTGCAGGTATCGCTGTCCTGTTTTCTCTCATCATTGCTCTGGTTTACGGAAAGAGGATCATCAACTATCTGAGATCAAAACAGATGGGCGAGTTGGTACGTGATCTTGGACTGGACGGACAAAAGCAGAAAGAAGGGACTCCTACCATGGGAGGACTTATCATTATTATTGCAACCATTATTCCGGTGCTGCTTTTTACCAGGATCACCAATGTATATATCGTTCTGCTTCTGGTTTCCATGCTATGGATGGGTGCTATAGGTTTTGTAGATGATTATTTAAAGAAAATAAAGAAAAATAAAGACGGCCTGAGCGGAAAATTCAAAATTGTAGGCCAGGTCGGATTAGGGCTAATTGTCGGAATTACAATGTATTTCCATCCGGATATCACCGTTAAAAGAAAATATGCGGATGCAAAGGTCGTGAACCGGAATAATGTAGAGCAGAATTTTATGCCTACAGAAAAGATCACCGTTTCCACCGTTCCGTTTGCTAAAAACAACGAGTTCGATTACAGCGGAATTCTGTTCTGGATGAATGATAAAGATGCCCATGAGTGGGCATGGATTGTCTTTATCCCGATCGTTATTTTCATCGTGACTGCCGTATCAAACGGAGCCAATATCACCGATGGAATAGACGGACTCGCAGCAGGAACTAGTGCCATCATACTGCTTACCCTCGCCTTGTTCGCCTATCTTTCCGGGAACATTATTTTTGCAGACTACCTCAATATCATGTTCCTCCCCAATATGGGCGAAACCACCATTTTTGCGGTAGCTATGGTAGGTGCCGTAATCGGTTTCTTCTGGTACAATACCTATCCTGCGCAGGTTTTTATGGGTGACACAGGAAGTCTTATGCTTGGAGGTGTAATTGCCGTTTTAGCCATCATTTTGAGAAAAGAACTTCTGATTCCGGTTTTATGCGGGATCTTCCTGATTGAAAACGTGTCTGTTATGCTACAGGTTGTTGTTTTCAAATACAGAAAAAGAAAATACGGGCTGGAATATGCCCAAAATAATAGATTTTTCAGAATGTCACCATTACACCACCATTATCAGAAAGGAGGGTTCCATGAAAGCAAGATCGTGAACAGAATGATCATCATCGGTGTAGTGCTGGCTATTGTATGCCTGATCACATTAAAAATGAGATAACCAAATCATTTAAAATATTGAAAAATTTAAATATTTAAAAATTTTTGAATCATTAAATCTTTCAATCATTAAATCAAAATAGATATGAAAATAGTTGTTTTAGGAGGTGGAGAGAGCGGATGCGGAGCTGCTTATTTAGCGAAAAAACAGGGTCTGGAGGTTTTTCTTTCAGACAAAGGAGCTATTAAAGATAACTATAAGCAGTTTTTAGCAGAAAATGAAATTGAATTTGAAGAAGGAAACCACAACGAAGAAAGGATTTTAAATGCCGACTGGATCGTGAAAAGCCCGGGGATTCCCAAAAAGGCAGAGATTGTTCACAAAATTCACGAAAAAGGAATAAGACTTTCCTCTGAAATTGAATTTGCTTCAGAATTTACCGATGCCAAGATCATCGCCATTACAGGAAGCAACGGAAAAACAACAACAACTTCCCTGATCTATTACATCCTGAAAAATGACGGACTGAATGTAGGACTCGGAGGAAACATAGGATACAGCTTTGCAAAACAGGTGGCCGATGAAAATCATGAGTATTATGTTCTGGAAGTAAGTTCTTTCCAATTGGATGATATTCAGAACTTCAGACCTTATATTTCCCTGTTGCTGAATCTGTCCCAGGATCACCTGGATCAGTACAACTACAATTATGAAGAATATGCTTTAGCTAAATTCAGAATTGCAGAAAACCAGGAAAATGATAACTTCTTCATCTACAACAAAGATGATGAAATGAGTAAAAATATCCTTGAAAAGCTGGAAATAAAGGCAAAAATGATTCCTTTCTCCACAAAAGAAAAATTGCCTGAAGGGGGATTCATTGATGACGGTCAGATCGTGATAAAAATGGAGGATGATTTCTCAATGAAAATTGATAAGCTGTCTCTTCTCGGAAACCACAATGTTGCCAACAGCCTAGCCGCTTCCATTGCCGGTAAAATATTGAAAATCAATAATGAAAGCATCAGAAATTCATTAATGACTTTCCAGGCAGTAGAGCACAGACTTGAATTCGTGACAGAGACCAATGGAGTAAAATACATCAACGACAGTAAGGCAACGAATGTAAACGCCACCTATTACGCCTTGGAAAGCATGAAAACGCCAACAGTCTGGATCGTTGGAGGATTAGATAAAGGAAATGATTACTCGGAAATTGAGGACCTCGTTAAAAGAAAAGTAAAAGCCATTGTCTGCTTAGGAATAGACAATACGAAGATCATAGACTTCTTTAAAGACAAAAAAGAATTCATTTATGATACTTCAAGCATGGAAGAAGCCGTGAAAATATCAAAATCACTGGCAAAAAGCGGAGATACCGTTCTGCTTTCCCCATGCTGCGCAAGTTTTGACCTGTTCAAAAGCTATGAAGACAGAGGAAAACAGTTTAAAGAGCAGGTATTAAAGTAAATGTAAAAAGTAAAATGTCGGATGTAAAAGTACATTGTACCATATACATTTTACATCAATACAAAAAATATGGACGAACAGAACACAGAAAGCAGAATCGAATTGCTAAAGGGCGATAAAGTACTTTGGATGGTCATCCTTGTGATCTCCATTTTCTCTATTTTCCCCGTATACTCTGCGAGTTCAAATCTGGAATATATCGTTAATAACGGAACCACTACAGGCCACGTCATCAAGCATATGTTCTTTGTGGTTCTGGGTCTGGTGATCATGAGAGTCGTTGGAATGGTGAAATACGAGTACATCGGAAAGCTCAGCAGTATCCTGCTCGGTCTAATGATTGTTCTTCTCGTTGTCACCATGTTTACCGGGCAAACCATCGACGGAGCAAGTGCTTCAAGATGGCTGAAAATTCCGGGAACGCCCATCTCATTTCAGCCGTCGTCATTTGCATTTTTAATGCTCATCATCTATCTCTGCAGATATCTGACCAAGAAAATAACACGGGAAAGGCTTCCGATTGAGAACATTATGTACATCTTCGGCCCCATCTTGCTGGTATTTGTGTTAGTAGCAAAAGACAACGGTTCCACGGCATTGATGATCCTTATGGTTTCCGTGATTGTTCTGATTATAGGGCAGCTTCACTGGAAATACATTGCAGGCTTCATCTCCTCCTCATTTGTAGCGATTGTCCTGTTTCTGATTATTGCATTAAATACCAACCTCATCGGTGGAAACCGGGTGCATACATGGATGAGCCGTATCGAAACATTTACCTCCAGCAAAGCAAAAACAGCTGATGTAGATGACGAAAGCGTAAAAGCGAAGAACTATCAGGTAATGCAGGCTAAAGCAGCTATCGTTCACGGTGGAATTACCGGAATGGGACCTGGAAAAAGTGCATTGAAGCAGATGCTCCCACAGTCTGCCTCCGACTTTATTTTTGCCGTGATTGTAGAAGAATATGGGCTTATTGGTGCCGCTTTCCTGATCTGTCTCTATCTTATTATGATGATCAGAATCGTGATGATTGCCAGCAAAATGCCCGCGTTTTTCGGGTCGCTGCTTGTGCTCAGTCTCGGGGTGATGATCTTCATACAGCTTTCTGTAAATATTGCAGTAGCCATCAATCTGATCCCGGTAACAGGTCAGCCATTGCCCCTGATAAGTTATGGAGGAACCTCCATGCTGGTTACCTACCTCCAGCTTGGAATTATCTTAAATATAAGCTCAAGAATCCAGATATACGATGAAGAAGGAATGGGCAAAAAACAGAGTGTAGCAGAAATTAATGATATTGCTTAGTTCAAACAACCGGTATCAATAAGAAAATAAAAATGAACAAAAAACTAAAAGTAGTATTATCCGGCGGCGGAACAGGAGGACACATCTTCCCGGCTATCGCTATTGCAGATGAAATCAGAAGAAGATTTCCTGATACGGAATTTTTGTTCATCGGTGCCAACGGAAAAATGGAAATGGAAAAAGTTCCGCAGGCAGGTTATAAAATTGAAGGAATTGATATCGCCGGAATCGACAGGGGAAATATATTATCGAATTTAGGGCTGCCTTTCAAAATTTTGAAAAGCTTATTTAAATCAAAAAGGATCATTAAAAGTTTTGCTCCCGATTTTGCGGTAGGAACAGGCGGTTTTGCAAGCGGGCCGGCTTTATACGAAGCTAGTAAAATGGGAATCCCAATCTTCATCCAGGAGCAGAATGCCCATGCCGGTGTAACGAATAAAATATTAAGCAAGAAAGCCAAAGCAGTTTTCACGGCTTATCCGAAAGTGGAAGGCTTCCCTGCTGAAAAAATAAAGTTCCTGGGGAATCCTATTCGTGAGAATATCATTACAGGAATGGCAGAGACAGCTCTGGCAAAAGAAAAAATGGGATTAAATAAAGATAAGCTTACCATTCTATCCGTAGGAGGTTCCTTAGGTTCCAGAACATTAAACAATGCCTGGAGATCTCATTTAAATGAACTGGTAAAAAAAGATTATCAGCTGATCTGGCAGACAGGAAAGCTTGATTATAAAGATATTGTAGAAGAAACAAAAGGCATCAACAGTAGAAACATCCAGATCCTGGAATTCATCAAAGATATGGAGCTGGCTTATTCCGCAGCCGACATTATTGTTTCAAGGGCCGGAGCCATTGCCATTTCAGAGCTGGCAGTAGCAAAAAAACCGGTTCTTCTGGTACCCTTCCCGTTCGCGGCAGAAGACCATCAGACCAAAAATGCCATGAACCTGGTTGAAAAAAATGCAGCAAGAATGGTAAAAGATTCTGAAATGCAGGACAAATTCTGGGATACGCTGAATGAGATCTGCAGCAGTGAAAGTATAAGAAATGAAATGTCTCACAATCTGGAATATTTTGCCAAGCCCAATGCCGCAAAAGAGATTGTAGATGAGATATTTAGTACGTTAATGAGATAATTTGATAATGAATTAATTCTTCAATCATTTAATCTTTAAATTTTTTAATAAATTATGAAAGTTCTTGAAACATATCAAAATTATTACTTCGTCGGAATCGGAGGTATCGGAATGAGTGCTTTGGCGCGTTATTTCAATGCTTCAGGTAAGAAAGTTTTGGGCTACGATAAAACCAACACCAAACTCACTCAGCAATTGATGAGCGAAGGAATTGATATTGTTTTTGAAGATGTCATAGATGATAAAATCACTTCTTTACAGGCAGAAAACACATTGGTCATTTATACTCCGGCAATAAAAAAGCTTGGGATTTTAGATTATTTAAATCAAAATCAGTTTGAAGTTTTAAAAAGAGCCAAAGTTTTAGGCCTGATTACAGAAAATACAGACTGTATTGCAGTCGCGGGAACGCACGGAAAAACAACAACCTCTACTTTGGTTGCTCATTTATGCAAGGAAGCAGATCTACCTTTTTCCTGTTTTTTAGGTGGAATTTCTGAAAATTTTAAATCAAATTTCCTTTACAACGGAGCACAATATTCCGTAGTGGAGGCAGATGAATATGACAGAAGCTTCCTGACCCTTTCCCCGGACTGGGCCGTGGTAACCTCCACCGATGCAGACCACCTGGATATTTATGGTGATAAAAACACGATTGAAGAAGGCTTCAAACAGTTTGCAGCGCTCGTTCCAAACGACAGACAGCTATTTGTAAGAAAAGGACTGGATATCGGCAGAGAACACCAAACGTATGCTGTAAATGAAAAAGCAGATTACTATTCGGACAACCTGCGTATGGATCATGATAAAATTTATTTTGATTTCCATACCCCTTCTGAAACCGTAAAAGATTTCGTGTGGGATATTCCGGGAATCCATAATGTGGAAAATGCAACCGCAGCATTGGCTATTCTTCACAATTTAGGCGTAAATTTTGAAACCCTGAAAAAGGCCATTGCCAATTTTAAAGGAATTAAAAGAAGATATACCAAACATATTTATCCGAACGGTAAAATATATATTGACGATTATGCCCACCACCCGACAGAAATCAATGCCGTCGTGAGCTCTGTCAAAACCTTTTATCCTGATAAAAAACTGTTAATCGTTTTCCAGCCCCATCTTTTCAGCAGAACAAGAGATTTTGCGGACGGATTTGCAGAAAGCCTGAGCAAAGCAGACGAACTGATCCTTCTCGACATCTATCCTGCAAGAGAACTTCAGGAAAATTTTGAAGGAATAACATCCGGCTGGCTACTGGAAAAAGTGAATTTAGATAAAAAAGAGAAATCGGACCTATCCGGTGCTTTTGAAAAAATAAAAGAAAAAGATTTTGACATCCTCCTCACCGTAGGCGCAGGAAATATTGATACCCTGTACGACCCCATTTGTGAGTGGATAAATTCTTCTGTACAAAGTAAAATGTAAAAAAGTATTAACGTACAGAGACCATTTAATAAAGTAACTAATTAGAATACGATAGTACACTGTACTTTTTACATTGTATAAAATATATGAAAAATAAATACAGAATATTAAAAATTGCTGTCACAGTGATCATCCTGGGATTACTGCTGAGTTTCTCATTGAAGAGATTCAGCGGCCAGAAAATCACGGACAATAAGATTTCTGTAAAAATGAATGAAAAAACACCCGTATACTTCATTGACGAAAAAGATATCCGGGAAATTGTAAAAAAAGAAAACCCTACCGGAAAAGTAGGAGATTTAAATATTCCCGCGCTTGAAAAGAAGATCAATTCACTTCCGGCTGTAGACAGCGCCAATGTCTACTTAAACCTGAACGGAAAACTCTATCTCGATATCAGGCAGAGAGTTCCTGTTTTCAGATTGAATAAAGACGGAAGAGACTTCTATGTAGATGAAAAAGGAACCGAATTTCCTATTTCCAAAACCTATTCGCACCCATGCATGCTGGTGACAGGAAATGTTAAACCGGATGAATATCAGAAGCTGGCAGAACTGGTAGAAAAGATTGATAAAGACGATTTCAGCAAAAAATTTTTTATCGGAATATCAAAAAGCAAAGACGATTATAACCTTCTGACCAGCGACGGAAATTATAAAGTGGAAATAGGAGATCTTGACAATATTGAATTTAAAGTAAAAGGCTTAAAAACCTTCGTGGAAAAATATCTTGTATTCCAGGATCCCGAGAAGTACAGCAGGGTTTCCGTAAAATACCAGAACCAGATTGTAACCACTTTAAATCCCTATTTCAAAGAAAACGACAGTATTCTGAAAGCAGGAAACCTTGAACTGGCAAAGACCCCGCTGCTTTCGGCAGCAAAAAAACCGGAAGCTATGCCTAAAGTTGCAGAAACTAAAAAAGCAAAAACACCTTCAGTAAAACCGAAGGAAAAAATAAAAACGGCAGCCAAAGCTAAGGAAACCAAAAAAACAGAGAAAAAGCCCGCGGCCACAAAGCCTAAAGCAAAAGTGAAAATAGAATAAAAAAAGAGTCCGAATGGACAATTCGGCGTACAATTGGAATAAAGCCCAGTTTAAAAATAAGGAAAAAGTAGAAAAAAATCAAATCGACATAAAATGGAAAATCAAGAGTATTCAGTAGGTCTGGACATCGGGACAACGAAGATTGTCGCGATTGTCGGAAGGAGGAATGCACACGGGAAGATAGAAGTTCTCGGGGTTGGAAAGGCCAAAAGTCTTGGAGTTCATAAAGGGATTGTGAATAATATCTCACAGACCATTAATTCAATCAAGGCCGCCGTTTCCGAAGCACAGTCCAGCGCAGGAGTTCCTATCCGCAAAGTCACGGTAGGTATCGCAGGAAAGCACATCCGTTCCCTGCAGCATTCCGACTATATCATGCGTGAGCATCCGGACAAATTTATTACAGACGACGACATCGAAGCCCTGAAAGATCAGGTAAAAAAGCTGGTGATGCTTCCCGGAGAAGAAATTATCCATGTCCTTCCACAGGAATATAAAGTGGATTCCGAAGGTGAAATTCAGGAACCGGTAGGAATGCACGGAAAGCGTTTGGAAGCTAACTTCCACGTGGTAGTAGGACAGATGGGCAGCATCAGAAACATCGCAAGATGTGTAAGAGAGGCCGGCCTGGAAATGGAAGCTCTTACCCTGGAACCTCTGGCATCTTCAGAAGCTGTATTAACTAAAGAAGAAAAAGAAGCCGGCGTTGCCATTGTTGACATCGGAGGCGGTACTACAGATATTGCGATCTTCAAAGACAATATCATCCGTCATACCTGCGTAATTCCTTACGGAGGCGGGATTATTACGGAAGATATCAAAGAAGGCTGCTCCATTATAGAAAAACATGCTGAACAATTGAAAGTAAAATTCGGTTCTGCAGTTCCCGAATTAGAAAAAGACAGTACATTTGTTACTATTCCCGGCCTTCACGGAAGACCGGATAAGGAAATCTCTCTTAAAACCCTGGCACAGATCATCAATGCCAGAGTAGAAGAAATCCTGGAAATGGTTAACACGGAATTAAAAGCGTACGGAGCATTTGAGCAAAAGAAAAAGCTGATCGCAGGGATTGTCCTTACAGGGGGCGGATCCAACTTAAAACACCTTCGTCAGCTTGCCAACTATACAACAGGTTTTGACAGCAGAATCGGTTTTGCCAACGAATATATTGCGAACGATAAAAATCAGTACCTGAAAGGCCCGGAATTTGCTACATCAATCGGCTTGCTGATGGAGAGTTTGAAGATCCGCGACAAAAAGCAGGGTGCCGAAACAGAAGAGCTCATGGAAGAAGAAATGGCTAAGGCGGAAACAGCTGCTGCACAGACAGAAACAGTTCAGCACGTTCAGCCCGCAGCTATCGTTCAGGAGCAATCCGTTGTTAATGAGCAGCAGGAAAACAGAAGAGCGAAACTTACCTTCGGGCAGTCGCTTATGGAAAAAGTTAAAAAATTCTTTGAAGAAGTAGAGTAAAATATAAATGATAGAAGATCATTGATAATTGATAAATAAAAGGCATACAGTTTATTGCCGGCGCCATTTATCACTCATCAGTTATCATTCGTCAATCATCAATTATAAAAAGCATAGTTATGGAAAATATAGGTACACAAGGATTTTCATTTGATTTGCCAAAAGGAAATTCATCCATCATAAAAGTAATCGGTGTAGGAGGTGGCGGAAACAATGCCCTGAAGCACATGTACGAGAAAGGTATTTACGGAGTAGATTTCGTAGTCTGTAATACCGATGCCCAGACTTTAGACAATAACCCGGTTGCCAACAAAGTACAGCTGGGCACCACCATCACAGAAGGTCTTGGTGCCGGAGCAGATCCTGAAGTTGGGGAAAAATCCGCTATTGAAAGCATTGAAGAGATCAAAGCATCCATGGGGCAGAATACCAAAATGGTGTTCATTACTGCCGGAATGGGTGGCGGTACAGGTACCGGAGCAGCTCCCGTTATTGCCAAAGTAGCCAAAGATATGGGAATTCTTACGGTAGGTATCGTTACCGTTCCCTTCAGCTTTGAAGGTAAAAGAAGACTTGAACAGGCCGAAATCGGTCTTGAAAAGCTAAGAAATAATGTTGACTCACTTATTGTGATCAATAATGATAAACTGAGACAGCAATTCGGAAACCTTGGCTTCAAGCAGGGATTCTCAAAAGCCGATGAAGTTTTAACCAATGCCGCAAAAGGAATGGCAGAAGTTATTACCGGTTACTTTGATGTAAACATTGACTTTAGAGATGCCAAATCTGTCCTTCAGAACTCCGGTACAGCATTGATGTCTACAGGAATTGCTTCAGGAGAGAACAAAGCCGAAGAAGCTGTTAAAAAAGCCCTGGACTCCCCGTTGTTGAACGACAACAAGATCACAGGTGCCAAAAATGTTCTTCTATTGATCAGAAGCGGTGCCGAAGAAGTTACCATGGATGAGATCGGGGTAATTATGGATCATATCCAGAAAGAAGCAGGAAACACAGCCGATATTATCTTCGGGGTGGGTGCTGACGAGGAATTGGGAGATTCTGTAAGCGTTCTCGTTATCGCTACAGGTTTTTCTAATGACAGCAAAAGATTTGCAGGCCCTACGGAAAAGATCAGAATCAGCCTTAACGACAGTCTTGAGACACCAAAAGCCTCTCCTTTTAAGACAAGAGAAGAAAGAGAAACAACTGCTGAAACAACACGTGATTTCGGAGGAAAACACACCTTCAGACTGGATGACGAAGACAATGACACTCCGCAGTTCCGTATGACTTCTTCGGAAAAAAAAATGGTCATTGAGGAAGAAGAAATTAAAACAGAAGTAAAATTCTTTGATAAAGAGGAAGATACACAGAACAACTGGAAAAATGAAAAAGAATCGGCGGAAGAAGAATCTTACAGCCTATTCTCTTACGATGATGAAGGAGAAGATCCTAATGATCTGGAAATTGAGTCTTTCAAATTTGATTTTGATGCCAGAAAAGATGAAACTCCGTCTACACCGGCAACCCATGCTTTCTCAGATGAAAAACCTGTTGAATTCAGTTTCTTTGTAAACAACCAGCCTTCATCCAATGAGCCTAAGACAGATTTCGGACAGCCAAAAGCAGAGTTTACGGCTCCTGTAAGCGCAGTTGAAATTCCGGTTCAGGCGGCTGAAGCCATCTTCCACACAAGACAGGAAGAGCCAAAAGCTGAAACCAAACCTTCTTTTGAAGAAAAAATAGAAATTGAAACTCCAAAACCTGCAGAATCAGAGTTCACTTTTGTGAATAAAGCAGTTGACCAGGAAAGAATTTTGGAGAGAAGAAATAAATTAAAAGAATTCAATTCCCGCTATCAGAGCTTTGACAGTACAAGTGAATTCGAATCTGTACCGGCTTTCAAAAGAAAGAATATCGTTATCGACGGGACCAATGCCTCAGATCAGAATATCAATACGTATCTGTCTGACAACAACGGATCCATGCAGGTAAGAGAGAACAGATTTTTAAATAAAGATGTTGATTAAATTAATATAAAAATGTAACAATGTAACAATACAATCGTCATGCTGAGTTTGCAAAGCTTCTAATTGGTAAACTGTTACATTGATACATTATTAAATTTAAAACCATGAGTTTAGAAAATACTATAAGTGAAGCTATTAAAACAGCTATGAGAGAGAAAGACAGAGTGGCTCTGGATTCTCTGAGAGCTGTAAAAGCTCAGATTTTAAATCTACAAACTGAAGCCAGAGGCGTTGAAGTTTCTGAAGAACAGGAAATTGCCATTCTTCAGAGAATGATCAAGCAGCGTAAAGATTCTTTCGAGCAGTTTTCGGCACAGGGAAGAAATGACCTTGCAGAAGTGGAAGAGGCACAGATGAAAGTGATTGAGAAGTTCCTGCCTAAACAGCTTAGCCCGGAAGAACTGGAGGCAGAAATCAAGAATATTATCTCACAAACCGGAGCTGAGTCTGCCAAAGACCTAGGGAAGGTAATGGGAGCCGCTTCAAAGGCATTAGCCGGAAAGTCTGACGGAAAAAGCATTTCCGAAATGGCCAAGAAGCTTCTTTCGTAAAAGAGGACCGCGTTTGGATTAAGATTTTTTTGCATGCTTAAAAACTTACATCCCGAACACACATCCCAAACCAAAACAGGATATCCAACCTTTGCATATCGATTTGATTAAAGAATCCCGGAACGCTTCGCGTTCCGGGATTCATTTTGGATAATGACAAATCTTTACTTAAAATTGGTTGCTTAAGAATAGGCATAAAAATTTTCATCCCTTTTTGTTTTCAGAATCATTTCAAATTTCACAGGCATTTAGCGTTATTCACATTTTTATGTCATGCATTTTATACAATAATTGAAATATAATATTAACTTTAATTTTATCTGCCTAAAGCATTGATAGTTTTTATATATTGAACAAAAGCGGAGAATTGTTTAACTTTGTAGTGATAAAAAACAAATTATATGTATCCAACAGATTTAGTAATGCCTATGAAGGCAGAACTTACAGATAAAGGTTTCGAAGATTTAACATCTCCGGCACAGGTAGAAGAGGCTTTAAAGCAGCCGGGAACTACTTTATTGGTTATTAATTCAGTATGTGGATGTGCAGCAGGGGCGGCAAGACCCGGCGTTGTATATTCTTTGACAGGAGACAAAAAGCCTGATCATTTAACAACTGTTTTTGCAGGATTCGATACAGAAGCTGTAGCAGAGGCAAGAAAGCACCTTGCTCCATTCCCTCCAAGCTCTCCGTGTGTAGCTCTTTTCAAAGATGGTGAACTTGTTCATATGCTGGAAAGACATCACATCGAAGGAAACCCTGCAGGGGCTATTGCAGCGAATCTCCAGGCTGCTTTCGATGAGTATTGCTAGAAATAATAAACCCAGATACAGAACCGTTACATAATTTGTAGCGGTTTTTTTTATTTAACACCATAAAAATTCTTTAAAAATCCAAATATTATTATATTTGTTGGAATGGCAACAAAGGCACTTTTCAACACTGTCGTCAACTGGTTTATCCGCCAAAGGATAGATCAGATTCAGAATTTCATGGATCATCCCATTGAAACACAGAAAGGCATACTCTTTTCACAGTTGTTTCATGCTGAAGACACGGAATACGGCAAAGCATACGGCTTCAATTCTATTTCTAGCTATCAGGACTTTAAAAACAAGGTTCCGGTCGTTACTTACGAAGATTTTGAGCCTTTTATTGAAAGAGCCAGACAGGGACACAAAGATGTAAGCTGGCCTGGCTACATCAAACATTTCGCAAAGTCATCGGGAACAACAAATGCAAAGAGCAAGTTCATTCCGATTTCTACGGAAAGTCTTGAATATTGCCACATGAAAGCGGGAAAAGATATGGTTTCCATCTATGCCAACAACCATCCGGAAAACCAGCTTTTCACCAATAAAAACCTGCGCCTGGGAGGAAGTTCCGAGCTCCATGCAGATTTCAACACCAAATTCGGGGATCTTTCCGCTATTTTAATTGATAATCTGCCTTTTTGGGTAGAGATCACCACAACACCAAGCAAAAAGGTTTCCCTGATGTCTGAATGGGAAAGCAAGCTAAAAGCCATTACTTCGGAAGTAAAAAATGAAGATGTGGGAAGTATTCTCGGGGTTCCTAGCTGGATGATGGTACTTCTTCAGAGGGTTTTAAAAGAAACCGGCAGCGGGAACATTTCCGAGCTATGGCCTAATTTAGAGGTCTTTTTTCATGGCGGAATCAGTTTCAAGCCCTATAAGGACCAGTACAGGCAGATCATCGGAAAAAAGATCAATTACTACGAAATTTACAATGCTTCTGAAGGCTTCTTCGGGATACAGGACAGGTCGGACAGCGACGAAATGCTTCTGATGCTGGATTATGGTATTTTTTATGAGTTCATTCCAATGGATCAGTTTCATTTTTCCAATCCGAAAGTGGTTAACCTGGAAGACGTTGAAGCAGGGAAAAACTACGCAATGGTGATCACGACCAACGGAGGGCTCTGGAGATACCTGATCGGGGATACGGTTATATTTACTTCAACCAACCCTTTCAGAATAAAAATTACGGGAAGAACCAAACATTATATCAATGCATTCGGGGAAGAGCTTATGATTACCAATGTGGAATCTGCCCTTTCCAAAGCCTGCGAAGTGACCGGGGCAAGCATCACAGATTTTACGGGAGCTCCCGTTTTCATGAAAGAGAACGAAAGCGGTGCCCATGAATGGATCTTTGAATTCAGCCATCATCCGGATGACCTTGACCGTTTTACAGATGCTTTTGATCATCATTTAAAAATGATCAATTCCGATTATGAAGCCAAAAGATACAACAATCTGACACTGAAAAGACCGATCGTGCACATCGCGAAACCTCATCTGTTCTACCATTGGCTGGAATCCAAGGGCAAACTCGGCGGCCAGAATAAGGTTCCGAGACTGAGCAACGACAGAGAGTATATAGATCCTTTGCTGGAATTGAATAAGGCATAAAGTTTATATTTTCCGCGATGTATTGCATGGAATATTCATTTATTTTGCCTGCATTATTTTCAATTTTTCATAAACCTGACTGCGGTAGCTTAATCCGACAGGAATACTTTTTTTATTGGTCAGTACAATTACATTTTGTTCCAAATAGTTGATTTTATTCAGATTAATAAAAAAAGATTTATGAACCCTGCAAATGTAGTCCAGATGTTTTAAGCTTTCTTCAACAGAAGCTAATGTCCCGAGAACCATTATTTTGTCGGTTTCGGTGTATAAACGGATGTAGTTGCGCATTCCTTCTATATAAACCAGTTCGGCAGGATTAATTTTCACCAGACGCTTGTCGCTTTTTACATAAAAACAGTCGTTGCTTTTTTCAGTTATTGAAGCTGGATGCTGTGCTGCTCTTAAAATTTGAGTTGCTTTTTGTATACTTTTAGAAAAACGGTCCAGGGATATGGGCTTTAACAAATAATCTACCGCACTTTGGTTAAAAGCATTTAAAGCATATTGATTGTAGGCGGTGGTATAGATAATTGCAGGAGGATTGTTAAACATATCAACAAAATCAGTCCCGTTTATTTCAGGCATTTTTATATCTAAAAAAATTAAATCAATATTTTTATTCTGGTTTAAAAATGTTATCAATTCAAAAACGTTATTGCAGATTCCTTCTAACTGCAGAATATCAAATTTTGAAATATGATGAATTAAAACATCCTGAGCCAGTTTTTCATCATCTACCACTAAACATCTTATTTTCATCATTTTTTTAGAATTTTATTTCAAGGGTAACATTAAAAACGTCTTTGCTTTTTTCAATTTCAAACAGGTGTTTTGAAGGGTACAGCAATTGCAGACGCTTACGTATATTTTCTATGCCGATTCCTCCAAAATCTTTCTTTGCCGATTCTTTAAAACTGTTTTTGCAGGCAAATATAAGGCTATTATCATTGCAGCTTAATGATGCGGTGATGTAAGAAACACCAATGGTAGAATCGGTACCGTGTTTAAAAGCATTTTCTATCAAAGGCAATAAAAGCATAGGCGCAATTTTAACCGAATCTTTTACCTGATGATGATGGAAAGAAATGCTTGCATTTTCGGGCAACCTTAATCGCTCAATATCAATGTATGTATTGAGAATATGTATTTCGTTGCCAACAGAAATTTCTTTTTCCTGCGATTCATATAAAGAATACCGTAAGATATCGGACAGCTTTAAAATAACATCGGGCGTTTCTTCCGACATTTTAAGGGATAAAGCATACAAACTATTCAATACGTTGAAGAGAAAATGAGGACTTATTTGCGATTTTAACAGGCTGAGCTCTGCAATAGTCTGTTGAGCATGGATATATTCTTCTTTTTTAATTTTTAATAAAAATTCCTGTACAGAATAGCCGATTACCATAGCAACCATTACAATAATAATTCCCGGATAAACATCAAAATAATATTGATAGTTTTCCAATATACCGGGAGCAGAAGATGTGGCTGCTAATGATGTAAAATGATCCAGTTCCCTGGTGTTAAATTGATCGTAGAGCCATTGTAAATATTGGCCCAATATAATTACCGAAACAAAGAAAAGCACCATTACTGAAATTAAATAATGCTTTATCTTCCTGTTACGCCGGAGGTTTGGAAAAAGCCAAAAATTATTGATCCACGCAGGAACAAAAAGCAGGATGTTATACAGTAAAATAAAACCTGAAGGCAAACTTTTATCATTACTATTGACCGCAGCAAATAGTATAACTCCCGTAAATACAATATTTAGCAGCAGCCTGATTAAAAGATATCCTTTAGGTATTTTCATTGTTTGTCTGAATAAAATCGTAAAGTTAAATATTTTCAATAGCGGTGTACTGCTTTTTTACATCAACAGGTGTTATTCACGGACAAATAATAATCAGGGAACACACAAACTGTATGTCCGGGTTTTAGCCCTGTTGGTCAAAAAAACAAAAATTCAGCATAGAGTATTTCTTTATTTGCATCAAATAAAAATTAACTATGAAAAAAATCTGGTTCATATTTGTCTTCACTATTTTTAGTTTGGTTTCTGCACAAAATGCGGATTACAAAAAACCGATTGACAGCCTGATGAATTACTTTCAGGAAAACAATGCATTTTCCGGCAGTGTTTTGCTTCAAAAAAATGGTGAAACCATTTATAAAGGTGAATTCAACAAATTTCCGGACAGCACAGATAAGTACAGGATTGGCTCCATTACTAAAATTTTTACATCAATTATTATTTTTCAGCTTATAGAAGAAGGCAAGCTTACACTCGACACAAAACTCAACCAGTTTTATCCGGCTATTAAATATGCGGATAAAATCACAATCGGAAATCTGCTCAACCACACAAGTGGTATTTATAATTATCTGGAATGGGAAGATTATTACATTTCAAAAAGAAAAAATTACTCAAAGGAAGAGATGCTGAAATTGATTCTGCAAGGCAAACCGGACTTCAAACCGGGTGACGATTGTGGTTACAGCAATTCAAATTATACGCTTCTCGGTTACATTATAGAAGACATTACGAAAAAATCCTACGCAGATCATGTGAAAATAAGAATCGCTGATAAAACCGGGCTAAAAAACACCTATTGTGAAACATCTGAAACCGAATACTCTAAAAGAAACACCTCCTATCTCTTTGACGGAGAAAAATGGTCTAAAGAACCTGAAACAAACCCGGGTTTCACTTTTGCCGCAGGAGCAATAGTATCTACAACCGAAGACTTATCAAAATTGATGAACGAATTGTTTAACGGGAAATTAGTCTCCAGAAATTCATTGATACAAATGCAGAAAACAAATGCCAAAGGTTACGGATATGGGCTTTTTAAAACTCCTTTTTATGAAAAATCTGGCTACGGACACTCTGGAAGAATAGATGAATTTCATTCATTCACAGGATATTTCCCGGATGAGAAAGTTAGCATTTCGGTTCTTTCCAACGGAACAAACATGAAACTAAATGAGATCGTATTGGGAGTAATTTCGAAGTATTATCAGAAAAGGTACACATATCCTGATTTTACAACCTATAAGAAAGAAACTGCACCACCAACAGAAATTTATCACGGTGTCTATAAAGCACAATTGGCGGGGATCATCACTCTCGGAAAAATTCAAATAACTCAGGCAGGGAAAAATCACTTGTTTCTCAGCATGTATGAGAACGGAAATGATGGTGAAAAAATGCTGTTAGAACGAAAATCAGATAATACTTTCTATGCCAGAAAAAATAATGCAGAACTTCAGTTTTTGCTCGATAAAAAAGGAAAAGTAACGGGAATACAAATGAAACAGGGCAAACAGTCTATAAAATGTAAAAAAATAGCATAAGAGACAATAAAAAAAACCGCAGTTTTTACTGCGGTTTTTAAATTCTGATTAATTTCAGATAAATTATTTTTTAAGATCTTCTTTTAATTTTTTCGCACCTTCTTCTACTTTGGCTGCTCCTTTTGCCGCCGCATCTTTTACGTCATGTCCTACCTCTTTTGCCCCGGCTTTGATATCTTTTCCGGCTTTATTAAGATCTTCTTTAGCTTTCTGAGCAGCGTCATCTATTTTGTTTCCGGCTGCATCAACTTTAGTTTTTACATTTTCTTTAGCCTTGTCTATTTTAGCGGTATCTATATTAACAGAAGGATTTTCTGAAACGGTAGTCGTAGTTGTGGTTACTGATCCGTCAGTATTTTCAACCTGCTCTGTTTTAGTTGATGACTTTGTACATGATACAGCAAGTACTGCTATTGCAGCGGCGGCTAAAATTTGTTTTTTCATATTGTATATTTTTTTAAATGTTTTCTAATTGTGAATCTTATTCTGTTTTCGCCCCGGCAGAAGATTGATTGTCAGAAATTTTCGGTTTCTTTTCCGTCTCGGTTTTTTTCTTTTCTTCTTCCAGCTTCTTTTTATTTTCTTTCTCAAGCTCTGCTTTCAGCTTCTGCTCTTCTTTCTGAAGTTTTTCAGCCTGTTTTATAGAGTCCTGATATTTCTGTGACGACATTCTGATCTGGCGGACAATATCTACCGATGTGGCGCCTGTTGAAAATGAGTCTACAGCAACTGTATCGTATTGCACCTTCACCGGCTGTTCAGTTGTAAAACCCGGGGTTTCCTTCTTTGAACAGGCCATTAATAACAGTGATACAATAAAAACGGCAGACAGTAAATTTTTCATGGAACTAATTTAGCAGAAATTCTGCAATTACAGGATAGTGATCCGATAATTTTACAGAGTGATCCACTTTATAGCTTAAGGGAATAATGGATTTTGAAGTGAAAATATAGTCAATCCTCAGCGGCACCTTGTAATCATGAAAACTCGTGGAAGCCCCATTTCCTACCGTAAGGAAAGCATCCTGAAGATCTTTTCCGAGGTTATAATATTCATATGAATTGGGTACGGAATTGAAATCTCCCGCCAGAATCACCGGGTAAGGTGAAAAATCAATTACTTTCCGGATCTTACGAATCTGGTCTTCATGTGCTTTGAAGGTAGGGGTCATATGAGATAGAAGAGTCGCAATTTTCCCTCCTTCTTTCGCCAAACCTTCAAACTTAAACATGGCTTTTTGCAGTCTGAAAGGCTCCAGATACACATTCACTACACGTATGATTTTTCCGTTGATATCTATATCTGCATAGAAAGAGTTTCCTCTTGCTTTTTCTTCGATCAGGGGTTCCTGTCTTAAAATCTTATGCTTTGTTTTTAAGATCACCGAAGGATATTTTATCATATCACGGCTTATCGCCCTGTTGGTATCTTTTTCCTGAACAAGGATAATATCAGCATCCTGATCTGCGATATATTTTTTTACTTTGTCCCAGCCAAAATCTCCATATTTTACGTTAAAGGTCAGGACCTTAATATCTCTGATCGACTTTAAACTTTCTGTTTTTGGGGAAAAATTCACCCACCGTCTTACCGGATTGTAAAAAAGAAGGGCTCCAAGTGCAAAAGCAATGGCCACTTTTTTTCTTTTAAAAACCCATATCAGCGTCAGCAGAACATATACTAAAATCAGATAAGGGAATCCAAGGGAAAGCAGGTTAAGGACACCTAAAAAATTAGGCGGGATCCACGCGTTCCCCAGTGTGCATAGCAGCAACACGGCAACAACGATATGTATAAACAGGAGTAATTGGCTCGGCTTCATGAAATAACATTCTGGGTACGGTTTCTTTTAATCAAAAACCCTACCAAGACTGTCAGCTTTAACTAATTTTATGATTATTAGTTATTTAGTGAAAATGTTGCGGTAACCGGATAATGGTCTGAAAACTTTACAGTCCGGTCAACTTTATAGGTAATTGGCCGTATGGTTTTTGATGTAAAAATATAGTCGATCCTGATTGGAAATTTGTAGTCGTGGAAGCTTGTTGCACTTCCTTTTCCCGCTTTTACAAAAGCATCCTGAAGCCCGTCAGACAAATGGTAATATTCATAAGAATTGGGAACAGAATTAAGGTCTCCCATAACAATCACAGGATAAGGTGAATTTTCAATTCCTTCTTTAATACTCTCTATCTGATCCTGGTGTTTTTTAAAAACCGGAATAAGTCTTTTTACAATATTTTTCAGCTTTCTCTCGTCTTCCTCTTTGAGCCCATCCACTTTGACCATGCTTTTTTCAAACTTAAACGGTTCCAGATAAATATTGATGAAACGGTATACTTTTCCCCGGATTTCAATATCAGCCTGAGAAGCATAGGCATTATTATTCTCATAATCACTCTTGATAAGCTCTTTGGAGTCTATAATTTTATGTTTTGAAAAGACTTTGAGGATTCCATTCTTATCAACTACATTCATATCTCTGACAGAAACTTTTTTGCCCGCCTCCTGCAACATAATGACATCAGCGTTGGCATTATTCAGATATTTCTCGATGTCAGAAGCTCCCATCAAGCCCGCTTTGATATTAAAAGTAATCACTTTCAGATCTGCTGTTTCTTTTTTACCGGAAGAAAAATTCACCCATCTTTGTACAGGACTGATAAAAATAAGTCCGGCCAGCATGAATACAAATGTTCTCTTTTTCCAGCTGAAAAGCCAGAAAAGCGTAAACACGGCATAGGTGACAATAAGAACAGGAAACCCTAAAGAAAGCAGATTAAACCACGGAAATATTTTCGGTGGTACATAGGCGTTCAAAAGAGTGCAAAGCAGCAGGAACAAAATGCCTACATGCAGAATCAATATGATAAGACGGAAGATTTTCACAGTTCTAATTGAATCTATACAGATGTTTTCTCCAGATCCTTGCAAGAATCCAGCCCACTAATGCTCCTCCAACGTGAGCGAGATGGGCAATGCCTCCTCCGTTTCCGGAAACTCCAAGATATATGGAAACTACAATGACGATCGGCATCAGGTATTTTACCTTGATTGGAATCGGAATAAACATCATCATAATCTTGGAATCGGGATACAGGGTAGCAAAAGCTGCCACAACTCCGAAAATAGCTCCGGAAGCACCGACCATAGGGGTTGCTACAATCCCTTTAAAGCTTTCCAATAACTCTTTTTGCTTAAGAACGGATGCCGCGTCTCCACTAAAACCTACGCTTGCTCCGGATAGATAGGCATTGACATTGAACCCAAGCTGCTGCAATTCATTTGTAAGCTGCTGGGCTTCAACAAAATTCCATAAATTGAAAAGGAAGAAAGCTCCCAATCCGCTCAGAAAATAAAGGATAAGATACTTTTTCTCACCCAAAGCCTGCTCCAGGATAGGCCCGAAACTGTACAGTGTCAGCATATTAAACAAAATATGCATAATGCTTCCATGCATAAACATGTGGGTAATGATCTGCCACGAATGGAAAAAAGGAGAAAACGGGTAAAAGCCGGCAAGATAACCGATTACCTGGTTTCCAAGAAAGTAAGTACCAATGAATACGATTATGTTGATAATAATAATATTCCTTGTGATAGGCGGTATATTGTTAAACATTTTTTAAAATTTGTTTTTAAAATCATTAAACGGAACTTCATAAAAGCATCTTTTGCCATCCGGTAAAAATTCCGGGAAGCCTAGCGCTGTAAAATCTTTGATCACCTGTTCCGCATCTTTTTTATAGATAAAGTCAAATCTTGATTTTGAATGCATTTTGCTCCACTGATTGAGATAAAACTGCATGAATTCTTCTTCTGTCTTATACTCCAGGATCTCAAAAAGATTCTCCAGGAACTTCATGGCCTGGGTTTCTTTCAGTCCTTCGGGAAGCGCATCTATCCTCAGCACGCTTTCATGTGCAATTTTCATGTCAAACCCGAGTTCAGGAAGAAATTTTTTGAAAGAATTATATTTATTCTTTTCTATTTCATTCATATGGTACTCCAGGGAAAACAGAAGTGAATGGCTGTTTGGGTTGATATTGAGATTGCTCTTCCTTGATGTTTTGTTGTTTTCAGCAACAACCAGCCTGTGCATTCTTCCCAAATCCAGCATCAGGGTTACATCTCCTTTATTGAAAAGCCAGTAGCCGTTCGGCAATCTCATCAGATCCTCATCAAAATCTTCGTCTTCAAATAAATTGATCTTTGAAGGTTCTGCTGTAATATTCTGGTGGTACATTTCCGTAAGATTCTGGATCTCTTCGGGACGTACATTCCTTTCTTCAATAAACGGATTATAGTCCTTGTCTACTGTGATTTCCGGCATTTTGAGCATCCCTCCACCGCTGTTCCCCTTACTTGGGAACGGTTTGTTCATCATCGCATCCATTTCAGGATCTTTATCAAAATCAAGGCTCGGAGAAACGTTATAAATCCCTAAAGATCTTTTAATAGTGGAACGGAGCAATGCAAAGATGAGATGTTCATCTTCAAATTTCACCTCGGTTTTCTGAGGATGGATATTCACATCTATTTTTTCCGGATCCATTTCCAGATAAAGAAAAAAAGTAGGAACATAGCTTGGTTGAAGCAGACCTTCAAAAGCTTCCTGAACCGCTTTATTAAAATATGGACTTCTGAAATATCTTCCGTTGACGAAAAGAAACTGCTCTCCTCTCGATTTTTTGGCACCTTCAGGTTTTGCAACAAATCCATGAAGTTTACACCAGATAATATCTTCTTTGATAGGAATCAGCTGTGGCTGCAGTTTGCGCCCGAAAACATCTACAATACGCTGCATCTGGCTTCCTTTTCTCAGCCTGAAAACAGCCTCATCATCATGAAAAAGGGAAAACTCCAGGTTTTCGTGAGCTAATGCAACACGCTGGAACTCGTCAATGACATGCCTGAACTCAACATTATTATTTTTCAGGAATTTTCTTCTGGCAGGAACATTGTAGAAGAGGTTTTTCACCAGAAAATTTGATCCGTCGGCAGTCTGTATCGGGTCCTGAAACTGAAACACGCCACCTTCAATATAGATATTTGTGCCTATTTTAGCGTCATTCTGCTTCGTTCTCAGTTCAACCTGTGAAACCGCAGCGATAGAAGCCAATGCTTCACCCCTGAATCCTTTCGTAGCAATTTTGAAAATATCTTCTGTTGCTCTGATCTTTGACGTAGCATGTCTTTCAAAAGCCATTCTGGCATCGGTTTCAGACATTCCCTTTCCGTCGTCCACCACCTGGATCAGGTTTTTTCCGGCATCCCTGATAATCAATTCTATCTTGGACGCACCTGCATCAATAGCATTTTCCAAAAGTTCCTTCACAATGGATGCGGGTCTCTGCACCACTTCTCCTGCTGCAATCTGGTTAGCTACATGATCCGGTAAAAGCTGAATAATATCTGACATAAAACGTATAATCAACTTACAAAAATAGACAATGGAAACGGGAATTAAAACAATAAAACCGGGAATTAAAATTTAATTATCAACATTTTAATCACAATTTGCTGTCCGGTTCTATTTTTATCTATGGCTGGAAAAAATATTGAAAAAATAAGCTTGTGTTTTTAACGCAAAGTTTAATGATGAATTGCTTTAGTTTTCAGTTGGGCAAAGAGATGTGCTTCGCCAATGGATAATACATCTGTCTGGATGATTCCATCCTTTCAGGCTTAAATATGAATAGGATTGGTCAACCTTTGTGTTAAATAATTTTGTGTTTTAGCAAACAAAAAACCACCCCTTTTCTACCATCGAAAAGGAGTGATTCACAGCTAGTTTACACAAAAAATAATACTGATATTTATTTTCCTTACTTATCAAAAACAAGTGTTCTTTTTTCTTTTCTTTTTGGAATTCCATGGACCTTATCGTACAGATAAGCTAACAGGGTGGGCTTTTTATAAATCCTGCTGTAACGGTACCTGGTATTGAAGTGTCTTATATGGATTTTATAAGCATCATACCCGATTACAGTCAAAAGACACAAACTGATCACATAAAACACCCTGAATTCAAGATAGTAATACGTAAGCCCGGAGAAAACAGCTCCTAAAACATAGGCGGCCATGATGCTCATAAGCAGCTTTGCTCTTCCGATCAGCTCCCCGTTTTTCCTGTATTTTTTCTGGGTAAACATGGAAAGCAGGATTCCAAGGTCGGTAGTGGTACCCGTAAGGTGGGTCGTTTTCACCGAGAAATTGGAGATACTTGCCGTAAGACCATTCTGAAGTCCGGTTGCAAAAAGCATCAGCGCAACCAGATATTCTGTTTCTTCCAGTGTTTTCTGATAATAAAACTGCCCGTATATTCCCACAAACAGCAGACATATGATTTCCAGAACAAGAGGCATGGAATGGGCAAAATATTTACTCTTTTTATTAAAGTTGATCACTATAAAGTTGGACAGAAAGCTTCCGAAGAAGAACAGGAAGATCCACACTCCTACCACAGCTACCTGCGTCCAGTTTCCTTTACTGATTTCCGCCGCCAATATGGCGTAGTGCCCTGTTACATTTGATGTAAAAGAGAGAAAAATCAACAGGGAGGCAATATTTATAGTCCCTGCAGTAAATGCAGTCAGCGTTCCCAATCTGATATTGTCTCCCAACGTTCGGCTGTTACTATAATTTCTTAACATTTTTTATTCTTTTAATAATTGTGCTTTATTCATTTTTCAAACCTCAACAAAGATTTCGGCCAGTCTTCCTCTTTCCGGAAGCCTTTCGGCGGTCTGCACCTTAATTTCATGAACCTGAAGTTCCCTGCATTTTTTGATATACGGAGCAATATCAAATTTTCCTTTGCCCTTACTTTTAATGGATGGAGAATAGTAAGCTTCCTGGATATTTTCCGCTTTCACATAATTGTTGAATGCCCTCTGAAAGCTTCCTGTGAAAATATCGCAGATGATTTTATTAACCAGGTGAGGATATTTATTCCTGATGATTCCGTATGCATCACAGAATTCCTGCGGCCTGATCTTGTTAAAAATGATGCTTTTTGTGTTAAACAGAAGGTCTCTTATGGAATCCCCGGGATCGTATCCTGAAACCAAAAGAATATTATACTGGTCCTGGTCTTCCGATGCTTCTTTCTCTTTCAGTACTTTTTTCAATATGTTCAGTGACTCAAGAGAGTAATCCGTGGCGATTAAGATGGTTTTGGTCATATCTTTTAGATTTAGGTTTGTTGTCATATTTTGATGATACAAAACTAAAGCGGCAAGATTAAAAGCCCTTTGGAACGGAATTAAAATGTGATTAAAGAGATTAAAATGAGATTAGAATATTGTTAACTGCCGTTAATACGAACGTTTTGAGAGATTAGTGATGAGAATAAAGTATATAGATTTCTCCCAGATTTAAGAGATTGGGCAGATTTTACATTCTGCTTACTTTGAATTTGATTTTTGCCACTAAACCCCTTCCGGCCTTGTGCTATAGAAATTAGGAAAACGCATTTGAACGGTAGTTCCCTGGTTTTCATGGGAGCTTACAATCAGTTCACCCTGGTGCATTCTTACGATATTTCTCGCCAGTGGAAGCCCGATTCCGTAGCCTTCGTAGTTTTTGGTGTTGGAAGCCCTGAAGAAAGGATCATAGATCTTGTTCATCTCAACTTCCGGAATTCCTATCCCGAAATCTTTTACAATGATATAAACATCCGTATCTGTGGCTCCCAGAGAAACCTTTACCTGCTGGAAATTAGAATATTTACAGCCGTTGCTGATGATATTAGCCACTGCGAGATGCAGCAGCTGCTCATTGCCCTGTACTTTTAATTTTTTAGGATTATCAGGAAGCATACTGATATCCAGATAGATATTATTTCTGGAATCAATTTTCCGGAGGGTTTCAATCACGTCCCAAAGCAGCTGATCAATCCTTACTTTATCCATTTTCTGGATCTTGCCGTCGAAACCGGTCTGAGCGATCATAAGTAAGGCTTTGATCTTTTTATCCAGTTTTTCCGCTTCATCAAGGATGATCTCCAATGTATCCTTATATTCGTCTGCTGTCCTGCTGATGGAAAGTGCTACGTCTGCCTCTCCCATGATGGAGGTGAGGGGGGTTCTCAGTTCGTGGGAAACATTTCCGATCAGGTGGTTTTGGGTTTCAAATGAAGTTTCTATACGGTTCAGCATTCCGTTGAAAGTGTCTACCAGCTCATTCAGCTCCTTGTTATCCGGTTGCGGCTCCAATCTGAGGTGAAGATTTTCAGAGCTGATCTCTTTTACTTTTCCGGTAATTTTAAGAATAGGCCTGAATAAAGTTTTAGACAGATAAAAAGAAAAAATCATGCTGAAAAACAGGGAAAGTACAATACAGGTGATCAGTGTCCTCTTTAAAAATCCGAGATAATAGATCACATAATGATTCTTGGCAGAAGCAATGGCGATATAGTCTTTATCATCATATTTAAAGGTCTGCCCGATGTAATAGAATTCTTTGTCATTATAATTGGCCTCTCCTTTTCTGACAATACTTTTGAAAAAATAATCGGGAATGTGGACTTCCTGTGAAATTTTCCTGAAATTGGAATCCGAAGGAACCGCAAAAACATAATCCCTCTCCATAGGAAGCTCTTCATCATTCAGGCTGCTAAGGATATGATTTTCGGGAAGATCTAAATGGTCTTTGCTTTTTTCGATCTGAACAATTGTTGCTGTACGGATCTTCAGCAGCTCATAAAATCTCTGGTGTGAAAAGTTGACAATCGAAAAGTAAACCAACCCACTGAACAGCAGAATGATGGCAGTGAACACCAGCATAAGGAGCACCATTGTTTTGGTCTGATTTGTAACCACTTTATTAAACATTCATTAAGATTTTTTCAGCACATACCCCATCCCTATCACCGTATGAATCAGCTTATTATCATCCTGACTGTCCAGCTTTTTTCTTAAATAATTCACATAGACATCTACCACATTCGTTCCCAGATCATAATTGACACCCCAAACTGCGTCCAGGATTTCAGCTCTTGAAATTACTTTTTCAGGATTATTGAGAAAGTATAGCAGCAGTTTATATTCTGTAGAGGTCAAAGAAATTTCTTCCCCGGCACGGGTCACTTTCTTCGTATAATCATTAACGACCAGGTCTGAAAACTGGAATACATGTTCATTGTCCGGTTCCGGTTCAGCAATTTCCTGCACACTGATACTGTGGCTTCTTCTTAATAGTGATTTCACGCGGGCAACTAATTCAATAAACTTGAAAGGCTTTACCAGGTAGTCATCTCCTCCGCTTTCAAGCCCCAGAACAATATTTTCGGAGGTTCCCAATGCTGTTAAAAACAGGATCGGAACATGCAGGTTGGTTTTCCTGATCTCTTTGCAGACATCCAGCCCGTTCATTTCCGGCAGCATAATATCCAAAACCACCAGATCGAAATCGTTGGCCTGCACCAGCTGTACACCTGTACGCCCGTCAAAAGCAACGGAAACTTCGTACCCGTTCTCCTGAAGTCCTTTTTTTATAAAAGATACAACGCTGGTTTCGTCTTCGATGAGGATAATCTTTTTCATTGAATAAGGAATTTCACAAAAATAGGGAAAAAGAGCGAATAGGAATGAAGACAGAGAAAGCAAAACTCTATGATCGTAAAAATCTTAGATAATGAAAAGCAAAGTTTTCTTATTTAAAAACTGAATTCGGTATAAGAAAATGCCTGAAAACAATTTTATTTTTACCGCAAAGGCAGAATTAATCAGGATAAGCAGTGCTTTCAATAACAGTTTATGCTAAGTCATAAAACAAAAAACTCTCTGTAAACAATACAGAGAGTTTTTGTGTGGTGCGGATGAAGGGACTCGAACCCCCACGCCTCACGGCACCAGATCCTAAGTCTGGCGTGGCTACCAATTACACCACATCCGCTGGTTTTTCTTTATTTAAAGAACTTAATTCCTTTTGAGACCACAAATATAAAACATTTGTCTTAAAATAAGAACTAAAAAAAACATAAATACTCACAAAAAGCGAATACAGAAGCATTATCTTTTACAAACCTTCTTAAAACAAAAAACTCTCTGTCGAAATTCTACAGAGAGTTTTGTACCCCGGGCGGGACTTGAACCCGCACGTTCTTACGAACACAGGATTTTAAGTCCTGCGTGTCTACCAGTTCCACCACCAGGGCAGGTGTGGAGCGAAAAACGGGACTCGAACCCGCGACCCCAACCTTGGCAAGGTTGTGCTCTACCAGCTGAGCTATTTTCGCATGGTGCGGATGAAGGGACTCGAACCCCCACGCCTCACGGCACCAGATCCTAAGTCTGGCGTGGCTACCAATTACACCACATCCGCTGGTTTGTTTATTTTAAAGAGCTTGCTTCGTTTTTGTGAGTGCAAATATAGGACATTTTCTTTTCCCTCCAAACTTTTCAGAAAAAAAAATTAAAATTCATAGATTTTTTTCCCACTCGTTCTATTATTACATTTCATTTTCTTACTTTTACAACGTTAATAATTACAATATGGAATTACAAGGAACGGTAAAGAAACTTTTTGATGCTCAGACATTTGCAAGTGGTTTTCAAAAAAGAGAAATGGTTATTTTAACCCAGGAACAGTACCCACAGCCGATAAACATAGAATTTTTGTCTGATAAGATCAGTTTATTAGATCATCTTAAGGAAGGTGAGAATGTAAAAGTGGGAATCAACATCAGAGGAAGAGAATGGGTTTCTCCTCAGGGTGAAACTAAATATTTCAATTCTATTACAGGATGGAAAATTGAAAAAGTGATGGACAGCGGATCTGAGCCTACTCAGGCCTCTCCTTCTCAGTCTGCATCTCCGGTTTCCAACGAAAACCCTTTCGCTGGCGACGATGACGATGATTTACCTTTTTAATTAAAAGAATAAGATCCAATATAAATCCTGCTTGCTCAAGTAGGATTTTTTTTCCCAAAAAATGGTCCGACTAGACGAAAACGAGATTTCTTTCCCCGACCCTGAACTTTATGACGGTCATAAAGGCCTGATTGCCTTCGGCGGTGATCTGTCCATTGAACGTATTTGGTTCGCCTACCAGCTGGGAATCTTTCCGTGGTACAATCCCGGTGAAGAAATCCTGTGGTGGAGCCCGGATCCCAGGTTTGTCCTGTATCCGGATGAGCTGAAAGTGTCTAAATCCATGAGAAAGATAATGAACAGGGGAACTTTTACATTTTCGGAGAACAAAAATTTCAGGGAAGTGATCCGAAACTGCCAGCAAACCAGCCGGAAAGAGCAGACGGGAACCTGGCTTTCGGACGAACTGATGGAGTCTTTCATCAAACTTCACGACTACGGCCTGGCCAAAAGTATTGAAGTATGGCTGGATGGAGAACTCGTCGGCGGATTTTATGGTCTTCAGATCGGCAATGTCTTCTGCGGGGAAAGTATGTTTGCGAAAGTAAGCAATGCCTCTAAAGCCGGCTTTATTCACTTTGTGGAAAGCAACAAAGACACCCTGGACCTAATTGACTGCCAGTCTCATACCGAGCACCTGGAAAGTTTGGGCGCAAAAATGATTCCCAAAAAAGAATTTTTAAAAATCTTACACAAAAACAATGAACGCGGATAAAGAAAAATGGATTCTTCTTATCATACTGACTCTTATCTGGGGATCTTCTTTTATCCTGATCAAAAAGTCTCTGGAGCATTTTAATCCGTACCAGGTGGGAGCACTCAGGGTTTTAATTGCAGGAATCATTTTAATGCCGGTTGCCATTTCGAAATACAGGCTTTTCCCTAAAAAGCATCTGAAATGGCTTATTCTGGCTGCATTTACAGGAAATTTTATTCCTATGTTCCTGTTTCCGATCGCAGAAACGGAAGTGAGCAGCAGCATTGCGGGAATTATCAATTCCATGATGCCGATATTCGTGATTATTGTGGGAGCACTGATCTGGAAATTTGAAACAACCAAAAGACAGATGGTAGGAACGCTGATCAGTTTTGCGGGAGTCTGTTTACTGGCATTCGGAGGGGATGGAGAAGGCGGAAAGTTTAAGCTTATTCCGATATTGCTGTTATTAGTGGCTACATTATGCTATGCCTTAAGCACTACCACCGTGAAATCTAAACTTATGGATGTTTCTTCCACCATTTTATCAGCTTTTGTTTTTTCATTTGTTTTATTTTTCCCTTCCCTTATTTCTTTAATGTTCACAGGATTCTTTTCTACCTTCAGCTTTAATGAAGATAATATGCTGGGACTGATGTTTGTAGGTCTTTTATCCGTCTTTGGGACCGGGCTGGCCATGACTTTGAATTACCGTTTACTGAAAGTATCTACCCCATTATTTGCCTCAACAGTAACGCTGCTGATGCCTATTGTTGCTATTATCTGGGGATTTCTAGATGGTGAAAAACTGAGTGTATTACAGTTTGTGGGAGCAGGAGTTATTATTGGGGGCCTGATCTTTTTAAGGGCTAAATCCGTTGCTGTAAAAAAGTAAGTTCCACTCTTTATATGGTGAGTGGCTGGAAAAAACATTTTTGCTTTTAATTCATGTTCACGCAAGGGTTTATGAAAAATGCTTTTTACTTGGAGGAAAGCAAAACCGCTGATTAAGTTCGTGGATAAACGTTCGCTTTAAATCAATGCAATTGAATCCTCTTTGTATCAATTTATAATATCAGAACTAGGTTTCGTGTTAAAAGCAGGTTAATTTTTCTTCAAGTTTTACATTTCACTCCTAATTGAGCTGTTGAACGTACTATATTATTTACTCAAAACTTGGATTAAAATAAAAATCCTGCATTGCTACAGGATTTATTATTATTGATTTTAATTTAAACCATTAAGAATTTTAAGCTGCTAAAGAGAATTAAGGCAGATCTTTCGATCTTAAATTCCCTCTCTTCCAACTTCCTAAGAATTTTTCTTTTTCACTTTGGCTTTGACTTTCTTCACCTCATCTTTAATAAAGGGATATTTCTTCTGCATATCCGTAGCCAGAGATGAATCTATGCTTAAAGCTTTCTGAAGGGATTCTGTCCCTTTTTCCGGATTTCTCAGATTGAAATAACAGTTGCTGAGCTGATAATAAAGTTCAGCTCTGTCATGTACCTTGATGGCGTTGTTCAGAATAGTTACTGCTTCTTCATATTCTCCAAGAAGCATCAGTACTTCTGAATAGGCATACCAGTTGTAAAATCTTGAAGGTTCGGCATCCACCAGCTTTTTCAGGCAGGAAAGGCTTTCTTCAAATTTTCCGGAATCAATTAACAGAAACGCCAGCCTTTTCTGATAGTCAAGGTTACTGTCATTGAGCTGGGTGGCTTCTATTGCAAAATGCAGCGCTTCTTTCATACCTCCCATTTCTTCATACAGATAAGACTGCTCCATCATCGCAAGATAAAACTGCGGGTCTTCTCTCAACGATCTCTGGAATGCATTAAGTGCCATTATGGACTGTTTCTGTGCTTTATAACACAATCCTATCTTGTAAAATGTAAATGCTTTGGTATATTCAAGCTCAAGCATTTCCTCATATACTTCTACTGCCTTCTGATATTGTCCTAAGGCTTCGTAGCATGCTGCTTTGTTAGCATATACTCCTACAGAACTTGAATTAATGGCCAGCAGATAATCATATCCTTTTATGGCTTCTTCATAATTCTTTCTGTTGAAGTAGAACTGTCCGTATTCGAACCATGCGGTTTCGGAATAGGCAAATTCATCTAAATATTCATTAAGAAAGGCAATAGCCTCCTCGCTCTTATTCAGGTCGCTGAAACAGATCATACAGTTTTCAAGTGAATATTCATCCGTAGGATCTTCTTTCAGAGCTTTTCTGTAATGTTTAAGAGCGTTAAAGGGGTCTCCCAAATTTACATATTCGTCTGCAATAAAGTTGTGAAGGAAGTTCTCTTCTTCCTGCAGTTCTAAAGCTTTTTTGCAGATGTCAATGGCTTTTCTGGGGTTTCCCAGGTTCGAATAATACTTCGCGTAGCAGACCATAAAGTCTGTATTTTCCATTGATGAGCCTTTTAGTTCGTCAATGAGTTCTTTTGCGGTATTATAATCTTCCCATTCCAAAAGAATCTCAAGTCTTTTGATCTTGATATCCAATGAATTGGGATGAAGCTTCAGGCCATAGTTAACGGCATTGTCTGCGTAGTTAAAATCACCCAGCTCCAAATAATAAACAATAATGTCTTCTAACTCTTCGGTATCGAAGTAGAATTCATCATTATTTTCCATCATTTCCTCGAACTTTTTTACAAGTTCATTTCCAAAATACTCTTCCAATAGTGTTGTCTTTGTCGGCCCGATGTCTGAATATACTTACAAACCTCGGCAAACTTTATTAATTAATAATAACCTCTGAAACTGAAATTCAAATGTTTATGCAAAGTTGCAACTTTTTTTTGAATTAATTTTTCATAAATTTCTATATTAAAGATAGTAAAAAAAGAAAAGAGATAAAAGGATTGTGGATAAAAAACGGAAATTGTGGTTAAATAATCACAGCGAGTCTTTTGCCACTCATAATTCCGACACTCCAGGCCTGTTTTTTATCAAATTTTCAGAGAATTTTTGAAAGTAAATTTCTGTAAAAAAAGAACGGAGCATTTCTGTTCCGTTCTGTTCTGTTTAAATTAAAGATTTGATTTTAGCAATAATATCATCTCCAAGCTTATCGGCTTCTTCCTGTGAGTGGGCCTCGGTGTAGATTCTGATGATGGGTTCCGTATTGGATTTTCTCAGATGCACCCAGTTCTTTTCAAAGTCGATCTTAACGCCATCTACCGTGGAAACTTCTTCATTCTGATATTCTTTTTCCATTTTGGCTAAAATATCATCTACATTAATCTCCGGGGTAAGCTCTATCTTCTTTTTACCCATGAAATATTCCGGATATCCGGCTCTCAGCTGGGAAACTGTTTTGTTTTCTTTTGCTAGATGGGTTAAGAACAATGCAGCACCTACCAAAGAATCTCTTCCATAATGAAGGTCAGGATAGATAATTCCTCCGTTTCCTTCTCCTCCGATCACAGCATTTTTCTCTTTCATAAGGTTTACTACGTTCACTTCTCCTACAGCACTGGCAAAGTATTCTGAATCGTGGCTTCTGGCAACATCTCTCAATGCACGGCTTGAAGAAAGGTTTGACACAGCAACGCCTTTTTTATGTTTCAGTAAATAATCTGCTACGGCAACCAGGGTATATTCTTCCCCGAACATTTCGCCTTTTTCATCAATTAAGGCCAATCTGTCTACATCCGGATCTACAACAATTCCTACATCTGCACTTTCTTTTTTTACAAGCTCACAGATATCTCCCAAATGCTCTTTCAAAGGTTCAGGGTTGTGTGGGAACTGTCCGTTCGGTTCGCAGTATAATTTTATAGTCTCGCAGCCCAATTTGTCCAGCAGCATTGGAATTGCAATTCCTCCTGTAGAATTTACGGCATCGAGAACGATTTTGAATTTTTTAGCTTTAATGGCTTCAACATCTACCATCGGTAATTCTAAAATCTGCTGAATATGAATATCAAAAGCATCATCTCTTGTTTCATATTTTCCAAGGTCATCCACTTCTGCGTAATTGAAATCTTCACTTTCAGCCAGAGCAAGGACTTTTGCCCCGTCATCTCCGCTGATGAATTCTCCTTTGCCGTTCAGCAGCTTAAGAGCATTCCACTGTTTTGGATTGTGGGAAGCGGTAAGAATGATTCCTCCGTCTGCTTTCAGTTCCGGAACCATTATTTCGACAGTCGGAGTGGTGGAAAGTCCTAAATCAACAACATTGATCCCAAGACCCTGTAAAGTTGCACTAACCAGAGAGGAAACCATTTCCCCGGAAATTCTGGCGTCTCTTCCTATGACCAGGGTTAAATTCTTTTTATTCTGTGTATTCTGAAGCCAGGTTCCGAACGCAGATGCAAATTTCACTACATCCAGAGGCGTCAAGTTATCATTTACTTTTCCGCCGATTGTCCCTCTGATCCCTGAAATAGATTTTATTAATGACATTCTGTTCTTATTTTATTTAATTGGTTTTTATTCTTGGCAAAGATACTTAAAAGACTTATAAGTTATAAAACAGGTATCTTTTCCCGGATCTTGTCGTAATTTCTTTGTACAGCCTTCGGTGGTGGAAAACGGTAACCTATATAAAGCAAGCCGTACACGTTATTGTTTTGTACATTCTGGTTATCCTCATTGTAAGCATATGCGTTTACATTAAATTTTCCTCCGAACAGAAACCGGTCTGTATTGTATCCTATATGAAGGCCTGCCGCAAATCTCAGGGTCAGGTATTGGGTATTTTCTTTATTGAATTTTGTCCCGTCATCACGAATATCCCAGCTGTTGGAAAACATTCCACCCAGTCCCAGTGAGATATTGGGCGCAATATTTACTCTTTTTCCGGCACCCAGTACCCAATTGTAAAAATAGCCCATATTGGCTCCGAAGCTGTACTGGGTCTCTTTACTTTTCTGCCTGTTTAAAATATCTCTGAATACAGAAAGGTCATAATCCACGAAAGGAACCCAGCTCCCGCGGCTTTCTTTCTGCCATTCGCCCTGTGTATAAATGCTTTTGAGGGAAAAATTATCTTTGAGTACATAGGCAGTAGATCCCCCGAAGCTCTGAACTCTAAGATCAGGAAACTGGAGGTACGGATCCGTTCCTTCTTTCCATTCCGGGAAAAAGTCACTCATGTTTTCCATGTAAAATCCTTTTACATTTTTGTAGTAAACGGTCTGAATAAACTTTTTGGGAAAAAACCTGAATCTCAGGTCTGTATAAGAGCTATTGCCCTTGAGTGCATCGTCATTATTTCCCGGAAGAAAACCGGGGGTAAATGAAATAGTTGCACTTATAATTCTGTAATCAACAGAAAAAGAAGCTCTTGTTTTGTTATTGATCGAAAAAATGGTTTCTAAGGGGTTATCCTCCGGGCCTTCCGTAAAAATGTAATTTTCAACATTGGTATCAAGATTTATGCGGACCATTATCTGATCTGCATAGGACTTGATTCTGGCAGTATCAACCTGGGCTTTTGCCAAAACGGCCAGAAGAGAGAGTAAAAAGACAGCTGCTGATTTCGGGCTCAAATCGAAATGGTTTTAGTATTAAAAAATGAAATTACTACAATTTTTTCAATTATAAGCTTAAAAACAGGATTATGAGCATCCGCAGTCTTTGTCGCACTTGGTCCTTTTGGAGCTGAATTTTTTCGGTGCAAAGTTCTTTCTGAGTACTTTAAACAGGGAGTAACAGGCAAATGCAACGACCAATATGATAATGATGTACTGAAAAATTAACGAGGTATCCATTATTTTAAAATCTGATAGGCTATTAACGACACAAAATAGGCCAAACCGGTCATCATCACAACCTGGAAGCCGGTCCATTTCCAGCTTTTGGTTTCTCTGTAGACTACTGCAAGTGTGGAAACACACTGCATTGCAAATGCATAAAATAAAAGTACGGAAATTCCTGTTGCAAAGCTGAAAACTTTTTCTCCATCAGGTTTTACGTCTCTTCTCATTTTATCGATCACTTTTACTTCGGGAGCATCGTCTTCAAGGCTGTACAGCGTGGACATGGTTCCCACGAAAACTTCTCTTGCAACAAAACTTGTCAGAATTCCCACTCCCATTTTCCAGTCGTAACCAAGAGGTGCGATAAGGGGTTCAATTCCCTTACCCATTTTGGCAAGATAGGAATGGTCTAGCTTTACATTTGTTGCTACAAATTGACCGGGGTTCTGTTTAGGTCCGAAATAGCTTAAAAACCACACAATGATGCTCACAATAAAAATAATCTTCCCTGCTCCTGTAACGAAATCCCAAACTTTACCCAGAACCATTTTAAGATCGTATCCAAAAAGCGGTTTTTTATAGGTAGGCAGATCCATTACAAGGTAGGTCTTGTCTTTATTTTTGATAAATCTTTTCAAAACTGCTGCTGAAAACAGTGCCACAAGGAAACCTAAAAGGTACATCCCCATCAGCACCAGTGCTTTATACTTGATTCCCAGGACGGATCCGTCTGAAATAATGAGCCCTATAATAATACTGTAGACCGGAAGTCTTGCAGAACAGGTCATAAACGGGGTAACAAGGATGGTGAGCAGCCTTTCTTTTACATTTTCGATATTTCTTGTAGAAATCACAGCGGGAATGGCGCAGGCCGTTCCCGACACAAGCGGTACAATACTTTTCCCATTCAGTCCAAAAGGTCGGAGCAGCCTGTCCATGAGGAATACCACCCTGGCCATATATCCTGAATCTTCCAGCAGGTAAAGGAAGTATAGTAAAATCCCGATCTGTGGTGCAAATACCACAATTCCTCCGATTCCGGGAATAATTCCGCTTGAAATCAATGAATTGACGGGGCCTTCCGGCAGGTGTTCTCTTGTAAAGGCAGCCAGCCATGAAAAGGAATCATCTATCCAGTTCATCGGATATTCTGCAAGGAAGAAAACGCTTTGGAAAATAATCAGCAGGATAAGCATGAAAACGACATAACCCCAGAATTTATGAACCAGGACTTTATCTAATTTTTCTGTTAAAAGCTCTTTGAACTGGGCTTTTTTAGAGATTACATCTGCTAATATTTTATCTACGGCCTGATACCTTCTTACGGTTTCCTGAACCTGAAGCCGTTTCGGAACCAGGCTTTTGGCATCCCGCTCATTCAGCAGGTCTTTTATTGATTCTATTCTTCCGGGATCAGAGCCCAGGGAAAGGCTCATCCAGGCTTTATATTCATTGTCCAGACCTTTGTGGGCCGCTATTTTCTGAATAAAATCTTTGTGTTCGTTCGGTGTTTCAAAGGAGATGCTGTCTGCTTTTTTAAATCCATTTTTCAGGACAGCTTCTTTGATCTCCTCTATTCCAATTTGTTCTTTGGCATTGGTCTGAATAATTTTAATGCCTAAAGCATCTGAAAATTTCTGAATATCAATGGTAATTCCTCTTCTTTCTGCCTGATCGATCTGGTTGACCACCAAGATCATGGGTATACCCAGGTCCTGTATCTGCTGGAAGAGAAGCAATCCTCTTTTTAAGCTTAGTGCTTCAAGGATATAGATAACGCCTTCATAGTTTTTCTGCTCGTCAATAAGAAATTTGGAAAAAATAGCTTCGTCTTCTGAGCTTGGATAGACGCTGTACGAGCCCGGCAGGTCGATCACCTCAACCTCTTCATTTTTATAGGTATAATTCCCGGAATGGCTCGCAACGGTAACCCCTGCGTAGTTTCCTGTCTTCTGCTTTTTGTTGCACAGTGCATTGAAAACCGTAGACTTCCCTACATTAGGATTCCCGACTAAAAGGACCTGTTTTTTCTTATTTTCCTGCATTAATTCAATTCTTCAACAATGATATAGTCTCCCTCTTCTTCACGAAGGGCGATACGGCTTTTTTCCTCTCCAAATTCTACATACATGGGGCCATTGAAAGGCGCCTGGTACAATATCCTGAAAACGGTTTCCGGCAGAAGTCCCATTTCTATGATCTTGTTGGGCATTCTCAGGTGATCGTTATCATAACCCAAAATCTTCCCCATTTTGTTTTTAGGGAAACCGCTTAATTTATGTAAGTTAATCTCTTTCAAAGCCGGATTTTTTGTAGGGGCAAATATACGCTATTTAAATTTAATCTAAATAACGACAGGGTATGAAAGAAATCAACCCAAATGCATTGCTGCATCCGGGTTGATTTTAAAAATATAATTTAGTTGATATGAAGCTTATTTTTTCTTTTTATCCTGCTGTACCGGTGATATTTCTATGGGATTGTCATTGGCGTTATAAAAATCTTTATACTGCTTCTCCTGTTTTTTCACCATATCGCCAACTGTGCCATCCATTCCCGGAACTGTTTTAGACAGCATTTCCTGTGTCATCATAGGTCTTATGGATGCAAAAGGGTCTTTTTTGAAATCGCTGAAGGTCTTTTCAAATTTTTCTCTTGTCAATTCATTCACTTTTCCTCCTTTTGCCTGCATGAGGTTTTCAATATAGGAGTATTCCGTATAATCTTTAATCTTCTTATTTCCCTGAAGCACCCAGGAGTAATTTTTCTGGTCATCTTCAATTTTAACGATCAAACCCGGAAGTCCAAAGAATTTGTAAGGTCCGTCCTGAAATGGTAAATCTGTACTGAACCAGGCAATCCATTTTCTTCCGCCAAATTCAGTGGTTGCTTTCTGAGCATTATACTCACCGATTTTTTGTTTGTCGTTAAGGATATTCCAGTTGAATTTGATGTCTTCGCTATAGCCTATATTGCTTGGTGTAAATCCATTGGCAATCTTGTCCACGTACTGAACTTTCATGCCCGGATATGACTTGTATATTCTGGCTGAAATTTTAGGAGTTTTAATGGTTTTTGACAGGTCTTTCATGACTCCCGCTTTCTGCATGGCTTCAATTTCAATTTTCATAATAGAATCCTGTGCAATCACTGTATAATCCTGATAAACTGATCTGTTTTTGTCTGTAATATCCAGAATGGTAATTACTTTATCCATCTTGGTAGAATCTTTCTTCGGCTTAAACGTCAGTTCGTAGAAGAAACGGTTGGCCGATTCTTTGGAATCCTGAGCCCACGTAAATGCGAAAAGAGCAATAAAGAATACAGAAAATAGCTTTTTCATTGTAATAACTGTTTACTAATTAGTTATCAATTGTTGAAATATGTTACAGTTTTTTTTCAAAATTTTATTCAGTCCGGTGTATACTTCTGATCATCAACGATGTACTGTACAGACTGTAGACCATTAAACACAGCCGGATTTTCTGAAAATTAAATTGATCATCCGGATCCGTTGGAGAATAAATTATAATTCCGTTAAAACATTTTCCGTTTCAAAAGTGTTATCTTTAAGTAATTTAAAAACAAAATGTTATGGATACTTTATCACAATTCAAAGATGAGCTTAAAACTGAGTACGACACGACCAGGAAATTTTTTGAAGTCTATCCTGAAGGAAAAAATGACTATGCCCCTCATGAGAAAAGCATGAAAATGATGCCTCTTGCCACTCATATTTCGGAAATTTTCGGATGGCCGGATGTGATGCTGAAAACTTCGGATCTGGATTTTGCCAAAGGTGATTTCCAGCCTAAGCATCTTTCCACAAAAGAAGATCTTATACAGACTCTTGATGAGAATTTTAAATCTGCACAGAAGGCCCTTGACCAAGCTAAAGAAGAGGACCTCAACGAAACATGGGCTTTGAAAAATAACGGTGAGGAAATGGCAAAATGGTCCAAGTACGGATCGATCCGTCACAGCCTGAACCAGATTACCCACCACAGGGCACAACTCGGGGTTTATTACAGGATGAACGGTATTCCGCTGCCGGGAAGCTATGGACCGTCTGCGGATAATCCTGGGTTTTAGATACGAATAGGTATTGTAAACAAAAAACCAACCTCAGTGAGATTGGTTTTTATTTTTCTATTTAAAGTTAAATTTTACTGTAAACATAACCTGGCTTGGACGGAGCTGATATCTTGTAAAAGTAATATTTGTGGTATTGATATCATATGTTTCGAATACTTTTTTGTTGGCAATGTTCATCCATTTAAGTTCAAAATCAATTTTCTTTTTTGCCCAGGTAAACTGATATGAAACGTCATAGAATCCGTTGTGGTATTTTTGGTTGGCTGCATTTGTATTTACCTGATCCCAGTTGAACCCGACAGTATGGTTTTCTACCGGATAGAAGAACGCTCCAAGATTATGAGTGAATCCAGTTCTGGTAGCACTGGTGTTTATCTTTCCGGTACTGGTTTGTTTTGTTCTGGACATATTTGCGTTATAATCTATGCTCATCCAGCTGAAATAAGTGTTATTGAATTTGATTCCGTATGACTGGCTGTTGTTGTTGTTGGTAAAGGCATTGTTATTCAGGAATGCATCAGATTTTGCGGTATTGTTGCTGTAGCTAAGAGAGGCATTTGTTTTAAACTTTGGAAAGTATTTTCCTACTTCTAAGCTGTAGGTATTATTTAATATATTATTATCCTGTTCTATATATTGCATTACGGTATAACCTGCTCCGTTAATCAACGGGTTTGAAATCAGGTTTCTTTTAGCATCAGAAAATCTGTAACTGATGTTGAAGAATAAATTGTTCAGAGGGTTTCTGTATTCCAGTCTTGTTCCTGCAGATTTATTATTATTCTGAGGGATAGGATTATTGATATCCATTGCATTGATTCCGCTTGGGGAGGTCATTAAGAATCCTGAATAAGCAGTATTTATTTCCCCAAAATTGTTATTGATATTGGCATTTACCGAAGCTTTCCAAAAAGAGGCAAAGGTATACTGTGCAAAAACGCTTGGCTCAAAAGTCACTTTATTTATATCTTTAGCCACATTTCTTAATGGATCTTCCGCTTTAATGTTATTAGAGTTTACAGGAAAATTGGCATACAACATCCATGAATCATTTTTATAGTTTACTCCCAGGCTTCCGTAAGGTGTTGCTGTAGTATAGGTAAGATCATTACTATATGCTGTGGGAAGTGCTCCCGGTGTTATAACATTTGATAAATCTGAAACCAGATCCGTTGTTTTAAAGTTAAATCCGACTTCCGGAGTGAATGTCCATCCTTTTTTAGAGAATCCGATATTGGCAGAATGGTTTGCTTCGATTGTTTTAAGTCTAAGGTTTTGTTTGGCAAAATTCATAGGTTCAGGAGTAAATCCTGGAATATCCAGATAAGAGGCCGGAAAAACTTTCAAGGTCTGCCTGTCTGTCTGATAACTTACAAAAGATAAAATATTCACCATTTTTTCTTTCCACGGAATAATGGTACTCAGGGAGTTCTGGAAAGATGTTGTCGGCGACTCTATTGCCTGATCGCCGTGTCTTTTCACTCCGTTTGCGGCATCCGTTCTGTCAACGATTCCCCTGTCTGCATTCCAGAACTGAGAAAAGCTTGTGGTGTTTTTGAAGAATCCTTTTTTCGCATTTTTTGTAAATATCAATTCTCCTTTTGCCTTATCCGTATAAAAATTATTCAGAATGTTTACAATATTAGAGCTTCCCCCGAAATAATCTGTCTGGCTGTAAGATTCTCTTTCAACGGCATTATTGGTATAGTTGGCATTGGCTTTAAGTTCCCATTCTTTCTTTTTGTCGATATTGGTAAGATAGTTGGCCGACAGATAATGCACATTGTTCATCAAATATCTTTTTACCGGAAGATTGGGTGTGCTTGCATTTTCTACATTCAGCCAGTCGTTCTGAGAAGTATTGGTTCTTCTTCCTTCAAACCTGTTCCCGAAAGCCAGGATGTTTCCTTCATTTTCCACCTGCTCACCCATATTGTTGGTTTTGTAGTTAACTACCCACTGACTTTTCTGCCCGAAAAACATGGGAGTCAGCTTCACGTTCCACAGCCACGGATCTCCAAAACCGGTTCCCACTTCTCCTCTTCCGGTCATGGTAACCGAGTTTTTTAACTTGATGTTGATCGCGGCCTGATCAGAAGGCACTTTATCCTGAAGAATCTTTACGGGCTGGTGGTTTTCAAGAACTTCCACTTTCTGCACGGCATCTTTGGGAAGCGAGTTGTTGATCGTTCCGTAACCGCCTTCCATAAGGTCTTTTCCGTTGACATAAAATTTATTGATGGCATTTCCCTGGTAAAGGATAGTTCCGTCTTTATTGACTTCAATTCCCGGAATTTTTCTCATTACATCAGCAAGTGTCCTGTCGCTTTTACTGTCAAACGCTTTAAGATCATAGGCAATGGTGTCTCCTCTTGCGGTGATCATCTTGGTTTTTAACTGGACTTCTTTTATTTCTGTCGCTTCAGACTGCATTTTGAACGTCAGTGTCTGATCGCTGTTACTGATTTGTTTAGTCAGAGGTTTTTGGTTGAATGCTTTCACTTTCAGATCCACATTGGGTTCTGCAGATGTAAACGTTACTTTGTATTCCCCTTTGGAATTGGTAATCCCGTATGCCAAAATAGCATCTTTGCCAGGCTCTTCTATGGTAACGCTGGCGCTGGGTACAGCAGATCCGTCTTCATCTGTAATTTTCCCTGACACTGTTTTCTGTGCAAAGGTGAGCACGGTAAAAAAGAGCATCAGAAATAAAGAAATCTTTCCTTTCATAGTTTATTATTTGCTTAATTAGTTTGCAGCTTCTGTTTTTTGTTACACTTTTATAAAGATGTATTTTAATGATAAAGGTTAAATGTTTTAAAACTATAAACTTAGTGATATTTTTTATATGTTCAATGTTTTAGCAGATTATTTGAGATAATAAATATGTAAATTTCATTTCGATAATTTATTTGGTATATAAAATCTTCAAAATCTGTTTATAAAATTTGGAAATAAATCAATAATTATTCTCTTAAAGTTTGACACTTTTGGTTAGAAAAATGCCTGATAATAAAGGAAAAGTCCGGCGAAATCTAAAAAAGAATAGCATTTCAATTTTTTATTTAGACTAAATAGTTAAAAATGATTTGAATCATAGATTAAAATCAACTTAAACACTGATTCATATATATTTATTTAATAATTTTGTAATATAAAATTTATAGAATGGGAATTATTTTAAAGCCTATAGATGTTGTAGATAATATTACTCGGGAAGAGTTTTTAGAAAAATATCTAAAGCCGAGAAGGCCCGTTGTCATGAAAAATATGGCAAGAAACTGGCCTGCCTACCAGAAGTGGACGATGGACTATGTGAAAGAAGTGGTGGGTGATGTAGAGGTTCCTCTTTATGATTCCAAAAAAGCTGATCCGGGTGCCCCCATCAATACGCCTACCACAAAAATGAAGTTTGGCGATTATATAGATCTCATCCAGAGAGAGCCTACGGATCTTAGAATTTTCTTTTTTGACCCGATAAAACACGCCAATAAATTAATGGATGATTTTATTGCACCCAAAGAACTCATGGGAGGATTTTTAGATAAATATCCATCTATGTTTTTTGGCGGAAAAAGCTCTGTCACATTTCTTCATTTCGATATTGATATGGCGCATATTTTCCATACCCACTTCAATGGAAGAAAGCATGTAAAGCTGTTTGAATACAAGTGGAAGGAAAGGCTGTATAAGCTTCCGTATGCAACCTATGCACTGGAAGATTATGATATCGATAATCCTGATTTCGAAAAATATCCCGCTCTTGACGGCGTAGAGGGAATTGAATGCTTCCTGGAGCACGGCGATACACTTTTTATGCCTACCGGATGGTGGCACTGGATGAAATACCTGGACGGAAGTTTCTCCATTTCTCTCAGAGCATGGGACAAATCCTGGGCAGTGAAGGCTCACTCCATATGGAATCTTACTGTACAGCGTAAGTTTGACGATATTATGAAGTCCAATTTTAAAAATACATATATGGACTGGAAAGAAAAAGCAGCCGTTAAAACCGCAGAAATGGCCTTAAAAAGATGCTTACCCAAATAAAACAAAAAGACGTTTCAAATTGAAGCGTCTTTTTTATTGTTGAGTACTGACCAGAAGTTCCTCCATATTTCTCGTGACCTCATTGCACGAAAAGCAGGCTTCTTTTCCATCCTGGGAAAACCATCTGCACTGGGTTCTGATTGGGCAAAAGAAAAGTTCGGTTTCTTTATTTATCTCTAAATTCTGTACTTTTTGGGAAAGAGAGCATTTAGATTCTTCTTTATCCCATTGTGCGCAGCCTTTTTCGACACATTTTCCGGTAAAACGGAATCTCTGCTCCAGGCTGTTTTTATCCTTATTCTGTTGAAGAAAGTCTTCTGTAACGGTGAGCGGTGTGATAAACTGCACCTTACCGTCTTTGCCTACTACACCAAAAAGCTGTGCCCCAACTTTTCCTAAATAACTGGGACACATCTTTTTTGAAGCATTGGAATTAGCCTCCATAGTTTTTTATTTGAGACTGGATATCTTTCATCTGGGTCTGAATATCAATTCCCGGCTTGAAAATAACGATTCCCCAGGGAAACCAGTCTTTAATTTTCAGGGGCCTTACCAATCCTTTGAAGTCCCTGTGAGCTCCGAATGCCTGGGTATTATCAATTTTGGAAAGCTCAGAAAGAACAACGTTCTGAATTCCTCTGTCAATGTTTTTCAACTGTTCGTCCGAGATGTCTACCCCATCCAGTGAAACGAAAAAATGCTTTTTAGTTGCCATAACTATAGTTTTTATTGGTTTTATAAAGCAAATTTCGCCTGAATACGGTGAAAAATAACAGGAAAAACACCCTAATTCCGTGCGTGTAAAACCTGTAAATTAAATACTGATTGTCAATATTTTAAGTTAAATTTAAAAAATCTATAATATTCTGTAAACAGGATATTGTCTGAATGTTTTTTCTTCAAAGTACGGAGAATTCCTGTAGATCCAGTCGAGTTGTGCTGTTCCGTCTTCTGCCAACTTTTTATCCGCTGATTTTTTTGTTTCAAACGCATCTTTCAGCTTTTTATCTGTCTTTAATAGTTCTGAGGCTGTGTCTTCAAAAATGTAGGCGGAATAATATTCTTTCTGTGCGAGGATTCCATCAAAGAAATTCCAGTTGAAAAATGAGTCTAAAGCTTCAGGTTCAAGTGTTTCAATGAGATATTTTACACCAGGCTGATCTGTTGGGATCAAATAATCTCCGGCTGTAAAATTCATGCTCCTATTCGCGGTTTCCACACTTGTGTCATAGTGAAGATAATGTCCTTCGTAAGGGTTTTTCACCGTTTTAAAGTCTTTAATCTTATAAGCTTCAACCATTGCAGTGCTGTCTTTTTTAAGAGCAGTCATAAGGATCTTATTCCTTTTCATCTCTTCTATGACACGGTATTGGGATTGCGGAACCACATAGTATTTCGGGATCCTGATATATCCGGTAGGAACTGCGGTGGTAAAAAGCTTGATTTTCTTTGTAAAAGGCTTGTTTCTGTCGTAATAGAGTCTTGGCTTTCCGGAAATGTCACTTGGCTTGTATTTTCCTTCATATCCTTTGAAATCCATTGTAGAAAACCGTGTGGAATCTATCTTCCAGCGGATCCCGTACTGCATTCCGGCTTTGTATTGTTTTAAATTTTCGAGGCGAAGCTGTTTTATTTTTTTGTAGTCTTTATCTAAATTCTGAAGATTCACCAGCATATATTTATACGTTGCATCCACTCTTTTGTCGTAAGGCTTTAGCATATGGGTTTCGGGAACGGTTCCCAGAGAGTTGAACAACGATGTATAACCCGTGGAATATCTTGGAGAGTCCTCAAAAGCAGCAAATCCTTCATCCGGAATATCCCCGTGAATATTGACATAAGGAGTACTTTCATAACCCAGTTTCTTCATATCCTCAAGGTTTTTAGCCTGATAATCATTGTAAAAATAATTACCCAAAGTATTTCCAAGGCGTTCCTTGAAGGTTGAAATATAGGTAAAAGTATACTGATAATCAGCCCCGTTGCTTACATGATTATCAATAAAAACATCGGGTTGAAACCACTGGTAAATTTCCTGGAAGCTTCTGGCATTTTTTGAATCTGCTTTAATGAAATCCCTGTTCAGATCATAATTCCTGGCATTTCCCCTGAATCCGTACTGCTCAGGACCATTCTGATTGGCCCTGGAATGGGAACCTCTGTTCAGCATTCCGCTGACATTATAGGCAGAAACAGCTGCGATGATAAAGTTGCGGGGTGTTTTTATTTTTCCGGTTGCGAGATCACGCATGAGCATCATGGTGGCATCTATTCCGTCCGGCTCGCCCGGGTGAATTCCGTTGTTGACGAAAAGAACAGCTTTATCTTTTCTCAGTTGTTCCAAATCTTTTCCGGGAAAAGGGTTGTAAATGACCACATAAATGGGTTTTCCGTTATCATCCTGTCCTTTTTTAAGGTATTGAATGGTATTAAAGTTTTTAGCAAGGTCCTGATAATACGTATTCATTTCGTCATAGGTAACCGTTTGGTTTCTGTTTCCTTTTTCAAAGGGCGTCTGAAATGAATTTTGGGCTAAAAACAAGGATGTGCTGAGGAAAATCAAGAAGTATTTCAGTTTCATTGAAGCAGTTTTGAGCTTCAAAATTACTTAATATGATTTGGGTGCGGAAGAGAAAAAGGGAAAATTGTTATTGTATATAATAAAGCCGGATCAACGCTAAGGCGCAATGATCCTGATGCTAATGCTGTTTTATTACACATAGAAACCTTATAGGTTTTAAAAACCTATAAGGTTTGGGTGTTTTAAAGATCCTGGATATATTCTCACAGGGTTTCTGTCTTTATGAAGTCAGTATTTCTTCCTTTTTCTTCGGGGTATAAGGACGGAAGCGGATCGCTCTGCCAGAATTCTTTGGTCTCAATATCCATTACTGACAAAGCACCCGCAAAAGCGGCTCCGGTATCCATATTCCAGACGTTGGCTTTATTGACCGGATGCTTTATTCCTATATCCAATGTCGGAGTATGTCCTATAAATATCTCATTATATAAAAGCAGTCTTTTCGGATAGAATGCCGAATTTTTCGACAATTTCTGGTCCATTGCAACAGCAGTTTCCCACAAGGTTCTGTCCCAACGGTAATTACTGGAATAAACTTCTTTTTCAGGACCGTGCATTGAGGAATAGCCAGCATGAATAAACAGCCTGTTCTTGTCATCTACGTGGTAATGCTTCATTCTCTGAAAGAATTCAAGGTGCAAAGCCAGATCTTCCAATGAGTAGTCATTATAACTTTCAACAGTGCTTTTTCCCCCGTTGAAGAGCCATACATCCGGAGCTTCTCCAAGAGACATCCAATCCTCACACCAGGCATCGTGATTTCCTTTGATGAAAATACATTCCTGTTTTCCGGAAAGTTCTATTAAAAATTGGATGATTTGGGAAGATTCACTCCAGCCATCAACATAATCTCCGAGGAAAATTAATTTGTCTCTTTCAGTAATATTAGCTCTTTCAAAAACCTGTTGCAAAGCTTTGAATCCGCCGTGAATGTCACCGATTACTAATATTCTTTTCATTTAATTTGAAATGTATTTTGCATCTACAAAATCTGTCAGCCAAACTTCATTATCTGAAAGATAAAATTCGATTCCATCTTCGAACATTTTTTGTGTTCTGACCGTTAGAATAACCGGCTTTCCGTGGCGCATCCCTACTTTGGTAGCGGTTTCTTTATCCTGACTCAAATGAACGTGTTGTCGGCCTCTTTTCTCAATTCCTTTTTCTAAAATGGATTCGATATTACTTTGGGCCGTTCCGTGATAGAGAAATTCCGGCGGTTGTTGTGGAATTAAAGCTAAATTGATCTCAATCGAATGTCCCTGACTGGCTCTGATCCTCGTTTTATCTTCATTAAAAGCAAAACGCTTTTTTTCGTTGGTTTGTACGATTTCATCCAATTCTTCAAAGGTAAGACCTTGATGAGATTCTCTTTTTGATTTTGTGATTAATTCATCAACATTTGCCCATCCGTTTTCATCCAGGTTCAAACCGATAAGTTCTGGATGATGCCTGAGAACGTAGCTCAGGAATTTGCTTATTTTTTTCTTTTGTTGTTCGTTCATGGTTGGTATTTTATTTCATTAATTTGTTTTCTAATTTACTACATAAGATTTCGATATCTTCTTTCCTCACTAACTCAGAAATCCATTCTTCAGGAATGTTTTCAAAACCGTAATAAATTCCTGCAATTCCTCCTGTGATAGCTCCGGTTGTATCGGTATCTTCTCCTAAATTTACAGCTTTCAATACAGCTTCGGCATAGGTTTCAGAGTTGAGAAAACACCAGAGGGAAGCTTCTAAACTGTGGAGGACGTAACCGCTGCTTTTAATCTGGTCTTCAGGATAAGCTGAAATATCATTTTTCAAAACCCTTTGGAAAAGTTCAATCTCTTTAGGATTAAAACCTTGATTTGATGAATATTCCAATGCAATCTTCTGCATATAAACATAAGCTTCTTTTTTGTTTTTCCTTTTTATTAACTCTATAGCAAAAACAACATAGATGAAGCATGCGAAAACAGAACGGAAATGGCCATGCGTAATTGCAGAAACTTCTTTAACAGTTTGGTATAGTTTCTCAATATTCTTTTCATCTTTAAGATAAAATGCCAAAGGAAGAATCCTCATTAAAGAACCATTCCCATTATCTTCCTCAAAAATATTTCCTGAAAACTTTGCACTTTCCCCTTTGATCAATCTTGCAATGGAATGTCTTGTGGTTCCACCAATATCAAAAAGTCTTCCATGAGCTGTCCAGTGTCCATATTTGTTCCATTTTACAAAGCTTTGTCCGATCTTTTCTAAATTATAACCCTTTGTGAGTTCTTCTGCAAGACAAAGAGTTAACGAACTGTCATCACTCCATGTTCCTTTGGGCTGGTTCCATGACATAAATTCCATATAACCTTTAACAGGAATTTTTTTTAAATCTTCTCTTTTCTTAAATTCAACCGGAACACCCAGAGCATCCCCAATGCACACTCCAAAAATTCCGGCTTTTACAATATGTTCCATTAAGCAAGATTTACCAGTTTATCAAACAGTAACTGCATTCCTCTTGTTGCAGATTCTTTCATCACTATGGCTCTTTGCCCGTATCCGAATCCTGTTTCGTTGGGATTGATGACAATGAGCAGACAGTCGCCTTTGATGTCATGAAGCAATCCCGCAGCCGGATACACCTGTAAAGACGTTCCGATTACTAAGAAAATATCTGCTTCTTTTGCTTTTTTAGTCGCTTCTTTCATCAAAGGAACATCTTCCCCGAACCAAACGATGAATGGCCTTAACTGAGCTCCATCTTCTGCTTTATCTCCAATGCGGATATCTCCTTTCTGTTCATAGATGAGTTTTTTATTGCTGCACGAGCAAGACTTGAACAATTCTCCATGAATGTGCAGAATATTTGTTGACCCGGCTCTTTCATGCAGATCGTCTATATTTTGGGTAATGATCTGAACGTCAAAATATTTTTCCAGTTCTGCCAGCAATTGATGGGCTTCATTGGGCTGTACTTCATGAAGCTGTCTTCTTCTCTGGTTGTAAAATTCCAGAACCAATTCCCTGTTTTTTCTCCATCCTTCTGGACTTGCCACATCTGTTATACTATGATTTTCCCAGAGACCATCTCCGTCTCTGAATGTTTTTATTCCGCTTTCGGCACTGATTCCCGCGCCGCTTAATATGGTTAGTTTTTTCATTTGTCTTAATCTAATAATTTTTTGTAAATCATTTCATTTTCTTCATCAAAGCATACAAAAATAACTTTCTCAATGTTATCTGACTGAAAATTCCGTACTGTTTCCACAGCGATTCTTCCGGCCAGCTCTTTAGGAAACTTATAAATTCCTGTGCTGATATTTGGAAAAGCAATCGTTTTAACACCCAGGCTTTCTGCCAATTGTAAAGAATTTTTATAACAGTCTTCCAAAAGTTTTGAGCTTTTATCTTCGTCTCCATTCCAAACAGGTCCAACGGTATGAATCACATACTTTGCCGGAAGATTTCCCGCTGCCGTTACCACAGCTTCTCCGGTATTACATTTTCCCTGACGGTTTCTGATCTGGATACATTCTTCCAGAATCTGTTTTCCTCCTGCACGATGGATGGCTCCATCCACTCCACCACCGCCAAGCAAAGAGGAATTGGCTGCATTGACGATAGCGTCTGCGGGGATTTTTGTGATGTCTGCTTTTATTACTTCAATGTTCATAGCAATTAGTTCTGATCTAACCTTAGCTTTTTATTTAAACTTTCATCATTGAACAACAAAGGTTTCTCTTCAGGAATAAGCAAATTACCCAAATCATCATTTAAAACAAACTTATACTGTTCTTTCACAAAATCTGAAATATTCTCAATTAAAAGAATGTCCTCCTGAGCAAAAGAACGGGTAAATTCATTTCTCAAGCCAATTTGTATTGCTCTTCTTTCCAACTTATTTCCGAAAGGATCATGATCTGGATCCCATTGTAACCTCACAGAAGATTCTTTCACCTGCTCTTGCCATTCTTCCTGAGAAAGCCCTAAACGGTCATTATAAGAAGAATATACTGCATTTTCCAGATATCTTTTAAAGGCAGACATTTTTAAATGAATCGCTAAAACACATTCCTGACCTTCTTTTGCACCCCATCCATTTCTATACATCATCCAAAGAAAATTGGGTTTTATCCAGGTCATTCTTTCCAGGCTGAATTCTCCTCCAAAATATTGATTTTTAAAAGCAAATTCACCAATTTCCTTTCGATAAGACTGATAAACAATGATTTTTTCATCATCGTATTGTGCCATGATCATGATATGATGCCCTTTTTGAGGCCAATCCTGTAGTTGTTCTTTATATTTTTTTAATTTGAGTTTCATGATATTCTTCAAATGGCTTTATTTTTTCTTCTTTCTTAAACTGTAACCCATTTATTTTTCTATTATTCAAAATCATAAACATACACCGATACATCATATCTGAGTAATGTTTTTTCAATAATCGGTTCAATCTCTTCCCACTTACCTCCTGCCAGACCACACCCTATTCTCGGCATATGCACTTCTGCATTAAGTTTTAATGCCTTATGAGTTAGTTTTTCCAGACATTCTTCTAAAGCATCATATCGTATTGGCGGAACTCCGTTTGAACTCGTCATAATTTTATGCTGCGCAATCATATTACAAACCCAGATATCTGTTTCAACCTGAACTATTTGGATTTCTCCAAGTTTAAAATTTTCATTGCTTTTAAACCATTCCCTATATTCTTTTTCAGGCTGCTTCCATTTTTTAGAAATTGCTACTACAAATCCTTTTCCCCAGCCTCCGATATCGTTGCAGATATGAGTGATGATCTTATTTCCTTTTGTCGGAGGGTTTGTTGCATCTCCTTTTAAATAATTTATCTTTTTCATCAGTTCTGCAGCTTTGTGATCAGGGTATTAATTTCTTCATTTTCAGATCTTTCAAAATCATTTCCTACAAAAACATTGATTACTTCAATATCTCCAATAATCGCATCATTAAAACTTTCCAGCTCTTCAGAAGGAATCCACAATTCATTATGGTTTCCGGCACCAACATTCTGTTCCGGATATTGATTAACAGCATCTTCCTGTGCTTCAAAACGGGTAACAAAACCCAGATAATTTCCAGCTTCATCCCTTGTATTCCATTTTTCAGCAATTTCCGAAGCATAGCTTTCATTCAGAACCGGATAAAAAACGGGCTGCCACTCCAGCCTTGGCGGAAATTTTTTATATCCGCTCTCTGCAATCAGGATCATTTCTTTTTCTCCGACCGGTCTGTATAATATTTTTGTTTTCATCAGTTTAAATTGTGTTTACCTTTATTCTGTCACTAAATATAAAACCATTATCTGGTTTAAAAAATTTGTTTAAAGTCTTTTGAAAATGGGGAATATGATCCGTAGACTGTATCAAATTTCACTTTTAAATTTTCTGTTTTAAATTGTTCATCTGTTTGATCAAGACACGTTACAATCAGGTTCTTTTTGGTTGCTGCAACATAAGCTCCATCCAGAAGAAGGGCATAATTCAATAAATCATAGTCTAAATCCCCAAACCGGAGTTCTTTCTGATAATCATTGAAGACACAGGTTTCCTCTTCATTATTTTTCAGCATCAATTCTTTTTCATTGCTCATCCAGCCGTTTCCATGACGTGTGGAATAAATCCTTGTCACGTAATACATTTCAATATCCTCAATTTTCAACAGCCTGCAGATCCCGTAAGCATTTTTTGAAGTGGTATTGGCATACGTTACATTGGGAAATACACCGTGATCCATATCCAGAAGAATTCCCTGGCTGCCCTCAAAAATGAGGTTTTCAAATGAATTCAGATAAGTATAATCATCTATTTTCCAGTCGATCTGATCTACCGCATTTAAAAAAATATGAAGCGTTTCCTCCAGCTGATCATCATCCATAAAACCATAGTAATAGGCAATTCCTTTTAATTTTTCAATCAGCATTTCTCTTGGAGCTATTAAATCGGCAGCAAATAGTTTATAAGGACTTTCGTGTCTTTTCATCGTTGCTCCAACACCTTTTCCGCAGGTTCCGTGTTCCAGGTTTTTCGCATTGGTTCTGTTTTGCCAGACATCAAACGGAGTGGTCACTTTTGCCAGTGGGTGGATATGCAGTTCAATGTTTCCATTTTTCTCTATCAATTCCTTTCTTTCATTCAGTAAAAATACCGGATGAATGGTACAGTGTTCTGTAAAATAGGAAGGCAGTCCCCGAAGTGCTCCGCTTGCAAAACTGGAATGGATATGCTTTTTATCCTCAATCATCACTGTATGAGCCGCCTGCTGGCCTCCGGAAAACCTGATGACAACAGACTCTGGGTTTTGCTGCGCCAGGAAATCCGTAGTGATTCCCTTTCCTTCATCACCAAAACCCAGGCCTATTACTATTTGTGCCTTTTTCATGATTTAAAACATTTGAATATGATCAAATTCTCCCCCGTCCGTTGATCCGGAGGTTTTATTTTTAAATGTATTGCAGATCACTCTTTTAATTACATCCGGAATTTCTCTGTGGTCAGTTATTGATAAACAGTTTTGACCTAATAATTCTTTCCAGCCCTTATCTGCCCTCATAGCCTGATCGGAATGCAGAACGTTGATATGATAGATTTCGTATCGCTTTTTCGCTTCTTCCAGTAACTCAAAGTGAGTATAGGTCTGTTGTCCGGATCCCATAATCTCCCTGATGGCCGATGCCGGGAGTTTTTTTAAGCAGGGCTCATCACCTACTGTAAACAAGATCCCTTTCTGGTTTCTTTTCTCAAAAGCATCCGTTCTCGTATGGAAAGCGGCAAAATACCATGCTAACAGGTAACTTTCTCCGGCATTTCCACCACCTCCGGATTCAATATAAGTGCGGGTAAGCCACATATCCAGTTCTTCGTCTCCGGATTCAAACTGCCCGACCTGTAAAGGATACGAATCACATTCATGATCCCCTATTCCCAGAAATAATAATGCAGGATCCGGAACTCCTCCCTGGATAATTCCGCCCATTAATTTTGGAAGTCCTTCTTTGATGAGCTCGTGGGGGATATGTCCCATACTGCCCGTTACATCCAGTCCCAGAATGATGGGAACAGAGTTCGGGTGTACTTCGGAATCTCTTGATTCCCTGAAAGAAATTCCTTTAGGATTCATAGATTCATGTGCCATTCTTTTTGCATTCTGAGTGAAAATTTCACCTGCGGATTTGGATCCGTAACCTGCTTTTCTTGCTCTGTCGAAACGAGCGTCCATGTCATATCTTGTACTTCCCATAATTAAAATGTTTTACCAAATAAATATTCAAATCTCTTCACTGCGATTTCTAACTGAATATTTAAATTTCTGATTGTTAATGAATATTCGATGTCTTTCTGAACAAATGCTTCCGGCTGGAAATCAGCAAATGTCAGGCTGTTTCTGTCTAAAGGACTGATATCGATAAGCCCTTCCTGCTCGCGCTCCAGTCTCTTTATTTTCAGTTCAATATCTTCAACCCTGCGTCTGTAGATCAATTCGGAATCTGCTCCGATGGTTCGTGCACGGTCTTCTCTGATCTGATCATTATTTCTCTGTAATGACTCGATGAATCTTGGCTTCAGTTCGTCTTCCATCTTTTTTATTTATTTTGTGTTGTTTTTACGCTAATCAAAATAGACATAGTAATGCATATCCTTTACAGATTATTACTTATTGGAATACATTACATCCGTTCTCAAAACATATTTCTGTCCACTGATGAGGGTTTTTCCTTCGTGTCTCAGCGGATGGTAAAAAACCAGTGCAGATCCCTTTTTTGGAGCAATTGTAAATAAGTTTTCAAATTCCGTTTCTCCTCCTTCAAAATCATCATTCAGATAGATCAGAAAAGTGTGGAAACTTTTTTCATATTCATTGCGGATATAGCTTCCGTCCCTATGCATTTTAAACCGCTGTCCAGGAGAATATTTATAAATTCTAAACATTTCATTGAAATTCTGAAGCTTATAATTTTCATGTTCCTGAGGTAGAAATTGTTCTGCTTTTCTGAAAAGATTTTCTGCTAAATCATGATCAAAAACCATCAGCCTGTCGTTATTCCTGATGCCTTTGCTCATCATCTGTCGTCCATTCATATTGATTTTCGCTTCTTCAAATACTTTTCCCTGTGCCATCGCAATATATTCATCACATTCATCGGAGGTCAGGAAATCTTCAATCAGAAATATCTGCGGATGAAGTTCTGTCTTTTCCATGATACTATTTTATGTTTGGTGATTGTGTTTATTTTCTTAACTCGTCTCTTACTTCCATCAAAGCAAAACCCAGCAGGTTTTCTCCATCCCAAAGAAGCGGATCCTTGGCTCTGGGATCAGTTTCCAGCATTCCTATTCCCCAGATCCTGTCATAAGGGCTGGCCTCTACCAGAATCTTATCATCGGTTGATAATAAGAAATCTTTAAATTTTGAATTTTGGGAGAATTTCAAAAGATTAGCTCTTTTTACTATTTCATATTTATGCTCATCCCAAAGTTTCGGATCAAAATTTTTGACTTTTCTTCCTAAGCTTTTGACCTGGTCAGGTGTTTCAGATCTTAAAATCTTTTCTAAAATCTCCCGATCATCAAATAATTTTGCTTTTCCGGACATCATATAATGTTCAGCTGTTTTATACACGGTTCCATTTTCCTCAAACTGTATTGGAAACCACTGACTGAAACAAGATTTAGTGATCTCATCTTTTACTGTATGACCCCAGAAGAACAGAATTTCAGGTCTTTCTTTTCTCTGATATCTTTCAATACTATTTTGTAAGGTGTATTTCATAATTGTGTTATTATTACACAAATGTAAAACAATATAATTTTATGAACAAAATTTATTTGTGTTATTTTAACGCTAAATATTTAATTAACTGATTATCAATGTTAAAAATTAAATATTTTAAAATACAAGTAACATTAATGTTTTCACCAATAGCACAAACACTTATTAAACTAAAGTTTTAGTTTGTTTGTTTTGAAATGTAAAATAAGAGGTTTTTGATATAAATGTGGACTGGATAATTTTGAATAAATTATTTGATTTCGAAATAAAAGCCTTCTTTTTCAAGTTCTTCGTACTTCTCTTTATTGAAAGTAAAAAGTTTTCCGGGTCTGCCGCTGCCTTCTTTTTTGACATTATTGGTTTCATTAAGCAGGCCATAGCTCATGATTTTTTTGCGGAAATTTCTGCGGTCTATTTCACGTCCTACAATGGTTCTGTAAAGATTTTCAAGGTCAGAAAAAGGAAACTCTTCATTCAGAAGATTAAAGCCGATGGGCTGGTACTGAAGCTTGGTACGAAGTCTGTTTAACGCAATATCAATAATAGATTTATGGTCGAAGGCAAGCGACGGAAGTTTATGTACGCTGAACCATTGAGCATCTTCTGCGTCAGAGTCTGCGAAGAGTTCATGATAGGATGGGTTTACAAGGCCTAAATAAGCCACAGAAACTACTCTGTTCCGGGGATCGCGCCCTACGTTACCAAAGGTATAGAGTTGTTCCAAAAAATCGGGTTTTATGCCGGCTTCTTCATACAGTTCTCTTTTCACCGCATCATCCAGGTTTTCATCATCCAGAACGAGACCTCCGGGAAGTGCCCAGCCTCCTTTGAAAGGATCAATCTTTCTTTTGATCAGGAGAAGCTGAAGGTCCTGTTTGTCAAAGTAACCAAAAATAACGGCATCGACAGCCACTTTAATATCCTGAATTTTTTTTGGAGACCCCATAATTTTAGTTTGCGTTATGAATACACAAAGGTAAGATTTATAAATGATATCAAAAAAAGAATTGCAGAATAATAGAATTAACTAACTTTATTTCCAATAACCTACTTAAAATTAAATGATTATGAAAAATCTATTATTCTTATTCTCAATTACTTTTCTTTTGACAGCTTGTGAAAAAGGAAAGTCTGTAACTGAAAAAAACTCAGCTAAAACGGATTCTGCAGAATGGAAACCCGTAGACTCTACTGTTGCGACGAAAGCCTGGATGGAATATGCCACACCCGGTGAGATGCACAAAACATTAGCATCATATGACGGAAACTGGACAGGAGTAACTTCCACATGGATGGAGAACGGTGCAAAACCGGAAATAAGCCAGTCCGAATGTACTAATAAAATGATTTTCGATGGCAGATATCAGCACAGCACTTATAAAGGCAGCTTTATGGGAATGCCGTTTGAAGGAATGAGTATCATGGGCTATGATAACGCTAAGAAAAAATTTGTAAGTACATGGATCGACAACATGGGAACCGGCATTATGCATGCGGAAGGAGACTGGAACCCTGCTCAGAAATCTATTGAACTGAAAGGTAAAATGACAGATCCCGCAAGACCCGGAAAAGACTGTGATTTCAGAGAGGTTTATACTTTTACCGATGCCAACAATCACGTGATGGAAATGTACGGACCTGATTCTAAAACAGGGAAGGAATATAAAACCATGGAAATAAAATTCACCAGAAAGAACTAAAAACCGGAAAAACCACTTCCATGAAACAGTGCTTTTCCTTATTATTTCATGACAGATATGCTCAACTTTGGTATAGAAAATAAAAATTTATACCATCATGAAAACATTATTAAGAGTCTTTATCGTGGTCATTATCATCTTAGGAGGAGTATTGATCATTGTTGTGGGGAAAAAGCCTTTCCCGAAACCTGAATGTATTGTATGCGGAGTTAACCTTATACGAACATTAGGCATCGCGGAAGTAATCCTTGGCCTCGGAGCTTTGGTAATACAGGCTAATCTGACTGAGAAACAGCGAAATTTGTGAAAAATAAAAGACCGGTAAAAATTACCGGTCTTTTTATATTAATCGTTTAGTTTTAATACTGCCATGAACGCTGACTGCGGTACTTCTACTCTACCAATCTGCTTCATTTTCTTTTTACCTTCTTTCTGTTTTTCAAGAAGTTTTCTCTTTCTGGAAATATCTCCTCCGTAACATTTTGCGGTAACGTCTTTTCTTAATGCCTTAATGGTTTCTCTGGCGATAACTTTCGCTCCCAACGCTGCCTGAACTGCAATATCAAACTGCTGTCTGGGGATCAGTTCACGAAGTTTTTCACACATCTTTTTACCGATATAATAAGCATTACTGTCGTGAATCAATGATGATAAAGCATCTACCATATCTCCGTTGATCAGAATATCCATTTTAACCAATTTGGAAGAACGCATTCCGATTGGTGAATAATCAAATGACGCATATCCCTTAGAAATGGATTTCAGACGGTCGTAAAAGTCGAAAACAACTTCTGCCAAAGGCATATTGAATGTCAATTCTACCCTGTCTGCCGTTAAATAACTTTGGTTGACAATCTCCCCTCTTTTTTCGATACAAAGGGTCATTACAGCACCTACGAAATCGGATTTAGTAATAATGGAAGCCTTTATATACGGTTCTTCAACCCTATCCAAAAGATTGGGATCAATCATTTCTGATGGGTTGTTGATTAAAATTGCGGTTTCAGGATCTTTCTTAGAAAATCCGTGATATGAAACGTTGGGAACCGTAGTAATTACGTTCATATCAAATTCTCTCTCAAGACGTTCCTGTACGATTTCCATGTGAAGCATTCCCAAGAATCCGCAACGGAAACCGAAACCAAGTGCTGCAGAACTCTCAGGTTCGAAAACCAGAGAAGCATCATTCAGTCTTAATTTTTCAAGTGAGAATCTTAATTCTTCAAAATCTTCAGATTCAATAGGATAAATTCCGGCAAAAACCATTGGCTTTACTTCTTCAAAACCGTCAATCGCAGCATCGGCAGGATTCACAAAAGAGGTAATGGTATCACCCACTTTCACTTCTCTTGCATCTTTAATCCCGGAAATAATGTAACCTACATCACCACATTCAATTATCTTTTTCGGAACCTGTTTCAGTTTTAAAGTTCCTACTTCATCTGCACCGTATTCTTTTCCTGTAGCGAAAAATTTGATTTTCTCGTTTTTAGAAATACTTCCGTTTACTACTTTGAAATACGCTTCAATCCCTCTGAACGGGTTGTAAACAGAATCAAATATCAATGCCTGAAGAGGCGCTTTCGGATCTCCAACGGGAGCAGGAATTCTGTTGACAATCTGCTCAAGCAGATCATGAACCCCTTCACCTGTTTTTCCGGAAACTCTAAGAACATCTTCATATTTACAGCCCAAAAGTCCCATAATTTCATCGGTAACTTCTTCGGGGTTTGCAGATGGAAGGTCTATCTTATTCAGAATCGGAATAATTTCCAAATCATTTTCTAATGCCAGGTAAAGATTACTGATGGTCTGTGCCTGGATACTCTGTGCAGCATCTACAATAAGAAGTGCGCCTTCACAGGCAGCAATAGAACGGGAAACCTCGTAAGAAAAGTCTACGTGTCCCGGTGTATCAATAAGATTTAAGATATATTTTTCTCCTTTATACTCATAATCCATCTGGATCGCGTGAGACTTGATGGTGATCCCGCGTTCTTTCTCCAAATCCATATCATCCAGGGTCTGAGACTGCAGCTCTCTCTGAGTAACTGTGTTGGTATACTCCAAAAGACGGTCTGCCAAAGTACTTTTACCGTGGTCAATATGAGCGATTATGCAAAAATTTCGTATGTTTTTCATTTAAGAACGTTGTAATTTGCAAAGATAAAAAAAAGCGAGAGATTATCCTGGTTTAATTTACAGTGTAAAATTTATTTTTCAAAGACATAAGCGCCTGTTAAAGAATCTATATAAACCTTTTATATCGGCGATATTTTTATCATCAATATTGTTATTGTTAAGTTTTTTAAAACCAAACGGCTCCCACAAACAATTGTCTGTAAGAGCCGTCCAACATTAAAAAAATAAACTATTATGGGTTTTGTTTGGGCTTTGCCATATTATTATTGTGCCCGGTATGAGGTTTTCTCTCATTCATTTTATCTCTCATCATCCCTTCGGACTGAAATAATTTTAATACTTTCTGGCAGGGAATCACCTGCTGCATCTTGTCAGCATATTTTTTTCTGTTATCCAGCAGCTTCTGTCCTACTTCGAAACTCTGCTGAAGTTTAGCCTTCGCCTCATCATCAGATAATGTTTCCGGATTAAAATTAGGATTAAACTGGCTTTTTATCTGCTTCTGATTATCCAGATACTCGTTATAAAGCTGAGTAAATTCTGTTTTATCACCTGCATCAATTTCAAGATTTTCCACCACCATATTATTCCTAAACTTCTTAAGGAGTTCTTTTCTCTCTTCAGGAGAAAGATTGTTTATTACCTCTTTTCGTTGTTTAGGGTCCATTTTTTTCCAGTCATAATCTGAATTCTGAGCATTCAGACCAAAACCATAAATAATAAAAAGTGTAAATAATATCTTTTTCATCTTTCTTAATTATATAAATCTAAATAAACGTCCTGAGTTGAATTGCTTGCCAGTTCTGATATTTCAGAGTTGGAAAACGAATCCAGATATTCATTCATTTTAATTTCTTCTTTTTTAGCCGGAGCTTTTACCGTTTTCGGGTCCGTAATACTTTCAGTTTCTTTTTTGGGAACATATGAAACAGAATTACCTCCCTGATTACTAATTGTTTGATTATTGTTTTCAACAGAAGTTAAATCTTCCTTAAGAGTTTCATAAGCACGTTCGCTTTCTGTTTTAGCCTTCTGATCATTGACAGCTAATGTTTTTGAATTCAACACATCTTTCGCAGGATCGTTGCCAGAATTAAAAACATACGTTACTCCGAATATCAAAGCCAGCGATGCAGCAGCAGCATACATCCAGTTCAGTTTGAAAACCGGTGCCTTTTTATTCGCTTTCACTTCGTTCATTACATTATTCTGGATATTTTCAAATAAATGATCCGGAACTTTGTAAATATTCTTGCGTTCTAGTTTTTCTATGTCGAACTCTTTCATCTTGTTGGGTCAAAAAATTATCTCTCGTAATTTTCTTTAATATATTCTTCTATTTTCTGTTTGGCATAATGATAATTGGTCTTTAAAGTCCCTACTGACATATCTACAATTTTTGATATCTCTTCATAGGGCAGATCATCATAATACCGCATCATAAATACCAGTTTCTGCTTTTCGGGCAGGCTTTGTATGGCATTCTGGAGCAGCAGCTGTATTTCTTCCGCATCTCCTTCCGTATTGTCGGCCACCAGGTTCTGCATATAATACTCAGGATCTTCATCCGTTTTCTGCATTTTCTTCAACTTATTCACCTGCTGTAATGCTTCGTTGGTAGCAATCCTGTAAAGCCAGGTATACAGCTGACTGTCATTTTTGAACTGGTGGAAATTCTGATAGGCTTTAATAAAAGTCTCCTGCAGCGTATCCTGGGCAAGATCTCCATCCACAATAATCCTTCTGATGTGCCAGTACAGTCTGCTTTGATAAGCATCCATCAAGGCACGGACACCTTTTTCCTGGGTCCGTGGATTCTGCATCAACGAAATAATTTCCGCGTCCTTAATCTTCATAAGATGCTTTCACTGTTTTGGATTACAAAAATAGCCGAAAGTTAAATTACTTATTCAATTTTCAGTCCAAATATTTAAAATAATAGGATAACGTTATGATCTGACCTTTAGGCAACGGGCAATAATAACTTCCGTTCTTCTGCTTTCATCTTCCTTTAAAATCTTATCTTTGTTAGATGCAAATTGTAATTATAGGTTCCGGAAATGTGGCCTACCACATGGCAAAAGCTTTTAGTCTGAAAAAAATTCCATTACTGCAGATATTTGGAAGAAACGGGGAAGAACTGAAGAAAATTTCTAACGAACTGGATATCCCTTATTCTACTGAAAATTTGGAGAATGCAAACCTCTACATCATTTGCGTAAGTGACAATTCGGTTGAAAGTGTTTCTCAGCTTATCACTAAAAAAGACTGTCTGGTTGCCCATACTTCAGGATCACTTCCCAAAGAGATTCTGAAAGGGGAGTACAGAAAATCAAGCTTTTATCCTTTGCAGACATTTTCAAAATCGAAAGAGCTAGATTACGAAAAGATTCCTTTCTTTGTTGAAACTGAAAATCAACAGGACAAGCATCTCCTTTTTGAAATTGCTTCCAAAATTTCGGAGAATGTAATGGAAAGCAGCTACGAAAAGAGAAAATACATCCACCTGACTGCAGTTTTTGCCTGCAATTTTGTGAATCATCTTTTCGCCAGGGCAAAAGAAATTTCAGATTCACAGGAAATTCCGTTTGATTATTTTCTTCCCCTTATTGACGAAACAGTTCAGAAAATTCACGAAATCGAGCCTAAAGCAGCACAAACGGGACCGGCCGTAAGAAATGATGTAAGGGTGCTGGAATTACATGAGCAGCTATTAAAAGACGAAAGTATTGAGATTTATAAAACAATGAATCATTCTATTCAAAAAATGTATGAGCTATAAAGAGAAATTAAAAGATATTAAGGCGTTTGTATTTGATGTAGACGGAGTTTTTACAGATGGAAGCGTTTACCTGATGCCCGGAGGAAATATGTGCAGGGTAATGAATGTCCTGGATGGATATGCAGTAGTTAAAGCATTAAAAAACAACTATTTAATAGGAGTAATTACCGGTGGAAACGATGAAATGGTAAAGCACAGGATCAATTATCTTGGAATAGAGGATTATTATCCAAAATCGCATGATAAAATGGCTGATTTTGAAGATTTTAAAAAGAAATACAATCTTAAAAACGAAGAAATCCTCACGATGGGAGATGACCTTCCCGATATCCACATCATGGAAAATTCCGCTATTTCAGCATGTCCCGAAAATGCCGTTCCTGAAGTAAAGGGAATATCGGACTATATTTCAGAAAAAAAAGGAGGGAGCGGGGCAGTACGTGATGTAATAGAGCAGGTAATGAAAGTTCAGGGGAACTGGCATGATGATAATACGCAATCTGTATAACTTATGAAATTACTTTTAGCATCCCAGTCACCGAGAAGAAAAGAACTGCTTTCAAGCTTAGGGTTCGATTTTGAGGTGGTAAAAATAGACTGTGAAGAAATTCTTCCCGAAGACATCCAAATAGGAGAGGCCGCAGCTTATCTGTCAGAATTAAAGGCAGAGGCATTCAGAGAGTTAGCCGGTGATGAAGTACTGCTCACTGCCGATACCGTAGTTGCAATAGATAATAAGATCCTTGGAAAACCGAAAGATGAGGATGAAGCCAGAAATATGCTGCGCCTGCTTTCAGGAAAAACGCATCAGGTTTATACGGGAATTACCATAAAATCCGTTAGTAAAACATGGACTGAAACCGATGTTGCGGATGTAGAATTTGATGAAATTACCGATGATGAAATAGAATATTACGTTCAAAATTACAAACCGTTCGATAAAGCAGGCAGCTATGGCATCCAGGAATGGCTGGGTATGGCAAAGATCAGCAGGATGAACGGAAGCTTTTATACGATCATGGGACTTCCTACCCATTTGGTTTATAAAATTTTGAAAGAAATATAAATATTATTCATTACAAAATTTTGTTATTTTTACAAAATCATCAGCTGCTTATAATAAAAAGCAGATAAGAGAGTTATATTGAATAATGAAAAAGAATATTTTATTCCTTTTAATCATGTGCATCGTTGCTTCCTGTGCGACCAAGACTAAAAAACCGGAACAGCGATCTAAATTCATGAAAGGATTCAACACCTATTATAATACCCTTTTTAATGCAAAAGATGCGTTAAACAGTGAATTTACGAGCAGAGACAAGGGACATAAGGACAATTTTTATGCTCCTTATATTCCTATTCTTACCATTGAAGATCAGCCTTTGGGAAGTGATCTGGGACAATCTGCCGCATTCGCTGAAAATTCCATGAAAATGGCTGAAGTGAACAGACCTTCTTCCGGAAGAGGAGCTCCGGGAGTACCACCCGGAATGCCCGGTGCTCAGGGATCTGCAACTCCGGGAATGCCGGATGAACTTCAGAATAAAGGAGCAACTACATTAGAAATTGCCGAGGCAAAGGCTCAAAAAGCCATCAACAAATATTCCGTTATCAGAAACGGTGAAGAAAAGAATAAGAAGATCTTTGATGCCTACATGATCCTTGTGCAGTCCAGAATTTACCAGAATAAAGCTGTGCAGGCTCTGGATGCCCTGAACTATGTTTTCACACACATGAAGGATGATAAAAGGCTCCCTTTGGCTAGAATTTATCAGGGGGTAGCATATGCGCAGATTAAAGATTATCATAAAGCCAACGAAACTTTTGCCAAACTGAAAGGGGAGGATATTAATAAAAGTTATGCTAAACTGCTGAGTATCTATCATTCTGAAGCTCTTCTGGACGCAGGAAAACTGGAGGAAGCCGGAGCTGAGCTGGACAGGGCTTTTGAGCTGAACTCTGACAGAAAACTGAAAAGCAGGATCTCTTATCTGAGAGGACAGGTTTCTGAAAATCTTGGTCAAAATGATAAAGCACGTGAAAGTTTTACCCAGGCTTATAAATATGCCAACGATTTTGAATTTGAAGTGAAATCCCAAATTGCAATTGCTAAAACATTCAATGGAAAAGGGGATTATAACGGCGCTAAAAACTATCTGGAAGGCATCAGCAAGAAGGGAACTTACGGTTCAAGAAAGAACGAATTTTATTATGCTTTAGGTTTAATGGCCAACAAAGCCGGAAAAAAGGATGAAGCTCAGGAATTCTTCAAAAAATCCCTGTTTGAGAAGGTATCCGATCCGCAGGTTAGAGGCCTTACCTATTACGAAATAGGGAAGAGCTATCTCGAAAAAAACGATTATATCGGTGCAGGGACGTATTATGATTCTGCTCTTACGGTGATGACCTACGAACCTTCAAAGATTCTTTTAAAAGACCAGTCTGAATACATTAAGAAGATCTCCAAAAATTATTATCTGATCAAGAAGAATGACAGCATTCTTTCTTTAGCGAAGATGAGCGATGCTCAGAAAACTGATTTTTTCTCAAAATATATCGCAAAACTGAAAGCGAAGGAAGAAAAAGAAGAGCAGGAGAGAAGACGTGCAGAAAGAAGCAAAGGTTTTGATTCCGGAGATTACAACGCGAATTCAATATTTGCCAATAATACCAATTCGTTTGAAGATTTCGGGGTAACTACCAAAGGATTTTATTTCAGCAATACAGGAACGATAAGCAAAGGTTCCTCTTCATTTAAGCAGATCTGGGGAGACCGGGCATTAGCCGATAACTGGCGTTATTCCAAAAAAATGGCGACCATTGAAGATATGAAGAATGAAGCACTTGGCGTTACTTCAGCACCTAATCCAAGACGTTTTGAACCCACCTTTTACATTGAACAGATTCCTACAGATCAGGAAAAACTGGGTCAGCTGAAGAAAGACAGGGACACTGCTTCTCTAGGTTTGGGAGTGATGTACCAGAATTATTTCACCAATACACCTTTGGCAACAAAGACTTTATATGATCTTGTTGATGTAAAGCCTGAGGAAAAAGTAATGCTCCAGGCACTTTATGAAATCTTTGCAATGAATTACCAAAAGAATCCCCAGGCTTCCGAAAGAGCAAAACAGATCCTTTTGGCCGATTATCCTTATACTTCTTATGCTGAATTCGCGAGAAATCCTAAGAATAATTCATTCGTAAAGTCATCAGAAGATGTTGAAAACGAATATAAAAAAGCATACGCTCTTTATGAATCTGAAAAGTTTGCAGAAAGCCGGGACATTATACAACAGACGATACAGAAATATCCCAAAGATGCCCTTATTCCTAAATTCCATCTGCTGAATGCTTTTAATACAGGAAAAAGCAGCGGGAAAGAGGTCATGATCCTGCAGCTTGAGCAGATTGCCCTGAATTATTCTAAAACTCCGGAAGGCATCAGGGCAAAGGAAATGCTGAATTATCTGAAAAGTGAGCTTTCTTTCCAGGCCACTGATAATAAAGGAAATTCCCTTTCACAGCAGCCACAAGTGCCGGCACAGCCTGTACAGGATATAAATAACGGTATCCCTCAGAATCCTGCCGGAAATGATAAAAACGGTCAGCTTCAGCAATTAATACAGCAGACAGATACCGAACCTAAAAAACCTAAGAAATTGAAAAAGGATAAAGACCAGGACAAAGAAAAAAATCCTGATGCGATTCCTGCAATGCCTAAATAAAATAAAAAAGCGAAGAGTTATTCTTCGCTTTTTGTATGTAATTGTTTATTTTTTTATGGTCATATAGAATCTGAAGATTTCTTTTTCTTTACTCCATGGAAATCTTTGAGATAAAAGGGTTCAAAGTAGGCGATGTCTTCAAACTCTTTCTGATCTATCTTTTCCATAGTCCTTTTGATCAGGTATTGTGCGGAAGGGTAGACGTCATCCTTAAAATCAGCATCCGGAAGATTCAGGATTTCCTTTGCTTTTTTTGCACCGTCTCCTACAAAAATTACTTTTTTATCTTTAAATTCTTCAAACGAAGTTTCGTCCAAAATTTTAGCTTCGGTTGGTGAAAGTTCTTTTCCTGTCCCGCCGTCATAAACGGCCGTATAAACCTCCATTCTCCTTGCGTCGATCAATGGCACTATATAATCGTAGTTTTTGCCTAAAAAAGGCTCTGTCATGCTTTCTAAAGAATTCACTGCGATTAACGGAACCTTAAGTCCATAGCAGAAGCCTTTTGCAGAAGCGGCCCCAATCCTTAATCCGGTATAGGAACCGGGCCCTTTACCTAATGAAACAGCCCCGATATCTTTCATGGTGAGTCCGGCTCCTTCCAACGCCCATTCTACATAAGTGTGAAGACTTTCGGACTGTTTATAGTTTTCAGAAACTTCTTCGCACAGGCATAGCAGCTTTTCATCGTCTGAAATAGCTACCGAACAGTTTTTGGAAGAGGTTTCCAGATATAGAATTTTCATCTCTTTTATTTTAAGCTGATGGCAAAATTACGAAAGGCAATACTGCTTCCGGATATTCTGCAAATTTATGTCTTTATTTTAACTATTTTCTGTAGATCGTTCTCGGCTCACTCTGCGCACTTGGATAAATGGTCATATCTGAAACCATAACGTGTTTGGGAGCATTGATACAGTAAGCGATAGCATCAGCAATATCTCCGGCCTTCAAAGCTTCATAACCTGCATATACTGTAGCCGCTCTCTCACTGTCTCCTTTGAATCTTACCATGGAGAAGTCTGTTTCCACAGCACCCGGCTGAATATTGGTCACTTTGATACCGAATTCAGTAAGTTCCAGACGCATTCCTTCAGAAATTACATCAACTGCTTTTTTAGTTGCACAATACACGGTTCCGTTGGCATAAGTCTGCCTTGCCGCCACTGAACTAATGTTTACAATATGCCCTGAATTACGCTCTTTCATAGAGGGTATGATCATTTTGGACACGTATAACAGTCCTTTTACATTACCATCGATCATAGAATCCCAATCATCTGTCTTTCCGGCAGAAAGAGGATCTAAACCGTGTGCATTTCCTGCATTATTAATCAGAACATCAATAGTTTTCCATTCTTCAGGCAGGGAATGTATTGCTTTTTCAACTTCTTCGAGATTCCTCACATCAAAGTTTAAACTAAATATTTCGGTAAATTGAGAAAGCTGGGTTTTTAATGATTCTAAAACTTCGTTTCTCCTTCCACAGATAATGATTTTGTTTCCCTGTCCTGCAAGAAGTTCTGTAGTGGATTTTCCTATTCCGGAAGTAGCTCCGGTGATGAGTATTGTTTTCATTTTATTGTAAAATGTATAATTGTACATCATAGAAAGTAACTAATACTTTCTACTTTTTAGTTGGCGTCAAATGCTTCAAAAGCATCGGTGATATGTTCAACAATCAATTTCTTTTTTTCGTCAGGAAGCACAGAAATAATATCAAACCTTACTTCACTGTTTTTGTCAAATTCTTCAAGATAATGATTGGCTGCGGTAACGATGGATTTGATTTTTGTCTTGGTAACCGCTTCCTGAGGCAGCATAAAAGCATCTGTAGAACGGGCTTTTACTTCTACAATAATGATCAAATTTTCTTTTTCAGCAATAATATCGATCTCAGCTTTCTGAAACCGGAAATTCCTGGTAACGATCTTGTAGCCGTTTTTCTGCAGATATTCTGCTGCAAGGTCTTCCGCTATTTTCCCGAAATCGTTGTGAGTTGCCATCTTTTGAGTTTGAGAGTTTGAGGATGGGAGTGTGTGACATTGATCAATTTAAAACTCAATCTTAACCTTAGTTTCAACCTTCATTTTAACCGTTCCGCCAATAATTAAAGGTCTGTTATCTTTAATATGGCCATTTGGAAATCCGAAAACAGCGGGGAATTTATATTTTGAAATTCTGTCCGAGATCAGTTTATAGGCAAATTCATCGAAGCTTTCTTCATAGCTTTTATTTTCTTTTTCATCCCCCATATTGGTCATTCCGCCAATGATCAATCCTTTTATTTTATTAAAAACTCCAGCTAATTCAAGGGTCATGATCATTCTGTCCAGGGCATAAAAGTTCTCCCCGATATCTTCAATGAATAAAATCTTATCCTTAAAATCGAAGGAATATTTAGTTCCCAAAAGAGCATAGATCAGGGCTAAATTACCCCCAACCAGTTCACCTTCAATATTCCCTGTTTTATTAAATTGATGTGGTTTTAAGGCATATTCAGGACTTTTCCCTTTTAAAATATCAAAAACCAGATCATAGCTTTCATCCGTCACTCCAAAACTCGAAGTCTTAATGGTTTGTCCATGAATAGAAGCAAAACCTTTTTTCAATAAATAACTTTGAATAACCGTATTATCTGAGTAACCAATGTACCATTTCGGGTTTTCTGTAAAGTTTTTAAGTTTTAAATGCTGCACCAGATGCTGACATCCGTAGCCTCCCCGTGAGGCCCAGATTGCTGAAATATCTTTATCATTTAAAGCCCAGTTGATGTCTTTAATTCTTTCTTCTTCCGTACCGGCGTAATTATACCCGTTTGAATATTTAGTATAAAGGTGTTCGCCCAGCACAGGCTCAAAACCTATGTTTTTAATCATTTCTATGCCTTTTTCCAGCTGGGTAATATCTACAGCTCCGGCAGGGGAAATAACAGCTATTTTGGAACCTTTTTTAAGGGGTTTTGGAAATATTATTTTTTTCATTCTGTTTTTTGATACTTGATTTCTTTTTTCTCAGCTTCTTCTAAACGCCTGTCGAACTGGTTGAATTTCTTAAAGCTCTGCAGAAAGATAAAGAAACTGAAAACAATAAGAATCCCGCCAACGATTCTTCTGATCTGGTTGGCAAGTTTCTGGGTAAGTTTATCGTGAAATTGTTTTGCAAGGAATATTTTGGCCAGATCAATGAAGAGATAGGTGCCAATAACAATACTTATGTAAAAAATAAAGCTGCTGGTATCCGGGTACTGGTTTCTTACGGAGATCACCGTAACGAGCCAGAAAAGAATAACCCCGACATTTAAAAGATTAAAGAAAAAACCATTGAAAAACGTTTTAAAATAGTTCTGGCCAATGATTTTTTCTTCACCGGGCAAATGCATTTTAGTCTTGGTGACCATCATAACAATCCCGTACACAAAAATAAGTATAGAGGTGATCCTGTAAAAACCGGGATGCTTATCTATTAAGGTAACAATATCTGCACTTGCATAATACGCAGCAACAATGCATAATAAATCTGCTGTAATAACTCCGAGATCCAATGCCAGAGCGTGTCTTGGGCCCCTGCTGAAGCTGGTTTCAATTAAAAGGAAAAAAATAGGTCCTATAAAAACCAGGCTCAGCATAAATCCTAAGACAACGGCAGAAAGTACAAGTTCAAACATTCTATTCTAAACAATTTTCATTATAAAAAAACTGGAAATCTTTCCTGATTTTTAGCCCAAAGATACCTCTTTCAAATGTATAAGTAATCTGGTTTTTATACATCATCCTTTTATAATCGATGAAAAAACTCCTTATCATATACTCGTATTCATAGGCATTTCCACTTAAATATATATAGGTAGTCTTTCCTACCTGACGGCTATGAACGCCTCCAACATAAGATGATTGTGCTTTATAACAATAGGTTTCTTTTGTGGGATTCATCCCTGTAATAAAATTGATCAGAAAAAACAAATTAATTACAAGCGGAAATTTAATCAAAAAAAAATATTTTTTCCCCTCATTTCCAATATTAATCCTGTTTTTATTGATTAAGAAATTACTTACTACAATAAGAAACAGGATAACCCCTATAAATACATAAAATTGAGGACAGTCTTAAAAATAACTGTCACAAGCAAAATCGTATTCAGAAGACTGAACACGATCGCTTTATCAATTTTTGTCATTAATCAACAATCTTAAAATCCAACTGTTTTTGAATAAGGTTGGCTTTTACTACTTTGATCTGGACCTGATCCCCTAACTGATGCCTTTTTCCGGTTTTATGACCATAAACTGCATGGGTCTTCGCATCATAAGAATAGGAATCATCCACAAGGTCTCTTAATTTGATCAAGCCTTCAGCACCGTTTTCAGGGATTTCAACCCAGAAACCGAATTCTGCAACCCCTGAAATAACTCCTGTGAATGTTTCTCCAAGATGTTTTTCCATAAATTTCACCTGCATAAACTTGATGGAATCTCTTTCTGCATCGGCAGCCAGTCTTTCCATAGAACTGCAGTGTTTGGCTTTATCTTCCAGCTCCTGCTTGCTTGGAGATTTTCCTCCATCAAGATAATGCTGTAAAAGACGGTGGGCAAGAAGGTCAGGATAACGACGGATAGGAGAGGTAAAGTGACTGTAATATTCGAATCCTAAACCGTAGTGGCCGATAGGTTCTGTAGAATACACGGCTTTGCTCATACTTCTCATGGCAAGCGTTTCGATCATATTTTCTTCTCCTTTTCCTTTGACATCAGAAAGAAGCTTGTTCAAAGATTCTGCAACTTTTTTGGTATTGTCAAGGTTCATTTTGTATCCGAAAGTGGAAACGAAGTCTCTTAATGCTTCCAGTTTAGCTGGATTCGGATCGTCATGGACCCTGTAAATAAAGGTATTGTTGCTCACTCCGCCTTTACCGTTCAGCGAAACAAATTCAGACACTTTTTTATTGGCTAAAAGCATGAATTCTTCGATCAGGTGATTGGAATCTTTACTTATTTTAAAGTACACCCCGATCGGCGAGTTATTTTCATCCAGATTGAATCTTACTTCACTTCTGTCAAATGTAATTGCTCCGTTTCTTACACGTTCGTCACGCATAATTTTGGCTAACCTGTCAAGGGTATTGATTTCCTCAGCAAGATCTCCCTGCCCTGTTTCTATACGTTCCTGAGCTTCTTCGTAAGTAAATCTTCTGTCTGAATGAATCACTGTCCTTCCGAACCATTGTTTCTGGATCTCCGCTTTATCATTTAGTTGGAAAACTGCAGAGAACGTATATTTATCTTCGTTAGGGCGAAGTGAGCACACATCGTTACTCAAAACTTCCGGAAGCATCGGAACCACACGGTCTACAAGGTATACCGAAGTTGCTCTTTTGTAAGCTTCATCATCCAGGATAGTTCCGGGAACTACATAATGAGAAACATCTGCGATGTGGACACCGATCTCCCAGTTTCCGTTTTCCAATTTTCTTATTGAAAGCGCATCATCAAAATCTTTTGCATCCTTGGGGTCAATGGTGAATGTACAGATATCACGCATATCCCAACGCCTGGCAGCTTCTTCATCGGTGATTCTTCTGTCAATTTTATCTGCATCCAGCTCAACTTCCTGCGGGAATTCGTAAGGAAGGCCGTATTCTGCAAGGATAGAGTGGATCTCGGTTTCATGCTCACCAGGAGCTCCCAATACCTTAGTGATTTCTCCCTGAGGATTTTTGTCTCCCGGTCTCCATTCTGTCATTTTTACCACGACTTTATCGCCGTTTTCGGCACCTCCGAATTTAGATCTTGGGATAAAGATATCCGTGTGAATGGATTTTTTATCGCAAACCACAAATCCAAAGTCTTTATGGGCAACTACCTGGAATGTTCCTACAAATTCAGTTCTGGTTCTTTCCAGAACTTCCAGTACAGAGCCTTCCAGTTTTTTCCCTTTGAAATGGTAGGTCACAATCAGGACTTTATCGCCCTGTAATGCATCTTTCACGTTTTTGGAATGAATAAAGACATCATCTTCCACACCTTCTACACTCACGTAGGCATTTCCGGACTGGTTAAAATCAATGACTCCCGTCAAAGTTCCTGCAATCTTCAGGTTAACGATAAATTTTCCTTTTTCTACTTCTTTGATCTTCTCAGAACCCTGAAGTTTGTGAAGAGCCTGGATCACCAGCTCTCTCTGGCGTGGATTTTTATATTCTATTCCGTCTGCAATCTGCTTATAATTGTAGATCTTGGACGAATTGGTATTCATGAAACGCAGGATCAGTCTTCCGATCTCTATGAGTTTCTGTTCGTTTTTATGGCTTATATATTTACCTTTTCTTGGCATTTTTAATGTTATTTAATTGTTGTTATCTGACTTTTATCTGATGTTAAAAGCCAATTTTTTTTATCAAAATCATACTTAAAAATATAAGCATGAAATTCTATTTTTGTGCTAATTGTTAATTCAATTTCTGTTTGAAATGATCCATTAACAATTGTTCTATCCTGACGAAAGATAATTTGATTAAAATCTTTAGACAGTCCTTCCAGCTTTTTATTTTTAACCCTAATATATCTGATTCTTCCGTGTTTCACATCAGAAAATAATGGTAAGTTATTGATATAATTTATCTGACTTTTGGATAAAAATCTAAACTCTTTACTATTTTCTGTGTAAAATCCTCCATTTCCCCACCACCAGGAATTATATGACACTGGAAAAATAGTTTTATCTAATGTTTTGGATAAAGCATTCAGCATACTTTCATTCCATACTAAATTGCTTGTAGAATATTCCTGATATTCTGGAAAATCTAAACCCGGACACTTTGAAGGACCTTCACCTTCCAACACATTTGAATTTAAAAATAATAGTATTTCTGAATTAAAATTTATCTTTTTTAAAATCTGTAAAAAATGTTTCTGCAACGCCTGATAATTGATTTCCTTTTGTTGTAAAACAAAATCTTCAACATTTCTTTTTTGAAGCTTAATATTGTCTGTGCAATCATCTTTTGGACATCCGTTCAACTCAGGTTTCCCTGCAACAGTTGGACATGCATCATCTTTATCCAAAATTCCATCACCATCTGTATCCGGCCAGGGGCAACCGTTATTTTCTAAAGGTCCTGCTATTTCAAAACACTGATCATCCTTGTCAGTAATTCCATCATTATCTGTATCCTTTATTTCCTGAGCATGGAAATAACTTATTATAAAAAATAATACGGCAGATACTTTGATCTTCATTCAGTTTTATATGACTCTTTTTAATTCAACAGCATCAATTTTCCTTCCAATTTATTTATAATGGAAACTTTAGTTGTATAAAAATACTACAAATATGGAGAAGAGGGGAGAAAAACCTTTGAATAAATATCCAGGTTCTGTACGGAAATAATAGTCTGGTAATTTCTATTAACTGCTGCAAAGATACAAAATAAATAATAAATAAGGCCTGTAATTTGATTTACAGGCCTTTATATGTTTAGCAAACAGCAATTTTGTCTACTCTGGTCTGGTGTCTTCCTCCTTCAAAGTCTGTGGAAAGAAATTTTTCAGCAATTTCTATGGCTAGTTCCTTAGAGATAAATCTTGCCGGTATTGATATCATGTTCGCATCATTATGCTGTCTTGCCAGTACAGCAATCTCAGGCATCCAGCAAAGGGCGCATCTGATCTTCTGATGTTTGTTTGCAGTGATCTGAACCCCGTTTCCACTTCCGCAAATTAATATTCCAAGTTCATTTTCACCGTTTTCCACGGATGTTGCAGCTGGGTGAACAAAGTCCGGATAATCCACACTGTCTGTGGAAAACGTTCCAAAATCCTGAACATCAAAACGTTCTGACAGATAGTTCTTAACAATCTCTTTGTACTCATAGCCTGCATGGTCTGCAGCAATAGCTATTTTTCTTTTCATAATACTTGTATTAAGTCTTTTTAGATTTTATTTCATGACAAAGGTAAGAATAATAACAAAGTCTGTTAGTTAATCCCTAGTAATTTGTGAAGAGGTATGTGAATAACTGTGGAAAACTTTTTCCAACTTTCTATTTTTAAAGATGAATTTATTTCGTAATGGGAAATGTATTTGAAAATTTTAACCACAACTTTCAAAATGTTCTCTCCACTTAATCCAAAGTTTTTCCATAATTAAATAACTAATAATCGCTTTATGGCAAAGTTACCCACATCTGTTGATAAGTCTGTGAAAAGGCAGATTTACAAGATATTACAATGTGAATTAAATATGAATTGAATAAAAATTATTTGTTACCAATTATTTTGATAAAACTTATCCCCGAAACTAACAATACTCAACAACAACTACATTATTCTTTTCTTATAAAGAGAAAAAATTGTTGATTAGTGGGTGATTGGGTTGGGGGAAAGTTTTCAAAAAGTTTTGTTTTATTGGTTCCTTTGAAAATGTTTAAAAGCTTACATTTGTGAAACGAAAATTCAAAGATATTTATGAAAACAATCAATGATTTCAATTTTAAAGACAAGAAAGCTCTGGTAAGAGTGGACTTCAATGTTCCGCAGGATGATCAGCTTAAAGTGACAGATAATACAAGAATATCGGCTGTAAAACCTACGGTTGAAAAAATTCTTAATGACGGAGGTTCTGTAATTTTAATGACCCATCTTGGGAGACCGAAAGGCGAGGTAAAAGATGAATTCTCTCTTAAGCATATTGTAAATGAAGTTTCCGCTGTTTTAGGAAAAGAAGTTAAGTTTGTAGATGAGTGTATCGGAGAAAAGGCTGAAAAAGCTGCTTCTGAACTTCAGCCTGGTGAAATCTTATTGTTGGAAAATCTTCGTTTTCACAATGAAGAGGAAAAGGGTGACGCAGGATTTGCTGAAAAGCTTTCAAAACTTGGAGATGCTTTTGTGAATGATGCATTCGGTACAGCTCACAGAGCACACGCTTCTACAGCAGTTATAGCTCAGTATTTTGAATCAACTAAATTTTTCGGTTTACTGATGGCTAAAGAACTTCAGGCGATTGATAGAGTTTTGAGGAAAGGAGAAAAGCCTGTGACTGCGATACTTGGGGGTTCTAAAGTTTCAACTAAAATTACCATTATAGAAAATATACTTCCGGCCATAGATAATCTGATCATTGGTGGAGGTATGGCATTTACTTTTATTAAAGCTTTAGGCGGAAAAATCGGGAACTCACTGGTAGAAGAGGATAAGCTTCCTTTGGCCCTTGAGATCTTAGGTAAGGCTAAAGAAAATAATGTTAAAGTATATCTTCCTTCAGATGTTATCATTGCGGAAGCTTTCAATAACGATGCTGAAAGAAAAGAGTCGGATATCTATTCTATCCCTGAAGGATGGATGGGACTTGATGCAGGTCATAAATCGAGAGACCAGTTCAATGATGTGCTTCTTAATTCAAGAACAATTCTTTGGAACGGACCGATCGGAGTTTTTGAAATGTCAAACTTTTCAGGCGGAACAGTTGCTTTGGGAGACAGCATTGCTGAAGCAACAAAACTAGGAGCTTTCTCTTTAGTAGGAGGTGGTGACAGTGTTGCTTTTGTAAAGCAGTTCGGTTATGATGAAAAAGTAAGTTATGTTTCTACAGGAGGAGGAGCGATGCTTGAAAGTCTGGAAGGTTTGGAACTTCCGGGAATTGCTGCTATCAATAAATAATATTTAAATCTTTTATATAAGAGACCGTCACTACTGACGGTCTTTTTTTATTTTAATTATCAAGAGACTTTTTATATTTTAAAATAACTCATGTTTTAAAAAATCATTATCAGTTTCTGGTTTTTTAAAGTTATGAATATTTGTAGTTTTTTGTGAATCTTAGTTTTATACTAAAATATCCAGATTAGATATTTTGAAATTTCTTGATAGGATTTTTCAAGTGACTTTTTTTAGATTAATATTTGAGTTTTGAAATTGTATGATCATACAATTTCAATTTTATAATTTGAGGTTCTTTTTAGGAAATGCTCAATTATGAAAATCATTTTGATTTATATGGAATGGAGCAGAGGAAGTCAATTCTTAACAGTTTCTAATTTTTATTTTGCATAAATGAAAACAAAAACCCGGGAAAATTTTCCCGGGTTTTTGTTTTTTATCTCGAAATTGATGAAAATTGACCTTCAGAAATAGCTTAAAAATCCATTTTCTATCTTTTTTCGATAATATATATCAAACTTGAAAATTCGTTCGAAAAAAGCGCCTTTATGTTCGAAATCGTTCCGTAGATCATTGCTTTTAGCCAAAAAATGGGTGATTTTTTGTATTTTTCGCTCAACATAGAGATATAGAAGGAATCAAGGACTAAAGGTTTTATTTTTCTCATTTTCCAATCCGGTTTCTTTGAAATTAAATTTTCCATACCATTTTTAGAGAAATGATAAATATGTCTCGGTACATCGTAAGCTGCCCAATATTCTTTGTAATGTTTTGCATCATAGGAAGTAGGATTGGGAACAGCAATTATAAGAAGTCCTTTATTTTTTAATTTTCTGTGAAAAATTTCCAGCATTTCATCCTGGTTTTCTACATGCTCAAAAACATGCCATAAAGTTATAGCATCCAGACTTTGGTCCTCAATAATCTGGATATTATCAATTACTGTTGCTTTGGATATTTTGTTAAGTGCTGCTTTTCTAGCATCGGCATCAGGCTCAAAACCGAAAGTTTCAAAATCGTTTTCTATATATTTTACAAATTCTCCGGCTCCGCAGCCATAGTCAAGAACCTTAGATCCTTTTTTAATTCTGTCTGCCAGGATATTTTTTTTGTATTGCAGATTAAATGACTGTAAGAATTTATAAAGTTTTTCTTTAAAACTTCCTGAATCCTGATGATGGGAAATATAATCTTCGCTTTCATAATATTTGGAAATATTGGATGGAATAGGGGAGGTCTTGAAAACTCCTTTGGTTTCCGTTTCCTTAATTTCAAATATTTCCTGCGAAAGAAAATGATCCTTTATTCTCATTGAATTAATAACTTGATATTTTAAAATTAAGGCATTTACTGTTTAAAATTCAACGCTTATAAATACCTTAATTTCTGCTTTTAATTTACAAATGTTTCACGTGAAACATTTTTGATTTAACGTCCTATATACACCAGTAAAACGTTTATATCGGCAGGAGAAACACCACTGATCCTGCCTGCCTGTGCAATAGTTTTCGGTCTTACATTGGACATTTTCTGTTTTGCCTCTGAAGAAAGACTGGAAAGACTTTTATAATCAAAATCTTCCGGAATTTTTATATTTTCCAGACGGTTAAGTTTTGCTACGTTTTCTTTTTCCTTTTCAATATAGCCTTTGTATTTGATATTGATTTCTGCCTGTTCTCTTACTTCATCATCATATTTTGAAGAAAATTCTCTGATGGCATCAATAGTATCAAGTTTTTCCAATGTAATATTCGGTCTGGTAAGGAACTGTGCCGCTCTGTAAGCCTGATCTACAGGGTTACTTTCAATGGTTTCCAATATCGGATTGATAATACCCGGTTTTAAAGAAGTTTCTCTTAAAAACTCTTCAAGTTCCTGACTCTTAGCTATTTTCGTTTCAACTTTCCTTAATCTGTCTTCTGTGGCAAGACCTAAATGGTACGCTTTCTCGGTTAGTCTGATATCTGCATTGTCCTGTCTTAATAAAAGCCTGTATTCTGCACGGGAAGTGAACATTCTATAAGGCTCTTCAGTTCCTTTTGTAATCAAATCGTCGATTAATACTCCGATATAAGCTTCATCTCTGTTCAGAATAAAATCTTCTTTTCCGTGTACTTTATTGTGGGCATTGATTCCGGCGATTAATCCTTGCCCTGCAGCTTCTTCATATCCTGTAGTTCCGTTGATCTGTCCTGCAAAATATAAATTACCGATCAGTTTTGTTTCAAGGGTATGCTTTAACTGGGTAGGAGGGAAGTAATCATACTCAATAGCGTAGCCTGGACGGAATACTTTTACATTTTCAAAACCGGGAATATGCTTCATGGCTTTGAGCTGTACGTCTTCCGGAAGAGAAGAGCTGAATCCGTTTACGTAGATCTCAACAGTTTTCCATCCTTCCGGTTCTACAAAAAGCTGGTGTCTTGTTCTTTCTGCAAAACGGTTGATCTTATCTTCAATACTTGGACAGTATCTTGGTCCTAAGCTCTGGATCGTACCATTGAACATTGGGCTTCTGTCGAAACCTTCACGTAAAATATCATGTACCGTTTCATTGGTATAAACGATATGACAACTTAGTTGTTTTACTAATTTCGGAGTATCCGTATAGCTGAACTTTTGAGGATTTTCATCTCCTTTCTGTTCTTCCATTTTAGAATAATCAAGACTTCTTCCGTCTACACGGGGAGGGGTTCCTGTTTTCATTCTTCCGGCTTCAAAACCTAAACCTACCAATTGTTCAGTAATTCCGAATGCTCTGGGTTCGCCCATTCTTCCACCGCCTAGTTGTTTATCTCCAACATGAATTAATCCATTAAGAAATGTTCCGTTGGTCAAAACAACCGATTTACTTTTAATCTCAATTCCTAAAGAAGTAATAACTCCGGTTACCTGATTATTTTCTACAATAAGCTGTTTCACCATATCCTGAAAGAAATCAAGATTGGGTGTATTTTCTAAAGCGAGTCTCCATTCTTCTGCAAAAAGCATTCTGTCGTTTTGGGTTCTTGGAGACCACATCGCGGGGCCTTTGGAAAGGTTCAGCATTTTGAACTGGATGGCGGATTTATCTGCTACAATTCCGGAGTATCCTCCCATAGCATCAATCTCTCTTACGATCTGTCCTTTTGCGATTCCTCCCATTGCCGGGTTGCAGCTCATCTGTCCGATGGTCTGCATATTCATTGTAAGAAGCAGGGTCTTTGAACCAAGGTTCGCAGCGGCAGCAGCGGCTTCACAACCTGCATGTCCGGCACCTACTACAATTACATCATATATATCTGAAATCATTTTTATATTGCTTATTTAAAGCCTTTAATTATACTGTTTTCTATAAATGTTTCACGTGAAACATTTATAGAGAATACGCTCCACATGAGCGTTTATTGTTGCTATAATTGAATACTTTACATATTATTCTTTAAGTGATTCTTCAATTTATTAAGGATTCAATTCCTTAAACTTAGCTAAATAAAGATCTTCCATTCTCCGCATCTCTTTCTCTTCCTCTTCCGTCTTGTCTTTGTACCCTGCAAGGTGAAGGATACCATGGGCAAGAACCCTTTTTAATTCTTCTTCATAATCCTTGGCCAGAGTAGAGGAGTTGTCCGAAATTCGTTGCAAAGATACGAAAATCTCCCCGCTTATTGTTTTCCCTTTTACATAATCGAAAGTGATGATATCGGTATAATAATCATGCTGCAGATAATCCTGGTTGATCTTCAGCAGATACTCGTCATCACAGAAAATATAATTGATTTCGCCTAGTTTTTTTTCTTCTGAAAGAATAATATCTTCCAGCCATTTCTGATAATCTGTACTCACAGATTCCTGTAAATTTTCGTAAAAGAATTGTATCATTGTATTAAAACCAGTGTCCTAAAATAACACTGAATATGCCTTTTTGATTGTTTTTAAGTGAGTGGCTAAAATTGATCTTAATCTGCCCGAACGGAGATTTGTATCCCGCAGTAAGTCCTACTGAACTATAATTTACTTTAACTGCATCTTCAAAATTAATATCATCCGAAAGATTGGCAAAGCTAAAATTCCCGCTTAGGAAATAGTTTTTATTGAATTTAAACTGAATATCATTGGAAATAAGAACGACGTTATTGGCATTAAGCTGGGCAAAATAGAATCCTCCAAAACCTTTGAAGTTGATTATATTCTGCTCAAAAACGCCACCCAGCCTATACTGGTAAAATTCCGGAAGGTCGTCACCAATTGTAACACCGCCATACAGATTAAGGCGATAGGAAAATTGTTTTGAAAGAGGAACATTAATCCTGATATCTGCTTTTACCTGTATGATTCTTTTTTCAATCTCAGATTTCAAAAGATCGATTACTTTACCTTCTGCATTGATATAAATACCACGGGAAGGGAAGTCTTTGTCATTTTGGGTATCACTTTTTAAGAATACATAAGGATTTAAAAAGCGCATATAGCGTTCATGCTGGCCATTTATTTCCGCTCCGAAATAATCATGACTTATTCCGCCGCCAACGGCAAATTTATCTTTCCAGACAGATTGTATAAAGGCTTCATTCCGGAACCATTCCCATTTATCCGCAATATTATTGTCTACATTTTTCAGATCGAAGCTCATTCCGGAAGAATAAATACCAAAGCCCGGAATATATCCGTTATCGATAAAATAATTCAGATAATATCTTGGTTTATCACCTATGACAACGTCCAGTGAAAGGTTTGAATTTTTAAATAAAAGACGTTTTCCGGAATAATTAAGAAGAAGACCTGTCTTGAATACTTCATCATAGTGCAGTCCGACTTTTAAGAAATGGCGTGCTTCATCTTCTGTAACGTAAAGTTTAAGGTAGCTGGCATCATTTTCCGGAATGATGTCATAATTAATGAAGCGGTAATTATTGGTTGCAACCAGCTTGTCAATTTTTTTGTTGATAGAGCCGTAGGTTTGCATAGAAGGGAGCCGTAGTCCCATTTTCCCTAAGACGTAGTTTTTACCGTAAATTCTGCCTCCGTCCAATGAAATGCTGTCTATTTTGTAAACATTGGAATATATTGGGTTTACACGCTCTCTGAGACGGTCAAACTGCCGTTTTGGAAGCTGATCGAGTATTCCTGTATATTTCATACCTTCTACATAACCGCTGTCGAGAATTTTTTTCTTGTCATCGTAGCTGGTGGCAGTCATCCCTTTAAGATTAGGCTTGATGTTGATATCCGTGTATTTGTACTGTTTCCTGGTGTCTCGCTTAATACCAAAATCGATGACCTGGTTAAGGATCGAAATAATATTGTTTAAATCCTCTCTTTTTGATAAATCCTGGTTAAGGTCCACGCCGATCACGATATCAATTCCTTTGTCCTTTAAAGGCTTTGAGGGGTAGTTTACCGTCATCGCTCCGTCTATATAAATACTATCGCCTATTTTTACAGGATCCATAAGGGAAGGAAATGCAGAGCTTGCCATAATTGACTGTACGAGGTCTCCCTTTTCAAAGATTTGCATGTTGCCGCTTTCCAGATTGGTGGCTACACACATAAAAGGGATCGGTAATTTGGAGAAATCATTAATATTGGAAACATTTTTAAAAAGTTCCTTCAGGAGATATACATTTCTCTGTCCTGAGCTTATAGAGGAGGGTAGGGATATTTTTCCGTTTTTCAGAGGAATGGATAAAAGATATTTATCCACGGATTTATTAAAGAAAGAAGATTCCTGTCTGGATTTGGGATCCATGATCAGGGAATAGAAATCGGTATCCATTACGATCTTCTCTATTTCTTTTCCGGAATATCCTGAGGCATACAGGCCGCCTACAATAGCTCCCATACTCGTTCCGGAAATATAATCAATTTTTACTCCCAATGAATCCAATACCTTCAGTACTCCAACGTGTGAAAAACCTTTGGCACCGCCCCCGGCAAGCGAAAGACCGATTCTTGGATTTTTTGGTATGACCAGATCCTTTTTCACTTGAGAATGGATCATCAGGAGTTGGAATGCGAAGAGAAGGATCAGGAGTTTTCTCATAACTAGTCTTTTATATAAATCCGTTTCACCCGGGGCGAAATGGAGGTTAACACTTCATAGGTTATCGTTTTGCAGTAGCCTGCGAATTCTTTTAAACTTGGTTTTGCATTAAAAACGGTGACCGTATCACCTTCCTTTACATAGGGAATCTGATCTACATTGATCATCATCATGTCCATACAGATATTTCCTACAATAGGAGCCAGTATTTTGTTGACTCCTACATTTCCAACCTGATTTCCTATCAGTCTGGGGATCCCGTCTGCATAACCTACGGGAATTGTAGCAATCCTTGCAGCATGATCAGGTTTATATTTTCTGCTGTAGCCTACAGACTCTCCGGTATCAACAGTTGATATCTGTGAAATTACGGTTTTAAAGCTTACCACAGACTGAAGCTGTTTTTGTATTTCACTGCATGGTGATTCACCGATCATTCCGATTCCTATTCTTACCATATCATACTGATGTTCAGTATAACTTGTTATTCCGGAAGAATTCAGAACATGCCGGATAGGGGTGTAGCCCAGCTTTTCGATAAGATAATTGGAATTCTTTTCAAAAACCTCCAGTTGCCTGAATGTAAATTCCCTTTCTTCAGGCATATCGGAAGAGGATAAGTGACTGAACAGGCTCTGAACCTTTACATTTTTATGATTTAAAGCTTCACTTAGCTCATCCAATTCAAAATCTTTAAAACCAAGACGGTGCATCCCTGTCTCAATTTTGATATGAATAGGGTATTTTTTATCATACCCGGATTTCTGAACGGCCTCATAAAATAAATCTAAAACCCTGAAACTGTAAATTTCAGGTTCCAGGTTATATTCAATGATGGCTTCATAGCTGTGCTGTTCAGGATTCATGACCACAATAGGAGTGGTAATTCCTTTTTTACGGAGTTCTATACCTTCATCTGCATAGGCAACACCCAGATAATCAATGTGATGATGCTGTAAAAATTCGGAAATTTCGTAGCTGCCCAATCCGTAAGCATTGGCTTTTACCATCGCCATCATTTTCGTTCCCGGCTTCAGCAGGGATTTGTGATAGTTGATGTTATGAAGGATCGCATTCAGATTAATCTCCAGAACGGTATCGTGCTTTCTGAGTTCAAGAATATCTTTAAGCTTTTCGATCTCGAATTTTCTTGCTCCTTTAAGCAGGATGATCTGGTTTTCAATTTCTGTAAGATGTTTACTTTCAATTAATTCCTGGGTATTGACGAAAGTGGAAGTTTTAGATTTAAATAAATCACTAAAATTTGATATTTCATCGCCGATAAGGAATACTGAATCGAAATTCTGGTCATTCACCAGTTCGGAAACTTCTTCGTAGAGTTCTTCAGAATTGGAATTAACGCCTACGATATCCGTTAAAACCAAAGATTTTTTAGATTTTTTATATTCATTCAGGAACTGAAGGGCTGTTTTCAGGGAATCCAGATCCAGATTAAAGGAATCGTTGATAACGATATTGTTTTTAATTCCTTCAATAGATTCCAGCCGCATTTCAACAGCTTTTAAGGAATTGATCTTTTCTACGATCTTCTGATTATCAATATTCAGCTCCTTTAAAACCGTTATCAAAGCCAAAGCATTCGTCAGAGTAGCTTCATCTCTCTGGTGAACAGGGAAGGAGATCTCTTCTTCAAAATAGATCACCGTGATATTTTCATCTTTAGAAACACCTTCTTTGATGCAAACCTGGTTATTGTTTTTAATGCCGTAGGAAATTAATTTTTTGCCTGAATATATTTCTTTTATCTTATTGTCAACCAGTACATTGTCGCCATTGTAAATAATGACCTCAGAATGTTTAAACAGCAGAATCTTTTCATCGATCAGCTCTTCCTCAGATTCAAAATTGGCTGCATGGGCAGTTCCGATGTGAGTAAGCAGGCCGATCCGGGGATGGAATATATTTTCCAGTTTTTCCATCTCATTCGGCTTTGAAATTCCTACTTCAAAAATCCCAAGCTCATAAGAAGTGTTGATCTGGAGGAGGGAAAGCGGAAGGCCGATCTGAGAATTAAAACTCTTCGGACTTTTTATCGTTGGGAATTCACTCCAAAGGCATTGATAAAGCCATTCTTTCAAAATAGTTTTACCATTACTTCCTGTGATTCCGATTGATTTCAGATGGGAGTTTTCAAAATGATATTTCGCCAGCTTCTGAAGAAATTCTACCGAATTTTCAACAATGATCCATGTTACATTTTCAAACTGCGGATACTGATGCTCAGAAATAATCACAACAATACCGCGATCTATGGCAGATTCAATGAATTTTTCACCGGAATTTTTATGCGTATTGATCGCAATAAATGCCGTATTCTTCGTTGAATAAATAATTCTGCTGTCGAACGCTATATTTCTGATCCATAAATCTTTATCTCCAATAACCTGTGCATTGGTGATTTCTGCAATTTGTTTTACTGTATAGTTCATTGGTGCCCCTTCTGCTTTATTTTGAGCTCAGTAATGGTAAATTGGAAAAAGCGGTTGTTGTTTTAAACCATATTCCTTTTTGCCCTTTACCTTTACAAGTTAACTTATTTTTTCGGACAATCTAAAAGTACAGAATTACTTTGTCCCTTTGTATCATCCACCGCTGTACGGTTTTATTTTTGCCTTTCCGGATATTTTATTTTTTCTTCTTTAAAAGGACTTCATCTATAAAAACACGCCGGCTTACTGCTTCGTAGCTTTCCGTTTCACCAAGCTCTACCAGATTATTTCCCTGGGAAATTCTCATGGAGTAATTGGCCAGATTTCCCGTTCTCTTGCAAATAGCATGCACTTTCGTTACGTATTCTGCGGTAGCCATTAAATTGGGCATCGGGCCGAACGGACGTCCAAGGAAATCCATATCAAGGCCTGCCACAACCACTCTTACGCCGCTGTTGGCAAGCTGGTTGGCAATATCAACAATGCTTTCATCAAAAAACTGCGCTTCATCTATTCCCACCACATCACAGTTAGAAGCCAGCAGAAGAATTTCATTGGGATTATCTACTGCTGTACTGCGGATTTTATTCTGATTATGAGAAACAACGTCCTCTTCAGAATATCGTGTATCCAGTCTCGGTTTAAAAATTTCCACGTTCTGACCCGCCATTTCTGCTCTTCGCAATCTTCGGATCAGCTCTTCGGTTTTTCCCGAAAACATAGAGCCACAAATAACTTCCATCCAACCACTTTGTTTGGAATGATTAATTGTATTTTCTAAAAACATTTGTTAAATTAGCCGTATATTTTTAAGATCAAAAGTAAGCAATTTTAATAAGATTCTTATTATGCAGAACATCCAAGATTTAAAGGAAAAAATTTTTTTTGAATCCAAGAATATCATTGATATTCTGGAGAAAATAAACAACGTAGACGAATTACTTTCCAAGCAGGATCTTGTAGATGAGCTTGCGAACAGGATCTCTTTTCTGAGGCTTCTGGAAAAAAATATGGAGTATTTTATTACAGATAACTCACAGCAGAATTCAGAGAATCAGTATGTTTCGTTAAATCCGGATGATGTGCATGAATCTCATCATGAGGTGACGGAAGAAGAGGCGATTTTCAATAATGAGTTCAATGAGATTGATGAAAATGAAGGCGGAGATTATACCGTAACATCAAAGGATGAAGAGGAAAAGTTTAACCATCAGCTTGATGATATTGTAGAAAATGAATTCCATGAAAGTATTGTAAATTTTTCTGAAGAAAATTACGGACAGGACCAGGCAGGAAACGTTCAGGAAAATACTTCTCAGAATGAAATTACAGAAGAAGAGGCGGTTTTCAATAACCAGCTGAACGAAATTGATGAAAATGAAGCGTTCAATGTTAACGAAAAAGTCTTCAGTTTTGTAGATGAAGAAAGAATCCTTGCTGGTGCTGAACCGGATAATGATGAAGGTCTCAACGAAGATTTATTCATCAGTGAAATTACAGAAGAGGAGGCGGTTTTTAACAATCAACTTAATGAAATTGATGAAGATGGAGAGAATGTTTCACATGAAACGGATGCTTCAGATGATCTTGAAAAAGCAGACACAGACAATAATACTGCAGATAAATTCAGGGAAAAGACAGAAATAATTCCAAGCATCTTTGATACTGAAATGCTGGAAGACGAAATACTGATCGAGGAAAATGAAGAGCAGTTCAGTACATCTCATATAAACATTGAGCAGGGAGAAATGCTGACAGAAACATCTAATGTAGAAGGTATCCTGAGCGAAATAAAAAATGATTTTCCTTTGGATGAAAAAGAAACCATCCTTGCTGAAGTGTATGACAGAAGAAAAATTGTTGAAATCGACAAGCCTCTCCCGGAAACAGGAAAAGAAAAGCCGGCTTCTGACGAAAGCTTCGAAGATCTGGATGCATATCAGCAGGAGAAAAAAATAAAACTGGCCAATATCAAAGGACTAAAGGCTGTACAGTCCCTTTTTGATGATGATCCTCTTGAAAGGGATATACCGAAAGAAAAACCGGTTTCTGAATCAAAAGAAAATCAGGGAAGCATTCTGAAAACAAACATTCCTACCAACTTTATGGAAGCCGATAAGGTAAAACCTGAATTCAGGCTGGATCTGAATGACCGAATTGCCTTTTCAAAAATGCTGTTCGGCGGAAGCCAGACGGATCTGAACGAAACGGTTGCCCAATTGAACAGTTTCAGAAACCTGGAAGAAGCAAAAGAATATCTAAGCGATCTTTATTACGAAAGAAAGTGGAGTAAAGTAGATGAATATGCCCAGAGACTCTGGATATTGGTAGAAAATAAATTCTTATAATTTTGAGCGGAATCTTATATTTTGTTCCCACACCCGTCGGGAACTTAGAAGATATGACCTTCAGGGCTGTAAAAGTCCTCAAGGAAGTTGACTATATTTTATGTGAAGACACAAGGACTTCAGGAATACTTTTAAAGCATTACGAGATCTCCAAACCTTTAAAATCGTATCACCTTCATAACGAACATCAGGCCACCGAAAAAGTGATCGCTGATCTTAAAAGCGGGCAGGATATTGCCATTATTACCGACGCGGGAACTCCAGGAATTTCAGATCCGGGTTACCTTTTAGCAAAAGCAGGTTCAGACAATGATATTGAAATGATATGCCTCCCGGGAGCTACAGCTTTAATTCCGGCACTTGTGGTGTCCGGGCTTCCGAATAATGAATTTTTGTTTGCAGGGTTTCTGCCTCAGAAAAAAGGCAGGCAGACGAAGCTTAAACAGCTTGCAGAAGAGAAAAAAACCATCGTTTTATACGAAAGTCCACATAAGATCAATACAACCCTGGAGCAGATCAAAGAATTCTTCGGTGAAGAAACCAAAGCAAGTCTGAGCAGGGAAATTTCTAAAAAGTTTGAAGAAACCAAACGCGGGACTATCAATGAATTAATTGAATTTTCCAAAAGCAAAACTTTAAAAGGAGAGATTGTTCTTATCGTAAATAATTCTATTTAATTTCAATAAAAACAGTGTTGTTTGTGGCCCAGTCCGAATCACTAATTCTTTATCAAAAAAACAGAGGAAATATACACCATCCTGCAGTGAAACAATCACCAGAGGTATTTCGGATATTTTTTAGAACAAGCTTTTGAGAATAGTATTGGCAGAAGAAAGTTTTAAAACGGGATAAGATATAAAAAACGTGTATTTTATTTTAAAAGCCTTTAAAATAAAGGTGGCTGTCTTTAAAATATGATAAAAAACAGAGAAAAAATTTAAGTAATTTAATGATTTGAAATGCATTGAATAACAATTTATAATATCTTTGCGGACTGTATAATTCGTATAAAATTAAATATGCTAAATTGCCGTTTTTTTGAAAGACGGAAGTATTTACCAAGAATATAATTATCAAGAGATATGATGAAACTATTAGAAGGAAAGGTAGCGCTAATTACCGGAGCTACAAGAGGAATCGGAAAGAAAATCGCTGAAATGTACGCTGAACAGGGTGCAAAAGTAGCATTTACCTATGCCGGTTCTGTAGACAAAGCTCAGGCATTAGAGGCAGCTTTAAGTTCTGTAACCCAGATCAAAGGATATCAGTCTGACGCATCAGATTACGATGCAGCTCAAAAATTAATCGACGATGTAATGGAAGAGTTCGGAAAGATCGATATTCTGATCAACAATGCAGGAATCACCAGAGATAACCTGCTGTTGAGAATGTCCAGAGAAGACTGGGATCAGGTAATGAGAATCAATTTGGATTCTGTATTTAACCTTACAAAAGCGGTGATTAAACCTATGATGAAAGCTAAATCAGGATCTATTATCAATATGACTTCAGTAGTTGGAATCAGCGGAAATCCGGGACAGTCCAATTATGCAGCTTCTAAAGCCGGAGTGATAGGGTTTACAAAATCTATTGCACTGGAACTGGGATCAAGAAATATAAGATGTAACGCAGTGGCTCCGGGATTCACAGAAACTGAAATGACGGCAGATCTGGATGAAAAGACGCTTCAGGCATGGAGAGACAGGATTCCGATGAAAAGGGCAGGGCAGACAAAAGATGTTGCCAATGCCTGCATATTCTTAGGAAGCGAAATGGCTTCTTACATCACAGGACAAACCCTGAACGTAGACGGCGGAATGCTGACTTAAAAATAATCAAAAACAGGCTGTACACAATATGTACAGCCTGTTTTATTAGAAGAATTAGAAATCTGCTCTATCTGCAAAATCTGCGAGAGCCTATTTTAATCTTTAAAAACCTGATTTTCCTGTTCCTGAACCCTTATAAAAGTAGTTCTCTTAGACAATTCTTTAAGTTTGGAAGCTCCTACATAAGTACACGTAGAACGAACACCTCCCAAAATATCCTTCACCGTTTCCGAAACAGGACCTTTGTAAGCCGCCTTCACGGTTTTCCCTTCCGAAGCACGGTATTCTGCCACACCTCCTGAATGCTTATCCATAGCAGTCTTGGAACTCATCCCGTAAAACAGGCGGAATTTTTTTCCGTTCTCTTCAATGATCTCACCGCCGCTTTCATCATGGCCGGCAAACATACCGCCCAGCATCACAAAATCTGCACCCCCTCCGAAAGCCTTAGCCACATCTCCCGGAACTTTACATCCTCCGTCGGCAATAATATGCCCTCCTAAACCGTGTGCAGCATCAGAACATTCGATAATCGCCGAAAGCTGAGGATAACCGACACCCGTTTTTACCCTTGTTGTACACACAGAACCGGGTCCGATACCTACTTTAATGATATCTGCACCCACAAGAAGAAGCTCTTCCACCATTTCTCCGGTTACTACGTTTCCTGCCATGATGATCTTATCAGGAAAATTAGCCCTTGCCTTCTTCACAAATTCAACGAAATGCTCAGAATAGCCATTGGCTACATCTATACACAGAAACTCGATTTTTGGGTGCTTTTCGAGGATCAGTCTTAGTTTTTCCTCATCAGCTTTTCCGGTACCGGTACTTAAGGCAATATATTGGTGGATGCTTTCAGGCTGGCTGTCCAGAAACCTGCTCCATTCCTCGGGAGTATAATGCTTGTGAACTGCTGTAATGATTTTATCTTTGGCCAGCTCTACCGCCATTTCAAAAGTTCCTACCGTATCCATATTGGCTGCGATAATCGGAACACCTCTCCATTTCTTTTTTGTATGCTTGAAGGTGAATTCCCTTTCGAGATCCACTTCTGAGCGGGATTTTAAGGTAGAACGTTTGGGTCTGAACATAACGTCTTTAAAACCTAGCTTTATATCATTTTCTATACGCATTTTGGTGAATTTATTTATTGTTTTAAAAATTAAAATTAGTAATTTACCTTAAATATACTACTTTTGACAGGATGGATTTTCCTGTTACTTTTCAGATTTTCGGCAAAACAGTTCTTGCACATCCTGTATTTGAAACACTGGGTATTTTTCTCGGGATGCGTTTTTATTTTTATTTAAAAAGAAAATCAACCGAAAAATTGTCTTTCAATACTTCCGCCGCGGTTCTTATCGGGGCAACGGCAGGCGCTTTAATGGGTTCAAAGCTCATCGGAAATCTTGAAAATCCCTATGTTTTATTTGAAAATTTTAACTTTAAAAGGTTTTGGACCAATAACACAATTGTTGGCGGTTTAGCTTTCGGATTGATCGGGGTTGAACTGGCAAAAAAGATAGCCGGCCACAAAGAAAGTACCGGTGATCTGATTGTTTACCCTTTGATTTTAGCAATAATAATCGGAAGAATAGGCTGTTTTCTAACAGGAATTCACGAAGAAACTTACGGTTTGCCCACCACCTCAATCTTCGGAATGCATCTTGGTGATGAATATTTAAGACATCCTGTTGCGCTGTATGAGATTGGTTTCATGATTGTTCTGTGGATTTGTTTAAAAATCGTTGAGAAAAAAAGAAAATATCCTTCAGGCTTTATTTTTCAGTTATTTATGCTCAGTTATTTTACCTTCAGATTCTTTTTAGATTTCATTAAACCTAAAATTGAAATCGCCGGAAATTTAGGAGCCATTCAACTGGTCTGTCTTTTGGTGATTATTTATTACATTTATAAGATTAAAAACACCAATAAAATAAAATTATGAAAACACTGACACTTCTTGAAGCCGGCGGATTAGGAGGCCTGGTTGCAATGATTATTCTGGTCATTGTCGTTATCGCTTCTGTCGTATCATTAGTCATTACAGTTTTTGTAAAGCTGATTTATGAAAGCAAAGACGGAAGAAAATTTTCCGGAAAGCAGTTTTGGCAGACCATGCTGATCTCCCTGTTAATTTGTGGACTGATCAGTGGTTTTGTTTGTGGAGGAATGTAAAAAATTGAAATTATGCCGGTAAGAAATTATACGTATTACGATTATACAATCAGTCTTTGCCCCGAATGCCTGAAAAGGGTAGGAGCCAAGATCATTATTGAAGATGAAGCGGTTTTTATGACCAAAAGATGCCCGGATCACGGTTTTTTCAAGACCATGATTGCTTCGGATGTTCAGTATTATAAAAATATCAGAAATTACAATAAAGCCTCTGAAATGCCCGTTCATTTCGGAACCGATGTGGAATATGGCTGTCCGTACGATTGCGGTTTGTGTGTAGATCATGAGCAGCACAGCTGTCTTTCCATTGTGGAAGTTACCGACCGGTGTAATCTGACGTGTCCCACCTGTTATGCGATGTCGTCACCACATTATGGCAGTCACAGGAGTTTGGAACAGATTGAAGCCATGTTTGATACCATTGTTAAAAACGAAGGAGAACCCGATGTCGTACAGATCAGTGGCGGCGAGCCGACCATTCATCCCGAGTTTTTTAAAATCATGGATATCGCCAAATCGAAACCGATTAAACATTTGATGCTCAACACCAACGGAATCCGCATTGCGAATGATCCCGGTTTTGCAGAAAAACTGGCAGCTTACGCTCCGGAATTTGAAATTTATCTGCAGTTTGATTCCTTTAAACCTGAAGTTTTGGAAGATTTCAGAGGAAAAGATTTGACGAATGTCCGCATGAAAGCTTTGGAAAAATTAAATGAATTAAATCTTTCCACCACCTTGGTTATCGTACTTCAGAAAGGGAAAAACATCGACGAGATCGGAAAATTGATTGATTTTGCTTTAAAACAGAAATGCGTCCGCGGGATTACCTTTCAGCCTGTAGAAGTGGCCGGAAGAAATCGCGAAGATTCTGCACACGAAAAAATTACTTTAACCGAAGTAAGACAGGAAATTTTAAATCAGTTTCCGCTTCTCAATGGCGATGATATTATTCCCGTTCCGTGTAACCCTGATGCTTTGGCGATGGGGTATATTCTTAAACTCGAAGGAGAAATCATTCCTCTTACACGGTATATCAATCCTGCCGATCTGCTGAATAATGAAACGAAAAACACCATCGTTTACGAACAGGATGCGGGATTGCAGATGCAGCTTTTGGATATTTTCAGCACCGGAATTTCTGTAGATAAAGTTCAGCCTAAAGTAAACCAGTTATTATGCTGTCTTCCGGAAGTTTCGGCTCCCAATTTAGACTATGACAATCTCTTCAGGATTATCATTATGAATTTTATGGATGCCCATGATTTTGATGTGCGCGCCATTAAAAAATCCTGTGTTCACATTGTCAATAAAGATTTGAAAATGATTCCTTTCGAGACGATGAATTTATTTTACAGAGATGATAAAATTAAATACCTTGAGGAATTGAGAAAAGAGGATAAGGTTTTATTTTAAAAATGATTTTCACAGATTTTTATACTCAAACGCCTGTGAAATTCGTAACCTGTGGGAAAGCAAAGGGCGGAAAACTATCTTTTCACGCCCCATAAGTTTATAGTTCCTCTATGCATAAAGCCGAGCTTTTCATACAGCATTTTGGCTCCTGTATTGCTTTCCGCAACATGCAGGAAGGGTGTTTTTCCATCTTCAAAGATCTTCCCGGAAACAAAAGCTACCAGTTGTTTGGCCAACCCTTTTCCCATATGATCTGTACCTGTGATCACAGCACTTACCTCCGTCATATCATTCATCTGCATTCTTTCACCCGTCACAGCCACTAATTTTCCTTCCTTAAAGATCCCGAAATAGCGGCCTAATTCAGGAGTTCTTGTTTTAAAGTAATAAGGATAGAACTTCATGACAAATGCCAGAAGCTCTTCCCGGTTTTCCTCTTTCAGTTCAATAACTTCTTCGGTCATATCAATCTGAACCGGGTTTTCCAGAACATATTGGTCACACACAAGTTTGGAAAATTTCGTCTTTAAATTTCCCGGATTAGGACGGGCTCCGAAAATCAGAAAATCATCACAGACCTTTGCATATTCAGTGATGTCTTTTTCTTTTGAAACCTTTGCTGCTCCACCAAAAGAAGCTACTTCAGGGTTATAGAATTTCGTATCCCCAAAATTGAAGCAGAACTTTTCATGGTATTCATTAAGTGAATGATAAACAGGATTGTCTAGCTTGCTGTACATTATTCAAAATTCATTACTTCTTCTAAAGTTTTCATGTATTCATAAGCTGTAAGATCGAACTTTACGGGAACGATTGAAATATATCCGTTAGCCAGTGCTGTTTCATCAGCATCTTCGGATTCGTCCATATTGTTGAAATATCCGGTCAGCCAGTAATATTTTTTTCCGTGAGGATTTACCCTTTCATCAAAGCTCTCTTCCCATTTGGCATTGGCCTGTTTGCAGACCTTTACCCCTTTTATTTCTCCTGCAGTGAGTTTCGGGATATTCACATTCAATACAATTCCTTTCGGCATTGGATTTTCAAGGGTTCTTCTTACAATATTCTGAATATATTCTTTTGCCTGCGTAAAATCGGCTTCCCAGCTGAAATCAAGAAGTGAAAATCCGATAGCGGGAATTCCCTCCACACCTGCTTCCACAGCGGCAGACATCGTTCCGGAATAGATCACATTGATGGAAGAATTGGCACCATGATTGATCCCTGAAACTACGATATCCGGTCTTCTTTTCAGGATTTTGTCAAGAGCCATTTTTACACAGTCCACAGGCGTTCCGCTGCATGAAAAATCGGTCTGCGGCCCATCCAGGGTTACCTCTTCGTAGCTTAAAGTGGAATTGATTGTAATGGCGTGGCCCTTTCCACTTTGGGGAGAGTTAGGCGCAACAACAATAACCTCTCCTATTTCGTTCATGAATTGTATAAGGTTTCTGATACCGGGTGCTGTGATTCCATCATCATTAGTTACCAGAATAAGCGGTCTTTCCATAAAAAAATTAAATTTTAACAAAAATACTTAAAACTATCCGATAATTATAAATAAGGTATTAAATTTGATAGTTTGTAACAACGAATTAATTAATGCTACAAATTGTAGTACATATTTTAAAAAAAATTAATAAATAAAGACAGTTTATGTGGAAAAATTTCAAACTGAATAAATTCTTACTCCTAATTCCATTGACAAGTCTAATGTTTTGTTTCAACTCGCCAAAGAATGACGATGAAAAGATGCAGACGATTATGGTGAGCGTAAAGAATACACTTTCTTATTTACATTACAGCCCAAAGCCAATCAATGATGCCTATTCTAAGGACGTTTATAAACATTATTTTGAACTGGTAGATCCTGCAAAAAGATATTTTCTGCAGTCTGATATGGACGAATTCGGCAAGCATGAAACAAAGCTTGACGACTACATCAGCCAGGGAGATCTGATATTCTACAAACTTACTATCGACAGACTTTACCAGAGAGTGGACGAAATAGACAAGATCACTCAGGATATCTTCAGCAAGCCGATCAATCTTCAGGAAGACGAAACGCTGACTCTTGAGCCGAAGCTTAAAAAAGTACCTGTCAATAAGCAGGAACAGTATAATGAGTGGAGAAAGTATATCAAATACAATATTCTCCAGGAGATTGAATCTATGAACAGCAAAGAAGAAGCTCAGAAAGAGAAGAAAGATTCTGTTCAGAAATATAAGTTGAAAGATACAATCAAGTATCAGCCGCTTAGCCCGGATCAGAAGATCAAAAAAGCAACGGATGAAGTGAAAGACCTTGTAAAAGATACCTTTACAAGATTCAAGAAAAGAAAGAAAATGGATTGGTTTACTGTGTATATGAATGCGTATACTGAAGTATTCGATCCGCATACCAATTACTATTCTCCAAAAGATAAAGAAGATTTTGACACCCAGTTCACCGGAAAAGTGATAGGAATCGGAGCAATTATTCAGGAGAAGAAAGGAAATCTCTTCCTGGGAGCTTTAACGATCGGAGCGCCTGCCTGGAAGTCCAAACAGCTTTCTGAAGGCGATAAGATCCTAAAAGTGAGATCCAAACCGAAAGAAGATGCTGTAAATGTTGTAGGAATGCTTTCTGATGAAGCCGTAAGACTGATCAGAGGTGAAAAAGGAACTCCGGTGACGTTAACGGTTCAGAAAAAGGACGGAACCATTAAGGATGTAACAATGATCCGTGAGGAAGTTGCTATCGAAGATACATTCGCAAGAAGTATTGTAGTGAATTCTCCAAACGGAAAGAAATACGGATTTATCAACCTTCCAAGCTTTAATGCTGATTTTGAGGATTCTAAAGGAAGAAATGCTTCTGATGACATCAAAAATGAGATCATTAAACTTAAAGGGCAGAATATTGAAGGAATCGTTCTTGACCTTAGAAATAACGGTGGTGGATCATTAACGGAAGTGGGGGATATCATGGGACTTTTCATGGAGGCAGGACCTTATGTACAGGTGAAAGACGGAAACGGAAAGATCCAGACCTTAAAGAATAAAAATGAAACTCCGATCTGGACAGGTCCACTAGTGATCATGCAGAACGAGCTTTCAGCTTCGGCTTCAGAGATCCTTGCAGGAGTCATGCAGGATTACGGAAGAGCAATGATCATCGGTTCTCCGCAGTCTTTCGGGAAAGGAACCGTACAGACTTTCGTAGACCTGAACAGATTCTTGAATACGGAAGATGATTTCGGATCTTTAAAACTGACGATCCAGAAATTCTACAGAATCACCGGAGAGTCTACACAGAGAAAAGGAATTGTTTCTGACATTCAGATGAAAGATTTCTTTACTTACGCTGAAGTAGGAGAACGATATGATGATTATGCTTTAGCATGGGATAAAATTCCGGGAACTAATTTTCAGAAGCTGAACTATTTCAATACCCAGGCTCTTGAAAAAGCAAGTGCCGACAGAATGGCTAAAAACAGCAATTATCAGTTATTGCTTGAATCCGCCCAATGGAGAGAGAAGCTGGATAAGGAAGAAAACATTACACTTAACATCAATAAGTTCAATGAACTGATGAAGCAGAGAAAAGCTCAGATCGAGAAATTCAAGGCTTTAACCAAATTTGAGAACGGTCTTAAGTTCATGATGTATCCTAATGAAGTTGAAAGAGAGAAAAAAGATGAAGCTTTCAAGAAAAAATCTGAAATGTGGATCAAAAATCTTAAAAAAGATCCATACTTGCAGGAAGCAATGAATATCGTTTCCGATATGGGAACCAAATCATAAAACAAAAAGGCGCTGATCGGAGATCAGCGCTTTTTTTAGCTTTTAAAGAATTTTTATATTTAAATAAGTTTCCATATTTGGAAACTTATTTGTATTTTTGAGTAAAAACACAATGAGATATTTTGAAACGGTATTTTTAGAAGAAGCCGTGGATTTTTTGTCTGGTCTGGATAAGAAATCAGCCGCTAAAATAATTTATAATATCGACCTCGCTGAACAGACCAATGATCCAAGACTTTTAAAAAAATTAAGTGGAGAGATATGGGAGTTCAGAGTAAGATATTCAGGTAAGCAATATCGGTTATTGGCATTTTGGGATAAAAGAGATAAAGAAAATACCCTTGTAGTCGCTGGCCACGGATTTATTAAAAAAGATAAGAAAGCTCCCAAAAAAGAAATAGAAAGAGCAGAAAAAATCAGAGAGAATTATTTCAAATAGTTATGGCAAAGAAAGAAATAAAAAAGTACACTCTTGCAGATGTTAAAGATCGTTACATCGGAAAAGAAGGAAGTGAAGAAAGGCATCAATACGAGTATGAACTTAGAATGGATGTATTGGGACATCTGATTAAGGCTGCCCGTAAAGAAAGAAAGCTCACGCAATTAGAGCTGGGGAAATTAGTAGGTGTACAAAAAGCCCAGATCTCTAAAATTGAGAACAATATCACAAATGCTACGATAGCAACTGTATTAAAAGTATTTGATGCACTGGATGCTGATGTGAAATTTAATGTAAGGCTGGAAGGAAAGAACTTAGAAGCAGAATTAATTTAATAGAAATAAAAAGCAGGAGACCCTCATGAGGGTCTCCTGCTTTTTATTTAATTTTTTAAAATTACTTAATTTCTACACATCCCACTCTTCCCCCGGCATTTCCCGTAGGCTGGGTATGGAAATCATCTGCGGCAGCGTGTACAATAAGCCCTTTCCCGATGATGTTTTTCGTTTCATCCGTACAGCCAAGACACCACTTATTTGTTTTGAAGGTCAGGACTGCTTTTCCGGTCTGGTCAGCCGTTAAATTGCCGATATCTCCCATGTGGAAATGTTCAGCGCCCCATTTTCCGTGGTCGTCTTTGGCCGGGTTCCAGTGTCCGCCTGTAGAAGTTCCGTCAGCAGCAGAACAGTCACCTTTTTCGTGAATATGTACCGCATGGATACCGGGAGTAAGATTGGTAACTTCAAGTTTCATGGTTACTTCTTCTCCTTTCTGGGTGAATTTTGCCGTTCCGCCCGTCTGTGTTCCGCTTTTGGCGTTAACGCTATACGTTTTTGTCGTGCAGCACGAAGCCGCTAAAAATGCACAACCCGCCAGTAATGCTAATGTTTGTCCTTTCATTTTTTTAATGATTTAAAGTGATTTTACGATAAATTTATAAAACATTTTCCGAAAGACTTTATGATTTCAATCCTTTTTTCGAAAACAGCAATATATGACAAGTGAAATATTACCTATCTTGATACTTTTACTGACCCGTATTTTTTAAAATGGAAGAACATAAAAAAAGAATCATAAAAGCAATAAAATACATTGATAGCAACCTCGATGCTGATCTTTCTCTTGAAAAAATTGCAGAAACAGCCATGTATTCTTCCTTTCATTTTCACAGGATATTTAAGCTTATTACCGGCGAAACCCTCCGGAACTATATTACAAGAAAGAAAATAGAAAAAAGTGCCTTTTATCTGGCTGTAAAGAAAGAAACAGGTATCAAAGAGATCTATCTTGATTTAGGATTCTCTAATCATGCCGTGTTCAGCAAAACTTTTAAAAAATACTATGGAATAGCACCTTCAGCGTTTAGGAGCTCAGCACCCGAAACTTTTCACAAGATTGTACAGATACAGAGCAAGAACGGACAAACGGATACGGTTTTCAGCCAATACATTTGCAACGTAGAAAACCTCTTAAACTGGACAGAAATGAATTTAAAAATTGAAGTAAAAGAATTGCCGGAAATGAATCTTGCAGCAGTAATGAGCCTGGGAATAGCCAATGTGGAACCTTCTTACACTATACTCATAGATTGGGCGAAGCAGCAGCAGTTATTTCCCCGGGAGAACCTCAGGATGATCTCCGTTTATCATGACAGTTTTAAAGTCACTCCGTCTGAAAAAGTCAGAATCCATGCATGTATGCTTCTGGGCAAAAAGCTGGAGAAGCAGGAAGGACTGGTGTTTTCAGAAACCATAGATGCCGGAAAGTTTATTACAGGAAGCGGGGAAGTTACTCTACAGGAATTTGAACAATGCTGGGTATCCCTGTTTTTATGGATGAATGAACATCATTATTCTATGAGAAAAGCATTACCGTTTGAAATTTACCATTCCAATTTTAAAGAACATCCGGAAGGCAAAATGATCGTGGATTTCTGCATCCCGGTCCATTGATTTCCCATTCGGAAGCCAAAGTATGCCTTTCAGTAAAATTTATTTTAAAGAAGGGCATATTCCGTATTATTTTTGATCCGAAAATTAACTCCATGAAAACGCAAGGAAAAAAACTTTTACTGCTGATTACCTTTCTATTCTTTATTGCAGGATATTCACAGATCAGGATCTCAGGAAAGGTTACTTTTAAAAGTAAAGGCATTAATGAAATCAATGTCACATTAAAGGACACTTATGATGGTGCCACGACTGATGCCCAGGGGAACTTTTCCTTTGAAACGTCAGAAAAAGGAAACCGTATTTTAACCTTTACCCACCCGAAGTATCAGGATGTAGAAAAAGCTGTTGTGATTGATAACCAGGATATTTCCGTCAATGCAGAACTTAAAGAACAGATCAGTGAAATTGATGCCGTGGTCGTGTCCGCAGGTTCCATAGAAGCCAGCGATAAAAAGAGAGCTACCGCACTGCTGACGCCTATTGATATTTATACTACCGCAGGGGCGGATGGGCAGATCTCTTCTGCTTTAAACTATCTTCCCGGTGTCCAGAAAGTAGGAGAAACAGAAGGACTTTTTATCCGTGGAGGAACAGGAACAGAATCTAAGATCTTTATGGATGGAAGCCTGATCAACAATTATTTCTCCAATTCAGTTCCGGGAATAGCAGGGAGGGATCGTTTCAATACATCACTTTTTAAAGGGAATGTTTTTTCAAGCGGTGGATATTCAGCATTGTACGGGCAGGCTCTTTCCGGAGCGCTGATGTTGGAAAGTGTTGATCTTCCGGATCAAAGCTCTTATGATTTTGGAGTTTCACCCATCTTTTTGAGTGCGGGATTTCAGAAGCTGGGAGCAGATAAGAACCATTCTTTCGGAGCCACTTTAGGGTACTCATTACTGAGCGTTATGCAGAAGGTCTTCAATTTTAATACAGATTTTATTGATGCTCCACAAGGCTTAAACGGTGATTTTAATTTCAGAATCAAAACAAAATCAGGCGGATTCCTCAAATATTACGGAATGTATGATTCCAACAAGATGGGCGTAAGAACCGAAAGCCTGGAACCGGAATATGATTTTGCCCTCGTAAGGCTTAAAGGGAAAAATACCTATCATAATCTTTCTTTTAAACAGAAATTCGGGAAATATCTTTTGAATGCAGGAGCTTCTTACTCCTACAACAGATCCGATCTTAATTTTTCCACGGAAACCCATGATACAGAATCAGGCAGGTCTGAACTTTTAACAGATGGAAATTACATCAATTTCAAAGCAGTTCTTGAGCGTAAAATCAATAAAATAAGTGCCGTAAGAGCCGGTTTTGAATTGAATAATACAAGTGAAAAACTGAATTTTGGAGAAGTAGAGAAGAACTATAAAGACCTTATATCCGCTGTGTTTGCAGAAACAGATCTTGGATTCAGCAATGCATTATCAGCAAAGATAGGAGTCAGGGCAGAAAACTCTTCTTTTTTAGGGAAAAGCAATATTGCACCACGTTTCGCACTGGCTTACCGCCTGGCAAAAGACTGGACCACTTCCTTTGCCTACGGACTGTTTTATCAGAATCCTGAAAGCAAATACATCCACGTACCGGCAGATCTTGATTTTCAGAAATCTCAGCATTATATTTTCCAGGTTCAGAGATCATCGGAAGGAAGAAGCCTTCGTCTTGAGGCATTTTATAAAAAGTATGACCAGCTAATCAAGACATTCAACATTACACCGGATAAAGAGCAGAATCAGCAGGTACAGACGGCCCTGAACAATAATGGTTACGGATATGCAAAAGGTCTTGAGCTGTTCTGGAGAGACAAAAAAACATTTGAAAATATAGATTACTGGATCAGCTATTCATTCCTTGATTCAAAAAGAGACTTTATCAATTATCCCGTGAGCCTGAAGCCGAATTTCGCTTCCGCACATACCCTTTCCGCTGTGGCCAAGAGATTCATCCCGGAATGGAAATTAGGGGTCAATTTATCTTACACCTATTCTAAAGGCCGTCCTTATTATGACATTGCAACCAAAGCTGAAAACAGCAATGCAGTTAATTATATCAGGAACGAAGGCAGATTGAAAGATTATAATGCCCTTAACATCAGCTTTAATTACCTTCCGAACCTGGGAAAAAAGGATGCCAAAGCTTTTACCGTTTTAGTATTAAGTATTTCCAATGTTTTAGGGTCTAAAAATGTTTATGGATACAATTTCTCTCTTGACGGATCAAGAACTTCATCAGTAGTGCCGCCGGTAAACACCTTTGTATTTATAGGAGCTTTCATCAGCTTTGGAGTGGACAGGACGCAGGATGCGATCAATAATAATTTATAAAATAACAGCAGCAGATCAATATATCGCTGCAAAAACATAACTTCGGATAGACAATTAATTAACTTTAAAAAATTAGTATAATGAGAAAATACCTATTAAGTTTTGCTTTAGCTTTTATGAGTTTAACGGCTTTTGCACAGGCAGATTACGAAAAAATAATGGCTGAAAAGATAGCGAAAACGGAAACCTCCAAAACCGCGGAAGAATTTCAGACCCTGACCAATGATTTCCAGAGGATAGGCAGTAAAGAAAGTTCAAAATGGCTTCCCCCGTACTATGCCGCATTTTCCCAGATCCAGAAAGGAAGACTCTTGATGAGAAAAGGGAATATGCAGGAGCTGGATGAAATAGCAGGCCAGGCTGATAAATACCTGTCAAGCGCTCAAAATCTTGCCGGAGCGGACAATGCAGAGATCCATTTGTTAAGAAAAATGGCAGCTTCTTTAAGAATGATGGTCAATCCTGCACAGCGCTATATGACGGATGGAGCTAAAGCAACGGAAGAGCTTGATATTGCGGAAAAACTGGACCCATCCAACCCAAGGGTAGCCCTTATCAAAGCAGAGGATATCTATTTTACACCCGAACAGTACGGAGGAAGTAAAACCAAAGGAATGGAAATGTCTAAAGAAGCACTGGCAAAATTTAATGCCTATAAGCCAAAAACAACCTTAGACCCGAACTGGGGCAGGACAGAACTGGAATATTTTATCAGTATGTCTTCAAAATAACAGAAAACGAAACCTTCCTTAGCCGGAAGGTTTTTTTTATTCCATTCGGAAAGTAAAATCTGCCCTTCAGTAAAAATAATTTTTTGATACCTTTATTAAAGACTAATTTTGAGCCAAGAAAACGGATAATGAAACGTAAAGGATTTATAATATTGCTGTGGGTAACGTTGGGAACAGCGCTATTTTTCTTCTTATTTTTCACAAAAGAAAAAAGCTTCCACAATTTTTTAATTACGCTGCTTATTTCTACAATGTATTCCTTTATTCTTGGGTTGGGAAATGCATTTATCAATGATTTTCTCAACAAAAAGTTTCCGTGGTCTGAAACAACAGGAATGAGGACTGTCCTAAGTGTGGTTTCCATCATCATAGGTAATTTTATCCTGGTGTATTTCTGCAACTATATCAGCTATGTAGAGATCCAGAAAGTGGCAACAGCAGAAGTTTTTTTTTCCAAAGAATATACCACCAGGAACTGGTTCATGATCAATATAGCACTTCTGATCTCCGCTTTTCTTCATGCAAAAGGATTTATGGAAGAGCTGAAGAAAACGTCCAGGAAGGAAGTCGTGGAGCAGAAGCTCATTGCAAAGTCCGCCAACGCACAGTTTGAAAGCCTTAAAAACCAGCTGGACCCGCATTTTCTTTTCAATTCTTTGAATGTGCTGAGCTCCCTGATCGATGAAAATCCAATTCAGGCTCAGAAGTTTACAGCCTCAATGTCAAAGATTTACCGGTATGTACTCGAGCAGAAAGACAAGGAGCTTGTGACGGTAGAAAATGAGATTGAATTTGCAAAAACCTACTGTGATCTTTTAAAAACAAGATTCGAGGACAGTGTAGATTTTACTTTTGAAGTTAAAAAAGAAGATTACAGAAGATATGTGGTGCCACTGTCCCTTCAGCTTTTGCTGGAAAACTGCATCAAGCATAATTTTGCAACCTCTTCAAGACCTCTGGTCATTAAAATATTCTCGGATAACGATACGCTGTGCATAGAGAACAACCTCCAGGCAAGAGAACAGATGAAAGAAAGTGCCGGAATCGGGTTGGCGAATATTGTGCAGCGCTATGCCCTGCTTACTAAGAAGAATGTTTTCATTGAAAAATCCGAAGATTATTTTAAAGTAAAAGTTCCGATACTGTCAGATAAGCCAAACAGCAACAGTGTAAAAACAGATAACGAAAACGGATCGTACGAAAAAGCCAGAAAACGGGTAAAAGAATTAAAAAGTTTCTACGCCAATCTTATTTGCTACTTTACGGTGATCCCGTTTTTAATTGTCATCAATCTGATGACTTCACCCCAAAACCTCTGGTTTTATTTTCCTATGCTGGGATGGGGTATTGGAGTAGCCTCTCATGCATTTCAGATTTTTGGTGTTGGAGAATCCTGGAAAGAAAAGAAGATCCGGGAAATTATGGATAAACAAAAAAACAGAAACAATGGAAACCTACGATGAAAACGATATCCGGTACCAGCACGCTAAAAGGCAGGTTGAACGGTTAAAAGGATTTTACGGGCATCTGTTCTCGTATATAGCCGTCAATGCTATGATTGTCATTTATAATTATAGCCATTTGGAGCCGGGAGAAAGCTATTTTCAGTTCAAAAATTTCTTTACAGCAATATTTTGGGGAGTTGGCTTGGCTGCTCATGCTGTACTTGTTATTTTACCCAATTTTGGCTTTGTGAGAAATTGGGAAGAAAAGCAAATCAGGAAGCTGATGGAAAAAAACAAAAATTGAAAGTGAACAAATAATAAATTCTGAATCAAATTGAAATAATAATTATTCTTTAACTATAAACAAAAATTATGCATCCACTACAGCTCTTATTTTACATTTCAATGGCCGCATGGCTCCTTACTGAGATCCTCTATAAAAATATGCTGAAATCCGGCAAAGAAGACAAAAAAGACAAAGACAGGTCTACGCTGAATATTTTGTGGATGGCCATTCCTTTTTCCATTGCAGCCTCAGTAACAGTATCCAATATGACGAAATTTCCTATTGCTGAAGGAATATGGATCCTGTATACAGGTGAAGCTTTGATCCTTCTCGGGATTATTATCAGGTTTATAATCATCAGATCGTTAGGTAAATATTTTACGGTAGATGTTACGATAAAAGAAGATCATCAGATTAAAAAAGAGGGCTTTTATAAATATCTGAGACATCCTTCCTATGCATTTGCCCTGCTGACTTCTTTAGGATTGGGACTTTATCTCAATAACTGGGCTTCATTGATTCTCGCTTTTCTGCCGCCGTTTTTAGCTTTCATCTACAGGATTAAAGTGGAAGAACAGGCTTTGGTCGAAAAATTTGGAGACGAATACGTGGGATACAGAAAAAAGACTAAAAAACTCATTCCTTTCATTTACTGATTCTTCATTTTCAAAAAAACCTATCATTCCAACGCAATCATTGGTGTAATATACACGGTCTGCGGGAAATTAAAAAGCATAAACCCAAAGTCAAACCAACCTTTTTACCATTCAGAAAGTGTATTCTACGGTTCGGTCATATAAAGTTGATAGAAGGCTCATTTCTGGCCTACCTTTGATTCAACAAAATGACAAACTAACTTTTAAAAATCAGAATTATGGAAACAATGGGATACACAAAAGAAACAAGGGCTTACGAGAAAGCAGCAAAAAGAGTAAAAGAATTAAAAGGATTTTACGGAAACCTCACTTCATACTGTCTGGTGATCCCTTTCCTGGCAGCACTCAATCTTCTTACATCACCGGATCACCTATGGTTTTACTGGCCGATGTTAGGATGGGGAATCGGAATCTTAGCCCATGCTGTCAATGTTTTTGGGATAGGAAAAGAATGGGAAGATAGGAAAATCAAAGAACTGATGGATCAGGAACAAAAAAATGCAAAAACATTATAATAACTTAAAAACTTTAATGATCATGGATTACAATAATGCCTGCGAAAGAGTCAGCCAGCTGAAAAAATTTTATAAAAGCCTTCTGTGGTTTGGAATAGTGGCTGGAATTCTGTTTTTTAACGATGTTTTTGAAAACGGGAAAATTAATTTCTCTTTATTTGACGGATCTGTTATCCTTTTGATATGGGGAATTATTCTGATAGTGAAAGCGGTGAAGCTGTTCCTTTTAGATACAGAATGGGAAAAAGATGCTATAGAAAGAGAAATGAGAAAAGGCAAAAAGAACATAGATTTTTAAGCTGTTCATTTTTTATCTAATTTTATTCCGGATTAAAACTAAAACCGAAACTCAATGATCAAGACTGTCATTATTGAAGATGAAAAACCCGCTTCAAGGAAACTGGAAAGAATGCTTAACATTTTTCCTGAAATAGAGGTGGTTGCCAAAATAGAATCTGTAGAAGAAGGAATTGCCTGGTTTTCTGAAAATGAGCATCCGCAGCTTATCTTTTCCGACATAGTACTGGGAGACGGCCTGTCCTTCGATATTTTCGAAAAAGTACCAACCAAAGGATTTATCATTTATACGACAGCTTTTGACCAATATACTTTGAAAGCATTTAAGCTGAACAGCATTGATTATCTTTTGAAACCTATCCTGGAAGAAGACCTTTCCGGGGCAGTGGAAAAGTTCAAATCATTTATCCCATCCGGCAGCACATCCGGCTCTGAAGACATCAAACAGCTCATCAGAAAAGAAAAATCTACCCTTTCCCGGGTTTTGGTCAAGATCGGATATAATCTGAAGATCGTACAGACCCATGAAATAAGCTGTTTTTTTAGTGAAAATAAGATCGTCTATCTACAGACTGATGAGAGGGTCTACCCATCAGATTTCACACTGGACGAGCTTGAAGACATTCTGGAGGATAAGAAATTTTTCCGTGTAAACAGGCAGTTTATCATTAATTCAGACTATATAAAGAACATCCATACCTCTCCATACTACAAAGTCGATTTGGAATTTCAGCCGCAGGAAGAAATTACGGTCAGCCGCGACCGGGTGAAAGATTTTAAAGAATGGCTGGTGGGGTAAAATAAGATTGCAGACACGCCATAACTCAAACAACTGCATCACAAACCCCGTACCTACCTGTAATCTATCCTGTTGGATTCAGTATCTTCAAGCTGTTTGATAATAGATTGAGGAATTTCATCGCTGTTGATCGGGAAGCTGATAGAATCGGAAATAAAAGTCTTCCTGTCCGCTTTCTGAAATATCTCGAACAGGGCAATAGGCTCCTGGTTAAAACTGATACATGTACTTATAAAATGCAACTCATGGAGCTTATATTCTGGATTTTTAAGCTTTTCCTTGATATCTTTTATCCTTGAGATAAAATGTCTCTGGCGGATGAACGTATTGCTGTTCATAATGATAAATACGTAATCCGAATAAGCCGTCACCTTTCCGAAATATTTATGATGATCGCCGCCGCTTCGTTCGATGAAATATTCGCCGGTGGTCTCAGACTTGTAGATTTCCATTGCAGAACGCCATATCCGGTCGTCTTTGGCCTGCAGGATATTTTCCGGAAGATTTCTGTTGTAAGAATACCAGCAGCCGGTTAGACAGTCCAGAAGCAACGTGTTCTGCTTTGCATTGTTCATATCAATTCTCAGATCATTAAAATTGAATGCTTCCGTATTTGAATTAATAAAATCAATGTAATTTGAATATCCTAAAACCTTTACGATCGAACTCAGTTTTGCCAGATTGGGTTTGCTTAAAACCGCATTTTCGTTCTGGTAATATTTCTTTAGTTTATTGATTATCAAATGTTCATACAGGTAATGGGAGCCTAGGAGTTCCGGCTCTTTTTTTATGCCTTTGTCTGCACCGTCAGCGATGATTAAATCATTAAGTTCCGCAACGATATACGACCATTCGGTTTTCGTAACATCTTCCCAATGATTTTTCTTTAAAAAATGCAGACTCAGGAAGTTCATTAATTTTTCAAGATGAACGATATCTTCTTTTTTCATCAGTTATTATTTACAAGACTAATTTAAGGTTTATTTACGATATAAAAAGACCGTTGAAAGACTTTTATATTTTACAATCAATTCATATTTGAGTAGAAAATAAAAGTTAAAACAATGGAAACAAAAATCTCATTACAGAACGATGCTCTCTGGAACAGACTTCAGAAGTTTTCGCCGGACGCTCCCAATGTGGATTTTCCTTTTTCAAAAAAACTGGCCAAAGAAGAAAACTGGACCTTAGAATTCACTAAAAAAGCAATAGAAGAATATAAGAAGTTCGTTTATCTCTGCTGTATTCTTCCAAACGGTGCTTCACCAAGCGAAACCGTGGATAAAGTCTGGCATATGCATCTTATTTACACCGAGAATTACTGGGAAGAATTCTGTCCCCGGATTTTACAAAGGAAGCTGCATCACCATCTTTCAAAAGGAGGCTTTGTAGAAAAAGAAAAACACAGGAAATGGTTCTCGGATACCTTGAAAAGTTATCAGGAGATCTTTCAGCAGGAAGCCCCAAGGGATATCTGGTACGGGAAAGAGAAAGCCGGCAGCAGGACAATTTGGCTGAAAAGATTGAGAATCATTCCTTTATTGATTACTCTTTTTATGCTGTCATCCTGTTTGGGCGAAGTTTTAGGATCATTAACATTAGCGGCATTACCGATCATTGGCTTTTTCATTTTCTTTCATATTGTCGGCGCATTTCAGGGGAACAGCGAAAATATCGCCGGTAAAAAGAAGGATGACCGAAGTATAGAAGGAGGTGGCGATGGTGGTAGTGCTTCCAGCTGTGGTGGTGATGGAGGAGGTGGTGGATGTAGCGGAGGCTGCGGCGGAGGTTGTGGTGGTTGCGGAGGAGGATGTGGAGGATAAACAAAATACAGGGCTATGAAAAAGATAATCATTCACTCAATACCGTTATTGGTAAGCTTTACAGGACTTGCCGTATTCTGTCATACATTGAATCCCATTATTTTAAGAGGACCGGAATTTTTGCAATTCTATTTCACCCTGACCATAGGGTTTTATCTCTCTGCTTTCTGTTTAAGATTTTTCAGAGAGAATGTTTCAAAGATTTCTTTTTACTTTATGATCTTTATTTTTCTCCTGGGGGTTGTTAAATTATTCCGTGGACTGAGTTTAGACCGACCGGTGGGAATTTTATTCAGCATCCTTGTGGCGGAAATCATTATTAATATGATTTTTATATCCACTGAATTCAAGCATAAAATCAGGCAATAAAATTTCAATACATCAATAAAAAGAAACCCGAAACAAAAATGCTTCGGGATTTATAAGTATCATTAAGATCATTTAATTGTCTTGTTTTTCTTTTGCCGGTTTGTAACCGTATCTGCGCACCATTACAGAAGTGATCACTGCTAAAATAAGTGTGGCAGCAATATTTGAAGCTTCCGTATGTACAATCATCTGATAAAGATTATACCCAAAAACGGCACTTACAACAGGGATTAAAAGAAGATTGACAAAAGCATACCGGTTTTTTGAAGTCGTTTTCATAGTGATATTTTTTATTGTTATTTACTCAGTAAGTCTAACAATTCAAAATTCGTTACAGAAAATTTAAGAAAAATTCTTTTATGCAATAACTCCGCTTCCAATCAGCTCTTCACCCATATACCATGCTGCAAACTGGCCTTCCGCAATTGCTGACTGAGGCTCTTCAAATTCAATATAAGCTGCATTCTCAAACTGATAAAGTACTGCTTTCTGCAAAGACTGTCTGTATCTGAATCTTGCCATTACTTCCATAGATCCTCCTGTTTCCAGCTTCATATCCTCACGAACCCAGTGTACTTCAGAATTATCAATTTTTAATGCTTTTTTGTGCAGTCCCGGAGAGCTGTGGCCTTCACCTACAAAAATAATGTTGTTTTCCATGTCTCTGGAGATGATAAAACAGCTTTCTTTATGGCCGCCGATGCCAAGGCCTTTGCTTTGCCCGATCGTGAAAAACTGGGCGCCCTGATGCTTTCCGATCACTTTTCCGTCGGATTTTTTATAATTGATTTTCCGGGATAAAAATTCCAGTTCTTCCTCTTTCGAAGAAAATTCTGGCTTTTCTTCTGAAAATAAAGGTGAATCTTTGAAAATTTCTACAATTTCGCCTTCTTTAGGAACCAGCTGCTGCTGCAAAAACTGGGGAAGACTTACTTTTCCGATAAAGCACAGCCCCTGCGAATCCTTTTTGTCGGCAGTTACAAGTCCGATCTCTTTAGCAATTTCCCTTACCTGGGGCTTGGTAAGCTCACCGATAGGGAACAATGCTTTGGACAACTGGTTCTGGCTCAGCTGGCACAGAAAATAAGACTGGTCTTTATTGTTATCTTTTCCAGCTAAAAGATGGAATATTTCCTTTCCGTTTTCATCAAAAGTCGAAGTAACCTGGGCATAATGTCCCGTAGCTACTTTATCAGCCCCTAAAGACATCGCTGTCTTCATGAAAACATCAAATTTAACCTCTCTGTTGCATAAAACATCAGGATTCGGAGTTCTTCCTTTCTGATATTCATCAAACATATAATCTACGATACGCTCTTTGTAAAGCTCGCTCATATCAATGACCTGAAAAGGAATTCCCAGCTTCTGGGCTACCATCAGGGCATCATTACTGTCTTCAATCCACGGGCATTCATCCTCAAGCGTTACCGAAGCATCATTCCAGTTTCTCATAAACAAAGCGACCACTTCATGACCCTGTTGTTGCAATAAATACGCTGTAACACTGGAATCTACACCTCCAGATAATCCTACTACTACTTTCATTTTATTTCAATTTTACGAAACTCTTAACGGGAGTTCTTAGTTTGACCCGGCAAAAATACGACTAAAAAAATTCGAAAAAAAACCATAATTTTAAACATTGATAAAAACGATATTACTATGAAAAATTTTATTATTCCTTTATTTATAATGATTTCGGGATCCATGTTTTCTCAGGTTTCAATCGGTGCTTCACCGGAAAATAACAATCGCTGGACTTTCGGTGGCGGAATCGGAGTAGGTTTCGGAAGCCAGAGTTCGTTTTATTTACAGGCCTCTCCGAGAGTCGGTTACAAACTTACAGAAGATTTGGAAGGTGGGGTAGTTGGAAGTGTTTCCTGGCAGACTTCAGATTATTACCGTTCAACAATGTTTGGAGTGGGTCCTTTCGCCAATTATTATTTTGCAAGATCCTTTTATGTAGGGGCCAATCTTCAGCATTATTTCATCAATTATAAAGACAAATTTTATAACTATAAAGTGAATGATCAGGAAACTGCTTTATATCTGGGCGGCGGCTATATGCAGAGGATAGGGAGCAACTCTTTTATGCAGCTGGGGGTAATGTATAATGTACTGTGGAAAGAGAATTCGAGTATATTTTCAAGCGGTCTTGTGCCGAATATCGGCTTTGTAGTGGGGCTTTAATTTTTTATCTCTAATAAATCAACGGAAAATCATTAATGCTTATCTGTATTAGGGTTGTGTAACCTGTTTATATATAATGTTTTAAGTTAAATTTTAAATAAAGTAAAATAGCATCAACGCATGTTGTAAACCTGAGAGACTTAAAAAATAAAACCATCATAATTTAATATCAATAGAAACGGGCTTTAGCCAAAACATACCTAAAAACAAAAAGCACCGGATTTTTCCGGTGCTTTTCAGTATAATTACATTACTCGATTAAGATTGAGAAGACTTTTCAGTCGTTTTCTTTGTTTTAGAAGCTTTCCCGATAAGTGCATCCTTTGCATCATTAAGATCCAGGATCACCGTTTCTCCTTCATTCAATTGCTTGTTTACCAGCATTTCTGCCAATAAATCTTCAATATATTTCTGGATCGCACGTTTCAACGGTCTTGCTCCAAAGTCTTTATCCCATCCTTTTTCAGAAATAAAGTCTTTCGCTTCATCAGTTAATTCCACTTTATAGCCTAATTTTTCAAGTCTGCCATAAAGCTTGTTCAGTTCGATATCGATAATTCTTTTAATATCATCCTGTACAAGAGAGTTGAAGATCACAATGTCATCAATTCTGTTTAAGAATTCCGGAGCAAATGCTTTCTTAAGAGCATTTTCAATCGTGCTTCTCGCTCTTGTGTCTGAACCTGTCTTTTTAGCTGAAGTTCCGAATCCTACACCGTCTCCGAAATCTTTAAGATCTCTTGTACCGATATTTGAAGTCAGGATAATGATCGTATTTCTAAAGTCGATTTTTCTTCCTAAACTATCTGTAACATGGCCTTCATCCAGGATCTGCAACAGAATATTGAATACATCCGGGTGAGCTTTTTCAATCTCATCCAGGAGAACCACAGCATAAGGCTTTCTTCTTACCGCTTCAGTTAACTGTCCGCCCTCTTCGTATCCTACGTATCCCGGAGGCGCTCCAACCAATCTTGAAACCGCAAATTTTTCCATGTATTCACTCATGTCGATCCGGATCAGAGATTCATCAGATTCAAAAAGTTCTCTTGCCATTACTTTGGCAAGCTCGGTTTTACCAACCCCGGTAGTACCAAGGAAGATAAACGTACCGATAGGACGGTTAGGGTCTTTAAGCCCGGCTCTGTTTCTCTGAATTGCCTTTACAACTTTCTTCACAGCATCCTCCTGACCGATTACTTTTCCGTTCAGTTTCTCATCCATCTGAGCTAATTTATCAAGCTCATTTTTACCTACTTTCGTTACCGGAACACCACTCATCATAGAAACCACTTCTGCTACATTTTCCTCGGTTACGGTTTCTTTTTTCTCTTTTACATCTTTGTCCCATTTTTCCTGAGCCACGTTCAGTTCCATCTGAAGACGTTCCTCTTCATCTTTAAGCTTTCTGGCTTCAAGGTAATCCTGGGCTTTTACGGCTTTCTGCTTCATTTCCTTAATATCCTCGATTTTCTTTTCAAAATCAATGATCTCAGTAGGAACTTTCATGTTTTTGATATAAACACGGGAACCTGCTTCATCCATGGCATCAATAGCCTTATCGGGTAAGAAACGGTCTGTAATATATCTTGATGTCAGATTGACACACGCCAGAATTGCTTCCGGAGTATATACTACATTATGATGTTCCTCGTACTTATCTTTAATCTGATTCAGGATCTGAATGGTTTCCTCAATATTGGTAGGTTCCACCATTACTTTCTGGAATCTTCTTTCCAAAGCGCCGTCTTTTTCAATATATTGACGGTACTCATCCAGGGTGGTTGCCCCGATGCATTGAATTTCGCCCCTCGCCAAAGCTGGTTTAAACATATTGGATGCATCTAAACTTCCTGTAGAACTTCCAGCACCAACAATGGTGTGAAGCTCATCAATGAATAAGATGACATCCCTGTTTTTTTCCAGTTCTGTCATGATCGCCTTCATTCTTTCCTCAAACTGGCCACGGTATTTCGTTCCGGCAACTAAACTCGCCAGATCCAAAGTAATGACACGTTTTCCGTAAAGAACTCTGGAAACTTTCTTCTGCTGAATTCTTAATGCCAGTCCTTCTGCAATCGCAGATTTACCAACTCCAGGCTCACCGATAAGAAGAGGGTTGTTTTTCTTTCTTCGTGACAAAATCTGAGAAACTCTTTCAATTTCCTTCTCACGGCCGATTACAGGGTCTAATTTCCCGTCTCTTGCCAAAGAAGTCAAATCTCTACCAAAGTTATCCAGTGTAGGTGTTTTACTTTTTGCAGAGCCTAAATTTCCCGAAGGCTTTCTCATCTGCTCAAATTCCTCTCTGTCATCGTCATCGTCATACGCACTCATTTGCGGAGCCTGGCCGGAATTTTTAAGCATTGTCTGATATTCTTTTGAAACTCCTTCATAATCGATGTCGTAAGCTCCCAGGATATTCGAAGTAGGGTCCTCATATTTATAAAGAATGCCTAAAAGCAGATGAACGGTATTAATTTCATTGCTTTTATACTGTCTGCATTCCAGCTCAGCACGTTTGATCGCATGATCTGCCATCTTAGTGAAAGAAATATTAGTAACCTCCTCAGAAATAGGATTAAGACTTGCTGTATTTAAAGTTTCAATTTTTCTTCTGATTTGTGTTAAATCCGCATTAAGGTTTTGAAGGATTTCTTTTGCAGAGTTTTCTGTTTTTATAATACCTAAAAGTAGATGTTCTGTATTAAGAAATTCACTTTTCAGCCGTTTAGCTTCGCTTTTGCTTTGTTTGAACACCTGGCTCAAACCTTGTGAAAACTTATAATCCATAATATATCTCATTAGAATAATAGCAACATTGCCATTTATTCATTATCTAAATTACAAATATTTTACCAAAAACCAATTAATGACTTTATGGCAGAAAAAATTTTAATATCTTATTGAAAATGATTAAGTTTGTTATCCCTTAAAAACGCTCCATGAATCCCGAAATTACTACTTATATCGGTTATTCTGCATCAATTTTCATAGTACTGAGCTTCATATTGAAAGATGTAAGAAAAATTAGAATAGTCAATATGATAGGCTGTATCTGCTTTGTCATTTATGGTATCTTTAATGGAATGCTCTGGCCTGTTATTATTCCAAATGGGCTGATCTGCTTTATCCAGGTGTATCATTTGTTGGCCGGAAAGAAAAAGTAATGAAGAAAAAAATAATTACTTCTGCCTTCAGTAACCTGTATACAGACCAGCGTATAGAAAAGGTATGCCGGACTCTGCATGAAAACGGATACCAGATAGAGCTGATAGGGAATGACTGGAATGGGGCGGAAGATATGGAAAGGCCTTATCCGTTTTCCAGGATACATCTGAATTCCGGAAGTTTAAAAACGGCTTATTTTGAATTTAACTGGAAACTGTACCATCAATTAAAGAAAAAAGCAGATCATCATACTATTCTTCATGCCAATGATGTTGACTCCTTGTTGCCCAATTACCTTGTTGCTAAAAAATTAAATATTCCTCTGGTTTTTGACAGTCATGAAATTTTTTCAGAAATGCCTGCAATTCAGGGCAAAATGTCACAAAAAATTTGGAGATATCTTGAAAAACAGGTCATTCCCCAACTTACATTCATGATTACCGCCAGCGGAAGCTATGCGAAATGGTTCCAAAAAAAATACGGAGTTGATCCCGTCGTCATTCAGAATGCGCCCAGAAGAATGGATTTCACAATGGAAATTCCTGAGAATAATCCTAAAATATTTTTATATCAGGGATCGATTAATCCTTTTCGAGGTATTGACAAAGCTATTCTGGCTATGCATCATCTGGAGGGTGTGATTTTTAAAATCGCAGGAGACGGCCCGAGAAAAAAAGAATATGAAGATCTCGTTACCAAAGAGAAACTGGAACATAAAGTCCGGTTTTTAGGAAAATTAAAACCTGACGATTTAAGGAAGATAACGGTAACTGCGGATGTGGGCATGAGCATCGAAGAAAATGGGGGAGAAAGTTATTTTTACTCACTTCCGAACAAAGTTTTAGACTGTATTCAGTCCCGTGTCCCTTTAGTGCTGGCCAATCTTCCCGAAATGCAGAATATCAGAAAACAGTTTGATGTGGGAGAGATTATTGAAGACCACCAGCCTCAAAGTATCGCATCTGCAGTACGTAAAATTCTCGATAAAGGAAGAGAAAGCTATCAGAATGAACTTGAAAAGGCTTCTAAAGTATTCTGTTGGGAAAATGAAGAAATAAAACTGCTGAACGTTTTTGAAAAAGCATCAGAATAAATAATCTTTATAAAAATGATATCTTTGCATTAAAATTTGTTTAAAAAATGACCATTAAAGAAAAACAGCAGGAAATAATCGACGAGTTTGCGTTTCTTGATGACTGGGAACAGAAATATGAATATATTATTGATCTTGGAAAAGAACTGAAAGGACTCCCTGAAGACCGCAAAACGGATGATAATTTAATCAAAGGCTGTCAGAGTAAGGTGTGGATCGATGCCGAATTCAGAGATGGTAAACTTTTTTTCGATGCAGACTCAGACGGAATTCTTCCAAAAGGGATTGTTTCTCTTTTGGTAAGTATTTACAGCGGTCATTCTACCCAGGAAATCTTAGATTCTGATTTTGAGTTTATTTCAGAAATCGGACTTCAGGAATTTCTTTCGCCTTCCAGGGCAAACGGTTTAATGGCAATGACCAAACAGATCAAATTTTACGCAGTTGCCTATCAGCTAAAATCGTAGCCGTGACCAGAATTCTAGCATATCGTTTTTCTGCTTTTGGCGATGTCGCGATGACGGCGCCTGTATTTCGGGAGTTTCTGGAACAGAACCCTGATGTGGAAATCATCATGGTTTCCAGAAAAAACTTTGAAAGCTTATTTTCTGATATTCCGAATGTTACGTTTAAAGGAATTAATCTTGATGAATATAAAGGCATCTTTGGGCTAAGAAGACTGGCGAACGAACTGGCGGGAGAATTTAATCCTGATTTTATAGCCAACCTTCATGATGTGATAAGAACCAAAATCCTGGACAGGATTTATAGAAGGAAAGGATTTAAGGTTTTTAAAATAAATAAGGGAAAAGAAGAGAAGGAGGAGCTTACGGATGTATGGAATCTGAATAAAGTTCAGTTAAGAAAAACCGTTGAGCGGTATGCAGATGTTTTCCGTGAGATGGGCTTTAATGTAGAGCTTTCTCATAAGCTCAGGCCGGCGGTGGGACAAAAATCAGGAATAGGGCTGGCTCCTTTTGCTCAGCATAAAGGGAAAATGCTTCCTCTGGAAAAGTCCTACGAACTGGCTAAAATTTTGGCCCAAAGGAATACTGTGTATTTCTTTGGCGGCGGGAAAAAAGAAACGGAAACCCTTGAAAAATGGGAAAATGAGATCCCGAATACAAAAAGTCTTTCAGGAAAATTAACCCTTTCAGAAGAGCTTGAGAAAATCTCTGAACTGGAACTGATGATTTCTATGGATTCAGCCAATATGCACCTTGCAAGCCTTATGGGGACCAGATGTATCTCCATTTGGGGTTCAACACATCCTTATGCGGGATTTCTGGGCTTCGGACAGAGCGAAAATGATGTGGTTCAGGTTACTGATCTTACCTGCAGACCCTGCTCTGTTTTTGGAGATAAAGAATGTTACCGTGGCGACTGGGCATGTCTTGAAGAGCTTAATATCCAGAAAATAGTAAAAGCGGCCAACTCTTAAAAATGACCTTACTCATCTCTTCAGCTTTAGCATCATCAGAATAGTTCTCTTCCAGCACTTTACTTCTGATCTCGTTTTCATTATAATCTTCAGCTGCTGTTTCAATGATCCTTTGGCGGATTTCATCCGAAGTAAATCCCAAACGGCATAAACCCGTCAGAGCAGAATCGTCTGTGATATTTTCATTAATAATAACAAACCTGCTGTTATACAGCGCATTAAACAGTTTCACCTTCGTGCCGGAATTCTGATAAGAGAGAAGGATATTAGCGTGGGCATTTTCAAAAAGCTGGCGAAGATTCTTGTCTGTTTCAATGGGAACAAGGCTTATGTTTCTGATATTGTTAATTTTCTTTTTTAAATCGTCACCGGCGCGGTCGGAAGCCACTACAAGCCTGTGGCTGGGAAGAGTTTTAAACATACTGATGGTTTCTTCCAGGGCTTTTTTATTGTCAGAAATACTCAAATCACCATGGAAAAGAAAATAATCACCCTTTCCGTTCAAATGCTTTACAGACTCATTGCCATGAAAAATATGGATAAGCCGGGCATTTTTTGAATATGAATTCACATCATTCAGTTCTTTTTCAGAAAGACAGAATACACTTTCAAATTCCTTTAAAAGCTTTTTCTGATAGCCTGCAAATTTTACAGATTCTATCCTGTAAATGATCTTTTTGAAGATATTTTTTTCTGAAGAAGAAAGACCTTTATAATATTCTGCTTCGTTGTTGTGAAATCTGAGATAGAGTTTGTAGTCTTTGTTTTTTAATCTGCGGATAATTTCAGTCGTTTGCAGGCCTTCAAACAGTATTGGAGCTTCTATGCTCATCAGATTTTCAAAGAGTACATCAGAAGTTCTTATAGCGGCTGCAAAAGGAACGGCTGAAAAATAGTAGAACGGGTTTTTCTTCTTTTTGTAGAAGAAAATGTTTGCCGTAATGCTTTTAATCTCATGATCAACTGTTTCCGGAATGCTGTCTACAAAACAATGGAGATGGATCTTTATACCAATGTCTGACAAGGCTTTAATCTTATAATAAACATCAATAATACCGCCATAAGAGGGAGGATAAGGATAATTGAACGATATAAGATGAAGTTCCTTCAAAAACAGTGTATTTAAGGCTGTGAGATCACAAAGGTAAGAATATCCCGAATGTTTTTAACAAAAAAAATCTCCCAATACATTGAGAGATTTTGTGGGCCCTGAGGGATTCGAACCCCCGACCCTCTGGGTGTAAACCAGATGCTCTGAACCAACTGAGCTAAGAGCCCTGAATTTTTTTTGAAAGGCTTCAGTTACCTTTGTGTGGGCCCTGAGGGATTCGAACCCCCGACCCTCTGGGTGTAAACCAGATGCTCTGAACCAACTGAGCTAAGAGCCCCTATACTTGTTTTCCTCGTTTAGAGTGGTGCAAATATACGACTTATTCAGAAATCTCCAAATTTTTTTCTAAAAATTCTCCCACAACAAAATTACTTCCGCCGATGAAAATCATTTCTTCTTTTGTACATTGCTCTTTTGCAGAAAGATACGCTTCCTGTACCGAATCGAAAATTTTATAAGAAATTTTTGCCTCCAGCAGAAGATTTTCATAGTCTTCGGGATGTCTTCCCCTGTTGATGGATGGTTTGGCAAAATAAAATTCTGAATTTTCAGGAAGAAGAGCCATTACTTCATCTATGTTTTTATCATTCACGAACCCCAAAATGACGTGTTTATGTTTATCAATGGAGTTCAACTGAGAAAATACATACTCCAGTCCTGCCTGGTTGTGTCCCGTATCGCAGATCGTGAGGGGATCTTTTGAAAATTCAAACCAGCGGCCTATAAAACCTGTGTTTTGGTGTACATGCAACAGCCCTTTCTCAATATTTTCTTTAGAAACAGAAATGTTTAATTTTTTTAATTCTTCTATCAAAGCAAGAACAACACGGATGTTTTTCTTCTGATAATTTCCTTTAAGATCAGAGACCCGGTCTGTCTGTACCATCGTAGCATCAATAAACGGCGCTTTTTCCCGGTCAGCTTTTTCTCTGATGATATTTTTCACTGTATCGGTTTCCTCTCCTGAAATAACCGGTGTATTTGGCTTGATGATTCCCGCTTTTTCTGCAGCAATTTCTTCAATGGTGTTTCCTAAAATATTCTGGTGATCCAGCTGTACATTTGTAATAGCAGCTGCCAGGGGTTTGATAATATTTGTGGAATCCAGCCTTCCGCCAAGCCCCACTTCAATAATGGCAAAATCTACCTGTTGCCGGTAAAAATACTCAAAAGCCATGATCGTTGTGAATTCAAAAAAAGAAGGGAGGATATCTTCGGGAAGGGTTTTAAGTTTTTGGATAAAATGATAAACAAATTCTTTATTGCAGTTTTTGCCGTTTACTTTAATGCGTTCCGTGAAGTCGATAAGGTGTGGAGAATTGTATAAACCCACTTTATATCCCGCTTCCTGCAGAACAGAAGCCAGCATATTGCTGGAAGATCCTTTGCCGTTCGTACCTCCGATATGGATGCACCGTATCTTTTCCTGCGGATTTCCAAAAAAAGCACAAAGCTTTGTAATGTTGTCTAATCCGGGTTTATAGGCTTTCAGTCCGTCGGTCTGGTAGTTGGGAGCCTGTACGAAAAGCCAGTCGACAGATTCCTGATATTGTTCGGTTGTCATGATACAAAATTCTCAAAAGTTTTATTAAAATGAAACAATAATTTTTTTAAACTGTAACTTTTTTATATTTGGCTCGTCTAATATTGAAAATTATTAATATGAAAAAAGTTTGGATTATCGTCTTTGGATTAAGTTGTCTGGGACTAAGCGCCCAGAAGAAATGGTCCTTAAGAGAATGTGTAGACTATGCTGTGGAGCATAATCTTCAGGTTATCCAAAATCAATATTCTAAGCAGATCCAGGATTCTAACCTTAAAATGGCTAAAAAAGAATACCTGCCTTCTGTATCCGCAGGAATGTCCAATTCAGTGGGTTTCGGGCAGCTTCCATTGGGTACGGGAAGTATCAGGAATGACAGGTTCAACAACAGCGCAAACCTGGGAGCGGATGTTCTGCTTTACAATAATGGCAGATTAGAGAAAAATATCAGAAAAATACAGTTTGATGTAGAAGCCAGCCAATACGATATAGAAACCATTAAAAATGATATTTCTCTACAGATTGCACAGCAGTATCTTACTGTTCTCCTGAACAAGGAAATTGTTAAAATCTCCCAGAGTGCGGTAGAAAATGCCCAAAAACAATATGACAGAGCCAAAATAACAACCCAGGTAGGAACAACTGCACAAACTATCCTGGCAGAGGCAGAAGCAGCCTTAGCAAGAGAAAAGCAGAATCTTAAAACTGCGGAAATAAATGTAGGAAGAGCTTTGTTTGCCATCGTTCAGCTTTTACAGCTTCCCGAATATAAAGGCTTTGATGTGGAAGAGGTAACTGTTTCTGATACACTGCCGTCCCAGCTTAAGTCTGTGGATGACGTGCTTACTACCGCCTATGAAAACCAACCACAGATAAAAGCTGCCGAAAGCAGAATCCGGTCTGCTGAAGCACAGACGGAGATAACCAAGACTGGGTTTTGGCCAACACTCACTGCGAATGCCGGTGTTTCTTCGTTCTATAATAATATGTTAAGTAAAAACTACGACCAGTTTGGGAACCCTGTTATTGATCCTTCTTTTTTCCAGCAGTATAAGGATAATTTCGGACAGAATATAGGACTTTCCCTGAATGTTCCTATTTTCAACAAGGGAATTACAAGACTTCAGGTGGAACAGTCTAAAATTAATCAGAGTATTGCTAAAAATACGCTTGAGCAGCAGAAAAACACTGTAAGACAAAATGTACAGAAGGCCCAGTTTGATGTAGATGCCAATTACGAAACTTTCCTTTCGGCGGTAGAAACTGAGAAAAGCACTAAGCTGGCTTTAGAATTTGCGGATAAAAGCTATGCGGCCGGAAGATCTACGATTTATGACGTCAACGTGGCCAGAAATAATTATGCAAATGCACAGGGATCAGTTGCACAGGCAAAATATAATTACCTTTTCAGCCTTAAGCTGCTGAATTTCTACTCCGGAATTCCATTAAGTTTGTAAAATGTCCATCAAGTCATTAGAAAAATATTTACCCCAAAATACCCATAAATACTTAAGGATTTGGTTTGCGGATTATTTTATTCATATAAAAGTCACACGCAGCAGAAATTCTAAGCTGGGAGATTATAGAAAACTTCTGGATAATTCACATGAAATAACCGTCAATTCAACGTTGACGCCGCCGCTTTTTTTCTTTGTCCTTACCCATGAGCTGGCTCATTTGATCGCTTTTGAAAAATATGGACGGAGAATATCACCTCATGGCAATGAATGGAAAGAAACCTTTAGAAACATGCTTCTTGAAAGCCTTGAAGTGTATGAAGAAGATCTGAGGCCCATTATCGTGAGATTTTCAAAATCCCCAAAAGCCAATTTTATGGCCAGCCCGGATCTGGTAAGATATTTTCATACTGAAAAACAGGATGATAGGCTGCTTTTCATTGAAGAGCTTCAAAAAGGAGAACTTTTTATATACCGGAACGAAAAGTATTTATTAGAAGGTCTGATTAAAAAAAACTATCTTTGTAAGAATCTGGCTACAGGAAGGAAGTATTCTTTCAAGCCTCTGGCCAGGGTTGAAAAATGTAGTCAAGAATGTTAAAATCAGATAGATACTGTGTCATCATGGCGGGAGGAATCGGCAGCCGGTTCTGGCCAATGAGTACACAGAAATTTCCAAAACAGTTTCAGGATATTTTGGGAACCGGGCGCACCATGATTCAGCAGACTTATGACAGAATCAGCCGCATCATTCCTAAAGAACAGATATTCGTGATCACGAATAAAGAATATGTTGCGCTTTCCCATCAGCAGCTTCCGGAAATTCCTGAAGACAATATTGTGGGTGAACCACTGATGAAAAATACGGCGGCCTGTAATCTGTACATGGCCAACAAAATTGCTGAAATTAATCCTGATGCAACGATGGTCGTGCTTCCGGCAGATCATTTGATCTTAAAAGAAGATGTATTTCTGGAAAAAGTAGAGCTTGCTTTTGACCTTGCTGCAAAACATGAATATCTGGTAACTCTTGGCATTACACCTACAAGGCCTGATACAGGGTACGGATACATACAGTTTGTAGAAAAGAAGGGCTCGGATTATTTTAAAGTAAAAACATTTACAGAAAAACCTATTCTTGAAATCGCCCAAAGCTTTTTAGAAAGCGGGGATTTCCTGTGGAATGCCGGAATATTCATCTGGAATGTGAAAAGCATTCATCATGCATTTGAACTGTATCTTCCCGAGATGATGCAGCATTTCATGGCCTGTGAGTATAATTCTGATAGAGAGGACGGCTGTATAGAGACCATTTACCCGAAGGTTCAGAAGATTTCTATTGACAACGGGATCCTGGAAAAAGCAAAAAATGTATATGTTATTCCCTCGGATCTTGGATGGAGTGACCTGGGAACATGGACCTCCGTATACGAAAATACAGATAAGGATAAGGACGGAAACGCAGTAAAGCTAAAGCATTTCCTGAATTATAATTCCAAAGGAAACATTATTCGCCTGAAAAACAACAATAAAGCTGTGATCATCGACGGTCTTGAAAATTTTATTGTGGTGGATACGGATAAAGCACTGCTGATATGTCTCAGAGACAATGATCAGCTGATCAAAGACTACGTTCTTGACCTGAAAAGTTTTAAGAAAGGAGATAAATTCATGTAAAATTTGGGTATCTTTCTGCTGATTTTTGAATTATGATAAAAACTGCAATACGATCAACAGCTCTTATATTTCTTTTTTTGGGATTTTTAGGATATTCTCAGAATAAGAAAAACTTTTCCAATATCCCGAATATTTTGCAGCAGATTATTCCGAATGACAGGATAGATTCCTGGGTGCTGGTTTATAACAGCTACGGAAAAAACCAGGAGATCAAAACATCTGGAAAAACAGACTATACACCACAGTTTTCCGGATTTAATCTCTTTCCTGAAGAAGACAGCTTTTACTATATCGCTTATGCAGCAGGCGGGAAAATAAATTATATTACAGATCTTGAAGGCCTGAAAAAGTTCGTTGGTAAAATTGACAATGCGGAAGAAGCGGCTATTTCCCTGACGGCTGACGGATATATGGTAGATGAGGAGTTTAAAGATGTTGCGGGCAATTACTATGAAGATTCGCGCAATTATTACCTGGATATAGGCAAACTTACCTCAAAAGCATGTCCTTACCAGAAAACCCACTACACCCTGACGGTAAGCAAGGGTACAGGAACGGTTTCTAACGTCAAGGATAATGGAACTTACATTGAACTTTACAATAAGAAATGTGCCAATAACCCGAGGCTTTTAAAAATCGAGAAAAAAGAAGAACCTAAAGATGAGCCTAAAAAATCAACAAAACCTACAAAAAGAAAATAGTTTCTACGAAACGGAACGATTGATCCTTCGTCCGGTATCTTTGGACGATGGAGCATTTATACTTGACCTTTACAACAGACCAAAATTTATTCAGTTTATTGGAGACCGTAACCTGAAAACGGGTGCTGATGCAGAAAACTATATTAAAAACCGTTTTTTTCCTCAAATGGAAAAGCTTGGTTTTGGAAATTATCTGATGGTCACAAAAGAAGGAAATCAAAAAATCGGTGCGGTGGGAATCTTCGAAAGAGAAGGTCTTGATGTTGTGGATATAGGTTTTTCCTTATTGGATGAATTTGAAGGAAAAGGGTACGCATACGAAGCTGCTTTCAAAATAAAATCTATCGGAATGGATGATTTCGGCTTAAAAAAGATTTCCGCAATTACCACAAAAGATAATTTCTCATCCCAAAAATTAATTGAAAAATTAGGGTTAAAATTCCAAAGAATCGTAACAATTCCCGGTGATACGGAAGAATTGATGTATTACGAATCAGAATAAATCCTTTTTTGAAAAGATATTTTCACAAACAGCACAATAATTAATACTGTGAAATTTGTGAAAATATTCATGCTGTTTTTGTTTAGATTATCCTTCCAGAATCTGTTCAGCAGCAGTTTTTGAAGTTACTTTCTCAATGACTCTTGTACAGATTCTGCTTTCGTCGAAAATAAAAGTGGTTCTTACAATTCCCATATATGTTTTTCCGAAAGTTTTTTTCTCCTGCCAGACTCCGAATTTCTCAATGATGTCATGATTCTCATCGGCAATCAGATCATAAGGAAAAGCAAATTTGCTGTGGAAATTTTTCTGTTTTTTAATAGAATCTCCACTTATTCCCAGCAATTGGAATCCTGCTTTTTCCAGTTTGGAATAATTATCACTCAAATTACACGCTTCAACAGTACATGTGGGAGTGTTGGCTTGAGGATAAAAGAAAATCACTAATTTTTTCCCAGTCAATTTTGATGAGGTTACCGTTTCCCCGTCCTGATTGGTTCCTTCAAATTCCGGTAATTTATCTCCAACTTTAAGCATAATAATTTATTTTTGCTCAAATTTAATGGTTAAATGACAAAAAAACAAAGAGCAGCTCTCGTTCAGCTCGAATTAGAGAAACTTTATCCCGAAGTTCCCATTCCTTTGGAGCACACAGATGCCTATACTTTAATGGTTGCTGTGGCGCTTTCTGCACAGACCACCGATAAAAAAGTGAATCAGGTTACACCAAATCTTTTTAAAGTTGCAGGAACGCCTGAAAAAATGGCAAAACTTGAAGTCGCAGAGATCAAAGAACTGATCAAAGAAATCGGACTCTCCAATACAAAAGCCAAAAACCTGAAAAGAATGGCAGAGCTTCTTTTGGAAAAACATAATGGAGTAGTGCCTCAAACCTATGAAGAACTGGAAGCGCTTCCTGGCGTAGGTCACAAAACCGCTTCTGTGGTAATGAGTCAGGGCTTTGGATTTCCTGCTTTTCCCGTCGATACACACATTCACAGATTAATGACGCAATGGAAGCTTACTTCCGGAAAAAATGTAGTAGAAACCGAAAGAGATGCAAAAAATCTCTGGAAGGAAGATGTATGGAATAAACTGCATCTGCAGATTATTTTCTACGGAAGAGAATATTCTCCCGCAAGAGGGAAAGGGGAGAAGGATTTCATTACGAAAATGCTGTTTGAAAAATAAGAGTCGCAAAATTCCCCTCCCGTGGAGGGATAGCGAAAATTCAGAGAATTTTTGACGGGGTGGTTAAACAAATAATAATTAAAAAAATCACTTTACATCCAGCAATCTTCTATGATAATTAATCTGTCCCAGATGATAGTTCAGATGAGAAAGCAGATGTATCAGGAAATATCCGGTTGTCATTTTATAGCCTAAGGCTTCGGTAGGATAATCTTTTTCTAATTCTGCCTCAGACAGTCTGTCAAGCGTTGAATCAACGATTTCAATGACTGATTTAACCTTGTCAATAAGCTCTATTTTAGAAATATCCTTTAGTGAAAATTCCAGATCACGCTGTCTGACATATCCGGTGTTTCCAAGCTGTGCGCCGATGTAAGTATTAAGATTTCCTACCAAATGAAGACAAAGGTTTCCGGCAGAATTTGAAATATTCTTATCAATTTTCCACATGGCTTCTTCATTTTGGTAAGCCTCAATTTCTGTTTTTAACTTATTTAAATCTCTGTTGTAGAGAGATCTCAGGTTTTCTGTGATCATCCTTTGAAAATTAATTTGATCTAAATTTAAGAATATCTAAAACAAAAAAGCCACAAAATTAATTTGTGGCTTACATATTTTATAAAGAATCTCTTCCATTAAATTACTTCTGCTTCTTGGCCCAAAGTTCCATCTTCCTGTTCATAACATCAAGAGGCAGGCATCCCTGGCTTAAAATCTCATCATGGAAGCTCGCCAGATTAAACTTCTTTCCAAGCTCTTTCTGATACAGATCTCTCAGCTCACGGATTCTTAAAGATCCAATTTTATACCCCAGTGCCTGTCCCGGCATTGCCATATATCTTTCCACTTCTGCAGTTGCGCTGGCTTCATCATAGGAAATATTGCTCAGGAAATATTTAATGGCTTCTTCTCTGCTCATCGTTCCGGTATGAATTCCTGTATCAACGACCAGTCTTACGGCTCTCAGCATCTGATCGCTCAGGTAGCCCATTTTCTGGTAAGGATCCGTGTACAGCCCGAATTCAGGACCTAGTGTTTCGCAATAATGTGCCCATCCTTCACCATACGCACCAAACCATCCGAATCTCATAAACTTAGGCAACTTTGTATTCTCCTGCTGCAGAGAGACCTGATAATGATGCCCCGGAATAGCTTCGTGCAGGAAAAGAGACTCCATCCCTGAAGTTATATTGAATTTTGCAGGATCAGGAAGAGGCATATAAAATATTCCCGGTCTTTTTCCATCCGGAGTTCCCTGGATATATTCTGCACTGGCACTTGCTTCCCTGAACTTTTCCGTCTGTCTGATCTCAAACTTCGTTTTAGGGGTTACACTGAACATTGTTTTCAGTTTTGGGGTGATCTTCGCTAAAATATTGTTGAACCCATTCAGAACCTCTTTAGATGTTTTATACGGCATCGCTTTAGGATCTGTTTTCACAAAGTTGATAAACTCTTCCAGTGTTCCTGAAAAGCCTACCTGCTGCTTTACTTTTTCCATTTCTGCACGGAGCATGGCCACCTGCTGTAATCCTGTTTTGTTAATCTCTTCAGGGGTTTTCCTTGTTGTTGTCCAGCTTTTAACGTAATATCTGTAAATTTCATTTCCGTTCGGAAGGCTGTTATAGCCATCTGTATCCCTGGCTTTCGGAAGATATTCCTTCTCAAGGAATGCGCCCATTTTAGTATATGCCGGAATGATCTTTTTGGCAATGGCATCCGCATAAAGAGCCGAATATTTGTCTTTCTGGGCTTTGGTAAAATCTTTCGGGAAATTTTTGACAGGTCCGTAGAAAATATTTTTTTCCATATCAGTTGTCGTGATCTCTTCAGCTTTCATTTGAGGGATCATTTTGACAACCAGTTTTTTAGGAAGAACCACTTTATTATTAATGCCTTCACGGAAGTTTTCTGTAGCCGCATTCATCCAGTCCGGGAATTTTTCCATTCTTTTCAGCCAGTCGCTGTAGTCCTTTTCGGTTTTGAAAGGCTGGCTTCCCTCTCCGCTTCCATACAGCGGGAAATTCAGCGGAAGGCCTCCAAACTGGGTAAACGGAATATATTCAGGGTGATAGGCATATCCTTCAATTTTATCCTTTAAAGTATAGTCCAGAACATCATACACCACCTTTTCGTCATCTGAAAGAGCTTTATAATCAACATTTTCCAGCTGTTTCTGTACAGAATTGTAAAAAGCGATCTCCCCGGAAATAAAATCTTTGTCAATATTGATGGGAAGCTGGTCATTATACCTCGTATCTCCCTGAGAAGTAGCCTCTAAAGGATATAATTTAAGATACTGCTCATAATAGTTGGATGCAATAGAATCCATATTCGTAGGAGTTACCTTCGTAAGCGGAGAATCAGATTTTTTGCAGGAAGCAAGGCTGATTATCAGTCCCAGTCCTAAAATACCTTTTGATAAAATGTTTTTCATTTTCAGAATCTTTATGCAGCAAAAGTAAGTATTATTGACGTACGGAAAAATCAGGCATAATGATTTAAAAAAATAATTTTCAAAATATTTTCAACTTTGAATCAATTTTTTATCTTTGTCTAAAGCATTTAACAATCATATTATTACAGCTCTTTTTTAAGAAATAATGAAAGGGATTTTAAAAATTTACCATCCGGAGGAAACCCTAAAATACAATATTAGAAACACTTATTGTAAAGCGGTCTACAGCAACCAACAGCATTTATTAGAGGTTGAAATTATAACGGATGACAGTTTGGATCATGTAGATGATGATTCATTACAGTACAACTTTCCGCAGCTTTCACTTGAAGTTTTTGATTTTCCTATCGAATCAAAGGAGATTGAAGGGAAAACAATCACCATTAATGATTCTGATGAAGAAACCTACACGGAAGTGGATTTATTCGACGACGAAGATGCCTTTATCTATGATAATGAGCTCCAGTTTGAGAAAAATGAAGAGGGAGAACTTCAGGTAATCTGGAAAGGGACTATTGACGACTTCTATACAGGATCCGCTACGCCAATCCCATTCCGGTTGAAATGCGAATTTAAGCAGGATACTATTGACATAGACGAGGAATAAACATTTCCCCGTCATTTTTATATCAGATTTCTTTTCAAAATTTCTTTTTGGAAAGAAATTTGCTGTCTCTCAATCATAACAAATTTTAAGTTGTTTTTAAGCAATTTTTAAGAGAGCAATTCATAATATTCCACTACATTTGTCGTTAAATTTTTATAAAAATTCACATTAATGCTGTTAACGGAACTTACTCAGATTTTATTTGCACAGATCACTGCTCCTGCAGTTGCAACAGACGATTTAGAATTTTCATTTTGGAAGATCATGTTCCACGGAGGGGCTTTTGCTAAAATTGTAATGTTTATCGTTTTGGCCTTGGGTGTATTTTCACTGTACCTGTTTTTTGAACGTTTTTTCTTTATTAAAAGGCTTACTTCAAAAACAGATGCCAATTTCATGGACAATATTGAAGATTTTATCAAAGAAGGAAAGATAGAATCAGCGGCAGATTACTGCAAAAGACAAAATTCTCCGGAAGGAAGAATTCTGGAAAAAGGAATTTCCAGATTGGGACGCCCTGTTTCGGACATTGTAAGTGCCATGGAATCACAGGCTCAGGTAGAAGTAGCCAATATGGAGAAGAATCTTAACCTTTTGGCAGTGGTGCCGAGTATTGCGCCGATGCTGGGACTTTTAGGAACGGTTATCGGGATGATTATCGCTTTCTTCAACCTTTCCCATGCAACAGGATCTTTCTCTCCGAAAACACTATCTGAAGGTATTTATACTGCATTGGGACAAACGGCGGTAGGTTTGGCTGTAGCTATTCCTGCTAACTTTTTCTACAATATTCTTTTAACCAGAATTGATAAGTTTGTATTGAAAACGCAGAATATGTCGGGAGAATTTTTGGACCTTATCAACAAACCTTTATAAATCTTTCTTATGAAAATTCAGAGAAGAAATAAAGCCAACCCGGAATTCAGTTTAGCAGCGATGACAGATGTTATCTTGCTGATGCTGATATTCTTTATGATAACTTCATCAGCAGCCAATCAGAGCGCTATTGATGTAAAGTTACCGAAAGCGGGAGCCGTAGAAGATAATATTCCGAATCCTTTAACGGTAAGTATTAAGCCGGACGGGTCTTATTTTGTTGATGATACCCCCGTTACAAGAGAACAATTGGAATCAACCATTGTCAGTAAATTAACAGGTCAGGCGAATAAATCATTTACTATTCGTGCAGATGAAAATACCATGCATAAAGATGTTGTTTTTGTCATGGAAATCGCTGAAAAAAATAAATTTAATCTCGCTATTGCAACAGTTAAAGATAAATAAACGTTTCCGGAATAGCCGGAAAGAATCATTTAAAATGAGAAGCTATTTAATAAATAAAAATGAGGAAACCCGCGATAGAATAAAGAGTGTATTGCTTTCTATTCTCATTTGGGCTGCGGTCCTTCTTTTTGTTTTTTTATATAAACTAAAGCCTGAACTGGATAAGGAACCGGAAGTGGTGACGACAATGCTGGTCAATTTCGGGGACAACAGAAACGGAAACGGTATTGAAGAACCTGCTGATCAGCCGGGAAGTTTAGCTGCCGCTACAGAAGAAGTAACTCCTGAACCGGCTGAAACACCTGTGCCGGAAACGAAAACAGTGGTAAAGCCTGAACCGGCAACCGAACCGAAGAAAACTGAGGTAAAAGAAAGGGTGATTACAGGAAATAATCCGAAGGTAAGTGTTCCTAAGAAAGAAGAATCCAAAAAAGAAGATAAGAAGGCAGCAACCAGTGCAAGTGCTTCAAAAAACACAAAGAAATCCGGGGCAGCAACCTCCAATTCTAAAACCGGAAACGGTGACGGAAAGGGAACTGCAGCCATCGGAAACCTGATCAGAGGAAGAGGAACAAAAGCCGGAAGCCAGGGAACGGGTACCGGAATAGGTAATGCGGGAGATCCTCTGGGTGGAGATGGAAACGGTGACAGCAAAGTAGGAATCGACAGAAAACTGGTAGGATATATCCCCGGAACAATGGGAAGAGGCGGTTCACAACCATCTCACAGCTGTACGGCAGGAGGATCTATTACTATTGCTTACACAGTAGATAAAGCAGGAAATGTAGTCTCTGCAAGAAGAGCAGGAGGCGTTTCGGATCCCTGTGTAGCTTCCACCTCGGTAGCCTGGGTGAAAAAGTATGTTAAAGCCGAGAAAGCAAGCACATCCTCTACCGGAACTTATAAAATTACATTCTAAAATACAAAAGCACTTTATTCAAGTGCTTTTTTCATTTCATTGATTCTGTTGATCACAGGAAGCGCAAAAATTCCGCTGGTCTGGAGATAAAGCTCATAAAACGTTTTTGCTTTGTCTAAAAAGTCTTTATTATCCCCTTGCTTACCTTTGAAGTAGAAAAGATTGCCCAGCATTTCATAATAATCTTTATGGTCTCTCTCCTGTCTTTCATTGACCATTGCGATGATCTCTTCTTTTGTTTTCGAAGAAATTTCTGTGAAATCTATTTTGAAGATATCTTTCATTAAAGAATCAAAGTCCAGTTCTTTCTGCATTAAACTTTCTTCAGGCTTGTCTAAGATCAGTTTTTCCAATGCTTGAGTTAACTGACGTATTAATCTTAATGTGAATTCTTTATCTGTAATCATAGTAGTTTTAATTTTGTTGCTGGTTTTTTAGTTGCCAGCTATTTGTTTTATGTTCGCCAGCTTAACTGTACGTATTTTATAAAGCTATTTATTTTTTCTCCCAAGAGTTGATATTGTTCTGTTTTTCATTTAAATCTGAATATTAATCAGGGTAAAGTCTTACTATTTTTGAAAAACGTAGGAACTAGAAACCCAGCAAGTGACACCAAATTATGCAAAAAACAAATATGCCAGTGCAATTGCAGTGATAACCCCGACTAAATCTGCCAGGAGCATGGCAATTACCGTATATCTCGTATTCTTTACAGCTACTGCTCCAAAGTAAACGGCAATGACGTAGAACGTGGTATCTGAACTTCCCTGAAGAACCGCTGCCAGTTTTCCCTGGAAGCTGTCTGCCCCGAATGTAGCCATGGTATCGACCATCATTCCTCTGGCTCCGGAACCTGAAAGAGGTTTGATCAGTGCAGTCGGAAGTCCGTCCACAAATCTTGGATCAAATCCGGCGGTGTTGGCTACCCATTTCATTCCGTCTATTATGACATCAAAAACGCCTGAAGTTCTTAAAAGAGAGATTGCGATTAGCATTCCCACCAAATAAGGAATGATCTTGACGCAGGTCGTGAAGCCTTCCTTCGCGCCATCAATAAATGCATCAAAAACGTTGATCTTTTTATAAACAGCCCCAAGAACAATTGCAAGGAAAATAAAGAGAATCAGTCCGTTACTTAATACTTTGCTGAACGTATCCAATTCGTCTTTGCTTAATTGAACCAAATAAACAACCAGAAGCGCAATAAGAGCTGAAATTCCCCCTACATAAGCGATTACTACCGGACGAAGCAGATTGATCTTCTGGTAGAGAGATACAATGATCATTGCTGCCAATGTTGCTGCAAAAGTGGCAATCATGCAGGGAAGGAAAATATCGGTTGGGGTTTTCGATCCCATTGACGCCCTGATCGCAATGATAGAAACCGGTATAAGTGTCATTCCGCCTGCGTGGAGACACAGAAACATGATCTGTGAATTGCTGGCGGTATCTTTATTAGGATTTAAGGTCTGAAGGCTTTCCATTGCTTTTAAACCAAATGGGGTAGCGGCATTGTCCAGTCCCAGGAGGTTGGCGCTGAAATTCATCAGCATATGTCCGAAAGCCGGATGGTTTTTAGGAATGTCAGGAAATAATTTTGAGAAAAATGGTTGTATAAAACGGCTTAAAAGATTGATCCCGCCTGCTTTTTCCGCAATACTCATGAATCCCATAAACAGCGTCATGATCCCAATCAGGCCGATACAGATTTTTACTGCAGTTTCGGAAGTTCCGATCACCCCGTCTGATTCCTGAACTCTGTAAACGTTTACGTTCTGTTTTAAGGAATCTGTTTTATAATGAATCCTGCTGTCTGCAAAATCATTTTTTTTCATCAGACTGTCTCTGACAACGGGTGTAAGCGTATTCATCGGCTGTGAAGCGATCTGAACTGTGTCACCGCCTTTTCCTACCACCATATCATTGAAGATGGTTTTGTAGTGGCCGGATGAAACGTATTTTATACTGGCTATGGCAATGGCAATGATAATGAAAGCCGACCAAATTCTGCTGAGGACCATTTTAGTTTATTTTGGTCTTAAATGTAGCGAAAATTTAAGAAAAAATGAATAAATCCAATGTGAAGCGGTGAGTTCACACTGATATAAAGGTCTGTAACGATATATGTGAAACTACAGAAAGCAATTCCCTTAAAAGAATAATATATATACGGAATACAGTATTGATAATAAGCCCAGTAAGCAAATTATAAACCCCACGTATGTTAAGATTTTGGGAATATTACCCAGTGTTTCACTTTTTTGCTTTTCCATTTTATTCTCCTAGTTCTAACTGATTTTTGATTAAAGAAAAATATTTTCCTTTTAAATTGATTAATTCATCGTGAGAACCTGCTTCAATGATAGTACCATTATCCAGCACTATTATTTGATCTGCATTTATAACGGTAGACAACCGGTGGGCAACGACTATCATTGTTCTGTTCCTGAAGAAACTGTTTATATTATCTACAATTATTCTTTCGTTTTCCGAGTCAAGGGAATTGGTGGCTTCATCAAAAAAAATATAATCGGGATTTTTATAAATCGTTCTTGCAATTAATAAGCGCTGGCGTTGTCCGTGGCTGATGCCGATCCCTTCAGCTCCAATAATTGTGTTTTCTTTTAGTAATAAAGAGTTGACAAAGGTTTTTATATTGGCAAGTTCTAAGGCTTTATCCAGCATTTCAATATCCGGGTTATCCTCCAATGACACATTGTATTTAATGGTGTCTGAAAAAATTACACTGTCCTGTAATATAACGCCACATTTATTTCTCCATAGCTGATTGTTAATAGTATCAATCTGATGATTCCCCACCTCAATAGTTCCCATTTGAGGAGTGTAAAATTTTAAAATCAATTTTAATAAAGATGTTTTACCGCTTCCGCTTACTCCTACAATTGCGGTGGTCTTATTTTTAGGGATAAGCAAATCAATATTTTTCAGAACAAAATTTTTATGATCATAAGAAAAACTTACGTTGCTGAATTTGATATTCTCCGTTTCATGAAGGCTATTAACGGTGCTTATATTATCCTCGTCTTTTTTATTATGAATTTCGTTTAATCTTTCAAAACTGATTTTAACCAATTGGTATTGCATTACAAAAGTGATCAGTTGATTGATAGGTGCACTGATGCCGCCCAGAATGAACATTACGGATAACATTCCCCCAATTGTCATTTTAGCATCTATAACCGCCATAGATGCAAAAAATATAACTAATATTGTCTGAAAGAAGCTTACAAAACGGTAACTCTGATATTTCTGATCTATTTTCAGTTTTTCCAGCCTGTTATAATATATGTTTTTCTGGATAGACTGCCATTGTCTTGTTTTTGATTCTTCAAGGTTATTTAATTTTATTTCCTGAATGGAATTGATCATCTCGTACATTTTGTTCTGATCCTTTGAAAGAAGGGAAAAATCCTTGTGATCATTTACTCTTATTTTTTCCAGAAAGCTAAAGATCCAGAGGAGTTCAACGATGGAACATATCAGCACAGTTAAGAAAATATTAAGACTGAAATAAAGCAGTATTGCCGAGTATACAACAACACTGAAAATGGCAAATACAGTTTGGATCAATTGCTGGGAGAGGAATCCCTCGACTCTTTTATGATCGTTAATCCGCTGTGTAAGGTCTCCGATGTTCTTGGAATTAAAATACTGAAAAGGCAACCTTGTCAGTTTTATCAGAAAATCAGAAATGATGGAAAAGCTGATCCGGCTGCTTATATGCATGAACAACCAGGAGCGGTAATATTCCAGCGATATTTTGCTTAAGAAAAGAATGATCTGTGCACTCAGTACAAGGTATATAAAATTAATATTTTTATGGATAATTCCTTTATCAACCACTTTTTGGGTGAAAAAGGGAAAAATAAGCTCTATAAAGGATGATAATAAAAGGGTTAAAGCAATAAGGAAAAACTGTATTTTATGTTTTTTGAGGTATTGGGTAACATAATTCAGGTTAATCATTTTTGCCTTAACGGTATTTTTTTTAACTGACATTAATGATTCTGTCGGTTCCAAAACAAGTATAATTCCATCATCCCCATTTTGGGTCCATCCTTTTATGAATTCTTCTTTTTTATACACCGTTTTTCCGAATCCGGGATCTGCAACAAAAATTTTGGATTTTGTGATTTTGTATACAACGACATAATGATTCTGGTTCCAAAAAAAAATAGAAGGCAGCTGAACATTTTTCACCATTTTTTGGAAATCCAATTTTACGGGAATAGGGTTGAACCCCACTTCCTTAGAGATGGTTTTAAGGTCAGAAATGGATAAGCCCTGTCTTGAAATATTGGAGCCGGTAATGATTTCATTTTCAATATGAAAATTGTCATTGTAATATTTGCCGATCATTCTCAAACAAGCGAAACCACAATCCTGACTGTCTAATTGCTTGATAAATGGAAAGTTTTTTTTAAGCATATTCAGTTTTTCGGAAGCTTTCTAAAAAGTCTGTGTATTCAGGTTCCTGAATGGTAGGCAGGGTTTCATTGATGATTTCCAAGGCATGCTCATAAGTGAGTTTCTGAACCTGAGATCTTTCCCTTATTTCCGGAATCATGGCATCAACCACTTTATTCTGAAGGTGTGTAATGAGCTTTAGCATGTCATTACAATATATGGTAGGATTATTAAATCCGTTTTCTGCACTATATCTGTGAGGAATATATCCGCCTCCGCATATATCCTGAACCGGACATGCAAGACATTTTTTGGGAAGGAAAAAATTAGAATGATAATAGAGCCTGATCAGTTCTGAATCAAAAATATCATCAAGATCATTATCTATGATATTAAGGTTGTTTTTAGTGAAGCTTTCTCCACAGATTTTTAGTACATCCAGTGTTTCAATACTTCCATTTGTTTCAATAATAATAGTCTTGTTATACCCTTTTCCATAAGCATCGGATTTTATATCTAACCCATAAATCCCATTAAGCATATTTACGAAGTAATTGATTGCGATTCCCTCCTTATGGGGATACCATTCGTCAAAAATCTTGATCAGCCAGTCGGCGGTTTCGAATTCTGCGGAATCATGAGCATCATGGTTTTTATCCAATAACAATAAATCGTATCCCAGGATACCAAGACTACAGAAATGTCTATAAGAATCTATTGGATTGAGTTTTGAATTGACAACAGAAAGAATACCAAAATCCACAGAATGCTCGAGACATTTATTAACGCCACGAATTACTTTGTCATAAGTTCCTTTTCCTTTAAAATCTATTCTGTTTTGGTCATTGATTTCTTTTACTCCATCAAGGCTTATTCCAATTCCCATTTTATATTTATTAAAAATCTCGCACCATTCATCATCTATTAATAGGGCATTGGTCTGCAGGCCTAAAACGATCTTAAGGTTGTCATTCTCTATGGATTTTAGAATTTCTATGATCGTGATCATTTTAGTTTTCCCATAAAGTAAAGGTTCTCCTCCATGAAAAGTAATACTGAATTTTCTCAGATCATGCTGAACACAGTGCTTTTTTATTCTCTCCGCCAGAATTTGTACATTTTCAATACTTATAAACTTGGGCTGATGAATATATGAACTGTCTCCCATGTTATACATGTAACAGTAGGTACAGTTGATATTACATCTGCTGCAAATTTTTAATACTATTTGATCGATATTTCTCATGCTTTAATGGTTTTAATGGTTATTTATTACAAATGAAGCAGAACTGTTTTAAGCATCAGTTAAAAGCCTATATAAGATTGTTTAAAAGTCTGATGATAATTTTATAAGAGACTGTCTTTTTAAAGACAGTCTCTTAATGAGATTTTACAATTGTGTTAAGGTAACATCAATTTGTCTGGAGTATGACTGTCCGTAGTGTTCGGTATAGGATTGCGAATAAGACTGAGCATAGCCTATTATACCTGTTCCACCAACAACATCCTCGTTTAAGATGTTCTCTAATAAAACTGCTTTTGAAGATAATTCTTCGTTCTCAGATGATTTGCAGATGTCTAGCAATTCGTCTTTTTTTAGAAAAAACTTTTCCATTGTTTTTAGTTTTTAAAATATTAAACAAGTAAATCATAGTTTAGAGAGATTAATTTTTTATTTGCTCTTTGCTTGCAAGCGTTTATCTAAAAACTTTTCCTGCTGATAATTGCTAAAATTATAAACATGGAAAGTTGTTAAATCTTAATTTATTCTTTGTTTTTCCTCGGTGTTTACCTCCTTTTTTCTGTATAGATCCAGTTTCTGACCGAAGCCATAAACCAAAGTGAGGTTTATTCGTCTAATGTCTGCATAGTCATAATTACTCTGTCTGATATTGTTGACGGTTTGAGTAAAAGTTTGTTTGTTGGTTTTTAAAATATCAACAGCTTCAATAGTTACATTGAGTTTCTGTTTAAATAAACTTGTTTTAAATCCAAGATTTAATTGGCTAAAACTTGATAGCTCATAACTTCCTGCCAAAGAAGGTAATCTATATAAGAAAGAAACTTCTGCCCGGTATTTTTTATCCTTATCCAGAATCACAGAATTAACTGTTTTAAAACTGCCGGAGAAAGCACTGCTGCTCTTCAATTCCGGGATATTGGAACGGGATCTTGTATAGTACACCGAAAGATTATTATTGCTTTCCCACCGGTTCAGGCTAAAACTATAACCCTGGTAAATCCCTACATTATACTGGTTATAGGCGTTGGTAGGAATCACACGCTGGATGGGAGACTCCGGACTTACAAAGGTAACCTGATCAATCGCATCATTAATAAAACTTGCATAAAGCATGGTATATGAATTCTTATATAAATAAGAGAGTTCTATATTATCGGTTGTATAGGCACTTAGAAACGGATTACCTTCAGCATAATTAAAAGATGTACTATAAAATCTGAAGGGATTCAGGTTATTATATGTAGGTCTGTTAATTCTCCTGTTATAGTTGAGGCCAAGAGACTTATTCTCTTTAAAAGAATAGCTTATGTTGAATGTAGGAAACAGCATAAAATATTCATTTTTATTTTTTTGAGAAAGAGTAACCGAATTTCCCTCCGTTTGCGTATTCTCTCCTCGGAATCCCAGCTGAACCTCTATTTTGTCACTGAGCTTTTTTGAGCCGGAAATGTATAATGCCTGTGTGTTTTCTTTGTATTCAAAACTATTGGACTTTGAAGGATCAGGTTCAGAAATGCCAAGTGTGGTATTGAAAAAAGAAACATTACTTTCGTTATTAATAAAAGTGAGTTTTGCTCCAAAATTCAGCTTGGCCCATTGTGTTGGGTAGTCAAAATCCAATCTGGATGTAATTATATTTACATCAAGGTTACTGCTGTTCCTGGCTGAAAAATAGTTTTCCGGCTTCAATGTATGATCTGAAAAGTAAGAATTGCTATTAAAATTATTCAATGCACTTGTGCTAAAATTCAGGTAATCAAAATCATAACTTATTTTACGACCTATTGTATCTAATTTGATAACAGAATATAAATTAAATGCATTTGAATGTCGATTAATCTCAATTCTTGAGTTATTTTGGATCAGAGAGTCCAATATTTGAGAAGTATTAAATATGGAAGAACTGTTTTGTGATTTGATCAGCGGATTGCTCACAGAACCTGAGTATTCGCCCCCGATTCTTACTTTATCATTGATTTTGTAATCAATAGTGAACCGGCCTCCAAAATTGTTTATATAGCTTCTTTTAACGTTTTCTTCTTTCCATGTATAGTTCGGATATTCAAGTGTATACTTTTGATAAGGCTCCTGACTGCCGTTTCCATAGTTTACACTTGATGTGAATGTAAGCTTGCCTCTGTTATAATTAAATCCTGTTCCTGTATTTGAGCTTAATCTTTTAGATTGTGTTAATGTGAGCCTTACATTCCCATTATAAGAATCTGTCTTTGCGTTTTTTGTAATGATATTAATAAGTCCGCTGTTTCCCTGTGCGTCATACTTAGAAGGGGGGCTCGTTATCACTTCTATTGATTTGATATCTTCGGTTCGGATATTTTTCAGAAAATTGGCAAGATCATCACCCGAAAGATTGAGTATCCGGTCATTAACCATTATAGCCATACTGCTTTTTCCTATCATTGAAATCTTATTATTTTGAACAAATAGGCCTGGTGTTATGTTTAAAGCATCCATTGCATCCCCACCTGTGGCTGAAATTGAATTTTCAACATTGAAAACAAGTCTGTCAACTTTTCTTTCAATCAGTTTTTTCTTTCTTGAAACGTTAATTTCCTGAATCGAAACCTCTTTATTGTCAATTGTTATCTTTTCCTTAATATCATTTATAATTTCCAGATCTTTTTCATAGATTAATTTTCCATCTTTCAATACTGATAACTTATAATTTCCATTTTGAGGAACCCTAATGAAGAAATTTCCTTTCTCATCACTAATGCCGGAGAATCGCGCTTTTTCCTGGCTTAAAGAAACTTCTGCATAATCAATTCCTGACTGTTGAGAACTTATCAGCTTCCCGGTTACACTTTGTCCGTTTATGATTATTCCTGTAAAAAGAATAATAATTTTGAAAAGAATTAATATATTTTTCTTCATTGAAATCAAAGTTAGAAACTCAGTTTTTTTTTGATGCTACACAAAAGTGTAGTATTGTTGGTGATTAGGTAAAACTACACCTTGGTGTAGTTGTTCACTGCTGCTGCACAGAAGGTGCCTGTGCTTATCAAGGAAATTTTTCAATCCCGGATAGGTAAGAATTACCGGCACTGTTTCAGAACCCAAATAGTGAATGGAAGTAGTAATGGCAATGGCTTCAATACCAAGTACTTTAAGGGTTCTTAATAGTTTTACGTCACATTCTGCAATTGCAATGGCCTTATTGTTTTTGCAAACATCACTAATGGCGTGGGCCATCAGCATTTTGAACAGACGGATACCCATTTCATCGGGATCTTTTTTTATAGCAAATCTTCCAATATGCCAGATCTCATAATGGTTAGTATTAATAAGATCTTTGAGGTTAATGGAAAACATTTTTTCGATAGGAAGGATGTCACTATGGTTCCATCTTAGAGTTCTGATGGATCCAATAATTTCGTTGTCATAATTTTTAGCAATCAGAACCTTTGAATTGGAAAAGCGTAATTCTTCATCATGAATGTACTTTATTTCTTTGTTCATAATGCTTTGAATATCAGATGTTTTTTCATCATGGTGTGAAAAATTCTCTTCAACAACAAATCTCGCAAGCTGTTCTAAATCAGATTGATTCAAAACAGATAGTTTAATATTTTTCATGGTTTTAGTTATTTTAAATAAATTTATTCCGTTTTGAATAGGTTTCTGCTACACTTTTGTGTAGATTTGTTATTGAATTTTTAAAACTACACTTTTGTGTAGTGGGACATTTTTTACTAAAAAATGAGTGATATTGATAAATTCTTTTCGGAAAAAAACACAGTGCATAACTTATCACAAAATGAACTGTTGCAGACTTTTGATTATCTGGAGTCTGTAAAGGCATTTTCCAGAATAACCTATAAAAGCGTTTACATTATAGATTATCAGAAAAAAACATTTGAATATGTTTCAGATAATCCATTGTTCTTGTGCGGGCATTCTCCGGGTGAAGTTCAACAGCTGGGTTACGCTTTTTACTTTAAGCACGTGAAACCGGACGATCTGGAGTTGTTACTCAGAATAAATGAAGTAGGATTTAATTTTTATGAAAACATTCCTGTTGAAGAAAGAAAAAAGCACATTATTTCTTATGATTTTCATTTGGTAAAAGACAGCAAAAAAAACATTTTGATCAATCATAAGCTTACTCCCCTTTTTTTAACCAATGAAGGGAAAATCTGGAAAGCTATGTGTATTGTATCCCTTTCTCAAAATAATAAATCTGGCAATATTGAGATATTGAAGGATGGAAGTGATGAGATATGGAAATTCAACCTTTCACAAAATGAATGGGTAAAGAGTACTAAAATAAAGCTTACAGAAAGAGAAACAGAAATTTTATTCCTGTATGCCCAGGGTTTAACGATCAACGAAATAGCTGAAAAAATATATCTGACACCGGATACTGTTAAATTCCACAGGAGGAAGCTTTTTGACAAAATCAATGTTCAGAATATTACAGAGGCACTGTCATATGCCACCAATAACAAATTGTTGTAAACTATTCCATAATAGAGGTGAAATAAAATTCCGGAAATTGTCTGAAGCTTTTCCCTGTAGCAATTTTATATAGAAGAGTAGTACATATTCCGGCGACAAGCCATGACCCGACAGCGAGCTGTGGAGGGGGCAGTAACTCTTCTTCTTCCTTGTAATTCATTATTATTGTATCAAGCCAGTCCATATTTTTACCGGATTTTTTTAAGTATTGAGAGGCTGATATCACAACATTTAATTCGTTAATATTGTTTTCGTCTCCCAGGGTTTCTAAATTCTGACTATCCGGTGTTATAGTGGTAACCAGGCCGCCCCATCCTAGGTTGTAAGGGTGTAAAACAGTAATCTTTTTTTCCTGGCAGGCCCTATCAAACAGAATAGGGATATTGGAAGTAAAATCCAGTGCATTAAAAGCAATGGAAATATTGTCAAGAACCTGGTCTAAGTTTTCTTCAGTTATAAAATCATTAATGTATCGAATATTAGCTTCCGGATTAATACTCTTAAGACGATTATATAAAGACTCAGCCTTGTACAAGGAAACATCTTCATTAGTATAATTTTGTCGGTTCAGGTTTGAAACCTCTATGATATCGCCATCTATAAGCGTGATATTTTCAAAACCGAAACGTAAAGCACATTCAGCAATGTTGCTTCCGATTCCACTTCCTGCTAATAATATGGGGTAGTTTTTGATAATGCGTTGTTCTTCCGGGCTTATATAAAGCCTGTTTCTTGAGTATCTTTCGTTCATGGTATATTAGTTTTGCGTCATCATCATCCAACTGGCGAATTTTTTTACCGCTGAATTATGAAAATACATTACAATATACTCATATCAATCCAGATAAACCAGATACCCTTCAAAATCATCATCCAGATTTTTCAAAACTTTTGCATCATCCATTTTTTTAGCCAGGCTGTCGATAAAAAAGCCTTTCTCAAAAAACTGGCGGTGGATTCCCGGAAGCAGTTCCATGAAATAATCCATGCCGATCTTATTGTTGTGAAGATCCATTTTGGTTTCCAAAGGCTTGTTGGGAAACAGTTCTTCATGCATATCCGTAAGTCTTTTGCAGAAATCCAAAGCTTTTTCCGGAGAAGATACCTTGCAGCAGTACATCATGATGAAGCAGCACCACAAAGCATGTCTGAAAGCATTTCCAATACCGTTGTTGGAAGCTGTTTCGGGAAACATTTTCTGGGCAATGGCGAAAGCCTGAGCCGTTGCATAAAAGCTTAATAAAGCAAAAAGAGGATGGGGAAGAAGGAGTGATAAAAGACGCATGATCTTTTTCAGGCTCATGCTTCGGATGGTGTTAAAAAATATCTTAAAAGTCCTCATAAATAAAAATCTCTCCCTAATTAGAGAGAGACCGTATAGTTTTTGTTACAGATCTTAAGGGTTTACAGCCAATAAATTGACTGTTTTGGCTACTGTATCTTTAATGTCAGTTCTTTTTACGATGAAATCTACAAATCCTTTTTCCTGTAGGAATTCAGAGGTCTGGAAACCTTCCGGAAGATCTCTTCCGATCGTCTCACGGATTACTCTTGGACCTGCAAAACCGATTAGTGCTCCCGGTTCAGCCATGATAATATCTGCTGTCATAGCGAAAGAAGCTGTAATGCCTCCAAAAGTAGGGTCACAAAGGTAAGCGATGTACAAAAGTCCCGCTTCAGAAAGCTGGGCAAGCTTAGCCTGAACTTTGGCAAGCTGCATCAGGGAGTAAGTTGCTTCCTGCATTCTTGCTCCTCCGGACTGGCAGATGATCATGTACGGAAGCTTGTTGGCGATACAGTAATCTACCGCTCTCCTGATCTTTTCTCCCATTACAGAACCTAAAGATCCGCCGATGAAGGCAAAATCCATACATGAAACAACCATTTCAGTTCCTTTTACGGTTCCTACTGCATTTCTGATGGAGTCTGTAAGTTTTGTTTTGGCTCTTACCTCTTTTAAACGGTCTTTATAAGGCTTTGTATCCTTGAAATTTAAGATGTCAATACTTTCAACATTGGCATCCATTTCAGTGAACTTACCCTCATCGAAAAGGATCTCAAAAAATTCAGCACTTCCTATTCTTACGTGAAATCCGTCTTCAGGAGAAACATAGCTGTTTCTTCTCAATTCATCATGCTCCACTATTTTTCCTGATGGAGTCTGATGCCAAAGACCTTTGGGCACATCCTTTTTTTCATCAGTGGAGGTGGTAATGTTTTTTGCTTTTCTTTTAAACCAGTCGAATGCCATATCTATATAATTGATGTATGATAAAAGATAAAAGATGAATGATAAGTGATTTTTAAACCGCTTTCATACATCTTTTATCTTTTATTTAAATTTATTTAAGCGTATTTACGTTATTTAAGTCTTCAAACGCTTTAACCAGTCTTGCAGAGAACGTTTCCTCACCTTTTCTTACCCAAACTCTCGGGTCATAGAATTTCTTGTTAGGTTTTTCTTCTCCTTCAGGGTTTCCGATTTGAGCTCTTAAATAATCAATATTGTTAACCATATAATCTCTAATACCTTCCGTGTAAGCGAACTGAAGGTCAGTGTCAATATTCATTTTGATAACTCCGTACTCGATAGCCTCTCTGATCTCCTCTAAAGTAGATCCGGAACCTCCGTGGAATACAAAGTTAACCGGCTTGTCAGCTGTTCCGAATTTCTCCTGAACATATTTCTGGGAATTGTCAAGGATTTTCGGGGTAAGAACCACGTTTCCTGGCTTGTAAACTCCGTGTACGTTACCGAAAGCAGCAGCAATGGTAAAGTTTTCAGAAATAGCCTTTAATTTTTCATAAGTATAAGCTACGTCTTCCGGCTGGGTATATAATTTTGAGTTGTCAACGTCTGAATTGTCTACACCGTCTTCTTCACCGCCTGTAACCCCGATTTCCACTTCAAGAGTCATCTTAAGCTTAGCCATTCTTTCGAAATACTGAGAAGAAATTTCGATGTTTTCTTCCAAAGGCTCTTCAGAAAGATCAAGCATATGAGAAGAATAAAGAGACTTTCCGGTTTGCTTGAAGAATTCTTCGTTAGCATCCATCAGTCCGTCGATCCATGGCAATAATTTCTTAGCGCAGTGGTCTGTGTGTAAAATAACAGTTGCTCCATAAGCTTCTGCCAGTGTGTGGATATGTTTTGCTCCGGCGATAGCTCCTAAAATAGCTGATTTCTGTCCGTCATTGCTTAATCCTTTCCCTGCGTTGAATGCAGCTCCGCCATTTGAAAACTGGACAATTACAGGAGAGTTTAATTTCGCTGCAGTTTCCATAACAGCATTTACATTGCTTGAACCAATTACGTTTACTGCAGGCAGTGCAAATTTGTTTTCTTTGGCATACTGAAAAATATCAGTAACTAATTGACCTGTGGCAACTCCTGCCGGAAAAATTCTGCTCATGTTTTACTTTTTATTTTAAATTATTAGGCGTTTTTAAAATTCCTGTAAAGGTAATCATTTTTGAGGAATTACTAATTTCTTTTGTCCCTTCCCCAAAGCAGCTTCTGACGGATTGTTTCGTAGAAACTTAAATGGTTAGGCTGTACCAGAAGAATTTGAAAACTGGCCTTTTTGATGATAATTTCTTTGTCGGTTTCTATATGGACCAGCCTGGAGTCCAGAGAAAGAGAATACTGTGGTACTCTGCTTTCTACTTTAAATTTTATTTCTACTTTGTCATTTACCACCAAAGGTCTCACATTCAGATTGTGGGGAGCAATAGGAGTAATGACAAAATTTTCGTTGTTCGGAGAGATAATCGGTCCGCCACAGCTTAAAGAATAAGCGGTAGATCCAGTAGGCGTGGAAACAATAACACCATCACCCCAGAATACATTGAGAAATTCGTCATTGATATACGAATCTACCGTGATCATTGAGGTTGTTTCTTTTCTTGATATGGTGACGTCATTCAGTGCATATGGGAAAAAATCACCAGATTTCGGAGACACAACCTCAATAACGGCACGGCGGCTTGTTTTGACATCGCCTTTTAAAATCGCGTCAAGTTCTTTGAATGCTTCTTCTTTGGTAAAGCTGGCCAAAAACCCTAATCTTCCGGTATTTACGCCTACAATCGGGATTTCAAGATCTTCAATGAAGGTTAATGAATTCACGATCGTTCCGTCGCCCCCGAAAGTAAAGAAAAGGTCTACTTCTTTATCCAGAAGGTCCTGCTTGCTGTTGAATGTTTCAAATATCTTTGAGAACTGAAGCGCTTCAGCCATTTCATCATACAGAACAGATTTTACGCCTCTGGTTTCAAGTTCTGAAATAAACTTGCTTAAATATAAAAAAGTATCGAGGTCTTTTTTCTGAGAATATATGGCTGCCTTCATGTTATATTTCTATGAATTTTTGGAAAAACCCGAACCGGTCATTAAACAGATCTGATTTTTCATCCGAATAGTATTTTTGAACAATTCTGTAATCATACCGGTCAAAAGTGGCATCTATCGAGGATAGGTTTTCATTGCTGATCTTGATGGTTATTTGGATCATTTCATCAGACATGGATGTGATGAATCCTCCATAGAATTTCGAATTGTTGCTTTCCACGATATTGGCGATTTCCGTCATCGAATATTTCCTGGCCGGTGTTTCTATCGTAAGGATGGCTCCGGTTTCTGAAAACAGTGGATAGCGGGAGAAATTCTGGAAAATATCTTCACAGGTGATATACCCAAGATACTTTTCATTTTTATTGATCACCGGAATCACATTGGCATTGAACGTATAGAAAAGACGGATGCTGTCCATGATATTATTATCTTCCAGGATGGCAAACCGCTCGATCTGGTGTTCAAGATCCTTTAATATCCCGTCGCCTTCGTAAAGAAAATCCTTTGCAATAGCTCCGTAAAAGTGATGGGATTTTTTAATGAAAATATGAGAATAGCCAAAATCCTCTAATGTATCCCTCGCTGATTCTATTGAGTCAGTCAGGCTAAAACACGGAAAGTCTTTTGAGATATAATCCTTGATAAACATTGTGCTAATTTATAAAAAATTAAATGAAACTTTTTCTCAAACCATCACTTTTTTTAGAAGAAAATAAAAAAAGCGATGTTAAAATTTGTCCGTAAAGAAAAAAAAGGTATCTTTGTCGCCTTTCATTTTTACTTTTTATTAGATTTATTTCAAACTGCACTGTCTTTTAAGGACATATGCAGTTTTTTTATTTTAGGGCTTTTGCGAATTCCCACATCACAATTCCGCCGCATACACTTACGTTCAGGGAGTGTTTTGTTCCGAGCTGTGGGATTTCAAGAAATGTGTCAATATTCGGAAGAGCCTCGTCACTGATTCCTTCCACTTCATTTCCTAAGATCAACGCATATTTTTTTGAATTATCAATACTGAAATCAGTGATCATTTGGCTGTCTGTGGTCTGTTCGATTCCGATAATCTCATATCCACGGCCTTTATAATCGCTAATAGCCACATTGATGTCGCTTTCGTGGCTCCAATCCACACTTTCCGTAGCTCCGAGTGCTGCTTTGTGGATCTCGCGGTGTGGCGGCTGTGGTGTAATACCGCAAAGGATGATCTTTTCAATAAGAAAAGCGTCGGCTGTCCTGAAAGATGCCCCCACATTGTGCATGCTCCTTAAATTATCTAAAATAATGACCAATGGAATTTTCTCAACCTTTTTAAATGTTTCCACATCTATTCTGTTAAGCTCTTCCAGTTTTAGTTTCTGTACCAATTTTTTTATTTTGTTGAGATTAATTTTCCGTCTCTGTAGATCTCTGTCTTTTCAACGCTTCCGTCTTCGCGGTAATGCACGCGGGTTCCGTTCCATTTATCGTTGGCAAATTCTGTTTCGCGCTGTACTTTTCCTGACGGATAAAATACTTTCCATTTTCCGACAGCAAGCCCGTTTTCATATTGCCCGATCTGCTTTACCGATTTCCCGTTTTCGTAGAAAGTTTTGCTTTCACCTTGTAATTTAGCAAATTTATAATTGGAAATTTCCGCCACTGCTCCGGAAGGGGTGTAGAAAGTAGCCGTAAAGCTGTTGTCATAGATATTTTTGTCCCCGTTTCTGAAGACCTCTTTTGAAGTAAGGACACCATTTTTGTCATAATAAGACCATTCTTTTACCTTAAAGTCCTTTTTGTATTCACCCTTGGCCTGGATTTTCCCGTTTTCATAATAATAAACAGCATCCCCGTCAACTTTCCCTTTTCTCCATTCGAGAGTCTGTTTTAGCTGCCCGTTATCATAGAAAGCTTTGCAGGTTCCTTCCTGCAGCCCGTCTTTGAATCCGCATGGTTTTTGTGCGATGGCCCACGATGACGCGGTCATTAACAGCAGAAAAAAGTATTTCATAGATTTTTTTATTTCAAAAATAGTAAAATACTTATATTTGACTTAAAATATTAACATGAAAAAAACATCTGCTTTACTGCTGTTGGTATTTGCTTTTATATTTTTACAGGCACAGAATACCTATTACCCGCAAGCTTTCTTTGATAAAAAGCTGGCTCAGGACATGATCGGTTACGGAAAATCTACCATTGAAGGCATTGCTTCTACCAAACAGAAAAATAATTGGGGAATAAAGCCTCTTCTTGGTGAAAAGCATTACGCACCGAAAGGAACTGTTGTGCTGCTTTTTCCTGTAACACCTTATTTTGATGAATTTTACAAAATGAGGAAAAAGTACGAGAATAAGAAAACAACGGTTTATATGTCTGAGGAAGCGTTCAAATACAGAATCGAAGTTTTGACGGACGACCACGGACGATTTAAATTTGAGAAATTAAAGCCGGGAAAATATTATCTCGAAACGATCGTTAACTTCACGGCAACAGCAAGTTATCAGAAACAAACCGGGCAGTCGGATGCTTACAATGCTTACGGAGGATATCTGTATTCCACGCCAATATATCAGACATTTTTCTATGGCTATTCTGCCGGAAACCGGGAAAGTAAGTTTGTAGAAATAAAACAGGACGGAGAACTGAAAGAAATCAACCTTTAGGGTTGATTTTACTTTTTTAAACCCATAATTTGATGAACACTTTTCTCAATATTCTGAGCCAGTGCTTCCATCGGAATATCGTTTTCATCATTATTAAAAGGATCTTCAATTTCCTCGGCAATGAGTTCCAGGCTCATCAGGACATAATAGACAAATACAGTAAGAGGAATCATCAGAAGTCCGATCGTAATCACATAGGCAACCGGAAGTGCCAGTACATATAAGATGATAAATTTCTTAACAAACGAAGAATAGGAATAGGGAATAGGTGTATTTTTAATTCTCTCGCAGCCACCGCACACATCCAGAAACCCGGAAAGCTGAGTGTCAAGATACAGCATCTCGAGATCTGATATCTTACCTTCTTTTTTCAGCTGATTGAGTTTATGGGTCAAAAGAATTACAATTTCACTTGGGCCGTGATGTTTCAGTGATTTTTCAATTTCGGAATAGTCTTCATCCAAAGCCAGTCTTGTGGATTCCTGTGAAAGATGCTTGGCTAAGAAATGCGGAAAATACTTCAGATACCTTGCAATCTGTTCTGCATCCTGCCGGTTGTCACCCAAAATAGCATTGATCTTTACGGCAAAATTTCTGGTATCATTCACCAGCTTCCCCCAAAGCTTTCTGCCTTCCCACCATCTGTCGTAGGCTGTATTCGTTCTGAAAACCAACAGCAGTGAAAGAACAAAGCCTAAAAGGGAATGGATCATTCCAACATTACTTACCCTGGATTTTGTGGTAAGATGAAGGTATTCCACTTCCAGATACTGGATTCCCCAGGAATAAAACCCCACCAGCAGCATCGTCGGAAAAAGGATCTTCATGGTATCGCTTTTGTGCATACTGAAAAGGATCTTCAGGAAATGTTTGGTATTGTAGGCTCTCATTATATTCACTTGGTCTTACAAATATAATTTTTTCATTTGAGCTCTGCTTTATGGGAACCCATAAAATTGATTCCAGCCCATACTGTTTCTTTGTAATAAAAAATAAAATGGGATATTATAGAAAAGGACATTTTAAAAAGAATGGAAAATGGGTGAGTGGGCATTATGTAAATACTTTTGGAAGAGGTAAAAGAAGATCTAAAAACCCACAGGGATGTGTGGTTTTTATTGTAGGAGGGGTACTTTCTTTTTTGTTTTATGCCTTAAGCTGAATAGGCTAATGATAAACTGTATCTATTTTTAATTTTCACAGATTTCAAAAAAACACTATTTTTATTTCGCATTAAATAACAAAGAAGATGATCCTCGAAAACGTAGATGTAGTTAACGATATCAGTAAAGAAGATTTTCAGAAGAAGTATTTTAAAAAACATAAGCCGCTTCTGATCAAAAACTTTGCGGGCAGGTGGGAGGCTTTTGATAAATGGAATCTTGCCTATATCCGTGAGAAAGCAGGTGATCAGGATGTGCCGCTGTATGATAATAAACCGGCTGATGCTTCCAAAAGTTCAGACGCTCCTGTGGCGAATATGAAGATGAGGGATTATATAGACCGGATCAAAAGTGGACCTTCGGATCTGCGTATTTTTTTCTACATCATCACAGACCGGCTTCCGGAACTTCTGAAAAATTTTACATATCCTGACCTTGGGATCAGGTTTTTTAAGCGGCTTCCAACTCTTTTCTTTGGCGGAAGTGAGGCCCATGTGCTGATGCATTACGATGTGGATCTCGGAGATTTTCTTCATATTCATTTTGAAGGAAAAAAGAGAATCCTGCTATTTGATCAAAAACAATCTGCCTTTTTATATAAAGTGCCGCTTTCCGTACATACGGTTTACGATATAGATTATGAAAATCCTGATTATGAGAAGTTTCCCGCCTTACAATATGCAAAAGGCTATGAAATTTTTATGGAACATGGTGATGCCCTTTTCATTCCGGGGGCATTCTGGCACTTCAACAGGTACCTGGAACCTGGATTTTCTATGTCGCTCAGAGCTCTGCCCAATAAACCAAATGTTTTTGCCAATATGATGTACCATGTTTTTATCATGAGATACACAGATAAGTTTCTTCGTAAGCTGTTTAAAGCTAAATGGGTGAATTACAAGCAGAAATGGGCTTATGAGAAAGGGATGGAGGCTTTTGGAAAAAAGATGAAATCGGGAAGATAGATCTGGAAGCCTGAATACAAAGCTGTAAGTTTATACTTCCTGTTCTCGATTCTTAAAACTTAATGAACTTCCGTATAAACTCCATTTGCTCACCATAACAAGATTAATTTCATCACAATTTCAAACCCTGAATTTATTTTATTTAAATTTGGGGCTCATTTTTTATTATGGCAAAAACCAAGAAGGAAACCCCGTTAATGACACAGTACAATACCATCAAGGCTAAATACCCTGATGCACTGCTGTTGTTCAGGGTTGGAGACTTTTATGAAACATTCGGTCAGGATGCCGTGAGAACATCTCAGATTCTGGGTATTGTTCTTACCAAAAGAGCTAATGGAGAGGGGCATATAGAGCTGGCAGGATTTCCACACCATTCAGTGGATTCTTACCTTCCAAAGCTGGTAAGAGCCGGAATGAGAGTAGCCATCTGCGATCAGCTGGAAGATCCGAAAACGGTCAAAGGGATTGTAAAAAGAGGGGTTACAGAGCTTGTGACACCGGGAGTTACATTCAACGACCAAGTATTAAATTCAAAAAAGAATAACTTCCTTCTTTCTCTGCACAAGGAAAAAGAAAAGTATGGAATCGCGATGGTGGATGTCTCTACCGGTGAGTTTTTAGTGAGCGAAGGAAGCCTGGAAAAGATACTTCATATCATCAATACTTTTGATCCAAGCGAAATTGTTTATCAGAGAAGTGTTCAGTTGCCGGAACAGCTTAAAAATAAAAGTGCCTTTAAGCTTGAAGACTGGGCTTTCCAGTATAATTTTGCCTACGAAAAACTGACTTCCCATTTTAAAACGAATTCTTTAAAAGGTTTCGGTATTGAAAATCTTCCGCTGGCCATTACGGCTGCCGGAGCCATTTTTGCTTACCTGGTGGAAGATACCCATCACAATCTGCTGGCCCATATCACAAAACTTCAGATCATTCCACAGGAAGATTATCTGATGATGGACAATTTTACCTTAAGAAACCTCGAAATTGTTTATCCTAGCAATCCACAGGGAAAATCGCTGCTGGATATTATTGATAAAACCTCTACCCCGATGGGTGGTAGGCTATTGAGGAGAAGGATTATTCTCCCTTTGAAATCAGTGGACGAGATCATGAGAAGACTTTCGCTGATTGATTTCCTGAATGAAAATGACCAGCTGAAATATGAAATCTGCCAGCTGCTGAAATCCATCTCTGATCTGGACAGGTTGATGGGCAAACTGGCTGCGGAAAAGATTTCACCAAAAGAATTGGGATATCTGCGTCAGAGTCTTATCAATATTCATCAGATAAAAGCTTTGCTCCATCCACATGCCGATGTTCTGGCCTGGCTGGAACCATTGTTTGATATGGATGAGCTGATCAAATTCTTGCAGAATCACCTCAATGAAGAGCTTCCGGTAAATATTTCCAAAGGGAATATAATTAAGGAAAATATTTCGGAAGAGCTCGACCGATTGAGGAATCTTCAGAGCAAAGGCCGTGGTTTCCTGGATGAAATGTGCCAGAGAGAAATAGAAAGAACGGGAATTTCAAGTCTTAAAATTGATTTTAATAATGTTTTCGGATATTATATAGAAGTAAGGAATGCCCATAAAGATAAAGTCCCAGCCGATTGGTTAAGAAAACAGACGCTTGTGAATGCGGAACGTTATATTACCGAAGAGCTGAAAGAATATGAAAGTCAGATCCTTGGAGCCGAGGAAAAGATAGGCGTGCTGGAAAACGAGCTGTATAGGAATGTATGTGCTGAAGCAATGGTTTATATGGATCAGATCCAGGGGAATTCCAATATCATAGCACAGCTTGATGTGGCTGCAGGGCTGTCTGAACTTGCCGTTTCAGAGAGCTATACAAAGCCCGTTCTTAATCAGGGGTATGCCATTGATCTTAGAGAAGCAAGGCATCCGATCATTGAAAATGCACTTCCTTTAGGGGAAAAATATATCCCGAACGATATCTTTTTAGACAAAGATTCCCAACAGATCATCATGGTGACAGGACCCAACATGGCCGGTAAATCGGCAATCCTTCGCCAGACAGCTATTGTGTGTCTTTTGGCTCAAATTGGAAGCTTTGTTCCTGCAAAACATGCTGAAATCGGGATTTTGGATAAAATTTTCACAAGGGTAGGAGCGACCGACAATATTTCTGCCGGTGAATCTACTTTTATGGTAGAGATGAATGAAGCTGCGAATATCCTGAACAATATATCGGAGCGCAGCCTGATTCTTCTTGATGAGATAGGAAGAGGAACGTCTACCTATGACGGGGTTTCCATTGCCTGGGCTATTGCAGAATACCTTCACCAACATCCTACACAGGCTAAAACGCTATTTGCAACGCACTATCATGAGTTGAACGAAATGACGGTTAATTTTGAAAGAGTGAAAAACTTCCACGTTTCCATTCAGGAAAATAAGGGAAATATTATCTTCTTGAGGAAGCTGATTCCGGGAGGAAGCGAACACAGTTTTGGTATTCATGTGGCAAAACTGGCAGGAATGCCCGCAAAAGTAGTCAACAGGGCGAATGAGATCCTGAAAACCCTTGAAGCCAGCCGTACACAGAGTACAGGTACTTCTGAAAGCATCAAAAGGGTAACGGAAGAAAATATGCAGCTCTCTTTTTTCCAGCTGGATGATCCTGTCCTTGAAAATATCCGTGAAGAGCTTACTAAAATAGATATCAATACTTTGACACCTATTGAAGCTTTGATGAAGCTTAATTCGATAAAAAAAATGATTGGAGGTTAATCCAATCATTTTTTTCATTTATACTGTTAGCAACAAACTCCCTTTGCGGTACAAGCTCCTATGTACAGCTCTCCGTCGTTGTTACAAAAACAAGTTGTAACACAGGTTGGTCCGTTACCGCCATTAATTTCTTTTAATTCTTTTTTTGTCAATTTTCTTTTTTGAAGATTTGTTTTCATGTTAAATATTTTTAATTAGGTTTTAAAATGATCTTTGTACAAAGTTTTCTCTGTTAACAGCAGTATCCGTCACTGCCTCTCGGTCCGATGATCATGAAATGGCTGGGTACCCCTCTGAGTTTGCACAGACCTTCAGCGCATGAAGCACCTCCGTTGATCTCTTTTAACTCCTTTTTAGTGAGTTTTCTGCTTTGGAAGTTTGAATTTTTCATACCTATTATTTGTAAGTTAACTTAAATTCTTAACAGCAGTATCCATCCTGAATGCCATAAACGCCGTACAATTCTACTCCGGTTTCCGGATCAATACAGCTTACAACCCTGGGACATACAGGTCTGAAGCCTCCACTGATCTCTTTCAATTCTTTCTTTGAAAGTTTTCTTGGTTGAAGATTTGATTTTTTCATAATAATTTTAGTTTGGTTATAGCTAATTTACATTTTATTTTTATATAATTCTATTGTTGGTGATAAAAAATTTTAAAAAAATGAAAACCATTAACAAAGTTTAACAGATTGATACTTAAAGAAAAGGAAAGCATTTACTAATTTTAAGCATGAAGAATTTATTAAATATATTCATCCTTCTTGTGTCCTTTTCAGCCTTGTGTGCTCAGGAGACAAAAGTTCCCGTTATGAAATATGAAGACCTTGAAAAACATATTCAGAAGGATCGTGATAAGCTGCTGGTGGTCAACTTCTGGGCTACAACCTGCGCACCTTGTGTGAAAGAGCTGCCGCATTTTATGGAGGTCAATAATAAATATAAGGATGATCCAAAATTTAAAATGATTTTGGTTTCACTGGACAGGCTGGTGGATAAAGAAAGGGTAATTAAATTTATCAAAAATAAAAATCTGACCGCCGAAGTGATCCTGCTGGACGACATCAAAAGAATGAATACATGGATCCCGAGATTTGAAAAGAATTGGGACGGAAATATTCCTGTAACCATTTTTTATAAAAACGGCGGAAAAGTACATTTCAACGATGGCGAAATGAGCAAACAAGACCTGGAAAAGACCATCAACAACGAATTAAAATAAAAATATCATATGAAAAATCTAAAAATTTTAATAGCAGTGCTCATTGCCGGGCTCGGACTTTTAAGCTTTACAACAACACATCATACATCATACGGTTCTCAGAAAATAAATGGGTCTGCTGCTGTAAAAGGTTATAAAGTGGGAGATGAAGCCGCTGATTTTAAGCTGAAGAATATTGACGGTAAAATGGTTTCTTTAAGCGATTTTAAGAGCGCTAAAGGATTTATAGTCGTATTTACCTGCAATCATTGTCCCTATGCAAAAAAATACGAAGACAGGATTGTAGAGCTGGATAAGAAATTCAAAGATCAGGGCTATCCGGTTATTGCCGTTAATCCGAATGATCCGAACGTACAGCCCGAAGACGGCTACAAACAGATGATCGAAAGAGCAAAGGAGAAAGGCTTTACCTTTCCCTATCTTGTAGATGAAGGGCAGAAGGTCTATCCGCTTTACGGAGCTACTAAGACACCCCATGTTTTTGTCCTGCAGAAAGAAAACGGAAAGAATATCGTGAAATATATCGGTGCCATCGACAACAATTACGAAGATCCGAATGATGTATCCGAATATTACGCTCAGGATGCTATAAATGCTCTGATTAAAGGAGAACCTGTAAAAACAACAAAAACAGTGGCCATAGGATGCACAATAAAAGTAAAGAAATAATATATTTGCCTTAGAATTTATACAGGATCGGTGTTCATTGAATGCCGATTTTTTATAGCTTAAAATAATGCTGTATCAGATCAAAGGGAGCGGGCTTTAGCCCGCGTACATAATGAATCATAAAAGGGCTTTAGCCAAAACACTATAGAAATGAAATTACAATTCAACCTTAAATATTTTCTTCTTACCATTGTCATTTTTCTTGTAGAAGTCCTGATCGCAACAAAACTGGCACATATTTTCTTTGTCAGGGCCTATCTTGGCGATGTTATAGTCGTTATGCTTCTATATACCTTTGTCAAAAGCTTTGTAAAGATGGATGATAAAAAGCTTATCCTCGGAATTTTAGTTTTTTCCTGTCTTGTAGAATTTGCTCAATATTTTACTGTCGCAGAAAAACTAGGCTTCCGTCCTGGAAGCCTGATGTATATTGTTATTGGAAACTCTTTTTCTTGGATAGATATTCTGTGCTACGCTGCAGGATGTCTGCTGCTTTTCCTTTGGCTGAAGTTGACCCATTCGGAAAAAAAGGAACAGACTATTGTAGACTGAATGTAAGAGGCTGTCTCATTAAGCTTCTGATTTTTTTGCCATTGTTTTCTGCGGGAATCCATTTGGTTTTGATCATTTTCAGAGTTCTCAGAAATTCATCTTTCACCATTTTATATTCATAGGATTCTATTTTGATATCTACCATACTTCCGTCTGTATCTACGATAAAAGTGGCAACAGCTTTGGCCTTCATAATGTCAGCTTTTACCAGTGCTGAGGTATGAAAATACTTTAGTATTTCCTTTACAAAAGCCTGATGTCCGTCGGGGAACTCAGCAATTTTAGTTGGCATAGCTTCAGTGCGTACTGTAGGATCTACAGCAGGAACAGCAGTTGAATCCTTCTGGGCAGCAACAGACACAGCCCAGAATAATGGGATAAATAACAGGTTTTTTTTCATAGCTTAAAAATTACCTTCCGAAACTGTCGTATTTGTCCTCTGCATATTTGATAAAGCGGTTCAGCAGGGCAGCGTTATCCTTTTCCATCGGTGAAAGCTCCTTATCTACATTATTTGAAACAGGAATATACCAGTCAGTCTGCTCAAAGAAATACCTGTAAGTTTCCTTTTTAAAAGAATAGCCGTGTCTTGCAAAAACAGAATTTTTGATGATCTCAAGATCTATTTTCCGTAAATTTTTAAGCTCCTTTTCCGTAAGTTTCTGCTTGGAAGCGTTTATTTTAAAAATGGCTTCAGAAGCCACTCTGTTTTTAGATGTAGTATAGCTTTCAGTTTTTCCCGTTTCTTCATCTGTATATTTTTCCACAAAATCCTTTGGATTCGACCAGTCTACCAGATCAGAATCTTTATCCAGCATAAAATTCGGATTATATACAAACTCTTTTTTTGAAAGTTTAATCGTTTTTAAAGGTGACTTTACTGCGGTTTTATTAAAAGCATTCCATTTTCCAGTGATGCTGTCACCGCTTAATTTTATTTCAAACCTGCCGTCTGTTTTATCATTTCCGGGTTCATCCAATACTAAAGATTTCGTACTTTCATTAAAAACTCCTCTGAAAGGGCGCTGATTTCCACTGACAATACTTTGTCCGTAAACGCTGTCTTTTGTTATTCTATTGATCTTCAGAGAAATTTTCTTATTCACGAAATCCTCATATTGCTCACCATCTTCCGAAGTGATCATTTCTTTTCCGGCGAAATCTCCGGTATAAATTCCGTAATATTCTTTATAAATCTCCGGAACGGCTGCGGAATCTTTTTTAGCAACCACAGAATCCTTTTCCGTTTCATTCATTTTTCCGTCCTTCTTACAGCTCAGCAGCGAAACAGCCAGTAAAGAAGCAATAGTGTAATTTAGAATTTTCATATATGTTTTTTTGCAATTAAATATTCAATCAAAAGGATATTGGGAATCCAGCCCAGCCATGCGATGATCTGGTACACATCCATAGGATTTGGGTGGAATAAATATACGATAATAACTTTCCAGATCCGTAAGGTGAGGGCAGATAAAGTAAGCGCAAAACTTCGCCACATCCACTGCTTGTGGTCTTTAAACCTTTTTTGTCTTGCAGATTGGTAAGCTTTGTAGGTAGTAAACCACCATAAAGAACCTAAAATAACGAACGAAATCCTGGATAAAAAGCCTCCGTTAGCAAAAAATCCCATGTAGATCCCTGACGGTGCGGCAAGAACTAGAATTAAAAAAATATAGACCTTACCAATATTCCTGTGAAAGTTTTTCAAACCGAAATCTTTTCTGAGAATAGCCAGAAATCCTGAAAACAGCACAAAAATACTGGTATACACATGCGTGTAAAAAAAAGAAAGATATTCCGGCCTGTGCTGAACTTCTGTCTGTTTGATCATCAGAAAACTAACATTCGGATTGAAAGGAATGTATTCAAGGGTAATCTTAAGCATCAGCCAAAAGAAATATCCAAACCCTAAAATCAAAAGGGTTTTTAGAAAAAAGGGGATATGTTTTTTAGCTGTAAGCATTTTATTTATTCAAATCGGCTGACATTTTCCTCATGATAAACTGTTTAAATGTTGTGCAATAAGCCACGCTTCACTCCAGCACGCCTGGAAATTAAAGCCTCCCGTTACAGCATCAATGTTCAGAACTTCACCTGCAATGTGGAAATTCGGAAGAAGCTTGGAAGACATGTTTTTGAAGTTAATTTCCTTTAAATCAATCCCTCCGGCGGTTACAAACTCATCTTTAAAAGTGGATTTTCCTGTAACTTTCAGTTTCTTTCTGCACAGATTTTCCAGGATCTTCTGCATTTCTTTGGATGAAATATTGGAGATCTGTTTATTAAGATCAACCTGTGAAACATCCAATATTTTCTGCCAGAATCGGTTGGTAATGTCAAAGATCTTCGCCTGTCCGATCGTTTTCTTGGGATTTGACTGTTTAAAATTATGGAAAATTTCTTCAGCCTCATCCATAGATTTTGAAATAAAATTTACTTCAATTTCAAAATTATATTTTGATTTTGCCAGACTTATCGCTTCCCACGCTGAAATCTTCAGAACGGCAGGTCCGGAAAGGCCCCAGTGTGTGATCAGCAAAGGTCCGTTTTCTTCTGTTTTTAAGGCAGGAATAGAGATTTCTGCATTTTCAAAGCTGGTTCCGGGAATATCCTGCAACAGTTCATCTTTAATATTGAATGTAAAAAGAGAGGGAACAAGATCCACGATCTTATGGCCCAGGTTTTCAACGATCTTCAGTGATTTCGGGGAACTTCCGGTCGTATAAACGATATAATCTGCCTCAAAGTCACCTAAACTTGTTTTTACCAGGTATTTTTCGGCCTGCTTCTCAATTTCTTTAACGGAACATTTTGTTTTGACCTCTACCTTTTTATTTTGAATTTCATTCAGTAAAGTATTGATAATCGTCTGTGAAGAATTGCTTTCCGGAAAAACACGGTTGTCATTTTCTATTTTCAGGGGCACATTGCGCTGATCAAACCATTCCATGGTGTCGCCCGGCTGAAATTTAGTGAAAACACTGACTAATTCTTTGTTGCCTCTTGGGTAAAACTGAACCAGTTCCCTCGGGTCAAAGCATGCATGTGTTACATTGCAACGGCCTCCTCCGGAAATTTTCACCTTCTGAAGCACATCCGAGTTCTGCTCCAGGATGGTGATACTGTATTTTTTTTCGTCAAGATTCGATGCGCAGAAAAAGCCTGCCGCACCGCCTCCGATAATGATGATCTGTTTCATGTATTGGTAATCCTATGCTGAAGATTATTTTTTCAAAAGTACAATTTTTATAAACCATCTTATTTGAGTAATTTTGAAGAATATAATTTAATCATACTAAAAACAACTTTTACATGATTTTTTACCATAAATTCGAAGTACGCTGGAGTGATCTTGATGCCAACAAGCACTTAGCCAATTCATCATATGTACAGTACTGTGCGCAGTCCAGAATGGCCTTTATGACCAAAGAAAAAATGGGAGTTACCCAGTTAAGCCGATGGGGAATCGGACCGGTGATCATGCATGAAAGGTACTCTTTCTTCAAAGAAATCTATGCAGACCAAACGGTTATTGTAAGCCTGGAGATCGATGGATGTTCAGAAGATTCTTCCATCTACAGATTTCTCCATAAATTCTATACCCCGGATGGAGTACACTGTGCTACAGCAGAAGCTACAGGAGTATGGATTGATATGATGCTGAGAAAAATGACCACTCCACCGGATGATGTGGTAGAAGCAATGAATAAATATAAAAGCCCTGAAACCATCGTGATGACCAGAGAAGATTTCAAAAAACTTCCTTTCCGTCCGGATAATGTGGATCCGGCAGAATTCACTAAATAGTTCAACGTTTGATGTTTTAGATATGATTTTAAAATCATAAATACATTTTAAACTGGACATTAATACAAAAGAAATTATGTTTGAAGATAAATCAGAGGAATTGACCCCCATCTCCAAATTAGGAGAATTCGGGCTTATAAAGCATTTGACAGAACACTTTCCACTTTCCAACGAGTCTTCGGAACTTGGAGTGGGAGATGATGCGGCAGTTATCAACCCAGGAAATAAAAAAGTTGTTCTTACAACGGATGTCCTTGCAGAAGGTGTTCACTTTAATTTGGGCTATGTTCCTTTAAAACATTTAGGATACAAAGCGGTAGTGGTGAACCTGAGCGATGTTGCGGCCATGAACGCTGTACCTACCCAGATCTTAGTTTCCCTGGCTGTTTCCAGCCGTTTTCCGGTGGAAGCTTTGGAAGAAATTTATTCCGGAATTCAAGCTGCGTGTGCAAGGTACAAGGTTGATCTTATTGGTGGAGATACCACGAGCTCAAATTCCGGACTGGTGATGAGCATTACCGCAATAGGAATAGAAGATGAAGAAAATATTGTAAAAAGAAGCGGAGCAAAACCGAATGACCTTCTGGTAGTAAGCGGAGATCTCGGTGGTGCTTACATGGGACTTCAGATCCTTGAAAGAGAACATGCTGTTTTCCTTGCAAATCCTGATATGCAGCCTGAAATGGAAGGTTATGATTATATTTTGGAAAGACAGCTTAAGCCGGAAGCGAGAACAGACGTGAAAACAATCCTGGAAGAATTGGATATCAAGCCAACTTCCATGATCGATATTTCTGACGGTCTTGCGTCTGAAATCCTTCACCTTTCTGATCAGTCAAAAACCGGATTCAGGCTGTATGAAGAGAAGATCCCAATGGACAGCCTTACGATCTCCACAGCAGATGAAATGAACCTTAATCCTGTAATGACGGCCCTGAGCGGTGGTGAAGATTATGAACTTCTGTTCACCATTTCACCGAATGATTTTGATAAAATTAAAAATCATCCGGATTTTACGATCATTGGCCATGCCGTAGAAAATGAAGAGAGCAATTATATGGTTGCAAGAGGATCCAATCAGTTGGTTCCCCTTACTGCACAGGGGTGGGATGCTTTTTTAAGCAATCAACAAAATGGATAGAGACTTATAGTTAATTATGAATATAGTAAAAAACCACTGCAAAAAATGCGGTGGTTTTTGTTTTACTTTTTTAATTTTGTTAACATAATAATATTTTTAATGAAATTTATTATGCATTGAATATTAATTTTTGAAATTATTTTTCTCTGGACGGAGAAGTTTTATATATTTGTATCGACTTCAAAGAAAAAAACACAAACAAAAAACACACAACTATGAAAAAAAATATACTCATTTCTGTTGAGAAATCTTTCTATTCCTTTTTTCTATTTCAGGAAATATAAACTACCAAGAATTAACAGCTTTTAGTAACTACTGACAGTTCATTTTTATTTATTCAAAGATTATTTGAATGAGCATGTTGGGTTCATAAATAGTCAATATTCACAGAAACAGGTCTTTTTCTATGAATTGAGAATTCACGCATTCTTTGAAGAATAAACGCATATACATTATCATTTATGAAAAAAATTCTATTATTTACTTTAGCATCATTTTCCCATTTTTATTTTTCTCAATCCTGGGATGTGCAGGGGAATCTGGGAACCAATTCTGCAACGAACTTTCTGGGAACAAAAGATGCTCAGGATTTGGTTTTTAAAACTAATAATACTGAACGTATTAGAGTTAATTCTGTTGGGAATGTTGAAATTTTGGCGGCACCAGATCCGAGTTTGACTTTAAAAACATTTGGAAGGATACAATTTAACACCAATACTGTTTCTGACGGATTTCAGATATTTAATCAGGCACAAATGGATGCCGGTTCTGATCTAGTATGGATAAGCTCTGCATATCAGCCTAATGATACAGGCTTGTTTTCTATTTCTACGCCCCCATCAGCAGGAGACTGGTCTAAACCAGTTATGTCAGTAAGATCCAATGGAAAAATATTTATGGGACTTAGATTTAATTTTACACTTAATAACTGCAGTGACTGTAGTGGTTATAGATTGTTTGTCCAAGAAGGGATTAGAACGGAAAAAATAAAAGTGGATATTGCCTCAGCGAATGGATGGGCAGATTATGTTTTCAATAAAAACTATAAACTTCTGCCATTGTCTGAAGTTGAAAAGCATATTGAAGAAAAAGGGCATTTACCTAATATTCCGTCAGCACAGGAGGTTGTGAAAAACGGAATCAATTTAGGAGAAATGGATGCAAAACTTCTTGAAAAAATAGAGGAACTCACATTATATGTGATTAAACTCAATAAAGATGTTAAAAAGCTGGAGGAAGAAAATAATGAACTTAGAGAAAAAGGTATCCTGACCCAATAAAATTAAAAACAGATATACTATGAAAAAAATACTATTATTTACCTTAGTGTCATTGTCCCATTTTTGTTTTTCCCAATCTTGGAATATTCAGGGAAATACAGGAACCAATCCAGTAACAGATTTTATAGGGACAACAGATAATAAAGACTTAGTTATGAAAACCAATAATACTGAAAGAATTAGAATTAATTCTAACGGTAATATTGGAGTTGGCATGAGTCCTGATCCCAATATTGCTTTCAGGGCGCAAGGACGAAGTCAGTTTTTATCCAGCATTGATAGTGACACTTTTCAAGTTAGAAATACGGGGACTAATATTGGCAGTGGTGCTTCTTTAGTTTGGCTAAATTATACCCAATATCAGCCAAATAATCCGGGAGTTTTAGATATTACTGGACCCACTGCACCAGGAGTTTGGGAAGGTATGTTCTCGTTAAAAGCAAACGGGAAATTGCTTATTGGAAATTATAGTCAATACCCTAGTTGTTCAGATTGCAATGATTATCGGGTTTTTATCCAAAATGGTATCAGAACTGAGAAAGTAAAAGTAGACATTGCCTCTGCAAACGGATGGGCAGATTATGTATTCAAGAAAGATTATAAACTTAATAGTTTAGAATCAGTTGAAAAACATATTGAAGAAAAGGGTCATTTACCTAATATTCCATCCGCCCAGGAGGTTATGAAAAATGGAATCAATTTAGGTGAAATGGATGCAAAACTTCTTGAAAAAATAGAAGAACTAACCTTATATGTTATCCAGCTTAATAAAGATTTTAAGCAGCTGGGAGAAGAAAACAAGGAACTCAAGAAAACAATAGAATTACTCAAGAAATAGAATGATAAATTGATGACATTAATCTGGGAATACAGATTAATGTCATCGTAATATATCTCTGTAAAACACAAACATACATTAAATTTTTCCGGATGCAGAAAATCTACCATAAATCTATATTAGGTATTGCTGTGATGTTCTTTTTTTCATCTTACGGTCAGGCCAAGGATGAATTAAAAACAGACCCGCAGGAACGAGAGATCCAGGCTTTTCGAAATAAAGTACAGGAGCAGGCACAAAAGCAAAAAAGTGAGATTCAAAGGCTTAAAAGCTTAGGTCATAAGGAATTTATTTCTGAAAACGGCAATGAAAAGCAACTTATTGGAGCTGATGAAAATGGTCGCCCCATGTATTATACTACTCTTAATGCCGGAGCGGCAAAAATGACAAAAGCTGATAATTTATATTCCGGAGGAGGGTTGGGACTTAATATAACCGGAAATAATATGATCATTGGTCAGTGGGATTATTCAAAACCCAGAACGACCCACGAGTTATTAACCGGAAAAATAAACAGCTATGATAATTTACAAAATCAAACGATTTCAAGGCATAGTACCAATATCGCGGGAACACTGGCAGGAAATAATGGTGAAGCCGAGGCCAGAGGAATTGCTTACGAAGCAAAAATCAATGCTTATGACTGGGTAGATGATGTTCCGGAAATGCTTTCACAGGCATATAATGGGACAAACGGAATATTAGTAGCGAATAACAGCTATGGTTTCGATCCTATGTATCTGCAAAATTATCAGTTTGGAAAATATAATGTAACGGCACAATCATGGGATAATCTGATGTATTTAAAACCATATCTGCAAATTGTAAAAGCAGCCGGAAATGCAAGAGAGATTGATCCTGGTATCGTTCCGCAGGTTTCTGCCAAAAACGGATATGATTTACTGGAAGGGGCGGGGATCGCCAAAAACGTTCTGGTAGTGGCTTCAGCGAAGAAAAATGTAAATATGAACTCTGATGAAGCATTTGATGTTTCAGCATTCAGCAGTTATGGCCCTACAGATGACGGAAGAATAAAACCGGATATCTGTGCTCCAGGCGAAAATATGTATTCATCCATTGAAACTTACGATGCTGCTTACGGTACTTACAGAGGAACTTCTTCGGCAGCAGCCGTTGTTTCTGGTATTATTACCTTACTTCAGCAGTATTATAAATCTGTAAGTCCTACACAAAGTTATATGCTTTCATCTACGGTACGTGCATTGTTGGCTCACACAGCCAATGATAAAGGGACTGAAGGACCGGATTATATATATGGTTGGGGATTGGCAGATGCAAAAAGAGCTTCTGAAGCCATTTACAACAATATTGAAGGCATTATTAATAATGAAAAAAAATCAACATTAATAAAAGAGGTTACGCTAAATCAAGGGAATAAATATACTTTATATGTGGTTCCTTACGAAGAGAGCCAGCCATTGTCAGCCACTATTTCGTGGACAGATCCTCAGGGAAATCTGGTTAATAATGTGGTAGACCTTAGTAATCCAAACGTAGTTAATGATTTGGATTTAAAAATTGTAAAAATAAATTCTAACGGAACAGAAAGCACATACTATCCATGGAAATTGGGTGGAATGAGCAATTTAACAGGAGCGGCAACAAAAACCTCAACAAATGATGTAGATACCATAGAAAGAGTAGATGTTAAAAATCCTGAAATAGCAACCTATAAAATCATTGTTTCCCCAAAAACAAATGCAACCCCTTTATTACCTGGGGGCAGTCAAACATTTTCAATCGTTGTTTCCAATGTAGACTTCTGCTATAAAGAAGATCTGAAAACACTGGTAAGCCCGGCAGATGATATTACGACAAGCCAGACCATTTTGGCTAAACAGATCGTTGCAGGCAATAAAATTATAGCTCCTGTGCAGGGTGTTGAATACATTGCATCCAGAAATATTGCTTTACTTCCAGGTTTTCAGGTTGAGCCTGGTGCGAGATTCCATGCTTTTATCACCCCATGTTTTGACCTCATTTCTGCTATGAGATATAGAGCCCAGGAAAGAGTAGGTTCGGAGGTTCTGTCTGTGTCTAACACCAGCAGTTCGGTATCTGAACATTTTACATTATTCCCAAATCCGGCTAAAGAAGAGGTAAACATAAGATTTTTCTTACAGAGCCAATCTTCCATTAAAATTTCTGTTTATGATGCTTCAGGTAAGCTGATATCATCAGAACAAAGTTCAACCAAATTTCCAAAAGGGGAATTTATAAAAACCATAGACACAAGATCCTATTCTCAGGGAATCTATATGGTTTCTATAGAGACTGCCGAATATAAGGAAACCAAAAAGCTTATCATAAAATAAAGACGCTTACACCCATGAAAAAAACATTTACAATTCTCAGCGTTTTACTTGCCTGTGCTTCGAATGCACAGTCCCCTGGAGGAGTGGGAGGCACAAGTGTGTGGTATAAGACCAATTCACTTCAAATGCCTTCACTTTTGTACCAGGATTATAGTGGCAATCAGCATCAGATACAAGCTTTAACGGGAGCTAATCAACCGACTTACTCATTATTGAATTATAATGAATGCTTGAATTTTGATGGTACAGATGATTTTTTAAAGTTTCCTTTTGTCATAGAAACGATAGATAAACTGAACTTTTTTACCGCTTATCAGAATAAAAATTCAACATTGGAATCTGCGTTATTTACAACAGATAATACCGATGAGAAAGAGCTGTTTTACAGTACTAAAAATGTTTTCAGATACAATAACGAACAGATTAATTATATCAATACAAGCATAATAGATACTCTGGCTTCTTTCAGTTTGTATTCCAAGTTTGGAACTCCTTCCACTAAAATTACTAAAGTAATTGGTAAGACAGGGCTTTCATCGATGTATATCGGGAAAGATGAAGGGAATCATCAATGGAAAAATTTCACAGGAAAACTGCCTGAATTTTTTGCATACAGAAAAATCCTTACACTTAACGAACGCAATAGGGTGAATTCTTATCTGGCTGTAAAATATGCGATTACAATGCCTTATACAGAATATCTAAGCTCCAAAAATAAAAAAATATGGAAGCAGGATGATTTTAATGACTATCCTGCCAATATAACGGGTATTGCCAGAGACGGATATTCAGATCTTTATCAGAAACAGGCTACCAGCTCGTCAGAACAAAAGAGACTTGTCATTGCAGCCAAAAAACTTGCGATAGACAATAAGTCAAACGATGCACAATTTCCAGATCAGAGTTTTTTGATTTGGGGCGATAATAAAAAACCGTTAGAACTTGATGTAGATACTTTCGGGTACAGATTATTAAAGAGAAAATGGAAAGCGAGATTTACAACAGAAAACTCACAGACCATTCCAACTGAGGTGGTTTTCTCTATTAAAGATATTATAGCTCAGATTCCGGCTGATAAAAAACTTTGGCTTCTTGTAGACAGAACAGGGCAGGGAAATTTTAATTCTGCCAATATTGAAGCTTACGCAATGGATCATGTTGATAATAACCAGGGGGTACATTTTAAAGATGTTGTTTTTGATCAGGATCTGTCCGGGACAGATGTTTTCTCATTTGCTTTAGGAAATAAAATTTTATCTACTTATCAGATTACCCAACCTACCTGTACTACAACGAGCGGAACTCTTAACTTAAATATTAAAGGAGGAAAAGCGCCGTTTAATGTTGCCCTTACAGGTAATGGAACATCACAAAATATAACCGTTCAGATCTCACAGGTGTCATTTCCTAATTTAACAATTGGAAATTATCATCTGAATATTACGGATGCTGATAATAATGTTACCGGATATGATTTCACGGTTAATGATTTCAGCACTATTAATTTAGATCTTGGTCCGGATGTCGCACTTTCTTCAGGGAATTCTGCACAGTTTGATGCATCAACACAAATTGCAGACCCGAATGCGGTCTATACATGGACTTCTGATAACGGATTTACAAGCAGTTCTGCTACAATCAATGTTTACGAGCCGGGAGAATACACGGTAACAGTAAAAACATCAGATAACTGTACTAAAAAAGATACAGTAAAAGTGACGAGAAAAAAAGAAAACGGAATTGTCATTTATCCTAATCCGGTACCTAAAGGACAGCCATTTACCATTAGAATTATTTCAGATAAAATAGAAACGGTAGATATAAAAATACATGACGGGTCCGGAAGATTGGTAAAAACCATCCAGGACAAAGGCAAAGATTACTATGAAATAAAAGATACCCTGCCAGCTGAAGGTGTGTATCTAATCATTGTAAAAACTTCGTCTGAAATAAAAGTATTCAAACTTATTGTAAAAAATTAATATCCATATCCAAGACACTCTACAGGTAAAAAAGCAGAGTGTCTTAGGTGTGAAAAAACACATATAAACGAATGAACAGATCTTTATTAAGCGTCTTAAGAAAGAACACAAAACTTCTTAATTCAATTATATTTTTCACTTGTTGGTCTCAGGTTCATGCTTACGCTAATTCAACTTATCTGAATAGGCATGAAAACGTGACCCCCATAATGGAAATTAATGATGCATCAAAAAACAACATAAAGAAAGAAGTTTCTGAACGTATCACGGGTGAAGAGAAAAAAAATAACTCTAAGAAGCCTGATGATATTTCCGGAAATACTATTGACGGAAGCAAAGAGAAATCAGGCCATAATATTTTGGTTTCTCCTGCTAAAGCAATCAAGTATAATGCTTCTGTTCCTTTATCATTAAATGAGAAGCGATATTATATTTCTGATATTAAAGAAGGTATTATAGGAACAAGCTCTGAACATCCTATTGATCATATCTATGATAATATCTTTAATATTTCAGTCGATGAAAAAATTAATTCTGCGTATCAGTATACATTAGAATATGATTTGTACGGAATTGACAGCTATAAAGAAGTTAGCAAAGTCATCAATGATGATCTGGCCGTTGGCGGGAAAAATATCCAAAAAAATACCACCTGGATCCACCAGTCGGAACCCATTGCAGATCAATCTGTCAGACATGGAAAGAATACGGTAATTTTTACATTGCCTTATCTTGCAGACTATAGCTATAAGGTAAAAAACCTTAGGATAGGAATTTCCAATAAAAAACAGAATTTTGAAAATAGTATCGGCGTAAAATACAATGCTTTGTCTGTTTCAAAATTTGTTGGAAGTATCAATAATTCTGAAAAACTTAATCTGGGTTCCGCTGAATTAAACATCCCAAAAGGAGTACTTAAAAGTTCAGAAAACTTTTCAATCACAGCGCTTAGAGACATAGATATGCCTGCGATTACTCCTGAAATGGTAAACGTAACATCTGAAAATGCAGGGTATCGTTTCCTTCCTCATGGAGAACATTTTTCAGCTCCGGCACAAGTATCTTTAGGATATGATAAAAGTAAAATACCAACCGGATATACGGAGCAGGATATCAAAACTTTTTATTTTGACAGAACAGAGAAAAAATGGATTGCTTTAGATAAAGACAGTGTCAATCTGCAGCAGAATGTTTTGGTGTCAAAAACTACCCACTTTACAGACATGGTCAATGGGGTTTTAAAAGTTCCCGAATCTCCGGAAACAGGAAGCTATGCTCCTAACTCTATTAAAGATATTAAAGCTGCAAACGCTTCTGAGGGAATTGTAAGCATTGCTCCACCATCTCCTAACAGTATGGGAAGTGTTACCACCAATTTCCCAATTAAACTTCCTGCAGGTAGAGCAGGAATGCAGCCTTCTTTAGGTGTAAGCTATAGCAGTGAAGGTGGAAACGGCTGGATGGGACTTGGCTGGGATATGTCTGTTCCATCAGTAAATATTGATACGAGATGGGGCGTTCCTACATACAATCAGGGAACTGAAACAGAATTGTATTCAATAGGAGGGGAACAGTTGACATTTGAGACAAGCCCGGGTATATTTGCTATGCCTAACAGAAATGAAGGGTTTGAAAAAGGAAGAATACCGCACAGAAAATTTTATCCTAGAATTGAAGGTGCTTATAATAATATTGTAAGAAGAGGGACAAGTCCTAAAAATTATTTTTGGATTGTAACATCTAAAGACGGGACAAAATCTTTTTTTGGCGGTGAGGCCGGCGTAATTGATAATGCCGTTCTTAAAGATGCCAATGGAAATATAGGACATTGGGCTTTGTATAAAACGATTGATACCAATGGAAATTATGTGCTGTATACGTATGATAAATCAACCTATACCGGAAATCCGGGAAATGGAGGACAGGAGTTGCATATTTCTCAAATTGATTACACTTTACACAATGCACAAAATCCGGCAAAAAAATATACAGTTCTATTTACCACAACTCCTGGTAGAGAAGATGTTCAGATTAATGGAAGACTAGGTTTTCTTCAGATAGAATCAAAGAGGCTAAGCAAAGTTGAAATTAAATATGGTAATGAAAACGTAAGAAGTTATGAGTTCGGGTATAAAAATGATGATAAAACTTTCAGGAAATCCTTATTAAAAAACATAACGGAGAAAGATGCGGCAGGTGCTGTTTTTTATACTAATGAAATAGAATATAATGAGGCTCCCGATGGAGCCAATATGTTTGGGGCCCCTCAGCCTTGGGAGGCACCGGATCATGCCAGTTTTCCCGGCTTACTTTCTTCAGGACAATTATTCCAGGGATATACAATGCTTTCAGGAAGTCAGGGTAAATCTACAGGAACCAATTTTGGAATTAGTGTAGGAGTATATAATTTATCCTCTCCACCAACAAGTGATACTAGCTTATTCAGTTTCAGAAAAGGAACTGTTGGAGCACATGGTTCCATCAGCAATTCTTCTTCAGAAAGTAAAATTACTTTAATAGATATAGATGGGGATAATCTGGCAGACAGAGTATATCAGAATAATGGAGTTATTTCTTATTCTAAAAACTTGTCAACCGCAACAAATGGAATTCAGGCATTTGGACCTCAGGTGAATGTTGGGAATTTGCAGGATATCGGGAAGTCCAAAAATTCATCTTGGGGAGTGGGTATTGATGCTAATTTCGGTGGAGGAAGTCTTGGGTTTGATTATTCTAACAGTACCAATACAACGTCATCGTATTTTATGGATTTCAATAACGACGGATTGGTAGATTTTGTGAAAAATGGAAAAGTCTACTTTAACAGTCTTGTTGGAAATGTTCCTTCATTTGACCCTAATAGCGGTTTGACACCATATCCTATTAATGTTACTTCTAGTGGTGCACAGCCTTCTATTTCATTATTTGATGATCAGGATAAAGCAGAGAAAAAAATGATGCTGGAACAGAATCCATTACATGATGTTGTTCGGGTATGGGTAGCTCCAAAGTCTGGTTCTATTACAGTTAAAAATGCTTTTAATCTGAATCAGATATCATGTAATCCGGAAGAGGATTGTAGCAAAGCAGACGGTGTTGCAGTATCTTTTCAATATAAAAATAATGATCCGTTAGTCAATAACATTAATGCTGGAGACTATAACTTACATTCTTTTGCAGATCAGAGCATTAATATCAGTAAAGGAGAAAAGCTTTATTTCAGAGTATCTTCCAAATATGATGGGACACTGGATCAGCTTACATGGAATCCTGAAATTACTTATTCAACCCCAAATATACCAGCTGTTGATAGTGATAATCGAAATCTGTCGGTATATAGCTCTCAGGAGGATTTTGTGAACTCTGGTACCAGTTCTTTCGTTGTTGGAAATGCAGGAACTTTAAATTTATATTTAAACAAGACGATTCCATTGTCAGATGATGCTAAAGTATTTCTGACCATCAATGATGTGGATTACGCTCAGTTTCCAATGACAATAACATCTGCTTCTACTTATAATAACAGTGTTATTGGTTCACAGGTAAATTTAAGTCCAAATGATAAAGTTTCTGTAAAAGTGTATACAGATACCCAAATAGATTGGGCGAAATTTAAGTTAATTCCTGAATTTACTGAAACTTCAACGGGTGAAAAAACATATTTGCAGGTAGAGTACAGCATGTATAATGACAGAGGAAGTTTTGCAACTTACACTGCTCAATCAGCAGATATCGGAAAGAATATTTCTGTAAAGGCATCTTCTCTTCCCAATTTTAATGGGAAAAGTGGAAAAGTTGTTATCTCCGCAAAAATTAAAAATAAATTATTAACTAAAACAGTGTATAATGTAGTTAATGGTGTTGCAACTGCGGCTTTTGGAACGCCATATACTATAGCATCTCAGGATTTAAACGAGAACATATATTTAGAAACAACAGTAAACAGTGACGATAGAGACTTTATAAATAATATAACCAGTATTACCGGGACTTTAATACATAATGCTCTTAATTATATAGACAATCCGAACAATTTAATTGTACAATTATCAGGTTCAAATACAGTACAGCAAACAGGAACAATTGTAATTAGTCAGGCTACAAAGCTGAAGTTTGAACTAGGAAATTATGTTGCAGGAACATCGGCAACACTCGGTATCAATACATTTTTCCCTAACGGAACCTTATCTGGACAATCGGGAATGCCGGTGTACTCGGAAACAATGCTAAATCCAGGTACCTATACATACGTTTTAACATTTTCTCCAGGTGGAGCTCCTTCAGCTTTTACAAAATTATATATTGAAAATGGAGGTAGCGAAAGTGTGATAACAAGCTTTACAAATTCACCGCCACATAAGCCTGTATTGGGGCCACAAACCCCTACATCTGCATTAAACTCAAATGAATATGACAGCAGATTTGGAATGTTATATCGTGGTTGGGGAGGATTTATCGTCAATGGAAATAATTTAGCTAAAAATACCATTGTAGAAGCATACGACATTAACAATAACTTTGCTAATGGAGGGACTGTTGCTGAAATGAAAGTGGATGAAACGCGTTTGAAATTAAGTAATGCGTACGGTACAGATCCAGGTACGAACCCGACAATTAATAATCCAACAATTGATCCTGACGGAAATGTTACCATCGTAGATAATGATGGATCATTAGCGAAAAATTATTTCTTGATGACTAATTCCAATGTTAATAATACAGACAAAGGAAGACTGATGGATGTTGATCCAAGCATATATATATATCAAAATGTAATCAATGCATCACGTTTGGGAATACATAATATAGATTCTAATTTCAATAATAATTCGTTAAGTCAGGCTGCCGGGTCCGAATTGAATGCACCAAATATCCAGTTGAAAAATCAAAGCGTGAGCGTTGGTGGTGGAGTGAGTATCGGCTTTGCAGGAGTGAACGTGTCACAAACACTTTTTTCTGAAGCAAAATCTATTCGAAATGTATTAGATTATAATGGAGACGGATTCCCGGATGACTTCAATAAAACCAATGTGAAAATCACGTATCCGGTAGGGTTTTTATCCGGAAGTTCTTTAGACGTGGGAAGCCAGTCGATTTCAAAAGCCAGCTCATCCGGACTTTCATCAAGCTATTCATTTGTGCATGGTGAATCCAGAAGAATGGCATTTATACAAACAACGGGAGAAAAATCTGAGAGTAGAGCATTTAATGATAATTTAATTAGTAGTTCAGTGGACAGTAAAGTAGCTGCCACAAAGCTGTCTGTAGGGGCAAATGGAGAAACTTCTTCTGAGCATTCAAAGCAGACATTCTTAGATATTAATGGAGACGGCCTTCCTGATAAATTCAATACAAATAGTTTTGAACTGAATGTTGGAAAAGGGTTTGCCGGAAATGATTCTTGGGGATCAGATATCAAACCGGAAGGTGTAGGAAGTGGATTTGGACTGGGAGGAGGAATCAGTTTATTCAGAGGAAGCTTTGAATTTGGAGTTAATTTCAACTCGAATACAAGTACAACAACAAAAGAACTGGTTGACATTAATGGAGATGGATTGACAGATAAGGTTGTATATGCAGGAAATAGCGTAACGGCTTATCTTAACTTAGGAGATAGAATGTCCACCACGCCACTAAATTTAAATTTTCAAAATGGAAATGACATTCATAAAGATGTATCTATTAGTGTTGGAGGAAATGCAGCAGGAACTATTTTAATTCCTATTCCAATTGTTGCAGGAGTAAGCGGACTGAAACTGAACGTTACTTTAGGCGTTTCAAAAGGGGCTTCAACTTCAAGATCCCATGCCACATTCAAAGACATGAATGGAGATGGATATCCTGATCTTGTAACTTCTGATGATACAGATAATATTAAAGTACAGCTTAACCAGATAGGGACTACTAACCTTCTTAAAAAAGTAACCACACCAATGGGTGGATCCTGGGAGGTTGCCTACGAAAGAATGGGAAATACCTATAATATGCCTCAAAGCAAATATGTATTAAAAAGTGTAACTACCAATGATGGATTTACAGGAGATAATGCATACAGTCCGGATGTATCTAAAGTGACGGTAGATTATGAAGGTCCTTATTACAGCCGAAGAGAAAGATCATTCTACGGCTTCAGACAAGTTACGACCAATCAAATTGATACAAAACAGGGCGGTGCTTCTTCTAATGTAGTATATAGAAAAACATTACAAAGGTTTCACAATAACAACTATTATTTAAAAGGATTATTAAACACAGAAAGACTTATAGACGCGAATGATAAAACATGGACTGTAAATGTTAGCAATTATTCTTTAAAACAATTAAAAGACACTAATTCTGATTTTACGATTAAATATGGAGAGGATGAAAAGACCTACCAGAATTTTGCATGCTTTGTTGCTGTATACAATACAAACTCTAATTTTGCTGAAGGAGATACCGGTTGGAAAACGATAAGCACTAACTTCAAAAAATATGATGAGTGGGGGAATGTTGTAGAAGTGGAAGACTCAGGAGATACAGATATAGGAGCTTCAGAAATATTAACGAGTAAAGTTGCCTATACATTAGTTAATCCATCTTTATATATTGTCATGCCGACTTCAGTAAAAAATACGGCACAAGGGGTTACCAGAGAGAAAAAAGCAGAATATAACACTGAGGGGAATCTTTCAAAAATGACCATCCTTAATCAGGGAACCAATTATTCAGTTTACGATTTTGAATATGACATTTATGGAAATATAACCAAATCTATAGGGCCTGAAAATGCTCAGAACCAAAGATTCTTCCAGCAATATACATATGATGATAATGTAAAAACCTATCCGGTAAAAATTCAGGACGCTTTTGGATATAGCAGTAAAACTAAATATGATTTCCGTTTTGGAGTACCGACATATACTGAAGATATGAACCTTCAGCCAATGAAATATGTATATGATGCTAAAGCAAGAACTACAGAAATCGCGGGACCATATGAGCTGTTTAACAACATTCCATGGACGATTAAGTTTGAGTACAGCCCAATTACCAATGCACCGCTTAATGCGACCAATGCACAGTCTTTCGCAACAACAAAGCACTATGATCCGGAATATGCTGACAATACGATCAATACGATCGCCATTGCAGACGGATTCGGAGGAGCCGTTCAGGTGAAGAAAACCGGAGATATTCATAACCAGGGATTAAAGTATATTGTAGCAGGTAAAGTAGAAACAGATGCATTTGGAAGAGCATTAAAAACATACTATCCTACATTGGAAGATATCAGTTCTTCTAATACTCAGTATAATGCTGCAGTAGACAATATAGAACCAACGATGAACCAATATGATGTATTGGACAGAGCTGTTTATACAAAACTTCCTGGAGAAAACCTGTTCTCAACCATCACTTATGGTTTTGGTACGGATGTTCAGGGAAGAAATATGTTTGAGACCATCTTCAAAGATGAATTGGGAAGTATTAAGAAAACATATACCGACATCAAAGGAAGAACAACTTCAGTTCATGAGGTTTCAAATACCGGAGATATCAAAACCCAGTTTACCCATGATGCCATTGGTGAAATTCTTCAGGCAAAAGATGTAAACGGTAATATTACCACATCGGTTTATGATGACTTGGGAAGAAGAACTTCTTACACACATCCCGATAGCGGAACGAGCAGCTATAAGTATGATAGAGCAAGCAATATGGTAGCAAAAGGTAATTCTGCTGGTGAAGTAGTAGAATACAACTACGATTATACAAGACTAAAAGAAGTTAAATATCCGGTATACCCTGAAAACAATGTAAAATACTACTATGGAAATGCATTAGATGCTTCAGCAATGGATAATAATGCAGTAGGAAGATTGTGGTACCAAACAGATGCTACGGGAACACAATATTTGAAATATGGAAGATTAGGGGAGCTTACTTATCAGAGACGTTCGGTTGCAGTGCCGGGAGCACAGGTTTATTGGTTCGGAACAGAATGGCAGTATGACACCTGGAACCGTGTAAAGACCATTACTTATCCTGATGGCGAAAAATTAACATACAAATACGATAAAGCAGGGAATTTAAATAATGTTGCCTCTGTAAAAGATGGGACTTCATATCCGATGATAAATCTTATTGGGTATGACAAATTTGAACAAAGAATTTACCTTAAAAATGGAAACGGAACGGAAACGACTTACGAGTACGAAACCAACCGTAGAAGGCTGTTGAAAATGTATGCTAAAAATACCAGCAGATCTTTCATGCAGAACGTATATCAGTATGATGTGGTTTCTAATGTAATGCAGGTCCACAACAATGCCCCTGTTGTAAACGGTCTTTTAGGTGGAGGAACCAATTATGCATACGGATATGATGACTTATATCGTCTGACTTCTGCTTCAGGAAACTGGAGAGGAATCAATACCCAAGCAGAAGAAGAACGCCACCGTTATACTGTTGCCATGTCTTATGATAATATGCATAACATCATGAGCAAAACCCAGAAGCATGAATGGACCACCGGAGCGACCAATAATAACTGGACGGCAATGGAGCCAACTTCTTACAGACTGAACTATAAGTATGATAACCCTTCACATCCACATGCTCCGACAACAATTATAGATGAACCTAACTTAGTACCGTCTTCTACATGTTGTAATCCAGATGATCCGGGAGTGAAGTTCCAACATTATAAATATGATGCAAAAGGAAATCCTACGACTATCGAACAGGAAACATGTACCTATACTGAAGCAAAAGTGGTATATCAGTGGGATGAAGAAAACCGTCTACGCTTTGTGGATACCAATCCTTCTACCCCAGAAGTTGACGGTGCTGCAATCTATACTTACGATGCGGGTAGTGAAAGAATCATTAAAGATGTAATGTATTCAGGGATGTTATTCAGAACAAGAGGAGAACAGACCAATACATGGCCTCAGGCGCTTCTGACTTCTCATTCAGCAACTATTTACCCGAATGGATTGTTAACGATGAATGTGTCTTTTGATAGTTTTGGAGCGGTATCAATGCCTCGCTATACAAAAAATTACTATGCAGGAAACCAGAGAATAGTAACTAAAAACGGAACAAGCGATAATATAGGAGTTTTTGATTGTAATTGGCTGATTATCCCATTTGCGGGAAGTACACCGCCTATCAATCCGGCTAATGTATCGAATACTATTCAACAAACTGCAACCCAAAGAAGTTTGGCTGTAATGCAGCAGAACAATATCACGCCACCACCTAACTACGGACAGAATGCAGGATATAATGGAAGCTGTGTCAACAATTATGCAGGAGATAGAGAAAAAGAAATCTATTGGTTCCATCCTGATCATTTAGGTTCCAGCAGCTTTATTACAGGTGCGGACGGAGAAGTAACGCAGAATATAGAATACTTCCCAAGTGGTGAGACATTTGTGGAAAACCACAGGAATAGTAATTACAGTCCATATAAGTTTAATGGCAAGGAACTTGATGCTGAAACTGGGTATTACTATTATGGAGCGAGATACTACAATCCTAGAGTTTCTCTTTGGTTGAATGTAGACCCACTAGCTGAAAAGTATCCTAGTCTTTCACCTTATATTTACGTTGCAAACAACCCAATCAACGCTATTGATCCTGATGGTAGAGACATAATAATTCTTTCTCATGGTTCTAGAGGCAAAACGAGTAGAGATGGTGGTAAAACTCATGGCCATAGGCATATTGTCGGCCATATGGCAGTTTTAATAGGGAATGATAAAACGGGTTGGAGATATATGTCTTATGATTACGATAAAGGAACAAACAAAGGAAGAGGAAAAAGTGGTAAAAATGATGTTTATACTGAAAAAGTATTTAAAACATTAAATGAATTTAAAAACTCTGAACATAATACTTTTAAAGATGACTATGACGACGGGCAAGGATTGAGAACATCTCATTTGGATTCTAATGGAAATATTATTCAAAGATACCAAAATGCCTATCAGATGAAAACCGATGGAAATGCGGATAAAAAAATGATAAAAGCGGCAAGTCAGGTCTTTGATGAATATTGGAATCAATTAGATTATGAAAACTTTTTTAGTTCATTTGGGCAAGCTAATCAATGTACCACGGTTGCTGAGAAAGCATTAAACGCCGGAGGCTTGCAAAACGGTGAAAGTAATTATACAGGACAATATGATTGGAAAACAGGTGAAGAGTATAAAGAAACTAATTATCTTCCTGCGGCCAAGCAACGAGCAATAGAAATGAATAATCCTAAAGGAAAAGATGTGGATTATAAAATAAAAAGAACCTCACAAGGAATGACTGGGAAATGGTAAAGAGAAAACGAACAAAGCTAATATTGGCATTGATAATAGTATTAATTTTTTACTATTTTTTAAGTATAATAATTTTTAAAGGTAATTTTATTGTAGAACACCCCTATTCTTTTAATTCAATGGGAAAAAGCAAAAAAGAAGGGGTATTTATTTCTAATAAACTCAATATAAAAATTGATGGAGATTCTTTGAAAAATATATATCATTTGAACGAAAAGTTTTATTCGTGTAAGTTAATGTATCAAAAATTCTATGGATTTTTAATCTCAACAGATAATGAAGATGAAAAGTATAGAAGAATTATTTGGGAGGAACCAATTGAAATGTCTGGAAATAGAAATTGGATAGTTACAAATGATGGAGAGTATAAAGGTGAAGCTTTTTATACAGGTAATTGTGATGCTAAAATAGGAGACACCCTGATATTGGTTGTTAAAAATGCTAAAACAGATACTAAAATAGGAACGATAAAAATAAAAATTGAATGATTCCCGCTGTGCAAAGTCTGTGACTTTGGGTAATAATAAAAGAATCTGTCTCACAACTGAGACAGATTCTTTTTTCATAAAGCAAATAAATTTTCTACACTTATAAAAACAATCAAACAGCTGATTAGCAGGCGTCTCAGTATTTATTTGTTGAGGTTTTCAGTTTCAGCTGATGACTTTTGATACAGGACATCCGGAAAATTTTAATGATGTTCACAGGCATAATTTCTTTGAGATCATCTGGTTCAGCCATGTCAGTGGAAATAGCAGTTTAGAACTGATTTTGAAAGTCACTCCCTTAAAAATAACCAGATTTGTATCATTGCACCCGGACAGAAATTCACTGTGGTTATTTGCTAATGAATGGCAGGGCTGCTTGACAAAACATCTTTCTTAGCCGAAAAAGAATAAAAAAATCGGAAGTAGTGTCTTCCGATGAGTGCCCGTTAAAAAGGCTGTTCTTCACAAATGTTTGGTGGAACACATCCGCCACCGCCGCCGCCCGGATTTCCGCCTCCTGCCGAAACGCATCTTCCGGGATTTCCATCATCATCCATTTCACAAGCTCTCCCGAAAGCACATTCACAGTCTGTCCAGCAGTACGCAGAATCACCGTTCGTGTGGCATCCGTTTACTCCGGAACCAAGAATGGTTGACAGGTCCTTTCTCAAAAGTTTTTTCATTTTTCTCATAATAAATTGATTTTAAAGTTAAAAGTCTGGTATTTACGTAAATATAATAAAAAAAAGATTCATTTCACTGTCCGGAGAAGATCTTAGGAAAAGCTCAGACTAAAAATCATTAATAATGCATTTGCTTAATAAAGTCAATAGATCAACTGTTTTTCCTTCGATGCCTAAGATTTGCAGAATTGAATTAAGCTTTGCATGAAAAAAATCTATAAACTTTTTTTTACAAAAAAACCGCTGCTTTCACAACGGTTTAATTATTATTTACTGAAATTTAGCTGCAAAGGAAGGTTGACCACAGATAATACAGGTCGCCCGTTCGATTCTGCAGGTTTCCATTTTCCCTTATCCTTGATCCGGTAAAAAGCCGCTTCTATAAATGCATTTACATTTTCATTGTTGCCCTTTACTTTCACATTGTATACATTTCCTTTAGAGTCTAAAGTGAACTTTAAATTTATTTTATAAGGATTGACTGCAAAATTTAGAAAAGTAAGATCCGTCGCATCATTCAAAAGCTTTTGAAAAGCCGCCTTTCCGGTTTCATATTCAGCTTCCTTCGCAATCTTAGGAGCCATAGGAGGCGGAACATCCTTTACCATTTTCTTTTCCTCTTCAGAAATTTTCTCTAAAGCATTTTTATAGGCCGATATTTTTTCCTCTGTAAGAAGCCATTCCTGCTTGGTCCTTTCATCATTAGGCTTCGGATATTTCTTGTATAAAGATTTCATTTTTCTTTCATACCGTGAATCTGCCTTCTGAAATTCAGATACCTGGGCACTGCTGAAAACAAAAAACAGCAAGAATGCCAATGCTGAAAGTTTTTTCATAGGTATTAAGCTTTTACAATATTAATGATCACTTCAGTCGCTTTTTCCATACTTTCCAGGGCTACATATTCGTAAGGCCCGTGGAAGTTCATCCCTCCTGCGAAAATATTCGGACATGGAAGTCCCATATAAGATAACTGAGCTCCGTCTGTTCCTCCTCTGATCGCTTTGATCTTAGGTTCAATACCGGCTTCTTTCATGGCTTTTGCAGCAAGGTCTATGATGTGCATTTTTCCTTCAAACTGCTGCTTCATGTTTCTGTACTGTTCTTTAATCTCCACTTCAGCGGTTCCTTCACCATATTTCTGATTGAATTCAGAAACTTTTTCCTCCATGAATTTTTTTCGGGCTTCATACTTTTCTTCATCATGATCACGAATGATGTATTGAAGCTTAGCCTCAGAAATGTCAGCCGTAATATCCATTAAATGATAAAACCCGTCAAAGCCTTTAGTGGTAGCCGGAGTTTCATCCGCTGGAAGCATCTGTATAAATTCAGCTGCTAAAAGTCCTGCATTAACCATTTTTCCGTAAGCATAACCTGGGTGAACGCTCAATCCGTGGATCTTTACCACAGCTCCCGCAGCATTGAAGTTTTCATACTCCAGTTCTCCCACTTCACTGCCATCCATTGTATATGCCCATTCTGCCCCGAATTTTGCTACATCAAATTTATGTGCGCCTCTTCCGATCTCTTCATCGGGAGTAAAGCCTACCGCAATTCTTCCGTGCTTAATTTCCGGGTGGGCAATAAGGTATTCTGCAGCCGTCACAATTTCTGCACAGCCTGCCTTATCATCCGCTCCCAGAAGCGTATTTCCGTCAGTTGTGATCAGCGTTTGCCCGATATAGTTTTTTAAGCTTTCAAATTTTGAAGATGACAGTGTAAATCCTGTGGTCTGGTTCAGAACAAGATCACTTCCGTCATAGTTTTCCCAGATCTGTGGTTTTACATTTTCACCACTGAAATCCGGTGACGTGTCATAATGCGAGATAAAACCGATTGCAGGCCTGTCGTTATTCTCCAGGTTAGAAGGAACATAACCCATAATATAGCCGTTATCGTCAAGGGAAACATCTTCCAGGCCAATGGTCTTCAGTTCCTCGGCAATATATTTTGCAATGTCCCACTGCCGTGGAGTGGAAGGGGTTGTTTCGCTTTCTGCATCACTGGTTGAATATATCTTTACATAAGCGAGAAAACGGTTCAGTAATTTTTCTTTCCACAATGGGTTGAATTCTATTATACTCATCGATCATAAATTTCCAGCAAATATACAATGTAAATTTTTCAAATGTAAAATTTAGACCATCTTTCTGACCTCTTTCAAACCACAGGAATGTTTCATTTTTTCAATTCCGGAAAGTGATTTCGATAATTAAATAAAATGTTATAACTTGCATCAACTATGATGTCCAAACGTTGTAAATATGCTTTAAAAGCAATGGTCAGATTGGCAAGAAACTACAATCAGGGGTTTTTGTCAACAGCTATTATTGCAAGGGATGAGAATATTTCCAAAAAATTTTTAGAACAGATTCTTCTTGAGCTCAAAAGGGCCAGGTTGGTCAACAGCAGGCAGGGAACAGCAGGCGGTTATTATCTCCTGAAATCTCCTGACGATATTTCATTGGCAGATGTCTACCGTATTTTTGAAGGTCCCATTGCTTTAACTCCCTGTATTTCATTAAATTTCTATGAGGCTTGTGACGACTGTGTTGATGAGGCAACATGCTATCTTAGAAATGAGCTGATCATTGTGAGAGAAAAAACAAGGAAAAGCATGATGGAAGCTACCCTTACTTCCTTTATAAAAAATAGCTGAAATTTTTTTTAATTTTTATATCCCACTAGTTTGGTGGGATAAGTAGGGTTTGTATATATTTGCAGAAGTTAATTTCAATTTAAAATGGGAAATACTCTGGAAATAGAATTTAATAAACTACTTGAAAATGCCTCTACAGGTATTTTGAATGCTGATTTTTTGCCGGTTCTGGCGGAAAAATTTCCGGGAGAAGTGATATTTTCTACCAGCTTCAGCTATGAAGATCAGGTCGTGAATCATCTGATAAAAAATCTTGATATTGATGTTTTCACTCTCGATACGGGAAGACTTTTTGAACAGACCTATGAAACCTGGGCTTCATCCCTGGCTTTTTTCAAAAAGAACATCAAAGCTTATTACCCGGATCCGGAAGCCCTGCAGAAATTCGTCTCGGAAAACGGTCCGGATTCCTTTTATCAGTCCGTGGAAAAAAGAGAAGCGTGTTGTAATATCAGAAAGGTGCAGCCCCTGAAAAAGGCTCTTCAGGGATATAAAGTCTGGATAACAGGATTGCGTTCAGAACATTCCGCGGGCAGGGGACAGATGCCGCAACTGGAATGGGATCCGGATCATCAGGTCATTAAATTTCATCCGATTCTTCACTGGAACACACAGCAGGTCTCAGACTATGTTCTGGCCCATCAGCTGCCTTATAATTATCTCCATAAAAAAGGATTTGTAAGCATCGGATGCGAACCTTGCACAAGAGCGATTAAAGAAGGGGAAGATTTCAGGGCGGGCCGCTGGTGGTGGGAAAATGCAGATAAGAAAGAATGCGGTTTACATGTTCATCAATAAAAAATAAGCTATGTCATTATATCAGTTAAATTACTTAGATCAGTTAGAATCCGAGTCCATTTATATCCTTAGAGAGGTTGCGGGACAGTTTGAACGTCCTGCTTTACTGTTCAGTGGCGGAAAAGACAGTATTGTACTGGCTCATCTGGCGGCAAAAGCATTTCCTCACGGAAAGATCCCTTTTACATTCGTTCATATTGATACCGGGCATAATTTTCCGGAGGTTTTAAACTTCAGGGACCAGCTTGCAGCAGAAATGAATGTAGATCTGGTCGTACGGAAAGTGGAGGACACCATTCAAAAAAGAAAGCTCACGGAACCGAAAGGCAAGTTTCCAAGCCGTAACTGGCTGCAGACCTTTACACTGCTTGATGTAATTGAAGAATTTGAATTCGATGCATGCATCGGGGGAGCAAGGAGGGATGAAGAAAAAGCCCGCGCAAAAGAAAGAATATTTTCTGTAAGAGATGAATTCGGACAGTGGGATCCGAAGCTTCAGAGACCTGAGTTGTGGAATATTTTCAACGGAAAAATTCACAAAGGTGAAAATGTGAGAGTTTTCCCGATAAGCAACTGGACCGAACTTGATGTCTGGAACTATATCCGCAGAGAAAGTATAGAGCTGCCGTCCATTTACTTTTCGCACGAAAGAGAAGTGGTAGACCTGAATGGACAATGGATCGCTAATTCTGAGTTTGCCGTATTGGAAGAAAGTGACACCGTAACAACAAAACGGATCCGTTACCGCACAGTAGGCGATATGACCTGTACCGCCGCCGTAGAATCGGAAGCGGCAACCGTTGACAGGGTAATTGAAGAAATTGTAGCTACAAGAATTTCAGAAAGAGGCGAAACAAGGATTGATGACCGTGTTACAGAAGCAGCTATGGAAGACCGGAAAAAAGGAGGTTATTTTTAAATGGGTAATGAGCAATGAGTAATAAGCAATCAAGCCGTACGGAAAATACTCAATAGTAAATATATTACTCATTACCAATTACCCATTAATGATCATTTATAATTAAAAGCATGGATATATTAAGATTAATTACAGCGGGAAGCGTAGATGACGGAAAAAGCACCCTTATTGGAAGGCTGCTTTATGATAGTAAGAGTATTTTGCAGGATCAGCTGGAAGTACTTGAAAAACATTCCAAAAACAAAAATGAGGATGGAGTAGATCTGGCTCTTTTAACCGACGGTCTGCGTGCGGAAAGAGAACAGGGAATTACCATTGATGTTGCTTACCGTTATTTTTCCACCTCAAAAAGAAAATTTATCATCGCAGATGCTCCCGGGCACGTCCAGTACACCCGGAATATGATTACCGGAGCTTCTAATTCTGAACTGATGATCATTCTCATTGATGCCCGTAAAGGAGTCATTGAGCAGACCAGAAGACACTCCATTATTGCTTCGCTGCTGAAACTGAAAAAAGTAGCCGTTGCGATCAATAAAATGGATATGGTAGGTTATTCAGAAGAGATTTTTGAAAGTATAAAAGCAGATTATTCCAAAATTGCTGAAGGTTTGGGCCTGCATGACGTTACCTATTTCCCGATTTCTGCACTGAAAGGGGATAATATTGTTTCCTTATCTTCTGCTACAGACTGGTATAATGGAAGTTCCCTTCTTGACTATCTGGAAAAAGTTCAGCTTGATCAGGAACAGAACAATGGCAGCCGTTTTCAGGTGCAGTATGTTATCCGTCCACAAACCGAGGAATTACACGATTACCGGGGTTATGCCGGGCAAATCGTAAGCGGAAACTTTCAGAAAGGGGATAAAATAGCCATACTTCCGGCTGGCATAATTACTGAAATTAAAGCAATAGAAGTGAATGGTGCTGAGGTTCAGGAGGCTTTTGAAGGACAGCCTGTTGTCATTCAGATTAAAGATGATATTGATGTCAGCAGAGGAGATTTCTTTACCTCGGCAGAAGAACTTCCCAATGTTGAAAAAGAAGTTGAAGTAGTACTGTGCTGGCTTGATCATAAATCTCTGCAGCCTGGCAACAGGTATCTTTTGCAGCATCACAGCAGACAGTTAAAGGCGGTCGTTAAACATGTAGATTACAAGATCAACGTCAATACGCTGGAAAAAGAAGATAGACAAGAAGATATAAAGCTCAATGAAATTGCTAAAGTAACAATACGGACAGCACAGCCTTTGGTATTTGATGATTTTATAAACAATAAGAAAACAGGATCTGCTATTCTGGTAGATGAAACGTCCAATGCTACCGTTGCAGCCTGTATAATTCAATAGAAAATTGAAAGATCAGATTTCAGGCATTTTCTTATCCCAAATTCAGGTTCTGTTAAGAATATTCCTGAAAAAAAAGACCTATTCTAAGGTACTTTACTTGAGGTCAGGATGAAAAACCGATTAGTATAAAACGTCATATTTGATTTCCTGAATAGATTATCAGGAGATGCATATCAGTTATCGAAATTTTGTATTGAATATAAATATTTGAAAATCAAAATAATGTTAGATTTGTAGACCTCATCTGTAAACTTGTTTAGTTTTATTATATTTGAGAAAATCAAAAAGTAAAAATGTTTCTTACTGAATGTCCTAGAGATGCCATGCAGGGTTGGGGAGAATTTATTCCTACCGGCAAAAAAATAGATTATATCAACTCTCTGATGGAGGTTGGCTTCGATGTACTGGATTGTCTGAGTTTTGTTTCTCCCAAAGCAATTCCCCAGATGGCTGATTCTGATGAGGTTGCCGAAAATATCGACAAATCTTTATCCAATACAAAAGTTTCCGCCATCATCGCGAATTACAGAGGTGCCGAAAAAGCGCTCAAACACGGGAGTGTAGATATTTTAGGTTTTCCGTTCTCTATTTCGGAAACATTCCAGCACAGAAATACCAACAAAAACCAGGAAGAGGCTTTTAAGGAAGTTATCAGGATGCTTGAACTTGTTAAAAGAGAAGGCAAACAGCTGAATATCTATTTTTCTATGGCCTTCGGAAATCCTTATGGAGAAATGTGGAAATGGGAAGATGTGGACTTTTGGGCCAAAAGGTTTTCGGAGATAGGCATTAAAGATGTTCTGCTATCCGACACAACGGGCGTGGCAACTCCGGAAACGATTGCTCTTTTATTCGAAAAAATTCCGTCTAAATACCCTGAGATCAATTTCGGGGGACATTTTCACAACCGTTACGAAGATTCATATTCAAAACTGAAGGCAGCTTATGACCAGGGCTGCAGAAGATTTGACAGTGCAATCAAAGGAATCGGAGGATGTCCCATGGCAAAAGACGATCTCGTAGGAAATATGCCCACAGAACAGGTGATCAATTTTATGAGCGTAGAAAAAGCAGATCACAAATTAAATCTGCTGAATTTTGAAAGCTCATATAACAAGGCTAAGGATATTTTTCATTTTTAAGACGGAAAAACTTTTTGATCTTTACTGTATGGAATCATTATCCGTACCGGAAGCGGGTTCCTCCTCTTCATAATCGGGATTTTTCATGTCATTAAGCTCTTCTGAAGAATATTGGTGGAATTCTTCAAAATTTTTGATTGTTGCATCATAAACAATTGAGCTTTTCTGGTATTTAAATTTGAGAATAAGTCCGTCTTCCGGAGAGGCCTGTAATTCAGGAGAATTCATGAAAATTTTGCTGCCTTTTATAAAAGAATTGATAACAGGCAGATCTCCTTCATACCTTTTCTTTAAAAGAAGATCTCCGCTACTGGATATAATAAATAAAATGCTGCTGCTGGAATCTTCATTCTCTACCAGGAATGCAAGATCAGGCTTATTTTCTTCACTTTTTCCGGTAAAGTTTCCAAAAGCAAATACTTTTTTTGCCCTGTCTTTAATATTGGTGAGGTGAAATTTATCCGAATCGTTTTCCGGTTCATAAAAATCATTATTGATGAAGGTTTGAACTATTCCTTTTTTGTATTCATCAGGAATTTCACCATACTCACTCACTTTAAAAGTTATTGTTTTCAGGTACTCAAGATTCTCTATGGCGATGACTGGAGTCGTGTATTCGTCGGCTTGAACAGGTACCTCCTTTACAAAATACCGTTTCCAGTTATATAAAAATAATAATGAGATTAAGATAAATACTGTGATTACAGATATAATAATCCATTTTTTCTTTGATTTTTTGGGTAGTTCAGGGCTGGAATTCATTTTTGTATTTTTAAATGTCTAAATTTATATAAAAATAGTTCCCGGAAAAATAATTATTTTAAAATTCATTTAATTGTCCACTATGAAAATCAGCCCAATCACAAAGAATATTGAAATTTCGGAAGACCTTGTTATTTTAGACGCAAGAGCAGGTAAGGATGCAAGGCAGAACTACCTGGAAAAGCATATCAAGGGAGCAAGATTCATTGATCTGGATACGGATTTGGCCGAAATAGGCCAGGATGCAGCTTTTGGGGGAAGGCATCCGCTTCCTGATATTGCAAAATTTGCAGAAACACTTTCCGGACTTGGAATTTCTGAAAGTTCACATATCGTTGTTTATGATGACAAGAACGGAGCGAATGCAGCAGCAAGAGCCTGGTGGATGCTGAAGTCTTTCGGAATACAAAATGTACAGGTTTTAGACGGTGGAATTCAGGCTGCAGAGAAAAAAAATGCAGAGTTTTCATCAGGTGAGGAAACTTTTGAAAGATTTCCCATTATTAAAAAAGATAGCTGGCTTCTTCCCGTTAAAGGACTGGAAGATGTTGAAAATGAATTATTAAACCGTTTTTCAACCGTTGTTGACGTAAGAGATGCTTACCGTTATAAAGGTGAATCCGAGCCTATTGATCTGGTAGCCGGACATATTCCCGGAGCGATCAATATCCCTTTTTCGGAAAACCTGGACGAGAACGGAGACTTCCTGGAACCGGAAGTTTTAAAAGAAAAATATACGGAACTTTTAAAAGATAAACCTCAGCATCTGATCATTCATTGCGGATCCGGTGTTACGGCCTGTCATACGATTTTAGCTTTGAACTATGCCGGTTTCCCGATCCCTGATCTTTATGTAGGTTCATGGAGCGAATGGAGCAGGAGAGAAGGAAAAGAGATCGCAAAAGATATTTGATGAATTTTTTAAACCATTAAGAGCAGTCTAGGTTTTAAGTTTAATTAAGTAAATCTTTGATTCTTAGGATGAAATTATCCTTAATGTTCTTAATAACTTATTTAATCTTAATGATTTAATTGAAAAAATAAAAGGCTGCCAATCCTGACAGCCTGATTTATTGTAGTGGCAATTCTAAAGCATTCCTAATTCAAACTTCGCTTCTTCACTCATCATATCCTTGTTCCAGCTTGGTTCAAAGGTAAGTTCCAAATCTACGCTTTTCACACCTTCCACTTCACCTACCTTGTCTTTTACTTCCTGCGGCAGGCTTTCTGCAACCGGACAGTTCGGGGTAGTAAGGGTCATGATAATTTTTACATCGCCATCTTCGGAGATCTGTACATCATATATAAGGCCTAATTCGTAAATGTCTACCGGGATTTCCGGGTCGTATACGGATTTCAGGACCTTGATGATTTCCTCACCAATGTCAGCAATTTGATCGTCTGTAAATTTCATTTTTTAATCTAGATTGATATTCCTTTTCAACAAATCTTCCTGACGCATCCGCCGGAAAACATTTGCCAAAGTTAAGACATCTTTTTCACAATAGTCAACTATTCGCTGCAAGTCTTTTTCTATGTAGTAGATTGATGAAACCATTGAGCCGTCTATATCATCTTTGGGGGTAGGAATCCCGAAGACATGTGCCAGTAATTCCAGAGAAACAAAACTTTTATAATCCCCGAATTTCCAAAGTTCCATGGTGTCAATATGCGGAATTTCCCAGGGCTTTTTTCCAAACATCTGGAACGGAACCGGAGGCTGCATACCGTTGATAAGGTACCGCCTGGCAATCCATGGAAAATCAAATTCCTTTCCGTTGTGGGCGCACAGGACTACGTTATTCAGTCTCGGACTGTTAAAGATCTCTCCGAATTCCTGAAGAAGTTTTTTCTCTTCGTGACCTGAGAAGCTTTTAATTTTTAAGGTGTCATTCTTTTCAACCATTCCGATCGTAATGCAGATGATCTTTCCGAACTCCGCCATAATACCCGCACGGTCATAGAACTCCGCAGCGGAAACGTCTTCTTTTCTCTGAAATTTTGTTTTCTTTTCCCAAAGCTTCTGTTCGGTTTCGGATAGGTCTTCCCATGATGCTGATCCCGGAACGGTCTCAATATCAATAAATAAAACTTTTTCTAAAGGTATGTGTTGTATCATATGTGTTTGTGTTTTATCCTACCTGCATTCCGTTTTTTACGGGTAGTGAAGGGCTTAGAAGAGTGACCTCTTTTTTGTCTTCACCATAAACTCCCATGACAAGACATTCGCTGAAGAAACTGGCGATCTGTTTTCTGGGAAAGTTCACTACGGCCATCACCTGCTTTCCTATCAATTCTTCTTTTTGATAAAGGGACGTGATCTGTGCCGAAGACTTTTTTATTCCAAGATCCCCGAAATCAATTTCCAGTTGGTAAGAAGGGTTTCTTGCTTTCTCAAAATCGTTAACTGAAACTATCGTTCCGCACCGCATATCTATTTTTTCAAAGTCTGCCCAGGATATTTCGGGTTTTATGGTCATGGTAATGAATTGATTAAATATTCTACTTCTGTTTTCTCTGCCTGGTATTTTTTCTGAAGTCCGGATCCTTCGCCCATCCGCCTGTAATATTCCAGTGCCTGGCCTCCAAAGAATTTTTTATAATGATCAGAGACTTCCGGGATCTGTGGAAAAACTTTATGAAAAAGCATCTCATAATAGGCCTGAAACTCCCGTTCATTTTTGTCTTCAATGATCTGGCCGGGGGCTTTTTGCCGTACATGAAGCATTTCATGGGCGATCATATTCAGAACAAGATTGAGATCAAAATCAAATAAATTCTTCGGAATCATAACGGTTTGAGGGCCGCCCAATATTCCTTCTGCTGTCAAAAGCATGGAAGTAGGCGAGAGTTCTTCCCGGAATCCAAAACCTGCCAAGTTTTCATGCTCCAGATCGAAAGAACGGATTAAAAACCTGGCGGCATCCAGGATCTGGCCGTGTTCTTTGTAAGCCTCAAGGTGTAAGTTGATCTGCTCGAAATTCATTCAAAATATGTTTTGAACAAATGTATTAAAATATTGAAAATTTTGGTAGTGTTTTGGTGTCAATTACAAAAGAAGCTGATAATTTGCAATACAAATAACAGACAGAAGAAATCTAATGTAGTATCGTTTTTGAGATTGTATTAATCGTTAGGATTAATTTTTATCAGAATCCAAAGTTCCATCGCCAGTTAATCGATCTATTCATTCCCCAGGTTCCTACTTCCACTCCTTTTTCATACTTAGAAAAAAAAGCCAGAAATAAGATTATTGCCGCTACTACTGCGAAAATATAGAGCTTCTTTTTTTCATAAATTATTATTTTGTATAATGCTGGAGAGATGTTGTTGTTAATTGTATTCAATACTGCAGTTCCGGAGCTTTGTGTTATAAAGTTGAATTTTACCTAGCTCCCCTGTTTCTGTATATCAAGTCCAAGTTGTTTTCTAAATTCAAGAGTTAATCTGTAATGTTCTTCAATTGGAACTTCTTTTTTTGATACTTTATTTATATCCTTACCTTGTTCTGTCCATAAATAAGGAAAAAAGTTAAAGACTTGGTCGTTTTTGAGTTTTGCCAGATCTCTTTTCCAATTTGTCCACCTGTAATCTTTGTAAAATTCATCAAGATTGTTGTTAAAGCAAAAATTCAAAAATTCAGTGTAAGTAATGTCAAGAGGTTCATATTCCAAATTATTAGGGGCCAAATAATAAACTTTTCCTAAGTCGCTACCAAGTCCACCTCCATTAAGGATAAAAATACCACCTATTGCATCGTCAGCGATTAAAAGATAAGGTGCCGGCTGTCCAAAATCCTTAAATCCTTTTCCTTTATTCCATTCTGGCAATGATCTGTTTAACTTGTCACTACCTGAGCCAAGAATTCTTATCCATCCATTGTCAACTAAAAGTCCACCTGTCATATATACAATTGCGCCCATTGGAGAACGGGTTGTAACTTGAGTTTTATATAAGGCATCATTTGCTTTGTTTGTGTCAACAGGCAAGATTTCCACTTTGTTTTTGGCAGAATCTATCCACTCTTTTACAAGAACCCAACCTGGGTCTGTATTGTTTATTAATTCATCAATAGAACGCATTTTTGTTTGTCCATAAGTTGCTGATGAAAATAAGGATAATATTATAATTGTCAAAAATTTTTTCATATTGTGAGGTCATCTAAAATTGCCACTAAATGCATAAATTTAGGTATTACGTTGATATACTTCGTGAATTTATGAAACTTTGATTAATGATATGGGATTTGAGACAATGGATTAAAAATATAAGGTTGTGAATTTTCGAACCTTGTAAAATCTCAAATACCACCATTAAAAAAGAGCCCAACTACAAGTCAGGCTCTTCATATAAAGAAAAAAAATTGGTTAAGGATGTTCGTTTCGGGCTCTAATCACGAGATTGACGAGATCTGAACCGCCACTCGCAAAGTTTTCACTTGGGTTGTGAGCACTTTGAGTAGCTACGGCGTAAGGAATTCCATCCCAGTATCCCCAGAACGGGCCGCCGCTTTGTCCCGGCCAGATATCGGCTTTATGGCTCATGCTTTCATTGTCATCGGCACTCCAGAAATCACCATCTAAGGCAATGTCTGTTTGATAAGTAGGTCTCTGTCCGCCTGTTAAGTCTCCTGGATAACCCGCATGAGTCCAATAAGGTTTCCCGTCCCATGCATCGGTGTAGGATTTTGCGCCCATCCAGCCTGTGCTGTTTCCGATAGGTCTATCCAAGACAATCACTACATAATCATATTGAATTTCCGTGGAATCGATGGTAGGTCCGGCTACTTTGTATTTGTAATAAGTTAATGTTCCCCATGCACTTCCGTATGGAGCACTTCCGTTATAATACATTGGTGTAAATTTTAACCAGCCAGTGCTGTTGTTAGGCTGCCAGTCTACAATATGGGCACAGGTGAGAAGATGTCTCGGACCGATCATCACCCCACTTCCTGAGCCTAATGCGCTTTCTACTTTCCCTACGCATCGCCACGGATACGCAGTAGAATTATATACTTTTCTCTGATCGGGACCGAATATAGTTTTTACCCCTTCCGCTGTTAAGAAAGATTCTCTGTCAATGAATTTTGGTTTACGGTCCTTTTTAGCTTCCAGTTTAGGCTGATACTCAAAGTCCGAATGAGTAGGGTAGAAGTGATCGGTTTCCAGGACTTTTCCTTCTGCTGCTTTTTCATTGGCGGGCATTCCGATCGATTTCATTCCTTTTGGGAAAGACCTTCCGTCAATAGTTTCCATGGCAGGTCCCTGGTTAGTCAGTTTTTCGTCACCTGTCAATTTTTCGGTTGATTTTGCTTTAACGGTTTTAAGTCTTGACACTTCTTCCGCTGTCATTGGTTTGTTGTTTTCAGTTTTAGACATGATTGTTGGTTTTTAAATCAGTTTTTTTCCTACTCTTTGGATGGCTTTTCGGATTCCGCCAGTGGTTTGATTTTTATGAGAATATTTTTTGAGAGAATTCTGTTGTAATACTTTCTGTCTGGTTGACCTGTGCGGCTCCCATCCCGGCCAATGCAATGGCAATCTGCTTATCGAGTGTTTTTCTGACAATATTGCCATTGGTCGCCCTTAATATTTTACAGAAGTGATAAGTGAAATAACCTCTTATCTGGCCACTCATATTTCCTTCCATGGATACCTGATTGTCTTTTGATGCGGCCCATAAAGTATGATTCATTCCGGCAACGGGAACCAATGCTTTAGTCATGGAGGCCGTTTTTTTAGAACTTCTTGACGACTGCATTTCACTTGCGTAGGTTATATAAAATTCATCTTCAAGCATAGGTGGGATGAATCGTGGTGCTTCATAAGAGAGCTCTAAATCCAATCCGAGATCCATTTTTCTGGTTCCTGTTCCTGAATGACAGCAGTCGAAAATAACTTCCAGATTAACACCTGCTTTCAGTTTGCTGAGAACAGCTTTGAAATCATCATCACGGATCACGCCGGCACTCGCATAGTCATGTGGGCAAATCGCTTCGTCCAGACCGTCTATTTCCAGATCCGCTCCTATATTGGCCACTCTGGTTCCGTGTCCGGAATAATAGAAGACGAGCGAGTCTCCTTTTACGCTGCTGTTTACCAGTGTTTTAAGGTAATTTAGTATATTGGCTCTTGTGGCATTCTGATTGGTGAGAATTTTAATCTTTGCCGGATCAAAGCCACAAATGACCAACGTGTTTGCCATATCCCTGGCATCGTTCACACAGCCGTTTAAGTCCGGTCCGCCGGATCCTATGGGTGCATAGTCATTGATTCCTACTACTAGTGCTTTTTTCATTTCTATTAGTTTTTAAAATTTCCCTACTCTGTTTCGGCTTTTCGGGTTCGGCCTTCATGAGTTATTTTTACAGGACAAAATTCCATTATTTAGAACAACCAAAACAGAGGGAAAGACCTGATTATGTGGTAGGTAAAACACCTTTTTTGAGATATTGGTCTTTTTGTTGTGTGATAATTCTATTTTTAAATGAGTTTTTTAACCACGGATTGCACAGATTGACACAGATGATTGCGTTGATGCTCCTAGATATTTGTTGGATAAAAATTCATCTTAACGCAAAGGTTTATTTTATGGATGCAGAGTTTTTAGGAGAGCAAAGAGGAGCGACGGAGCCACTGATGAAGCTGCCGGATATGATGCTCACTTAGTCGAATCAATTTTATTGATTTCCTTCTTTGCTCCTCTTATATTATACGGTATTAGAATTGATCTTTGCGTAAAAAAATGCTGTTTTTAGAACTGAATTCTTTTAAAAGTGACAACCAATGAAGGGAAAATGAAAAATCCGGTAAATTGTGAAAATCTACCGGATGAATGATTGAGTTATAAATGGTCTTAAGCTATGTTGATTTAAAAAGAAAAATCAGATTAGCATAAATCATGCTTTAAGGCAAAAAGGACAAGACCAACCCTGTTCTTTATTTCCAGTTTTGTGAAAACGGAATCCCTGTAGCCATCAATGGTTTTGGGACTGAGGAACATTTTATCAGCTATTTCTTTATAGGTAAGCTCACTACAGGCCCATTTTATAAATTCTTTTTCCCTGTCCTTTAATTCGGAAAGAAGGGATGCATTCTTGATGTCTTCCGATTTTACCTTCAACAGTTTCTGGGCAACAAAATCGGTATAAAAGCTGCCCTTATCAAATACAGTATCTATGGCCTGAAAAAGAATGGAGGGCTGCATATCTTTCAGCAGATATCCCTTCGCTCCGGCCTTCAGCATTTTAATGAGTACTTTTTCGTCATCTTCCATGGTGAGGGCGATCACTTTTATGTTCGGATGATTCCCGGAAAGCCATTCTGTAGTTTCTATACCGTTTTTATAAGGCATATTGATGTCCATAAGTACTACAGCGGGTAATTCCGACGCTTTTTCTATCGCTGCAATAAAATCTTCACCGTTGGGATGATTCATGATGACCCTGTACTGAGGGTTTTCCATGATCATGTTTTCCAATGCCTTAGACATCAGCGTATGATCGTCAACGATAGCTATGGGTATAGTTTTCATGTTAAATGTTTGTAATAGGTTATTGAGGTTTGTGTTCCTTGATCGAGTTCCGACTTTATGGAAAATTCTGCATGGATCAGTTTTGCTCTCAGTTGCATATTCTTCAGTCCCGAACCGTCTTGTATTTTGTTGGTATTAAATCCTTTTCCGTTATCTGAAATGTGGATTCGTAAAGTTTCATGGTCATCTTCCAACCGGATAGATACATTTTTGGCCCTGGAATGTTTTAAGATATTATTGATGCTTTCCTGGATGATCCGGAAGAGGATCAAGCCATGTTTGGGAGAAATATCAATATCCTGTTTCTGGGTGATGAATTCTATTTTTAATAATTTTAATTTCTGTATCCTTTTCACTTCTCTTTCAATGGATTCTGTCAATCCGAAATGAATAATCTGCTCGGTGATCAGTGTTTTGGATAAATTTCTTATATCCTGGATACATTCGCCCAAAAGTTCACTTAATTCGTTCAGCTCTTCTTTTTCTGCATTTTTCAGTTTGGAAATAAGCTGATTTTGCCTCAGGCGGACTACAGAGAGTTTCTGCCCCACATCATCATGCAGTTCCTGCCCGATGTAATTCAACGTTTGTTCCTTTATTTCCACCTGGGAGGTCGCCAGTTCTTTTTCAAACCGCATATCTTTTTCTTTCTGCTCGATCAGGAGCGTTGTTTTCTTTTTGATAAAGACCACATAGATGAAGATCATCGTCAGGACGACAATAAGTAAGGTAATCGTAAAGGTAATGACCAAATTATTTTCTTCCATACTTAAGAGGAAATTTATCTAATTCTGTCCTGTTTGTTTAAAAATATTCCTAATATAAGTATTCCGTTACTGATAAGATTAAGCATAAATAAAATGAAAAAGTAAATATGCTCTGAAACTGTTGTCCTGAAATATAGAATCGGAATACTGCCAATGAATAAGATCAGTAATGAGACCGAAATCCAGAATGGCAGATAATTGTTGAGTTCCAGTATTTTATCCGAATTAAAGGTCTGGTATAAAAATAAAATAATGGAAAACAGTAATAAAAGGATATCCGTATACAGCATGTTAAATGAAAAATGATGCAGGAGATCATCCTCTACATAAAACATCACCACAATATTGACCGCAAAAGCAACTAAAAGGATAAACTGCATTTTTTTTAGAAGCGGCCAGTACAGTAATTGAAAATAATACAGCAAATACAGGAAAAATACAATCATTAAAAAGCCAATTACGAAAAAAATTTCAGTAGACCGGTTCGTTGATTTGAAATAGAAATAGCAAAAAATATCAATCACGGAAAACAATACATATCCTACGATAAAAAATAGATTCTCTTTCCAGATTTTCCTGCATTTGATGAGCATTAAAGCCATTACCACAACGTATATGGCCATGGTTATTTGCTTCCCTGTTTCTATATTCCAGTTCATGGTTCTGGTTTTACTGCATACCTGCGGTGGACACTTTGGGTGGAGGAGCGAGGTTGGTCATATTCAGAACTTCCATTTCCCTTACATTCATGTTTTCATCTGTGGACCTCATGGCTTTGGACATTGTTCCTGTGTTATCTTTTTTCATATTCTGAGCAGTAGGAACTAAGAATATGGTTTGATAGCCGGCGTATTCCGGTTTTGCCATTTTGTTTTTAGGATGGTTCGCAGGATATTTTCCCATATAAATTCTGATTCCCGGGTTTTTCAGGTGTTGTTTTTTGGCGGTTTCTTTTACATAATTAAGATAACCTTCCATATCTTCTACAGAAAACCAATACCAGCGTGAATCGGGTTCTCCGTTTCTGTAGCTGGTAAGAATAGCATTGTTCGTTTTGGAATATTCATCATAAAGTATCCGGCCTTCGCGGTAGCTGATCAGTTTCTTTTTATAGCTGTCACTCACGGGCTCTTTAGGCGGCTCGGAGCAGCGCGTGCAGCTTAGCGTACAAAAACTTAAAATAAGCACGGCAAGAAGCGCGCTTAGATTCTTGAATAAAAGAGGAGTTTTCATTTTTATGGTTTTTAATTTTATAAAACAAAATTAGGTAACTGGCCAACTCTATAAAAGGGGGAAAACACTGTTTTTGTGAATAATAAATTTACAACATTTTGTTTTGAATTTCAGGAAGATGTGAATTATTTATTGGATAATGCTTTTTTTCTAAAACAGAGATATTTTCTACACAGGTAAAGAGATTACCGTTATTGACATGTCAGGAAAGTGGTTTTGAAAAAAAATGATCACAAACAATTATCCCTGGTTAGTTTTTTTAATCATCATCAACCGGTATATAGATGGTCTGTATCGGCTTGTCTTTTTAAGGATATTTTTTCAAAAATATGTGTCGAATCGGTAAACTGTTCATATAAGAGCCAGTTTTTCAAAATAATATATTATTTATTTTTACAAAAAAACACCTATTATGTTAATAAAAAACACAAATTACAAAAGAAAATGCAACAAAAGGTGTTGTTTAGTGTGAAAAACGCACGTGCTGGTATAGGTTAATTAAGTCATATCTGAAGTTTAGATCACCTGATTACACCAAAATTTAAGAAGCGTTTTTGGTATTTGTCAATTACAAACGGAGATGATAATTACACTTGAATATGATAAAACCATAAATAATACTTTGTAGGAATCATTTTGAAAGATAAAAATACAAAATAATAAAAAACGGATTCAATCCAGGACAAAATTTCATAGTAGGATTTTAAAGAGAAAATTCATACGACGAGTTCTGACGTTTTGGTGATGAATCTTTGCTTCAATAAAAAACACAGAAATGAAGAATGATATTAAAAACTGAGGTGGACATCCTTTAGCCGACACCACCTTAAAAAATAAGGCTAAAATAGAAAGTTATGAAAATATGACTTGAATCTATCATTAATTCTATTACAAATTATCAAAATCACAAAAATGAACAACATTGAAAACAATGCTGCCGAATTGGCGGCAGAAAACACACCAACACAAACGCTTTTTAGGTTTGTAAGCTTAAGAAGCCCGCAGCTGTCAGATGAAAATGAGCAGGATAAAAGATTTATTCTGGTTCCTCAGCAATTAAAAGATGATGACACTTTTTACAGACCGGTAGTAAATGCTTCAGGCTCAAAACACCGAAAACTTCTTGAATGTGCAGCCGCTTTTGCAAATGACCCGAAATGTATTTCATCTGGTCCTAATAGCACATATAGTCTCGAAAAATTTAAAAAAGTTTATCCTCTGGATCATCAATTTTCTGTTTGGCTGGCTAGGAATAAAGAAACGTGTACATATGAGGAATTTTCAGCAAAAAGAACTGAAATATATGAGGGACAGATTTATGCAGTTCCCGAGCTGGTAGATCTTTGGAATAATTTAATCTATCAGGTAGCCGTACAAAAAGATTTTTATGTAAAAGAACTTGCTATGCAGTTTCTTGTGTTGAAACATGTTTTCTCTGTTTCCAATGAAGAAGAACTGAAACTGTTATTGAATGCTAAAGTTGTACTTCCTAAAGAACTAATGCTGGATGAAGCTGTTTCGGGATCTCAAATGCTCTCAAAGGTGTCGGAGAATGAAATTAAAGAAACCCTTCCCACTGAGGAAATGAGAAAACAGCAGCTAATTTCTGAAGGAAAGGTAAAACTTGGGAGATATGAAAGTCTGAAAAAGAATTTTTCTCTTTTGGAGAAAAAGTACAGAGATGAATACCAAAAAGAATACGAAATCCGCTACGAGGAACACCAGTTAAGAATTGCACCTATTATAGAAAAATATAATGATGATGTAGCAGCAAACAGAGAGAAATACTGCCCCGTAAGAACACCGGGAGAAGCTTATGATCCGAAAGACCCCTGCCAGCAGATTCCAAAAGTTCCTGAACCGGTATTACCCAAGATAGACTTTCAGTTTCGTCCTGAAATTGAGGCTGAATATCTGACAACCGTATTAAAACCTGAAAATTTGGACACCTTACTGGATATTTTAGGCTATGAATTTCAAAATGTACCCTCTGATAAAGAAAGTCTGGCAGCAGGAGAAATTTCTGATCTTCACGAATTGTTAGAAGGAATAAATACATTTTCAGAGATCCATTCTTTAATCACGGAAGTAACAGAAAAAACCAACAGCGTTATTGCAGACAATACCGAAACTAATACTGAAGTCTATACAAGTATCGGGGGAGTTATTGTTCCAATGGCAAAAGGGACTGCTGTGCCGTTTACCTATCAGCTGTGTCCAAAAGATTTGTATAGGTTGTATGGTCTCGATCTGGCTTTAAATGTTCCTGATGCTTCATGGGATGTTTCTGGTGTGTATCATGAGTTGGTGTCCAATATTGGAACCAAAACGGGAAATAATTTTGTAAAATCCAGAAACGGAGATACTGTTTTCTTAAATAATCTTTTAGGGCAGGGAGCCGATTTTTCAGAATTCGAAGGGGCATCTTTTTATATTGAGCTGTATTTTACAAATGGGCAGGTCGCTAAATTTACAACACCGGGAATCACCATAAAAAGTTGTATCTCTTCTAAATTTGAACTTGAGGTTAAAGAAACTGAAAACCCTCCTGTCATCATTGATGAAGAACAGAATTTTATTCCTTCAGGTTTCGGATTCAAGCAGATAGGAATTGCTGATTATTTAAAAGTTGAGCAGAGTACGCATGCGTATGTAGAGGGGGAAGTTGCTCACATTGAAAATGTTATGGCAAGAGAGTATCGTGAAAAATCTACCCGAAAGCTAAGAAGAAGCGAAAATACCACAACTTCATCTTCCGATACGGAAAGAGAACAGCTTTCTGATACTACAACAGCCAACCGTTTTGAAATGCAGTCCGAGGTTTCCAAGATCTTACAGGAATCCAATGATTTTGCAGGATCTGTTAATGCAAGTTATGGAGGAGAATTATTCTCAATGAGTATAGGAGCAAATTATGCCAATCACCGTTCCAAAGAAGAAAGTACAAGACAGGCTGTTACCCAGGCTCAGGATGTTACAGCAAGAGCCATGGACAGAATTGTGACAAAAGTTCATGAAGAAAGAATCGAAAAGATTATTGATGAGTTCGAGGAAAACAATTCTCACGGATTTGACAACAGGAAAGGAGATAAAAATGTAGTGGGTGTTTACCGGTGGGTAGATAAACTGATGAAAAACCAGATCTACAACTATGGTAAACGTATGATGTTTGAGTTCATGGTTCCTGAGCCTGCCAAACTGCATTTATTAGGAATGGTTTCTCAGAAAAATCCGGATCAGGTTAATTTAATTAAACCGGAGGACCCAAGAACGTCATCAGTAATGCCGATGAAAAATTACGGAGATCTTAGCATGGATGCTGTTTTAAAATACTGGGTATCAAAATACAATGTGGAAGTACCTGAAAAACCGGTGGAAAATTACAGCATAGGAAAATCATTAAGCGGTCAGTTTACAGGTGAGCAAAGTGCGATTCAGCATGCAGCTTTTAAAGATGAAATTCAAATTCCGGACAATTATGTGGCGGTAAGCTGTTTGGCGGGGTATAGTGCGGCTGGAGACAGCAGTGAGTCTGCGATGTGTATCATGGTGGGGGATGAGGATTTCTATCATCATGGATTCTGGTCTCAGCTAAAATTTTATCCAAGAAAAACTTTCGCTAACCCTTATTCAAAATCAGTCCCTATTTCCGCTACTTTTTATGAGATTTTCTCCGGAACTGCGAATTGTGTTGTGGATCTTCAGTTAACACAGGAAGCTAAAGATGCGTGGTATCAAAAAGTATTTAAGGCAATTATGGATGCTTATGAAGATGCAGTGGTGGAATATAATAATAAGCTTGCTGAGGAAAAGAGTAAGGCTGTAGAGATCAAAGGATCCAACCCGATGTTCTACCGTCAGATTGAAAATACAATCTTACGTAAAAACTGTATTTCTTACATGGCAGACAGGGCATCCGGATCTACACACGGATATGGTCTGGAAGGCTTGACCAGCGGTTCGTCTTTCAGTAATTATGAAACAGTTTTAAATAGCAGCCTGGATAAATATACGGCTTTTGTAAAGTTTATGGAGCAGGCTTTTGAGTGGGAAAACATTTCATACAATCTATACCCTTATTATTGGGGCAACAGGCAAAACTGGGTAAATCTTTATCAGTCGGAAGATACTGATCCATTGTTCAGATCCTTTATGCAGAGTGGGATGGCAAGAGTAGTAGTAACGGTTCGTCCCGGATTTGAAGAAGTTGTACAGTTTTATCTGGCAACCGGAAAGATCTGGAATGGGGGAGAAGTTCCTGTCATTGGAGATGAACTTTACTTATCAATTGTTGATGAAATGAAAGAACCTAAAGGTCTAAAACAAGGAAAAGCATGGATTACAAGACTTCCTACGGCTCTGAATATCCTTCAGGCAGAAAGCATCGGGCTAAAAGTAAAGCATGCACTGCCTTTCAGCACTGAGAATCCGAAAGATTTTGAAGTGCCTTCAGAAGTGATCACAGAGGATAAATTTAATTTTGAACCCAATGATAATCTTCTGGGTGTTCAGGAACCTGTAATATCTTCTGAGAAAGTGATTACCGGAGACTGGAAATAAACTGATAATCATTAAGTAAAAAACAACAATATGTCTACTATAGGAAAAATTATTAGGGTAAATGCATTACCACCAGTTGAAGAACGGGAAATCAATGTCATTTACCAAGTAGCTGCACCTGGTGCAGCTACTTACACAGACTATGCTATTGATGCCAGTGGAGATTTAAAAACCCATGCTGTCGTTGACGGATCAATCCCAATTGAACTATCAGATGATCATGTAAGCATTTCAGATCTCGATTTGATTGCAGAAGGAATTACAAGCCAAGCCGAATACAATTCAGCTACGATTGAAAAACTTTATCAAAAGCTAGATAAACCTACAAATGATGGCAACGTTTTAGATTATCCTAAAATTGTTGGTTTAGATGATAATGGAAATGTTGCAAAACTTCCTGCGGGAGATTTAGGAAAAAATATTGCTAATTCTTCGCTAACATCAGTTACTGGTGCTGGTCTTACATTAGGCGCGGATTGGTCTATGAATACATCCGGTAAAAATTATACCATTTCAGGTTTATCTGATGTTTCTAATGACGCTGCATTTAATACATTTTTATCACAAAATACAGCGGGTAAAGTTGGAAAGGCCAATGGTAAACAGCTTTTTTTAAGTTTGCCTTCTTCTCTTACGGAAGCTGAAAGAACGGCATGGAAAACACAAATGAATGGAGGTTGGACTACAAATACGATGAGTGTTAATTCAATATCTCCATTGTTGATTAAGCTGGAAAATGGAGTGTCATACATTACTTTAAGAGGAGCCAACCTCAATTTGAACCCCGCTAACTTTAAAATTGAAATAATGAATGCGGCAGGTTCCAGCGTATTGGCAACGGTGGCTAATTCTCAAGTTCAATTAGATACAAGTGGCTTAAGTTTAACTTTTTATTTTAACTTCTTTTCATTAGGAGTAAATGAATATAAAATAAGACTGTGGAATGGAGTCGCTTCTTATGTAACGCCTGTCACATTTGAAGTTGTCAATAATGTAAATGAAATTGATCTTAGTACTTTAACGTGGAATACAAAAGTCTACAATAATAATACGACATCAAAAGCTTATGCAACCAATAGCATAATTTATTTTAATCCTGATAATTCAATAAAACCGCCTGCTGTTGAATTGGTCTATGTTTTTAATGCAAAAACACAAATGCCACTATTTTCTGCAGGAGAAAACTGGTATTTAGAAGCTGGGATCTCAATCAATATGAGAATATCACCCAATCAAACATTAGGGTTTGCAATGACTCAATCAACAAATTTGACAAATGATTTTTTTGGAAACGTTGATTTTTCAGGTTTCGGTTCACTAATAGCGCTCAATACAAATTGGAATTATTCACAGAATCTTAAACTTATTTTCATAAAGAAAGGTCCGATATTAACCAAAGTTTTATCCGGAATAAACCCCGATGGACAGCTAATTACTGCAATTTCTTCAGAAACTATTAGCAATAATGATGATCTGTACTTAGGTGCTGTTTTTAATAATACATCAGAAACAGGAGACACTTCGTTCGAAACATATATGAATATAAATCTAATTAAAGCATACACGTTTTAATTTTTAATCCCAAGCTTTGGCAGAGCCTAAAAACTCTGCCTTTTTTAACCTTAAAAATCACAAAATGAGTTTAGAAATATTAAATAATAAAGGAAGTAGTAGCCTATCTAATTCTAAACTACTTTCAGCAAATGACATTCAAAGTGGTTTACTAAGCAAACAGAATTTTTTTAATAAAAATACTTTTGATGAAATAAGTGCATTTAAAGACAGTCCGTTTGGACAATATTGGCAAAAACAACTACCATCTTATGCTATAGCTGATTATGGACCATCTAGAGTTTTCCGGGAAAGTAATTTTAGTATTGTGGATCTTTCAAAAAGATTTAGTTCAGCACTTGCTTTACTTTATAACAAGTCTATAGACGAAAATTGGGATGATATTAAATTTGTTGTATATGCCAATCCTGATGGAAGCGAAGTTTTAAAACAATATGCTGATCCTAATTTTAAGCCTGAAGACAATCAGGTAATGTTCCTTATAGAAACAAATGACGGAAAATTTGATTTTGGTAAAATTGTAAGAGTAAAATTGGGTAAAAATGCAATTGAAAAGCTAAAATTTCAATATCCTTTTTTGGGACAAACAGATGAAGAAGATCTGGCAATAGAATTTTTAAATAGATCTTTTGAAATAAAAAATAACTCCAGCCTTGAATTTTCTGAAGCCAACAAGGAAAGAAAACTTAATACCAAAGAATTAAAAGATCTTTTAGTCAAAGCTATAAAATATGACTATAAGCAAAAAAAGTTTGATGATATGTCTTTATTTTTAATTCTGTTGCAAGGAGAAGAATTTTTAGGATTGAATACTCCAAAAAAGATTTTGGAACTTTCACAATGGATGAGAACGAAAAAGTATGATGAAGAAAAATTTTGGAATGCGTTATTAGAAAAAGATTTCACACCTGCTTTTCTTCCAAATGTTATTGTCCCTCAAAATAGAAAAGATATAAAAGAAGCTATAAAAAATAAATTTAAACAACAGATTGATAGTATTTCAAAGTCTAATAACAATGATGTCATCATTGAGAAGATTTTCAAAGAAATTTTAAATAATGTTTTATTATATTTGTTTGATAAGTTTTCTTCTTTACTGGATGAAGGTTTAAAAATATTAGATGAACTTTTACCGGAAAGTGAAATGCTTAATGAGATTTATAATCTCAATGCTTTTTTAGTAGGTCTTTGGAACGGATGTATAGAATTTGTTGCTGGAATTGTAGATTTAGTCTCTTTAGTAATGATTATCGCAAGAGATGGGATTGGCTTTGCACTTACAGATTCATTAGAAGAAGCTTTTGAAAGTCTTTTAAATGAAATTGTTTATAATTTTGAAGATTTTATAAAAAAACTTTGGGAAAAGTTTCGTATTACAATAAAAGAATTTCCTGATTGGTATTTAAAGTATGGCAGTAATCAATATTACCAATATAAGGAGCTTGGCGAACTGACTCCAGATATTATTACTCTTTTAGTTCCAGCAGCAAAGGCAGGAAAAGCAAGCAAGGTTGCAGAGGAAATTTCTTTATTAAAAAATCTATCCAAGACAGAAAAGGAATTAGCAATAGAAAAGCGAACTCAAGAATATTTAGAAAGTTATTATGAGGCTTTTAGAAAAGAGTCTAAAAATTTTTCGAAGAAACTGGAAGAGAAAACGGCAGATAGTGAGGCAAAAGAATTTTTTGATAGTGTTGAAAAAGAATTGGATGAACTAATAGAAGTAAAAAGGAAAACAACTCCTAGTAAAAAGGAGAATCTGTCTGCAAAACCACGAGGTAGGTTAACAAAAATACCTGATAACTTAGATGACGCTACCAAAACATCTTTAATTTTAGAAAATGATGCAGCCCAAATATTAGCTAAAAAAGGATTTGATATAGAGCAAAATCCTTCTATAAAGACAACACTTAAAAATCCTGATTATATTATAGAAGGAGAAGTCTTTGATTGCTATTCTCCATTTAATAGCAATAAATCTGTAAGAGGTATTTGGTCTGAAATTGCCGACAAAATAGAAAAAGATCAAACTAATAGAATTATTTTAAATTTGAAAAATTGGAATGGAGATATTCCTAAACTTCAAAAACAATTTTTAGACTGGGAAATAAGCGGATTAAAAGAAGTTATTTATATAACAAAACAAGGAGAAGTTAAATATTTAATGCTAAAAAAATAATTTATGTCACTAACTTATCATTTAAAATTTCGAAAAAAATTAGAAAACAAAAAACAACTTACAGAATTATTGGAGAAATATAAAAATAACTTTTTCTCAGTTTCAAACTTGTACTCTACAAAGTACAGTTACGAAGAAGGCAAATTCCAAGATCAATATTTAAATATTGATCTTGGAGATTCATCTAAAATCTCATTTGATATTTTAAGAAAAGAGGCTGAACCAATATTATGGAAAGAACTAATGCAAGAAGTTATTTACAAAATCACAACAGAAATATATCCTAATGAAGACTATTTTTTTGATTTTCAAGGTGATATAGTATATGAATTAAGAGAAGATGGAGTTGTTAAGAAAAATAATATTGATTTATTTTTCTAATTAATCTCTTAATATTAAAAATGAAAAATTCATTTACAGAATATCTAATAAAAAATGGTTGGAAAGAAATTAATATTATGACCTTTCAACAAGAAATAAAATCGCAAAAAGTAGAAGTTTTTTTTTCTAGCTCAAATCAAATTGAAGTATATGCAGACTCTCAATTTAAATTTGAGAAATATCTCTTGAGCTTAGCAGATTTAAAAGAAATATTAGATAATATTTGATGTAATACAGATTGAAGCTGTCTTAAAACAGTTGCAAGTTCAAACCGCCTTCATAAGAGGCGGTTTTCTATATTTTATAAAAATAACTGGAGAAAAATAGAAGGAAGCTTAGGAAGCATGAGATAATGCTAATGTGATAGATGGAATAGGTAATTCCAAGCACAGAGTTCTTTTCAAAAACTTCGGAATGTGATGCTTTGATGGAGAATGGTGCTTTTTTTATAGATCTAAATAAAAATTTTACAATAAATAGTAATGAATTTATATTGTTTTAAAAAAAACACTACACCTTTTGTCGCATTAAGCTCCTATATTTATCTTATAAAATTCATCCATGAAAAAAGACTTTTACCTGACAAGATATGCCCTAATTATAAAGAAAAATTAAATTTGAATCTTGGAGAAAAAAGTATTTTCCAGAGTATGAACCTTTTGATTTTAAAAATTTTGATTATTAATTATGCAGCAATTCAAGTTTAACAATTGGCGATTGAATTTTATTTTCGGAAATAATTTAGATAAATTATATTCTAAAAATATGTTGAAAATAAAGTTGTATGAAGATAGTTCTTTGATTTTCATACCTCATTATGACACGAATAAATATCCATTTCCTCCATTTGAGAATAACCCATATTACAATGGCCCAAAAATAGAAGATAATGGAACTAAGAGAAGAATAAATGCCTTTTTAGAAGAACCTCTGATATTTTTTGAAGATAATGAAAGATCGGGGCAAACTTTTAAAATTTTATTAGATTATAAAATCGATAATTTCGACATTAAAAAATTCCATTTAATCCATTGTATTGATACTGAAACTTATACTTGGATTTATAAAACTCTCCGAAAAGATTTTCTTTATTATGAAACAGGACAATCATTTAATAGAGAAAATACTATTCATAATGAAGCATTACGATATATAGAAAAAAAACTAATTGATTTAAAAGATGATTTACCAAATGGGTTAAGTAAAAAAATATTTTCCCCGGAGGGTCTTCTTTAGGATACAAACAGTTTTGGAAAGCCTATGAAGTATTAGGAAATAAAAATAAAGCCTTAGAAACAACCACTTTTTATAAAACAATGAGTAAAAAAGGGATTTCGAAGATGACAGAAGAAAGTGTAGTTATAGGTGAATATGATGAAATAGATGTTATAATATATAAGAAAAATTTTAAATAATAAAATATGAGTAATATAATCATTTATAAAAACGGAAAAAGAAAAATTGATGCGGGTACAGATTGGGATTATGAAAAATTTAAAGATCAGCATGGTTATTATTCAATAATTAATTTAATGCTAAAACTTCTAGAAGATGTACACGAGTTATTACAAAAAATCAAAAAAGAAGAGGATTTCGTTTTAAATGTAGAAGAAAAAAATATTCTTGCAAGAAAATTAGAAGCCTACATAGATAAGGACATCAAAAATTTCAAAAATGAAGATGAACTAGAAAATCATAACAAAATACCATATAAAGGTATTGTTTATAGATGTCCAATAAAAGCAAATGATTCTACATTAGAAAAGAAATTAGCAAAAGCAATTTCCCTATATAATCAATTCAATGATCCAGATGGCTCTAATATCGTGGAATTTAAATTTACCAAAACCTAAATACAAATTCGCCCCTATTTAGGGGCGTTTTAATTTATTCAATAAAATGCAGCTAATGTAATAGAATAGGTAACTTTGATAGGAGAATTAGAAGGTCTTAAAAATGCAGAAAAAGATTATGGTGAAGTTTTGCCTAGTTATCCTAAAGAAAGAATTAAATTTGAATCTTGGAGAAAAAAGTATTTTCCAGAATATAAATCTTTTCATTTTAAAAATTTTAATAATGAAATATTGGCAACTACAGGTTTGCTTAGCAAATGAATTAAATATTTTTGAAAAGTACATTGGAGAATTTGATATAATTAAAAGAGGGCAGGAAATTGTACCAGAGAATATTGTGCTACAAGCTTTATCAGATAGCAAAGAAAATTTAATAATTCTGTCAAATAATTATTTAAGATCTTCTACAACAAGTGATCTTTTTTTTAAAGAAAGTAACAATAAAATCATAAAAACAATAAAAATACTAGAGGCATATAAAAGATATGGTGAAATAATTACGGAAGTTTTTGACTATGGTTCAGTAGAATTAAAACAATAAACTTCCCCATAAAAAATAAAACATGAATGAATATCCCAGATAGAATACTTAACCTTAATTGATTATTATGAAAATAATTAAGGAAATATGGATTTTAAAACAATAAAAATAGAAAGCATTGTAAATTCAAATGAGAAAACTCTTTATGGTTTTTTAGTTGAAAGTTATGATGAAAATTTAGGCGTAAAAAGCATTATTTCTTATTTAGAAAATAAGAAGATTGAAATTTTATCAAATAAAAAAACATATAAAACAAATATTCAAAAAGTAGATGGCTATAGATCCAAAACCAACTTCACTGTTTTAAATATTTTTATAACTTTTAATGATGATTTTAAAGGTTTGATAAAAATTGGAGATACTATAAATATAATTTAGAGATTTTTTTTCAACTCATTTAACTTATTATTTTTTAGATTAGAAATGGCTAAAACATAGTATTCATCAGCTTTAAAACTAAGATTATGAATAAAGAGAAGCTAATTGAAAAAGCAAAAAAAATCTTAGAAACATTAAAAATAGAGTATGACCAAAATGAAGAACCTCTTTTCTCTGATTCTTATCCGCAATCTTTAATTGATATTGAACCAGAGTTAGTAAATCAGATTTCAGTTTATTTTAGATCCGTTCCTTTAGCAGGCAGAGCATTTGGCGAAAGTATCACTGTAATTGGAGATTTAAAAACTAAGAAATTAATATCTGTGGTTACAAAAGGTGGTGGAAGATATAATGTTCCAACAGATTTGCAGTAATTAATTTATCAAGAAATACCCCATCCCACTGCCGCACGATTGTATCGTGTGGCTTTTTCTTTTAAAACTTCATTCTCTCAGAATTGTATTATCTTTTATCTTTATAAGAACATACAATGATGAATCGCAATTACAAATTTCATAATCCTGAAAAATTATATTTCATAGTTTTGCTGTAGCCGGTTGGCTGGGTGTATTTATCCGAAATGAATACAAAGACATCCTTTTACAAAGTTTAAGATTCTGCCAAAAGAATTAAAAAACACACATTTATTTGATGGTCAGACAGGAGAGTATGTTATATTCGGTCAAACAAGAGAATATGCTAATAAAAGTTTATGTACATAAAAGCAAGTAAGGTAATAAATTAAAGAGATTTTTATGTTAACAGACAAAGAAATGTTGCAAATAGCAGAGCGTTATTTGAAAAAAATAGGAGAAGGCAGTATTGAGGCAATGATATATTCAGACGATACTATTAAAAAACCGTATGGCAATATTTATTTTTTTAATTCTAAAAAATTCATTTTAACAGGAGAATTTAAATATGAACTGGGAGGCAATGCTCCTTTTTTAGTAGAAAAATAAAAAGGCAGAGTGGTTAGTTTTAGTACCTCAGCTAGATTAGAAGATGATATAGAATCTTATGAAAACGGGACGATGACTCCTAGTTTAGATCTCTATTGGTATCCAGATGAAGATAGATTTGATTATAAATAAAAAGCAGTAATTCCCCCACAAAAAAATAAAACCGACACCTTTTACCCCATTAACCCCATATATATCCAGCGTAAAACTCACGCTGGTTTTTTATTTCCCAAAAATAAATTATAACATTTTATTTTCAGTAAATCAACGTATTACAATAAAATTTTATTCTTTTTTCGAAATTCCACGCAAGATTTTCTAAAAAACGGATTTTATACATGAGTACTCAATACAATTAATGTTTAATGTAAAAAATAATGAAATGAAGAATTCAATAGTACTTAAGATCATTACCACCGTTTTGATTGTATCCATCATCTTCTCCCTGTTCTCGTGCATGAACGGGGACAGGATAGAAGTGCCACCCGTAAAGCTGGAAGACGTTAACGGCAATTATAAAGGAAGGCTGATCACCGTGCAGGGGGAGTTCAGAGCCGAGAAAGTTGTAGACTTTAAAATAAAAAAAGACACTCTGACATTTCCGGAATTTCCTTTAAAAGAAATCGTAATGGCAGTAGTAAAGGATCCGGTAAAAACACGGGATGCCTTGGCCGCGATGGGAAAAGTGAAATACAATCTGAATTATACAACAGTATTGAATGCTGATAAAAACTGGATAGAACTCACTTTTAGCCCTAAAGAGCTTGAGCTTCAGATCCCGGTAGACGGAGTAAATAAAAAGACAGTGGTAACAGTCGCGGCAAAGCAGAAAGGATACTTTATAGGATTGGATCATACGCTGAGATTTGCTTTGGCGGCCGAAAAAATAACTGTAAATGGAACGGAATTAAGTCCTTTTGAGGCCATCAACTATAATTTCCCATACTGTATAAAAACTAATTGATAAGTAATATAAACAATAGATTGTGGTTTGCCGGATGCAGTTTATTTTTGTTTTAAAATTTTAATCGGTGTTAAACCGGACCCAAGTCGTACATGGAAGAAAACAAGGAGCAGATTTTGATCAGACGCCTTCTCACGAAGGAAGAAGCTGCCTGGAAAGAGCTTTTCGGAAACTATTCCGGAAACCTTGCCGGGGTCTGTTCCCGTTATCTTTCAGAAAAGGATGACGTTCATGACGTTCTTCAGAACAGCTTTATCAAAATGTTCCGCTCCATAGCAGCATTTGAATACAGAGGCAGCGGTTCTTTGAAAGCATGGATGATCCGGATCACCGTAAACGAAGCTTTAAAACATATAAAGCAGCATTCCGGCATTACAACAAAAGATGATCTTACAGAACTTCCGGACATCCCCAATGAGGAGGAACCTGATCTTGAGGAAATTCCCCAGGCGGCCATTATGAAAATGATCCGGTCGCTTCCTGATGGGTACAGAACCGTTTTTAACCTGTTTGTATTTGAGAAAAAAAGCCATAAAGAGATTGCCGGGCTTTTGGGAATAGCAGAAAATTCTTCCGCCTCACAGCTTCATAGGGCAAAAGGACTGCTTATTCAGAAAATTAAAGAATTTAAAATGTCAAAAAAAGCACAATATGAATAATCGGTGGCTGAATGATCTGCACAGGAAAATGGAAGACCACGAAGAAGATATTCCGGATGGGCTGTGGGAAGATATTAAAGATGAACTTTTTTCCGGAGAAAAGGAAAACGGAATGGCTGGAGCCATGATGCCTGAAGCTGATGCCAGAAAAGAAAATGAAACGGCTTCTTCCGGTAAAAAAAGCTCTCTGCTGTACCGTATCGGTGGAATTGCAGCAGCCATTGCTATGCTGTTTTTTACAGGAAAACTCCTGCTGGATATGAATGAAGAAAACAAGACATCTAAAATAACTAAAAATACAGGCAGCATTAAAGAATCAGGCAGCAGAACTACAGAATCCGTAAAAACAAATACAGCAGATCAGACCAATACCGAATTGGACGAGAAATATGGCAGTCAGGGAGATATATCGACAGAGAAAACCGGCATCAGTGCTGTTTTAGAAAATGTATTCAGTAAAGAAACTATTGATAATAATAAGATAACATCAGCGTCTTCAGAAAAAGAAAATAATCCAATCCTTTTAACAGAAAAAAAGTCACCTGCTGATGTCCCGCCTTCTTCGGTTAATGAAAATCCTGTACTGAAAAAAGAACAAGACGGAGGTGTAATTTTTAATAATAATGAAAATAAGCTTCCGGAAAAATATGCCAGTCATGATAAACCTAAAGTTTTCGGTCGTCAGTCCGGAAAATGGATGCTGAGTATGCTTACGGGAAATGTGTCTTCAAATTCCGCCGACCAGAAATTTCCGGGCTATGCCTCCATCAGTGGAAACCCCATGGTTTTTAGTGAGATGTGGGTCTCCGGAACAGAAACCGATCCGCTCACAGAAGTTCTGCTGGCTAACCAAAGCAAAGAAGTTGAAGCAAGGATAAGGCATAAAATTCCCGTTACTTTTGGAGTTTCTGTGTATTATAGCCTTGGAAAAAAATGGGGAATAGGGACCGGTATCAATTATACAAAACTGACTTCAGAACTTCACTCCGGAAGCAATTCAAACTATATAAAAGGGGATCAGAGCATTCATTATATAGGTATTCCGGTGCAGGTCAACTATAATATCATTCAGAAAGGACGTTTTACAGCCTATGTTACTGGAGGAGTGCTTGCCGAAAAAGCAATAGCAGGAAAGCTTAAGACAAAATATATAGTAAATGATGAGGTGCAGGACGAGCAGGATGAGCGTCTTGATATTAAGCCTGTACAGTTTTCTGTGAATTCCGCCGTAGGACTCCAGATGAAAGTTATTGATAAGATCGGAATATATGCAGAGCCCGGAATCGGGTACCATTTTAAAAACGACAGTCAGCTCAATACCATTTACAAAGAACAACCTTTAAACTTTAATATGAAATTCGGGATCAGGCTTTTACTGGACTGATACCGCTGAGTAAGACTAAACACAACCATTAAATATTGAAATATGAAACCAAAACTGATTTTTTTGGCTTTTCTGTTCATGACCCTTATGAATATAAAAGCACAGTGTAATCCAACCATCACAAGCCCCAGGCTGGGCGTAAAGTTTCCGGATAAAATTCTGTTCTGCAATACCGAAGTAGAGATACTTTCTACACAGACATTCGGAAGCTACCAGTGGTACAAACAGGAATGGACCTGGCAGACACCTAATACCAACCCCTGGACCGCTATTCCCGGGGCAACTTCACAAACACTGACCATCAATGGAACTGATGACCAGCTTTATTATTTTAAAGTGGCCGTTACACAGGGCGACTGTGTGGCAGAAAGTCCGGCTGTTATGGCAGACGGATTTGTCTATGCGCTTCCTTCCATGCTCAGCACGTTTACACCCGGAACTTTTTCCGAAGTGGGACCGGGAGAATATAATATCTGTGCCGGAGCCTCCGTAAAATTTGATGATGTCTTTCCGGACCTCTATGGCAGCCATATCTGGTATAAATGTATTCCGGGCAGCCCGCCACCTTCCCCCGGAGATCCCTGTGTAATCAATGGTGCGGCCGGAGATTCTTATACCGCTACAGAATCTGGAGAATACGGATTCTATGCCTGTACAGAGTATTGCCCGGATCAGTGTGAATTTTTAGGTTCAGGAAATTTTATAAAGCTGAATTTTGGCAACTGGGAAATTTGCAGCCTGGGAACAGATGAAGCAAAGCGCAAAGAAAACAGCCTGAAAATATATCCAAACCCGGCCGCGCAGTTTCTTTATATCGGAAAAGAATCCGACAAAACCTACAAAGAGATCTCCATTATTGACATGTCAGGAAAAGTAGTTCTGAAAAAAAATGATCACCGCTTTAATGATGCCATTGATGTGAGCAGACTTGTACCCGGAAACTATATTATTCTTTCCAAAAACTCAGACGGTAATACCTATAAGAATAAATTCATCAAAAAATAATAGCATAAATCATCCTTAGTTAGTTTTTTTTAATCATGATAAGCCGGTATAGAGATGGTCTGTATCGGCTTGTCTTTTTTAAGAATAATTTTTTTTAAATGCATTTTGAATCCAAAAACTATTCATGAAAACGCTGATTTTTTGAAATATTATATTATTTATTTTTACAAAAAAACACCAATCATGTTAGTTAAAATTTATGGAAGCGCCATCTTCGGAGTAGCTGCGCAAACCATTACTATTGAAGTAAATGTGGACACGGGAGGAGTGGGGTATCATCTTGTCGGACTTCCCGATAATGCCATCAAAGAAAGCAGTTACAGAATCTCCGCTGCCCTGAAGAACGTGGGGTACAAAATCCCTGGTAAAAAAATTACGATTAATATGGCTCCTGCAGATCTTAGGAAAGAAGGGGCCGCTTACGACCTTTCCATTGCGATAGGGATTCTTGCTGCTTCAGATCAGATCCTTGCTGAAAATATCAATGATTATATTATTATGGGTGAACTTTCCCTTGATGGAAGCCTGCAGCCCATAAAAGGAGTGTTGCCCATAGCGATCCAGGCACGGGAAGAAGGCTTCAAAGGAATTATACTTCCTGTGCAAAACACCCGTGAAGCAGCAATTGTAGATAACCTTGAGGTTTACGGCGTCGAAAATATTAAAGAAGTAATTGATTTTTTTAACGAAGGATGTCAGTTACAAAAGAAAATGATAATTTACAATACGAAATGATAAAGTAACAAATATAGATTCTATAATTTATTCATATATAGTAAAAATGTCGTTTTTTGAGATTCAGTTTTATCTACTATCAATTGTTAAGCTGAGAGAGAATCTAATTCTAGTAAAAGCAATTGGTAAATTTTTTCTACTTCTGAGCTTCCTAATTTAAATGTATTCTCAATTAATATAAACGAGAGTAATTCTAAATCTTTAAGCTTGGAAGTTTTGTTGAAATTATTATGAATTACAGCCTGCCTTATTTTATTTAGCTCGTAAAACAATTCATTTTTAATATCATTTTTTTCAACACCTTTTTCTTCTGCAATCTTCTTTCTATATTTATCCTCCCATATATTATAAAATGTTGCAATGGTACTCCCAGCTAAAATTCTTTGATACAGTCCCTCTTCTTCTGTCTCAGATATTTCAGCTTCATTGAACCTTATGGTAATATTAAAATCTTGATCTTCTATTACGAAGTTTTTAAGCTCAGGATGATTAGATTTCCAGTCTTTATAAACATCACCTAAATTGTGCAAAGCGTAATGAGAAAACCTAAAAGCTTTATAATGGTTAATTAGCTCATTTCTAAATTCTTCAATAATATTTTTCATTATTTGTAGTTTTGAGATTCGAGTAATTTAGTAGAGTTTCAAAGGTTTATTTATATAGTTCTTCATTACGTTTTTCCCAATAATCTCGTAATTCATCTCGAGTTGTAATGATTAAGTCAATAATTTCTTTCAGAGAATCTTCAGAGAATTGAATATATTCTTGTTCCATTCCATTTTTTGAAATCTTTAAATTCACATAGGTATAACCATCGTCATCGGTATTTTCCCAATCAGCATGTACTACAAGGTTTCGTAATCTTCCACTCTCTCTGAGATCTCCTATTAACTTTTGATAACCTTCAATCTCAACATCACAAGCAAAATGGAAATCCTCACTAAATCTTTTAAATAACTCTACCTTAGTGGCATATGACATTTTATGTAATACGATTAATCCTGTTGAGTCGGATCTGTCAGTAAAAATTTCGCATATTATACTATCTAAGGATTTTTCCAGACCATTAAAATACATTACTACTAAGCCAATAAGTGGAAGAGAGCTGTCAAGATATTCTTCTGTCTTTTCCTCGTCTTCTATATTATGATATAGATGTTGTTCAAAGATTTTCTTCTTTTGTTTCATAGTATTTATAGATATTTATCAAAGGTGTGTTGTTAATACGTAATCTATTGGCGCATTTCATCGTTTTTTGAGATTTAATGTCAATTAATTTTTTTACAAGCCGATGCTATGTGAAGGTGTTTTTGCTTATAGTGTTGTTTGTTCAAAATCAAGTTTGAATTCTATGTTACCTTCTTCATTTTTGCCAAATACAGCTTCGCAAATTAATTCTGGAAAATCGGAAGTCCAAAATCCAAAACTGAGTTTTTCTCCTTCTTTAATCTCAAGTGTTTTGGCAATTTTTTCAGCCTCTTTTTGACTTAAAATTTGAAGATCTTCGAAGGAATCAGTAGTTTTTCCAATTGAAACGTTGTTAGTACTCATTATAATTATGTTTTTAATGTGAAAATTTTGTTTAATTAGTTAGAATTTTTATAGTTTTCTGAAATTATCTCTATTTATTTTATAATTAGCTGATTTTTTAAGTTGATGATTTAATTAAACGTCATAAAACATGTCTATTTCACGTTTAGCTATTGAAAGCCTATCATTAATTTCAGTCTGTAAGTCTGCTAGTAATTTTCCAACACTTTCTTGTTCACCATCAACCAATAGATTATTATATTGACTGTTAACTTCAGAAGAAAATTCTTTAGCTCTCTGTTTTAGCAAAATAATATCTTTTCTTATGTTACTAGCAAATTCAATAATTGGAATTATAGCGGGATCAAAATATATGCTACCTCGTAATTTCAATGCTTCTTCAATAAAATTCTTTAGTAATTTCTCATCGATTTCTTGCCAATCAGTTTCGGAAACAGGATTACCAAATTCATCATAACTAGACTCTATTATTTCATAATTAATCCAAATAAGCCTTAAACTTTTCCCTACGGTCAGTCAATATCCAATTACAAATAAAAGTAATCGTTTCACGAGTTGGACAAATGTCTTTTTCAAAAATATCAATTAAATTTTGTGAAATATTCACTTTCTGAATATCGGTTAACCTGTAATAATCTTTCATCGAATCATTTTTTGAGACTTAGTCTATCGGGTTTATAAATTGAAAGAATATAATCAAAAAATAATTGCATAAGTCCTCCTTCTAATCTTAAAACAAGATTATTTGTATGATTTAAAGAATTAGCTTTATCTACGCAAGAAAATACAAGATCCGAAAATAACTTTACATTAATATGAGTTGTAAACTTTTCGGGGTTAGTATCTAGTGTTTCATAAGAACCATCCCAAGTTTCTTCAGCTTCTTTGTAAATACTTGTAATTTGAGAATTATATCTAAATTTATAAAACTTTTCATTTTTTTTATCAAAAGATGTTAAACTTACATTATGAAGTAAGCCATTTCGTAATGAATAAATAATATTTATTAAATCATCATCTTCATCAACCTCTCCAAATTGTATTAAAGCTCTTTTTAATCCATTTCCAGATCTAGGTAAAGGTTGGTCATTTCTATCATAACAAATACCTATTTGATCCAAAATTGCACAAAGTGTCATGTATGGCATTAGTTGTTTGCTATATTCTAGATTTAAAGCTTGTTTTACATTTTGAATAGCAAATGATAGAGTCGATCTTACAAGATTTTTTTTTAATGTAAAATGAGAATTACTATCGCTAAGGTGAATATATGCTAATTCATTTAAATTTAACTCGTGAGTATGTTTCTCAAGAAGTTGATGTGGTGTTGTCATATTGTTGGAAATTATTTATAATTTATTTAATCCAAAAATAAGTTCATACTACGCAGTCTATTTGCGTAAATGTTATTTTTTAACTGCCATCTTCTTATTTCTTCGTTTGTATCGTTTTTTGAGACTTTATTTACATATGATCGAACGTTACCCCTGAAATTCGAAAAGAAAATCATCATTTCTACCAATTTCTGTTCTTATTTCTTTACTCAAATTAAAAATCTTTTCTAATTTAAAATCATTATGAAGAATCTCATTGTAAACATTATGAATCATACGATATTCGGTGAAAAATTTATTACCACTTGTCAATTTCTCTTCCCACTTTTCTCCAAATCCAGAATACCAATTATAAAAAAGCATTACTTGTTCATGATTTGATAATTGGGCTCTTAAAATTCTAAGATAAGTTCTTTTTTGTTCGTAACTAATTAATGACTCAGGTTGGGTAGCAATAAATTTAACAGTCAAGAATAAATGGCGATAAATATGAGATAATTCGGGAGCATGACCTATCCCAAATGAAGGAGCTGAATTAGCGATATAATTATTTAATTCAATGTATACAGACTCATGAAAACTGTCAGGAAATATTCTCTTAAGCATATTCATTTTATATAATCCATTTTGCTCATTCCATAGTCCGTAAAAGAAGATTTTATAAGCCATTGATAGCTTTTGCTTTTGTGTATAATTATTAGAATAACTTGAATGTAATAAGATTTTTTTATAAATCACTATTAACTCAATATTGAAGTTTTCAAATGTACGACGTCCTTTAATATTTATCGAATTAGTATCTATCGAACCATAATCTTTATATTCTAGTTCATTTATATTGGATTTATGCAATTTTAGCATCTCATAAAATTGTGTCTCAATTTGTTCGACTTGATTTTTTTTTCTTTGATTTAACTGATCGATATTAAATTGTTCCTTTGCTTCGTCTAATTGTTTTTTAAAAATTGAAACTTGCAATTTATTGGCCTTGTATTGCATATAGAAAGCCAATCCGGTAACAACTACCGCTGCTGAATTAATAAATGGATTAGTTATTCCTCCAATAGTATCACCTATATAGCCTGTTTCTTTCGGATCAAAAAAAGTCATAAATCCGGGTCTGGTAAATAATGGTATTGCTATTATAGATAACATTAAAAAGATAATGGCGACCAATATTAAAAAAATTACCTTTTGTGATAAATTTGTCTCATATTCATTATCCTCATTTATGAAAAATCGATTAAAGATTTCTCCACTAATTTGATAAATAAATCTAATAAAAAACAGTATAGCGAATAACAGAAAAAGTAATATACCTACATAAGTTGGCTCAAGCATAAATTAATATTTTATAATTTTTGAATATATTATTTTTAATCATTTTTTGAGATTAATTATTTGATATCATATCATCAATATATTCTGTTAACATTTGTTCTAAATCTACAATTTGAGAAGCTATTTTACTGCACGTCTTTAGATGCTTATTAGCTAAAGAATTTTTGTAGGTATTATCATATTCATCTTTTGGTATGCAGCTCACAGCTGTATCAATCTTATCTGCAAATTCTCTAATCTTTTCAGGTAGATCATCTGCTGAAATCCAATAATAAGTTAGTGCTTCAACTAATCTTTTTTTTATATCTCCTTCGTTTACTGTTAATTCATAAGTTAATTTATTAAGTCTTTCGAGAGTATAATGATAACCTGGTAAATCTTCTTTCATATCATTTTTTAAGAGTAATTTATTATTTTACTAATGAATTTTAAAGTATCAAAATTAATTGTTATTAGGTAGTTGACGACTTACTACTCTGAATACAGAGTAATTTGCTTGATCTTGAAAATATAATAAAGCTACCTCAAAATGAGTTTTTAGCAATTTCCCATTTAAGTTTTTATATTGAAATTTTAAAGAGAGCGATGGAAAATCTGTTCTTATTTTAAAACCTTGATCTTGAATATAATTATGAATCTCAAATGCTTTCATTAGCAATGATGGTACATGAAGTTCAGTTTTCTCTCCTTTATCAACAACACCTAGACCTAAAGTTTCTGATTCAAAAATCAAGAAAGATGTATTTAACCTTACATGTCGTAAATTCACGTTTATACATTTCCTACCATCAGGGCGGTCAATAATATCACTAGTTGTAATTTCTATTTCTTTATTTTTAAATTCTAATAAATGTCTTAATTCATTAAGATCAACTTTGAAAGTTACCTGATGTTCTGTAGCAAGCCCTAACCCTCTATTTTCGACTTGAAGAAAAAAGGGTTGTTCAATATGCTCATAAGGTTTAGCAGGACTTAACGGTGGACTATAAGTATAAAAATTATTTCCAACCGTAAAAGCAAATTTACTTACATCTGCAGAAAAAAAATATAAACTATTTATGATAAAAAATGGTTTGATTGGGTTATGTACTGATTCATCATGATTTCTTTTTTCTAAACCGCTAATGTTCACTGCAATAATGACAGTTATTATCAATGTTAAAAATGAAATAATAGGATTTAAAACACCACCAATATAATCGCCAAAAACTCCCCAATCAGAAGGATCTGTTGAGCGATTATATTCATAAAAATTTACTACATAGAATATTACAGGCAATATTATTGCAATCAGTGCTATTATACTTCCAATTAGAATAATCCGGGAAGATTTCATCGTTTTCAAGATTTAATTATTTTATAAAATGTAGCTTTACTTCCAATATCAAAAGCTTTCATAATTTTTTCTATTGGAAGGTTTTTACTCTCATATGAGGCTTTTACTAAAGGTGCAATGTCTTTATATTTTTCTGTCATTCCTTTTGGCCTTCCTCCATTTTTACCTCTTGCCCTTGCAGACTTCAATCCCGCATTGGTTCTCTCTATCAATACATTTCTTTCGTGCTCGGCCAGAACACAAAAAATCTGGAAAATTAATTTTCCACTAGCTGAACTTGTGTCGATGTTTTCCGAAATTGATTTAAAATGTATTCCTTTTTCGTTCAGCTCTGTTACAAACTGAATTAATCCGACTGTAGTTCTACCAATTCGATCTAATCTCCAAACAGTCAAAGTATCTCCTTTTCGTATAAAATTTATAAGTTGGTTGAGCTGTGGCTTTTCAGATTTTACACCACTAACTTTATCAACATAAATTTTTTCTATTCCAATATTTTTTAAAGCATCAGTTTGTAAATCTAAATTTTGCTCAAACTTGCTTACTCTTGCATATCCAATTAACATAAGTTCACTTTACTCATTTATAACAAATATAATGTAATTTGATTTTGTGTACAACGAAAATGTACTGAAAAAGAAATACAAAAGAGTTGTAAAGTAATTTTCAAAGAAAGTACATGAAACCGACCGTTTTACGAAACTACCTTTCTCGTGATATTTTTCTCCACTCCCAAGGACTAATCGGTTTTGCATCTATCCAAAGTCCTAATTTTTTATTTTCGGCTTCTTTTTGCATAGTTCCAAGGCTCTCACTTTTAGAAAAATAAAAATACCACCAACCCAAACCATTTTTAATTATTTCTTCAGATAAGTACTTCTCATTGTCATAATATATTTTAGCAATAGTTCTTCCATATCTATCAATATCAGTTGGAAAGTAAGTAATAAATTTTCCAAAGACTTCATTGCTTGTAAATTGTTTGGAGTTCTTTCCAAAAGGTTGTCCGCTTTCTGGACAATCAACTTCAGCCAATCTTAACGTTTTTTGTTGGTCTCCATCAAGTAGAACAACAATTGTATCACCATCCTTTATTCCAATAACCTTTGCCTTGATTTGCGAAAAAAGAAAAGTTGGAAAAGAAAGAATTATTAGAAAAACAATTCTATTTAATATCATCTTCTTTTGTATTTTTATTAAAAATACATAAATGTTACCAGAGTTTAAAAACTTTCATAGAAAAATAAAGATTCCAAAAGAAATTTCTGATCAAGTTGATAATCCTGACACTTATTGGGTGGTGACATGGCTAGGTCATAGCTACTGGAAAGATGATAGAATTCAAAGAGAGGTAATTATTACGAATATAGATAATGTACATTATTATTTTAGTGGTAAAGAAAGGCAATTCAAAGTATTCGTTCTAGAAGAACAAACATTTACTATCCAATTGGGAACATACTTTAAATACAATGGGAGATTTTTAAAAAATCCCCAATACTTGGAAAATAGTAAAGCGATAGAAAAATTTGAAAATGTTGTTTTCAATCCAAAAACAGATTACCAGACTAATTGGGTGTATAAACATTTGCAAAATACTTATATGCCTCCTTATTATAGCGAAGATGACAGAATATACTCAGGAGCACCTTACTACAGTACTGTTCACAACGGTACAACGATTATTGTACCGGGACATGTCATTTTATCTTACTTTTATTATTTATCTACTCTTACAATTTATAACATTATTTACGGTGTTTATTTTGCGGGACTACAACCAATATCAAGTTTTGACGAAAACGGGATACCTATTATTAAATACGATTCCGAATATTTACGATATGAGGAAGCCAAGAATATAGCCAAGTTTATGTTGATTAAAGAGGGGTTTAATTCTTTAGCTCATATTAAGGCTGATTTTTATATTGCATTGGAAAAATGTAAACCGGATAATCGAAAGGCTTACTTAGCTTCTAGAATTCCACATAGTGATGAAGTAAGCTTAACATTGATTGGAAAAAAAATATCTGCAAATAAGTTTTTAGCTTTTTCTATCGAGGACTTTAGCTTGAAATCTGGGGACGGCATTTTCAAATATGATAATTTTTTATTAAAAGATATTTCGGACAAATCATCATTAAATGAAGAATCTGAAGACAAGAATCCAACAACCGGTCAGGTTGATAATTTTGACGAGAATGTTGATTCAACTACAAATCCGACAAATCATAACCTGAATCCTCTGAATATTTCCGTTAATGACTCTAGAAAAAGATTCTATCAATCACCCAATGTGAAAAAGCTTGAAAAGGAGAGTCAATTAAATCATTTTCAAATGACTCAATTGCAAATTAACGAAATTGCAGAAGTTTCAGAATTAATAAAAGAACATAGTAGTAAAGATAAAGTTTCTAGAGTTAATTTTATCAGTCAAAATACGGTAGACTATATACAGGTTGTTTTTGATGCTATTAATATTTTAAAAAGTGAAGGAGCTGAAACTGAATATTTAATGATTGAGCGTTCAGACTTTGAAAATGTGAGCTATCCGCCAGTTAAAATTAAGCAAGTTGGAACACTCATTTTAGCATCTATTCTTATTAATGATTATAATTACTGTTTGATTTCAACAGTCGGCAACTATGGAAGAATGGGGCTTGTCAGACATTCTGTTAAAGGACTAAGATTTTTGTCAGATAGAGATCCTATACTTGAAATATGTTTAATAAAGATGATAAATGAATACCAATTAAATTGGTCTGAAATAAAAACAGCGCAGCAACTAACGAATATTTTTCAAGGTATGGGAGTTATTCTAGTTCATTCATTTAATCATAAAATTATCGAAAATGACCACAACAAAAGTGTTAAAAATCTTGTTGAGAGACTTAAAGAACATCTATAGATTAAACTTTTGATATACCCAAAAGGGCAATCTATTTTCGGGGTCGATATAACTTTTTGTGATTTGATAAAATTTTAGTTCTTCGTAGGTCGGATTGGATTGAAGAAATTGATTTACAACAGGCAAAATTTTTCTTCGATACTCTACCGACCAATAATGAATATGTGTTTTGTTTGGTTCTATTTCCAATTTGTATATATCAAGAATATAATTTCTAAAAGTGTTTTTTTGACGTGAAGAGCCAAGTAATAATGAGAAATGAAGTAGAGCCTCAATATAATGAAATGAGTAATTGCAAAAGGTGTTAAACCCGTTTTTTATACTACCATTAATAAACTTTTGATAGATAATTTCGCTGGAGGTAGCTTTTACTAAATCACTATCAACTGAAAGATTTTGCTTGCATTTGAAGCATTGATTTAGGAATAGTTTCTCAACAGTAGATGTATTACTCGAAGTATAAATTTTGAGAAAGTTTATTGGGGATTTGCAATGTGGACATTGATCTTTAAGCTGGGTATAACATCTTAAACAAATGACTGAGGTGACCAACCTCCATTTGGTTTTATAATAAAGTTGGTACTTTAAGCATGAAGAACAATATTGAATTCCGGTATTAATCCCAATTTTTCGATTTGAAACACCCAAAGGAAGTACGTTTGAAATATAGCTCTTTTTTTCTTGAAAGTCTTTAAATGCAAACAGATTCAATTCGTTTAAAAATAGTCTTCTAACCTTATTTTTTGGAAATAAGGTATGGTTAATTATAAAATTCATTAGATGATTGTTTTCGAACAAGTCTAAATCTCTTCTTAGTGGTGGTGCTTTATCTTCGAGATAATTCTGCAAAAAGGTATGTGGTTTTAATCCATATTCAACCGACATTCTACACAGCCATGACGTGAACAATTCATCATGCTTGGGCTTAAGCATTATGGGAAGAACATTCTTTTTCAGAGATGAAATATAAACCATTAAGAAATGAATTTTTTCTTTCTGTCTTCAGGAGAAATATAATCAATGCTATTTAAGATCTCTTTTGTTATTTTTTCCTTACCGCTTTTAATTGCTTCAATACTACTTAATTCAAGTATTTTGGCAATTTCTCCGATGAGTCCATCACTCAGTGAGAGTATTTTATTTGACATGGAAGGCTCTATCAAAAGAGATTCTTCTTTTAGTGGAAGTAAGGCTTCGAAACTCACGAGTAGTCTTTTTAGCTCAATATCATTATTCCATCGAGGTAAAATTCTTGGATCAAATCTATTGGCGAGTTGTTGGTCAGATTGAATAGCATTGAAAGCCAATTTTGTTCCCGCACAAACCAAACAAATCTGTAGATCATTTGACAAATGCTTAATCACATTCAAAAACTTTCTTTGCTTAGATGGAGAGCCTGCTAAGACGTGATGTATTTCATCAATTATTAAGACTTTAGTTTTAAGGTTAAGTAATAGTTTCTTAACTCTTAAATATCTACTATCAAGCTTTTCTGAAGTTCGATATGGGGCGTAGAGCACTTCCAAAATGGCATTGTAAAACCGCCGTTCATCAGGTTCGGGAGGAGCTTGTACTAGAACGACAGGACTAATAACCCTTATATCTTCGTCAACATAGGATAAATTTTTTTGTTTAAACTTATCGAGAATTGCAGTTTTGCCATTGTTTGAATCTCCTACAAGTAAAATGTTGGGCATCCGAACAGTTTTTGGATAGACCAATAGTTCTTCCAATTTATTCATAATTTTAGAAGCTTGAGTATAGCCAATCCATTTGCTGTTTCTACAAGAATGAATTCTGTCTTCAATTGTAGCGGACTCTACAAATTCTTTTGTTTTATCTGTTAAATGTTTCATCGTCCAAGTCTTCAAAAGGTAAAATAATTTCATCATTTCCACTCTGAGAATCAATCACCATATCAGGAATTTCAGAAAATGAACCACTTAATAAGCTTTTGTCTTTTTTAATGTTTCTTCTTTTTATGGCAGTTTGTTTCACATTTTTTTGTTCAAGATAATTTAATTCCCGGTAAGCTTCAAAGATTTTTTCTTCAGATACATAAACATTTGCATCTTTAATTTTTTTGATGATATCACGATACTCCCAAATTGACATTGGGGGATAAGAAGAGTTCCGATAAGGAATATCGAAATAGGTATTTGTTTTGGGATCAAGAAAATAAACAACACTTATATCTCGAGGGTCTCGTTTAAAAATGTATTTTTTACTTTCATTATTGTTAGCTGTATGAATATATTGTCTTAATACATCATCATAATAATAAATGTGATCGATAACGATTCCATATTCTTGTACTGATCTTTCAAAGAAAGGCATGAAGTCAAGTTTTGTTCTGCGGTAATCATTTATTCTTGGAGAAATGCCCCTTCCTATTACATTATTATTTCCTAAAATGCCTTCCTTGTATTTTTCCAGAGGAGACATTCCCAATGAGCTGTGTTTCCGTTGATGATAGATTTTCGTTATAAAAATTAATAGCCACTTCTCAAACTCATCAAGAGTAAATGAAGAGTTCTTTTCGGATTGATATTGTTTTCTTTCAGCTTCTGAAGAAAAAGTTGTCCCAGGAAGATTGTGTATTTCTTTTGCAAATGTTCCTAGTATTCGCTCAATATGACCTCCCCAATGTGGAGTAGCAACGGGTCTGAATTGCAGAGATATGCCATAGTTATGGCATGCTTTTTTTAGCATGTTTCCGTGAAATTCCTTTGCATTATCAACATGTATTGTGTCCATAATACCCCAGCAAGGCCAATCCGAACTAATACCATGTTTTTCGAGCCACAATTCTTTCGGTAATATAGAATTGGCAATACACATTCCAGTTCCTAATGCCCCCGGTGGTTCGAAAGACAAATAAAATCCAACGACCATTCTGCTATACACATCTAAAGCAACAGTTATCCAAGGTCTTTTATATGGTTTACGGTCAAATCCGTCAACTAAAATAATATCCACTCTTGTATGGTCAATTTGGACAACAGAAAGAGGGTGGGTTGCTCCGTTGTAATGTCCCTTTAGTGGTTCAAACTTGTACCTTGCTTCTTTAACGCCTAATCTCTTTCTTAATTTTTCTTCCTCAGATATTGATTTTACCCTTGACCGAATAGTATTAGGATGTGGGCATATAATTCCCAACTTACTACACTCTAACTGAATTTCTCTGATTAGTTTAGTAACCGATTTACGTGATTGGTTAAGATAAACGGAATTAATTTTATTGTTAATGATTTCTTCTTGTGCGTTAGTTAATCTACTTTTTCCTGCTCCTCCGGTTTTCTTTTTTCCAGCTAACGATGAAACTAAACCAGATTCATCAAAAAGTTTTAACCATCGGTAAATTGTAGGAATGCTGATTTTATTGTTTGTTGCAACTACGTTAATTACATCTAAATTTCCTCTATTAGACAGAATCGGAACAATAATTTCGTAACGTTTTTTCGCTTTTTCCCATTCGGCATCAGTAAGTATCTCCAATAAATCAGTTTTTATCGAAGTTTTTGCTTGTAACTCATGTACAGATACTGTATGGGGAATATTAGAATATACTTCTTCTATACTAACTGTATTTATATCTACAATTTTAGTAATAATACATTCTACCTCATTGTAGTAAACCTTTTCTCCTTTGGTGATATAAACTCTCTCCATAATTATTTCCAAATTAGCGTGTTCATAGAAAGTTTTTCCTCTTCATTAAAATTAATCAAATAATTACTAATTAAATACCATACATGGAATAATAATTCTGCTTTACGCTGATCATCTTTTGAGCATTCATCCAAAAGATCATTAACCTTCATTTTTTCGAATCTAGCCAGCGTTTCTAGGATATACTCAATATCACCAAGGTTTGTTTTTATTGGAGATCTCCTATAATTACTAAGAAATTTAGAGTTAAAAACGACATTGGAATTTATATCTTCTTCAGTCATAACTCGAAAAGAGATATTATTTCCGTTGCAAAATTCTTTTGCTGCCCGAAATTTGCCTTCTAAAGCTTCTTTTTTTTCTAACAAATCCTTTTGGTATTTTACTTCGATAAGCTCTTCAGATCCACTAAAATACTTGACATAAAAATCCGGGGTGTAATGTCTTTTTACATTTCCCTCAAAATACTCAATTGTAATTGGCTGTTCGCAATACATTTCAACATCTAATCGACGTTCTAAAATGTAAGTTAAATTTCCCTCTAGTTGGGATTCAAACTCAACAATATCATTATTTTTAATGCTTGTTATTTGCCCTGTCAGGCTTAAAGAGTTTCTCCCAATTTTTCTTGACTTTTTAAAACTGATTATCACCATCTTTTGTTATTTTTTGATGTAGTTGAATCAGAATTGCCTTTTATTATCATTTCCTTATGTGAAAATATCGATATTGTAAGCAAATTTTATCATCTACTCTGCTAAGTTACAGCGGAAGCTATCCCCAGCCTGGAGAAATCTCGCTTGCTCACAACGGTGTCTTATTCCTTGATGAGATGCCGGAGTTTAAAAGAACCGTTTTGGAAGTCATGAGACAGCCTCTTGAAGACCGTGAAGTAACGATCTCCAGAGCCAGGTTTACCGTAAACTACCCTGCAAGCTTCATGCTGGTGGCCTCTATGAATCCCAGTCCCAGCGGCTTTTTTCCTGACGATCCGGGCAATACCTCATCCGTCTACGAAATGCAGCGGTATATGAATAAGCTTTCAGGGCCATTATTGGATAGAATTGATATTCATATTGAAGTTCAGAAAGTTGAATTTGAACAGCTGGCAGAAAAAAGAAAAGGTGAAAAAAGCTCAGACATCAGAGAACGTGTTCTGAAAGCACGCAGTATTCAGAACGAGAGATATAAAGATCTCAACATCAGCTATAATGCTCAGATGGGTCCTAAAGAAATTGAAGCATTTTGCAGTTTGGATGAAACTTCTCTGCAACTCATAAAACTGGCAATGGAAAAACTGAATCTGTCAGCAAGAGCCTACGACCGTATTCTGAAAGTAGCCAGAACTGCAGCCGATCTGGAAGGCTCCGGAAATATATTGTCCCATCATATTTCAGAAGCCATACAGTACAGAAGCTTAGACCGGGAATTTTGGAATGTGTAGTGTTGAAATTCTCAATATAGTTTTGGCACTTTTAGAATTGTTATGTTAAATTGATTTCAGAATTTTAAAAAAATATAATACGTCGAGTTTTGTCGTAGTGCTGGGTGATATTTGCATTATAGATAGACAAATAGCGAATCTGAATCAATATTTGTTTGCCATATAACAAAATCAAAAAATATTAAAAATGAGTACAACAGACGAAATTATTTTATTGACAGACGAATTTACCGGATTGGAATATTCGTGGAGACAAGTAGGAGCTGCAAATAGTGCGGCAAACAATGTATTAACCAAAAACATAGGCAACTATATGTATGAAAGGATATTTGAAGTTGCAGATGTAAGATGGTGGGGAGTAGCAGGTGACGGAACTGATGAAAGTTCTAAATTAAACCAAATGCTTTCAGATATTAAGTACAATAAAAAAGTAAATGAAGTTGCTTTTTACGGGCTGGAAAAAGTTATTGTAGAATCTTCGTTAAATATTTCAAGAGGGGATCTTATTATCGACGGAAAAAACTGTGAGCTTTCTGCTCGTTATGAAAAAGATATTGTGGTTTTCAATATTTTAGAGCCAACATTTATAAGAGATGAGATTCAACTTGACGAAAATGAACATGAGGTAACTGTAAAAATATATGAATATCATAATAATATCAATATTAAAAACTTTATTTCTGGAAACAACGTTCAATCTCAAACATTTGTTAAGGCAAAATCCAGTCATTACTTAAGAATTACAGACTGTCGTTTTGAAGGGATGAAATTGGGATTTAATTTAAATGATTGCTATTTTACAAAACTTAATTCAGTTTATTTCCAGGGAACTTATCAGGCATTTAAATTTGAAAATGCAACAAATGCTTTTAATGTAACTAATTTAAAAATTCTTGGAGAGGGAATTCCTTCGGAAATTAGAGATACAACTACAGGTGGAAATATCTCCGGATGCAGTTTTGAATATTCTGCCGGACGTTTAGTTCTTAGCGATAGTTTTGGAATTAATATTTCAGGAAATTATTTTGAAGGATATGATGAAGACCTTGTTGATTCTTATATTACATTAGGACTAAGTGGAAATGATGAATCAGTAAGAGGAATCAATATTTCAGGAAACATGTTTCATACAGGAGCATATCAGGCAATTTTTTTAAGAAAAGTTGCAGGAATTTCTATTACAGGAAATAACATAAATTCTTTACATGCGGTTAAAATTTTTGCAGATGGAACAGAAACAACAAAATCTACACAACGAAATATTAACTACGCTGGGAATGCCTGGAGATATATACCTTCGAAAGAAAATGCAATTCCTGCGATAGAATCTTCTGAATTTATTACCGACTTCGACTATCTTCTTGAGACTGCAAATATTTCTCCTGAATGGAATGTGCCAATTATTTTTACACCGCAGGTTCTTCATGCAAGATTTTTGGAAGACGGAGATCATCAATTGGCGGCAAGTGCGGTTGATTCTATAACAACAGCCAACTATATGACACATACATGGCAAACTAATGGAAAAAAATCTAAAGCTTACTTAAATGGTTCTATTGATTTACTAAGCAAGAACTTCACAGCTAATGAAAGTTTAGTTGTAGACATTGAACCATATGGATTTGGAAGTACGTTGGGAACTTTAATGATTCAAAATAAGAATAATCAATTTGCTCAATTTTTATGGCAGAGAAATATTGATTCAACTAATACAGATAAAACAGGATATTTCAAAGAAATTGTAAACGAACTGGGAGTAACTCTTGATCATTATGATGGATATTTCACTGTTACAAATGGAGGGGTAGGACAATACCTTAAAGCAGAATTAAAAGTTTAATCAAAGAAGAGATATTTTATTAAGAATTTATTTTAGATTTCAATTATCAAAATAAAACCCCGTGAAAGGAACTTTCACGGGGTTTAAAAATATATCAATAAAGATTATTTTACCTTTTTTGTTTTCTTAGGCATCTGAGTGGTTCCTGAATTTTTAGACTTGGTATCAGGAGGCGTATTTTCTCCTCTTACAAGCTTTAATTCATCGATCAGTCTTCTTGCTCCTGCATATTTGTCAATCGTCCAAAGAACAAAACGTACATCTACGTTGATCGTTTTCTGCCAGTCCTGTTCAAATACAATATCACCGCTTAATGCTTCACTGTTTCCATCGAATGCAATACCGATAAGGTTTCCGTCTCCGTCAATTACCGGAGAACCGGAGTTACCACCTGTAATGTCGTTGTTAGAAAGGAAGTTGACAGGCATATATCCTGCAGCATCAGCATACTGTCCGAAATCTTTAAGGTTATAAAGATCGATCACCCTTTGAGGAAGGTCGAATTCTTCGTCACCTTTCTTGTATTTTCCTACAAGACCGGTCATATCAGTATAATAGTTGTCAGTAACCCCGAAGTAGTTTCTGTCATTTCTCACAGGAAGTTTATCTACCGTTCCATAAGTTAATCTCATCGTAGAGTTAGCGTCCGGATAGAATTTTTTTTCTGGCATAGCCTTCATTAATCCGGCTAAGAATAGACGGTTGTTTTTGCTGAAATTATCATCAACCTTCGCATATCTTTCCATGCTCATTTTTTGATCGGCAACTATTCCGTTTGCAATTTTCCAAAGCGGATCAGCATCAAGCTTTAATGGATCAGGATTCAGTACGAAATTCGTAGCAGCAGTCTTGTTGGCAAAAATTGAAGAATAGGCTACATTAGAAAGAGTCTTGGAATCCAGTCCTAAAATAGTAGCAGATGCCACTTCTTTATTCGTCACCCTCGACTGGTAAAGGCCAGCCATAGAAGCAAGCATTTCCCCTTCCAGAGATGGATTAAAGTTTTCATAAGCTTCTTTGATTGCAGTTTCAGTTTTAGCTTTCATCGCTAATCTTCCCTGCATATCCTGTGCGGCATAAGCCTTAAGAACAGATCCTACCTGTAGAGCAAGAGTAATGTATTTTGCATTTCTTGAGAACTGAGAAGTATAGTTTCTTTCAACATTTCTGTCGGAAACCTGCTTGTAATAAGCTCCAATGTCTTCTAAAACACCATCGTACTCTGTATTCCCCGGCAATGCAGACCATTTTCTGTACGTATCCTCGATCTTCTGTTTGTCACCGATTGTTCCGTTTTTATCTACCGCATCAATAGTTCCCTGTCTGTTTTTCCAGTAGTTGGCTACAGAAGCATATTGAGAAGCATAGTTAAGCTGAGTCGCTTTATCCTTGTCCATATACTTTTTCATAACATCCATAGCCAGTTTGGAAGCTTCTACCCAAGCCGGATAGTCTTTATTTACCATCTGCTGGATTCCGTAAGAAGTAAGGTAACGGTTTGTTCTTCCGGGATATCCCAGGATCATAGAGAAATCCCCTGGCTTAATTCCTTTAAGAGAAACCGGAAGGAAGTGCTTAGGCTTCAGTGGAACATTGCTTGGAGCATATTCTGCAGGATTTCCTGCCGCATCTCCATATACTCTGAATACCGTGAAGTCAGCAGTATGTCTTGGCCATTCCCAGTTATCAGTATCACCTCCGAATTTACCTAATGATGAAGGTGGTGCACCTACCAGTCTTATATCTTTATAATCCTGGTATACGAAATAGTAGAATTCATTCCCGTTGAAGAAATCTCTTACCACTACTGTATATTTTCCGTTTTCAGAGTTTTCAGTCTGGATTGCTTTTGTTTCAGCATCAATAACTGCTTTTCTCTCTGCACCGGTCATATTCTTGTTTAGTTTAGAATTGATTCTCTGCGTAGCATCATCCATTCTAACTAAAAATCTTACGTAAAGGTCTTTTGCATTAAATTCATCCTTCTGCTTCATAGCCCAGAATCCGTTCTTCAGATAATCTTTTTCCGGAGTGGAAGCGGCAGCAACAGCACCATAACCACAGTGGTGGTTCGTGAAGATAAGCCCTTTGTCAGAAACAATTTCTCCCGTACAGAAACCTCCGAAACTTACGATGGCATCCTTTAAACTTGAATTGTTTACCGAATAAATTTCTTCAGGTGTCAGATGCAGTCCTTCTTTTTGCATGTCGACCCCGTTAAGTCTTTTGATGAGCATTAACAGCCACATCCCCTCATCCGCCCTCATCTGGGCAAAGCCCAACAAGAAAGTGAACAGTAGAAATAGTCTTTTCATTTTATAAAATAATTTTTGTGTCGCTAATTTACTAATTTTTACGATATTCTGTTCCCGAATGGTATGAAAATGGAGGGTTAATCCGCATGAAAAAAATACTTGTATCATTTTTTGCCGTTTTATTTTTAGGAATTGCGGCTGGCTGCTCTTCACTTCCGGAAAAAAATCCAGGCCTTCAGAGACAGTGGATGCTCGTTTCTTTTGATCAGTTTTCCAAAGAGGAACTGGTTAAAAATAAAGCAGAGATTAACCTCACAGGTATTATGGAGAAAGGAAAAATTAAAGGTGGAGCCGGTATGGGGTGCAACAGCATATTCTTTACTTCCGAATTTAAAAGCAATGGAAAAGTTACGATTTCAGGAGTTGGAAGCACATTAAAGGCCTGCCGGAATATGGAGCTGGAAAATGCTTTTCTCCAAAAATTTGATAAAATGACCAATTATTCCATCGAAGGGCATTTCCTTACTTTATCGGATGGCAGCGGAAATTCTATGAAATTTATAGCATCGGACTGGGATTAATATATTTTGATTGTAGTAAAACAATGAGGGCTTAAGAGTCTTGTTATTCCTGAAAACATAAAAAGCCCGCTAAAAAGCGGACTTTCTTTTGAAATCTGTTTGGGTTATCAGTTTTTTGGAATTGTTCTTTTTATTTCTTCCAGCGTAGCCGTATTGGGTAAGCCCTGAACACTTTTATTGATGTTTTTAGAAGCTGTATTGGATGCCTGCCTGTTGGGAATAGAGGCTTTTATCTCGGCTAAAGTTGCCGTGTTGGGCAGTAATTTTCCCGAATTGTTATTTGAATTGGAGGGCTGAGCTTTTGCCTCCTTCTTTTTTACTTCAAGGCCTTGCTCTGAAGCCAGAGTGACTGCAGTCTGTTTTTCAGGAGCATTTTCCTGTATCGTTTTTGCCATCCGGGCTTCCCGTTCTCTGAGCTGTTTCACGACCTGGGCCTGATCCTCAGCTTCCGGAACCTGCTTGTTTTCCTGAGCATAAATGCTTATGCCTAATGTTAAAAATGCAATGATATATAGTGATTTCATGATAGTTTATTTAATGTTTACCAATACTTTAATTTTACCAACTGAGTCCTGGTCATAATCCTGTAGTGCTTTTCCGATCACCTGTCCTATTTTTACCTTTTTAGGGTTGGCTTTCATAGCCGTTCCGGATTTTGATGAGGTTACCAGAAGATCTCCTCTTCTAATTTTTCCGCCTTCAAGACAAACCTTTGTAGGAATCACACCAATTACACCCATAGGCACTTTTCCTATGAGTTCAGAATCAATATTTTCCTCTGTTAAAAGAACTCCCGGCTTTGTTGCATAAACTCCGGCCACAAGAGTAGAATATGGTTTTGATGATTTTTCTACCGTACGGTCAGAATCTGTTGAGATGATTAAAATGTCTCCGGGTTCATATTCCGAAGTATTACCCTCCACATCGAATGCTTCCGCAACGTCAGCTCCACTGTTTTGAGTTCCTCCGTTGAAGAATCCTTTGCCGGTTCTGTCTACACGTACAACATTCGCGCTGTTCGTTTGCAGTACAGCAATATTTCCACTTGGTCCCTGATGATTCAGCAATAATACATTTCCTGTTCCCACATTACTTACATGTACAGTAGGATTACCGTTGGCTGCATTGAAATTGGCAAACCTCCCGGCTCTTCCGATTCCGAAATTTGGCGTCCATCCATACACTGCATTTCCTGTTCCGTCTGCTGTTGCTTCAATACCGTCTCCGTTTTTACCCGCATTGGCAGTGATTCCATTTCCATTTCCTTCTGTTAAAGCTATCAGAGCCGGACCATTTCCGGTGGTGTTGCTTGCATAAAATAAACCTCCGAAACCTCCTGTTCCCGATGACAGACCATACACACCTGCCGTACCGAAATTAGCAAATTGTGAAGTTACCTCTCCTTTTACAGCAGGAGAGGTGCCTGTTACCCGGTCAACTTTAAAGTTTCCGGCAGTACCGTTACCTACAGTGGTTACTGTTATTACATCGCTGGTATTGGTGTCATTAAATATATTGAACTTTCCTGCCCGCCCCGTTGCAAAAGTAGGAACCCATGCATACAGAGCATTTCCCGCCCCGTCGATATTGGTTTCAACACCGTTTCCATCTTTGCCTGCATTGGCAGTAATGGCATTTCCGTTTCCATCAGTTAGAGAAATTAATGCAGCTCCGTTTCCGGAAGGGTTCGATGCGTAGAATAATCCTGCACGACCACCTGTTCCCGACGAAACTCCAAAAATACCTGCAGCCCCGAAGTTTCCGAAAATAGTATTCACTTCACCTCTTACCGCTGCTCCCACACTATTGGTATTATCAACCAGGAAAGAAGCGGCATTACCCAGGGTATTATCCGGAATATTTCCGTTGCTGTTGGATTCTACTTCGAAAGTATTAAAATCATTTGCTGCGTTAACGTTTTCAAATCTTCCTGCACGTCCTTTTCCTGTATTGAGCCCAACCTGTCCAAAAACACCTATTGAAGTTCCGGTAGTATTACCGGTTACAAAACCTCTTACCCCGTATCCTCCGCCATCATTACGCCCTACAACTGCTCCGGCAATATCACTGGTCGTTCTGCCGACTACCGCTTCACCGGCTCCGTTATTATCTCCTATAATCCCTGCTGAAGTCTGTGCTGAGGTAATACCATGTACTGCGAACCCGTTTCCTGTTGAACTGAGAACCCCCACACCGCTTCCGGAAGAAGTAACATTGATAACTGTCCCGTTTCCAAGGGTATTCGCGTTTAGGACATTGTTGTTATTGGCATTGTTGGAAATAGCCAGACTTGCCGCAATGCCATTAGTACTGGTTGCAGTAAGACCTGTTCCGGTATTACTGTTGGCATAAACCCCGGTTCCGGCTCCCGATGAATTACCGTAAACACCAAGACCGCTAGGGGTAACTCCATAGACTCCCCATCCGCTTCCGGCCTGGCTTCCCCAGATTCCTATTCCGAGTCCGCCGGTTCCGTTATTGATACCGCGGACAGCACTTGAGAATCCTCCGGGTGCTACATTATTTACGATTCCGCGTACAGCGGCTATACTCGAGGTGGTTGTATTATTAGTACCTTCCAAAGAAGTTCCGTCTCCATCATTGATGAGGGAGAAGAGAGTGGATGCATTGTTTACGGTATTGGTGTAAGGTATGGCGAAAGTTCCCCCGGTTCCTCCCGCAGATTTGGCATACATAGCGTATGGCACACTTAATAGCTGGCTGGTTCCTGCAATGGTATAGTTAGTGCCGCCTGCAGGATCTGTTTCGGTTTTTAAATAATAGCTGCCTGAAGGCCAGTTGATCGTAGAAAAGGTTCCGGAAAGAACCGTTCCTGTTCCTATTTCCATGCTGATCAATCCGTTGGCATTCGTGCTCCCGGTCAGTCTTTCGGAGTAGACCAGTGTTCCGGCAGGAGAGCCTTGTAATACACTTACTTTAACAGCAATACTCTGATTGGTTAAAAGCTGTCCGGATCCGCTCCTCATGACGGCCTGGTAGCTCATTTTTTCGGGAGCCTGTGCGTGTCCCATAAAGAGGCACAGCATGATTCCCAGCGTTAGTAATATTTTTTTCATGGTGTTATTTTTTGATGACTTTAAATGTTTTCAGGTTTTCTCCATTACGGTTGATCCTTATGAGGTAAACCGCAGAAGGAAGAGAAGAAAGATCGAGTTCAGACTTTTGCTCTGAAATCATGTCTTTTTTGATTAGCTTGCCCTGGGCATCGAACAGTTGGTATCCCGATCCTTTGTACGGAACAGAAGAAAAATCTATGTACAGATAATCTTTTGCCGGATTAGGATAAAGTAAAATGCCTTCTTGCTCTGATGTGGCTTCATTGGCAGAGAGTGTCGTGATTTCGTAAGCCTGCTGTACCCCTTCCAATACCTGGGAATTGGCGCCCTTGTACAGATAGGTGGTCTGGCCGACACTGTAAGAAACCGAGCCGTTGCTTCCTGATGCATTGGTTCCCGATGCCAGAACTGCCGACTGGGCATTCAGAAGGCTGACGGAAAAGGTGAACACAATGAGAAAGAAGCAGTGAATAGATGTTCTTTTCATGTAAAATAGTTTTGTGGTTATTAATAGGTTATTCAAATTCTCAAGAGAAATTGATGAATACTAAATTACCACATATCGCAACCGGATTGAAGGAAAATAGACTAACGGTAAAAAAAATCGACCAACGGCATTTTATTGTAAAAATATGATAATCAGTAATTAAGGATTAAGAAAGGACAGGCTCTGCTTGTAGGTTCGGCCTATGGGAAGCCTGATCTGGTGGATAAGCTCTATCTCATTGCTGCTTTTTCTGCGGATAAAATGTCGGGGAACGGCATAGCTGCGGTGTATTCTTATAAAAGAACTGAAGAAGCTTTTATGAAGAAGGTTTCCAAGTGAGTCCAAAACACAGTGCTTCTTCTCGTGGGTGACAAGCATGGTATAATCTTTTAAAGCTTCAAGGTAGAGGATATCGGTAAGCCTGATTTGAGAAACATTACCGTTTTCTTTTATTTTAATACAGTTTTCACCGAGAAGGGCATCAAAGCATTCACTTTTTTCTTTCATCTCGAAAAAGCTGAATACTTTCTCCATAGAATAATGGAATCGTTCTGCTTTAAAGGGCTTTATGACAAAATCCAGCGCATCAATTTCGAAGGCTTCGGCTGCCAGTTCAGGATGGGAGCTTAGAAAGACGCAAGCCGGGATCTTGTGGCCCAATTTCCCGAATTCCAGTCCGCTCATGCCGTGAAGACTGGTCTCACAGATCAACAGGTCGATCGGGAATTCAAGGTAAGGAACAGCCTTTTCCGCCGAATCAAATGACGCAATAATCTCTATTTTATCATATTGCCTGATGTGATGCTGAATAACCAGCCTGTCCAGTTCATCACCATCAATAATGATACATTTAATAAGGGAACTCATGATATTTGTGTTTAGATGCTTATTAATTATAAATCAGCCTTATAAAGGTATTGATTTTTTGCAAAGTAAGGGTGTCATGAACTTAAATTAACATTAAAAAATGGGCGAAATGAAAAAATGATTTTGTTTTTTTTCCTGAAAATTGGTATCTTGTGAAAATCACAAACATAGACAGAAATTAATGCTAGATAAGAAAGAACATAATTACGAGAAAGCCATTTTGGTAGGGGTTATTACCCAAAACCAGGATGAAGATAAGCTTACGGAATATATGGATGAACTGGAGTTTTTGGCGTTCACAGCAGGTGCAACGGTTCAGAAACGTTTTACACAAAAATTAACTCAGCCGGATTCCAAAACTTTTATAGGAAGTGGGAAAGCACAGGAAATAAAAGAATATGTAAAGGAAAATGAAATCGGGACCGTTATTTTTGATGATGAATTATCTCCTTCCCAGCTTAAAAATCTTGAAAAAGAAATAGAAGTAAAAATTCTGGACAGAACCAATCTTATCCTTGATATTTTTGCACAGAGAGCCCAGACTTCCTACGCAAGAACTCAGGTGGAATTGGCGCAGTATCAATACCTTTTGCCACGTCTGACAAGAATGTGGACCCACCTCGAGCGTCAGAAAGGGGGAATCGGGATGAGAGGTCCCGGAGAAACGGAAATTGAAACGGACCGTCGTATCATCCGTGACAGAATTTCCCTGTTAAAGGAAAAACTGAAAACCATCGACAGGCAAATGGCTACCCAGCGTAACAACCGCGGAAAAGTGGTGCGTGCTGCTTTGGTGGGTTATACCAATGTAGGAAAATCTACGCTGATGAATGCGCTTTCCAAGTCTGACGTTTTTGCAGAAAACAAATTATTTGCAACGCTGGATACTACGGTAAGAAAAGTGGTTATCGGGAATTTGCCGTTCCTGCTTACTGATACGGTAGGATTCATCAGAAAACTTCCTACACAGCTTGTAGAATCTTTTAAATCTACTCTGGATGAGGTGCGCGAGGCGGATCTGCTTATTCATGTAGTGGATATTTCTCATGAAAGCTTTGAAGATCAGGTAGAATCTGTGAATAATATTTTAATGGAGATCAATGCCCATCAGAAGCCGATGATCATGGTTTTTAATAAAATTGATGATTTCAGCTACGACAAGAAAGATGAAGATGATCTTACTCCTTCTACAAAAAAGAATATTTCATTAGATGAATGGACAAAAACATGGATGGGTAAATCTAAATATCCTACCGTTTTCATCTCTGCTTTAACGAAAGAAAATTTCCCGGAAATGAAGAAAATGATCTACGATGAGGTGATGAAAATCCATATTTCAAGATTCCCGTACAATGATTTCCTTTTCGAATATTTCGACAACGACAAGGAAGAAGAAAATAACGATTAATGAAATATCGATTTTTCCTGTTATTGGTTTTGTTTTCGGTTTTTGGATTCAGCCAGAAGTCAAAGATCGATTTGAAAAACATCGAAAAAAGTCTTAAAAATCCGGATTCTCCGTATAATTATGAGAAGCTGATTTTTAAATACAAAGGGTATCCAAAATCCCTGGACAGTATTGAAGCCCAGTATCTTTACTATGGAAGGAATTTCAGAGAGGATAAGGTTTCGACGCTTGACGACAGCTTTAAAAATCTTGCAGACGCTTTTAAGGAGAGTAATTTTGAAGAGTGCATCAAACAGGGGAAAATTCTTTATGACAAGGATCCTACCAATCTGGATGTCCTGCTTATACTTCTCAGGGCATATGATGCCCGGAAAGACGGAACCAATTTTATACATCACCTGAACCAGTTCCGTTCTCTTACTGAAGGGATAAAAAATTCGGGAGACGGAGCTTCGGAAAAAACAGCCTATCTCGTAAACTCTGTAGGGGATGAATACATTCTTCTGAATATGCTGAATGTTGGGAAAGACTATACCCGGAGTTCAAAGCCTGCTAAAGACGGAATGTTCGATGTCTGGGAAAAAGAAGGGCGTAAGCTATATATTAAAATACTTTATTTAAACTTATAATTAATTAAAAAAACACTTTAGTGGAGTTATATTATTCATTTTCAGCCTTAATAGTACTAGCCTCAATTTTTGCATATCTTAATTACAGATTTCTGAAACTTCCGAGCACCATCGGGATTATGGTAATTGCCATTGTAGTTTCCATTTTTCTGGTCATGTTTGGAGAAACAGTGCTTCCACGTACTTTTGGGCATCTTAACAAGTTAATGAACGGTATAGACTTCACAGAAGTTCTGATGGGCGCAATGCTTAATTTTCTTCTCTTTGCGGGAGGAATACACATCAATATCAACGATCTTAAAGAACAGTTCCGCCCGGTGCTGATATTTTCAACGGCGGGAGTGGTGATTTCTACGTTCGTGGTAGGATTCGGGATGTTTTATCTGCTGCCGTTTTTAGGAATTCACCTGCCATTTATTTACTGTCTGGTTTTTGGAGCGCTTATTTCGCCTACCGATCCGGTGGCCGTTCTGAGTATCCTGAAACAGGCCAATGTATCCAAATCACTGGAAACAAAAGTAGCCGGAGAATCTCTGTTCAACGATGGTATGGCTGTAGTGGTATTTACGGTAGTGTTGCAGCTGGCGATCGGAAAAGAAGTGGATCTCGGTGTTGAGAGCATAGGATTGCTTCTGATGAAAGAGGCGGGTGGAGGAATCCTGCTTGGTGTGGTATTGGGCTGGATCACTTCCAGGCTCATGCGTGAAGTGGACGATTATATTATTTCTGTCCTGGTCACCCTTTCTGTGGTGATGGGCGGATATCTTATCGCAAGACAGATGCATATTTCCGGACCGCTGACGATGGTTGCAGCCGGTTTATTCATGGGGAATTTTAATGTTAAATTTAAAATGAAGTCTGTTACACAGGATTATCTTATCAAATTCTGGGAACTGATTGACGAAATTCTGAATGCCGTACTATTCCTGTTTATCGGCTTTGAACTGTTAATGATCAAAGATTTAAAGCATTTTATGGTTCCCGGCTTATTGGCGATTGCAGTCGTTTTAATTGCCCGTTTCATTTCGATCTGGGTGCCTACGAAATTTATGTCTATAAGGACGAGGTTTAGCCCGCAGACGATAAAAGTTCTGGTTTGGGGAGGAATCCGCGGCGGAGTTTCTATTGCCCTGGCGATGTCTATTCCCAAAAGTGAATACAGTGAAATCATTTTAAGCATTACTTATTGCGTTGTGGTGTTTTCTATTATCGTTCAGGGGCTTACCATTGCCAAAGTAGCCAATCCGAAAGCCATTGCAAAAGAAGAGGTGCAGGAGCCGGCGGTTGTAGATGAGCATGCGTAAAGTATGGGATGATTTATTTGCTTAAAATTAAACAACACCTGTATGGGTAATATAGTCAAAGAGATTGAAGAAGCACTTGCTGTACTGTCCATTCCTGAAAAAGCAGAATTCTTTCCGAGATTCTTCAAAACAGGAAAGGGAGAATACGGTGAAGGTGATCTGTTTCTAGGAGTCAAAGTTCCCGACCAGAGATCTGTGGCCAAAGCATATTATACAAAAACAAGCTTACAGGATGTAAGTATTCTGCTGTCTTCAAAATACCACGAACACAGACTTACCGCACTTTTCATGCTGATCTCCAAATTTGAAAAAACAAAGGATAAAATAGAGAAAGAGGAAATCGTTCAGTTTTATCTCGGTCATCTTCCGTATGTCAATAACTGGGATCTGGTGGATTCAAGCTGTTATAAGATTTTGGGGCGGTATGCCTTCGAAAACGGAAAAGATGAGCTGTTGAGGAACCTTTCGGATTCGGAAGAAATGTGGCATAAGAGGATTGCTGTAGTCGGGACCATGCATTATGTGAAAAAAGGATCTTTTGAACTGACTAAAGAATTCGTAACCAGAAACCTGAAGCATACCCACGATCTGATGCATAAAGCAAACGGATGGCTGCTTAGGGAAATGGGGCAGAAAAGTGAAACGGAACTGATCGCTTTTTTAAATAAGCATTACCGGGAGATGCCCAGAACCTGCCTGAGATATGCCATCGAAAAGCTTGATGAGGAAGTAAGACAGGATTATCTGAAAGGAAGGGTTTAAAAAATGTTTCTTTGCTAAATATCTCACTATATTGAGCTTTTTAAGGCTGGAATTGAGTAATTTTGTCTTTTTAAAATTCAGGTATGAAAAATCTTCTGAAGCTGTTCGTGCTGCTTTTCCCGTTATTATTGCTTACAAGCTGTTTTGATATTTTAGATAAGGTGAATGTCAAAGCTGACGGAACAGGAGAGTATACCATTATCCTTAATGCCAGTAAAAGTAAAACGCGGCTGGCTTCCATCTCTAAAATGGAAACCATTAACGGGAAAAAAGTTCCCAAAAAAGCTGAAATTGAAAATAAAATCAATGAAGCTGCCAGGATTTTTAAAGGCACGCCGGGAATCAGCAATGTAAAGACTTCAATGGATTTCGATAATTATATCATCAAACTGAGCTGTAATTTCAAAAAAATTGAAAATATCAACGCCGGGCTGGAGCAGCTGAAAGCTAAAAATATCCTCGGCAAAATGATCCCGACACAAATTTACAGCCAGAACCTTCAGAAGAAATTGCTGACCAGAAATAAGGTCAATACCTTTAAGGCAGATTACGACAAAATGGGGAAGGCAGACAGGGAAGTCTTTAATGGGGCCAGATATACATCCGTTATGCAGTTTGAAAACGCGGTGAAATCTCAAACCAACAGTGCTTACGCATTGGCTCCGAATAAAAAGGCAGTCAAGTTGGAAGCGGATATTTTAGACCTTATCTTTCAAAAGAAACAATTACAAAACACCATATTATTTCAATAAATTCTAATATTCGACCATGAAATCTATATTCTTAAAAACACAAACGATTACTTTCGTACTTTTTGGTTTTATGCTTGTTTTTGCACAGAAAAGCATGACGCTTCCCACTGATGCCGTATTTTATATGGAAATCAACGGGAAACAGCTCAATCAGAAAATCAACTGGCAGAAACTTAACCCTTTATTGCATGAATTAAGCAAGAAAGACAAAGAAAAATCCTCGTGGAACGACTATTCCAAAACGGGAATTAAATATGACGGTACACAATACCATTATGCCAGTTTTAATGACTCAATACAAACCTACACCACTCATTTTATTGTAGACAACAAGGAAAAATTCCAGGAATTCATCAATTCTGTCAAGAAAAAAGGATTGGAAATTTCCAGGAAAAAGAATTACTCTTACGTTGATATCGACGATAATATCTTCGTTGCGTGGAATAGCGACCGTGCGGTTTTGAGCATGGTAAATTATACCAAACCTTATAAAGATATTTGGTCTGAAGCCGTAACAGACAGCGTTGCAGCCGTCACAGACAGTACTGCTGTTGTTGTGGACAGTGCTTATGCCATAGAACCGGAAAAGCCTTTCAATTATAAGGAAGAAATAATCAGCCTGAAGGAAGAGGTCAAGTATTTAAAAGATAACATCAGGGAGAATAACAAGGAGATCACCAGAATTCAGAAAGATATCAAGTATCTGGAAAAAAATCATAAATATCCGAAAGAGAATGTGGATACCCAGCATTCTGACGGTGAGGAAGAAGTGTATCCGAAGGAAGAGGAGTATGTAGAAACTGAAACAGATACCGCTTACCAGAAAGAACAGGACTCTATGCGTATTGAAAACTTCAGGATCGTAAAGAAAATTGCAGAAAACCGTTTCGACCGGTATTTCAGTTCAAATTTAGAAATTGAAGTGCCGAAAGATATGCTGAAGTTCAGAGATCCTGATTCTGATGCTTACATCTATACAGATTACGGACGAATGGTAAACGACGGTATTTACGGCAAAATGATGAAACATTTTCAGTTTGGACAGTTTTTAAGAAATGCATATGATTCAAATTCATATTACAATTTATATTTTGACAAAGACAAAGTAAAGCTGGTTAATAATTATCAGCATAAAAATCCGGGAATCCAGAAAACGATCTCATCCGTTTATAAGGGTAAGAAAAACAAAAAACTAGCAGAGCTTATCAACGAAAAAAGCATTGGTTATTATGTAGTTAATGTCAACGGGGCAAAAACATTTGATATGATGTACGACCTGCTTCAGGACACAGGAGACGGCGAATATAAAAAGGAAATGGAACTGATGATGGAAACCATGAAAATTGTTCTGGATGAAGAAGCCATCACCAAAATAGCTCCCGGAAACGGAATTTTTGTTCTGAACGAACTGAAATCCAAAAAAGTAGAGTATACGGACTACGAATATGATGATGACTACAATGAAAAAGAAGTGAAGAAAACCAAAGATGTAGCCGTTCCCAACTTTACATTTGCTTTTGCGACGGAAAATGAAGGCTACTGGAACCGTGTTTTCAATGTGCTGACCACCAATAAGCATTTAGCAAAGAAATTCACAAAAACCGGAAATGTATATTCATTCAAGGATGAAAAAGGAGATGGCTATATGGATCAGCTGTATTTCCTTGTAAAGGACGGTATTGTTTATCTTACGAGTGCCACAGAAAACCTTAGTCCTCAAAACCAGTCCGATACTTCCAAACAGTGGGCAAAAGATTCATCCAGATATCCTTTATCCGGAAGACTGGATGTACAGAAGCTTTTAATAGGTCTGGAAAAAGAATTTAAAACACCTTCTGAAAGAAAAACACTGGATCTGTTCAGAAAAAATGTAGGAGAAATGTACTATAAAACAGAAGTGAAGGGAGAAAGCGTAGAAACAGAAATAGATTATAAAATTAGAAATTCTTCAGAAAACAGCCTCATGTATTTCTTTGATCTGTTTGATGAAATTTTTAAAATTAAAGAAGGAGAAAAAAAGCCCCAGATACTTTAAATGAATAAAAAGAAACTTCTTGTCTTAGTTGTTGTTCTGTTTGCAGCGGTTATTTATTTTGTTTTTTATCATAAAAAAAATACGTTAACAATGGTTGCTGCAAATGCAGATGCGATCATTTTAGTCGATACGAAAAAATTAACGAGACAATATGTTTACAGTCTTGCAACCCACCCTTCGCAATGGTTTGGAAGCAAAAATAAAGATGAAAATTCAATTTCTATACTAAAATCGGGAGTGAAAATTCCCGATTTTTTTCAGGTTTTCCATTTGAAGAATTCTAAAATTTCAGATTGGTACAGCGTCTTTGAATTTAAAGACAAACAAAAATTTATCGCATTTTTAAAACAGCAAAAATTTACAGACCAGGGAAATAATATCTTCAGAAAAGATCAGATTTACATTAAAATGTCAGATAAAAACTGCATTGTGGGAACTTCTGATCAGGGTTTTGAAAGTATCGGTTATCAAATGCTGCTATCTTCTAAAAATAATGTTCTTGATGCCGGAAAGTTTATCAATCGGGGTGTGGGAGGTATCTTATTTACTTCTGATCATAGCATCCCAAATCTTTCTATTGAAATTAATGAGGATCATATTGAAATTAAAAATGATTCAAATTCATACGACCCTGCCCCAATTATTTCAAAATTACAGCAGACAAAATCTTTTCTCGAAACAGAATTGAACGCTGCGAATCTCAATAACTTCAGCTCACTTTTCGATAAAGCATTTGCAGAATCTTCACAGATCAGTCACCTTAAAGCAACTGCGAATCTCGAACAGGTAAATGATACAATCATCACTTACGGTTACGATGATAATTTCAATGAAGTTGAAAAAGAGAGTATTCAAAAAATCATTCAGCCGAATTATGTGATTGATCTTCAAAGTTCAGATCCGGAAAAAACAGAGTCCTATTTTCAGAATAAAAAATGGATTAACGCCCAGAAACAATTCACGGCAATTCCTTTTCAGCCTAACACTATTGAAAAAAATAAAACAGGTTTTGAAATAAAATCAACCAGAAAATCCATCCAACTATCGCCTAAGTTAAACGAAAATTATATTTTTGTCAGAAATAATGCCTTATTGCTGTCTTCTTTCAAATCTTTAACAAAACCTGAAAAGAAACTAATTTCTGATATTGATTATATTTTCTACGGAAATAATGAGCAGGATTATTATTTGAAACTAAAATTTAAAAAAGGAAAACTCCCTTTAATTTTAAGATGGTAAAAAATAAATACTGATGGATTCTTCACAAATTGCCTTACTTAAAACTTTCACACATTATTTCTTACATTTCATATTTCCTGTTTTTATCGCATTCATTTTCTACCGCGAAAACTGGAAAAAAGCATATCTTATTATGCTGGCTACCATGCTGGTAGATCTGGATCATATTTTTGCCAATCCTGTTTTTGATCCGTCAAGAAATAGTATAGGTTTTCATATTTTACATTCCTATTATGCCATTGCGGTGTATTTTTTGCTGTTATTTTTTAAAGGAAATATAAGAATAGCAGCCATCGGTCTTTTGTTTCACATGCTGACAGATTTTCTTGATTTTAATCTTTGGATTCATTAGGATAAATAGGGCAGCAGGCGGAAAGTTAATATTCGGTTTCAAATCTGTTATAGTTATGATAATTAATGAAGTTAGACTTTAAAAGACAAAAGATTGTTGTAGTTGTCCTTGGTGACCTCGATAAATTCATTCTTCCAGCTTCCGGCTTCTTACTTTTAAAGACAGAAACAGCTTGATTGATATTAAAATGTTATTAATATTTTCTTTTGATATTTCAAATTTCATAGATTTTTTGTATTTTGTGGACGCTTTATGAAATTAAAAGAATTTTTACATTATACGTATATTTTTCCTGTTCTGGCTGTGGGGTACTACTTTTCGGGGCTGATGGGAAGCGGAGTTGTTTATGACGTTATTGCGGGGCTTCTTCTTACGGGAAGTGTACTGTCCGCAGTGCATCACGCAGAAGTGGTGGCCCATAAAGTCGGGGAGCCTTTCGGAACCATTATCCTTGCACTCTGTATCACCATCATTGAAGTTGCGCTTATCATCTCGCTCATGGTGGCCGGCGGAGATCAGGCGATCACGCTGGCAAGAGATACCGTTTTCGCTGCTGTAATGATTATTCTTAACGGAATCCTGGGGATCTGTATCCTGGTGGGTGGTGTAAAATACCATGAACAGTTCTTTGCAAGAACTTCCGCCACTACTTATCTGGTAAGTATTGTTTCTATTCTTGTCCTTACCCTTGTCCTTCCGAATTTTACTTCAAGCATCAACGGGCCTTTTTATAATGAAGCCCAGCTTATTTTTGTTTCTATAGCATGTCTTGTCATCTACGGTGTCTTCCTGATGGTTCAAACGGTACGTCACAGAAGCTACTTTATTGTTCCTGATGAACATCCCGAAGAGCATTATATGCCCTCAGTGAAGAAAACGTTCATCAGCTTTGGCTTTCTGGTGGTCTGCCTGATCATCGTTGTACTAATGGCCAAAGGACTGTCCGGAACCATAGAAGAGATGGTCCAGAGTATAGGAGCTCCAAAATCTTTGGTAGGGGTAATTATTGCTGCGGTTGTGCTTCTTCCTGAAGGAGTGGCAGCCATACGTGCCGCAAGAAGCAACCAGATACAGTCCAGCTTAAACCTGGCGCTGGGATCTGCCTTGGCAAGTATAGGTCTTACGATTCCGGCAGTATCCACTGTCTGTATTCTTTATGATATCCCGCTGGGACTTGGACTTGATAAGAAAGATATTATACTGCTTTCGCTGTCCGTATTTATTGTCATGCTTTCCTTAAGCCGGGGGAAAACGAATATCCTGTACGGAACTGTATTACTGGTCAACCTTGCAGCTTATATCTTTACCGTTATCGTTCCGTAATAAGAAACCCAAAATCCGAATCACATGGTACCCACTAAAGTCTCCGTGCAAGATCCATTTTAAAAGCCATCAGCTTGGCAATATTTTCTGACTTGTAAATCGCCATATCTGCATTTTCGCCGGCAAAATTTTCCTCAATTGTTTCTCTCCAAAGTTTTAGCCAGCGGTCAAAGTGTTTCTGTTCCATAGCCTGGATCTCGTTGATCGGAAAATGGACAGCCATAGGATTTCCCTTATAGCTCATCTGTCCGAAAATAATAGATTCCCAGAACGAATACATTTTCGGAAGGTGCTTGTTCCAGTCCACTTTGGCAACATCACTAAAGAAAAAACCAATCTGCTCATCCTTAATGACTTTTGCGTAGAATGAATTCACAAGATGTTCAATATCCTCTCTTGATTCTAATTTTTTCATATTTCAAATGTACTGCAAAATCAAATTAAAAATTCAATCGGCAGCTTGATAAATTTCATGAAAACAATATTTTATCTTTGCATTGTAAGAAGAGGAATATTGATGAAAATAAATCCGCTTATTTACAGTTAGTTCAACAAAAATATAAATGATATATGGCTAGAGGCTTCAGGCAGAAGATCCGTCAGAAAAATACTGAAAACAGTGGTTTCGGGGACAATGCTTCCGGAAGGTTTATCAATAAAGACGGACTTCCGAATGTCAACAAAAAAGGAGTAAATATCCTCAACAGGTTCAGTTGGTATCACACCATGCTGGATTTGTCTACCTTTCAGTTTCTTTCCTATTTGGTTATTGCTTATATCCTGGTCAATCTTTTCTTTGCTTTCATATATTATATAATCGGGGTAGAGCACCTTACCGGAATTGATAAAAGTGATCCCATTAATGAATTTATTGATGTGTTTTTCTTCAGTTCACAAACCTTTACAACTGTCGGGTACGGAAGAATTGCTCCGGTTGGCTTTATGGCAAGTTTGGTGGCCACTTTTGAGGCTTTTCTGGGATTGCTTACCTTTGCCATTGCAACAGGACTTTTTTACGGAAGATTTTCGAGACCGAGAGCATATTTAAAATTTTCAGATATTGCTGTTATTGCCCCGTTTAAGGAAGGTTCGGCTTTAATGTTCAGGCTGGCTCCTTACAAAAACAATTCTTTAACAGATGCGGATGTCATTGTTTCAACAGCCATTGAAATTATTGAAGAAAGTGTTCCGAAGACGAATTTTTATACACTGAAAACTCAGTTAAGCAAAATCAATACGCTGGCCCTGAATTGGACAATCGTTCATAAAATAGATGAAGAATCACCTTTTTATGGCTTTTCGGAAGACGATTTTAAGAATACGAATATTGAAATTATTGTTCATGTCCGGGCTTTTGACGAAGTGTTTTCCAATACGGTCGTTCAAAGATCTTCTTATATTTCAAAAGAGATCATGTACGGAGCGAAATTTATCCCGATGTATTATCCTGATAAAGAGAATCTTTCAACGGTTCTGGATCTGGATAAAATTAATGATTATCAAAAAGCAGAGCTTCCGGCTTTTCAGGAAGAACAACGATAAATGAATGTAGAATTTTACAAAAAACAGGCTTTACAGAAACAGAAAGAGCACAAAAAATTTCTGGATGGACTGAAGAAGAAGCCACCCAAGAATCTCGATTATGTGGTTCAGGAAACCCATGATGAAGTTTTCGAGGCAATAGATTGTCTTCAGTGCGCCAATTGCTGCAAAACAACCGGACCGCTTTATACGGAAAAAGACATCGAAAGAATCTCAAAACATCTCCGCATGAAACCTGCAGATTTTGAGGCGAAATTTTTAAGAGTTGATGAAGATAATGACAAAGTCCTTCAAAATCTACCCTGCTTTTTCCTAAACAGCGATAACACCTGTTCGATCTATGAAGTCCGCCCAAAAGCATGCAGAGAATATCCGCATACCGACAGAAAAAAGATCTACCAGATCAATGATCTGATGATTAAAAACACGGTGATCTGCCCTGCAGCCTATGAATTTGTGGAAAGAATTATGAAAAATTTGGGAAAGTAAGGGATAATCCAAAATCCATCTTAAATAATTATAAAGTCCGTTAAATAAACACTTTGGGTATAATATTCAATAATAGAATGGCGTTAAATTTAAACAACCATTTAAAATATTATTTATTATGAAAAAGTTAGTTTTAACTGCAGCGTTTACATTAGTCGGAGTAATCGCAGTATCGGCTCAGACGACAACAACAACACAACAGAATCCGTCACAAAATTCTAATAACCAAACGACCACTCAAACCCAACAAACAGATTCACAGACGGCGACAGCTTCAGGAACAGCTGCTCAGGATCAAAATACAGCTGCAACAGCAACAGTGGATGTAAGTCCGGCAGCAGCAACTACCGCTACGGAAAGTGTGAGTTCAGATACAGCCGTTGAAGCAAAACCTGCAGATGCTACGAAAGAAGAAAAGAAGTCCAGAAAGAAAAAATCGAAATAAGTATTTTAAGTCTAAGCAAAGTAGAAGGTAAATCCTGGAACATAAAGTTTCAGGATTTTTAGTTTATATCAGTCTAAATAATCTTAAACTTTTATAAAATACGTTAAAACAGGCAGTTGCATTAATTCTAGTATGAAAATTGCTGTTTCTTATTTACCAAAACCCTTTAAATATTATATTATGAAAAAGTTATTTTTAGCAACAGCATTTGCAGTAGCCGGTGTGACAACAGTATCTGCACAAACAACACCTCAGCAGAAAATAGATACAGTAAAAACTGATAGCGTAAAGGATCAGGGAGACATGAAGCACGATCATAATAATATGAACAGCAATGCGACCACAGACACTACAGGAACCTGGAAGTCGAAGGATGCAACAAAGAAAAATAAGAAGAAAAATAAATAAGTCTTGTAAAAGAAAAGAGAAATCCTGGAATGTATATTTCAGGATTTTTTTGTAAATATGTGTAAGTAATTAGTCAATATGTAATATTTTAGAGCTCGTAAAATATAACGAAAAGAATCAGCTACTGTTTTGTTCAAAAATCAAGTATCTCAATGTTTAAACAGCCATTTCGTATTGCATGAAAAAATTAAATCCCTCGATTAAACATCATTTACTAATAGGGATCTTCCTCAGTATCTGGCTTTTTATCTTTGCTTTTTTTATAAGGCCGTTTGATGATGGAACGATAAGTTTTAAAGTATGGATTCTTATCAGTGTCGGATTTAGCTTCATTGCATTTCTATGTTATGGCGTACTTGCTTTACTTCAAAAAAAGATTTATCATAAACTCTCAAAATGGAACATTGGATTTGAGATAGGCAGCCTTATTTTTTTTCAACTTCTTTTTTGGATATTTACTTTTTGTTTTTACAAAAGTCCTGTCTTGCATGGAGGATATGATTTTTTTACATTTTTAAGGAAAATAATTCTTAAGTCAGCTTTAATCTCAACTCCCATAATAGTTTTGGCAAGAATATATGCTGTTACATTAATTCCCGCAAAAAACGATAACATCATTATAAGAGGAGAGAATAAGCTGGATATCTTAAAAATAAGAAAAGAAGATTTGATCTGTGTTTCAAATTCACAAAATTATGTCGAGATCTTTTTTATAGATGGCAGCGAGCTAAAAACAAAACTTATCCGGAGTACGCTTAAAAAAATTCAGAATGATTTTGATTTTTTAGTTCAAATTCATCGTTCACACTTAATAAATCCATCCCATTTTAAGGCCTGGAAAAATCAGGAAACCATTTCTCTTACCCAAATTGAACTTCCTGTTTCTAAAAATTATAGGGAACATTTATTGACTTTGTAATTTCCGTACCTAAAACGGCGTATTTCATACCTAATCCCCATTTTCACATAGTTTTGGGATATATTTGTATTTATTTTGTTTTTCAAATTAAATGAGATAATTTATGAAAAAACGATGGGTCAGGAGAATTTTGTATTCTGTTATGGCATTATCAGGTGTTCTTATCTGTGCTTTCATTTGGGCCGATAATGAATTAAATAAAGTCATGGGAAAGTCTACGAAGGGTATTGATATTTCTTCGGTTATTAAACCCTCTAAAATGCTTCAGATAAGAAATGTCAACGTTCTTTCAGAAGATTGCAGCCATTTTATTAAAAATCAAAATGTACTCATTAAAGATGGTATGATTCTGCAATTAGGCGAAAATCAAGTTATAAATCAAGACGCGGCTATTATTGACGGTACAGATCAGTATCTGATTCCGGGTCTTGTAGACAGCCATGTTCATTTAAAAGAAAGTAAGAATGATTTGTTTTTATATTTGGCGAATGGGGTTACTTATATTAGAGAAATGGCAGGGCAGCCTGTTGTCTTAGAATGGAGAAAGTCAATACAAAAAAATGGTCTTGGTCCACGAATGTTTATTGCATCCCCGCCAATATATAGTGAGAGCGGATTGATGGGTTATTATTATGGCTGGACAAGAAAATCTATCAACTATTCAAATAAAAAGGATGCCCAAAAAGCGATTGACAAAATACGCGAACAAGGCTATGATGCCATTAAAATGTATGGTTTTGTGAATCCGGAAATGGTTAAAACAACCAATGAGATTGCTAAAGAAAATAATCTTCCGGTGATCGGTCATATACCTTTAGTTAATTTAGAAACCTTTTATCAATCAGGGCAAAAAGAAGTGGCTCATATTGAGGAGCTTACCGTTAAAACGATTGATGAGTTTGGACAGCCAATTTCTAAAAATCGCGAAGAGTATTTTGAATTTTTAAAAGTTCGTTCAGTTCAGATTGCTGAAAAATTAAAAGAAAATAATATAAGTGTTACTTCAACGGTTTGGTTGTGTGAAAGTTTTGTAGGGCAAAGATTCAATTTAAAATCTAAACTTAAAGAAGTCGAATTAAAATATGTCAATCCCAAAATTATTGAAGGAACTCCCCTCTATAAAATGGGTTGGTTACCCGGCAAAAACGGATATGAATATGATGGAAAAGATGAACCAGGTGCAAGAAAATTATCCTTAACTTTTTGGAAAACCTATGTAGAAGCTATACATATCATGACAAAAGCATTGGCAGATCACAAAGTTCCGATTATGGCTGGAACAGATGCTAACGTACCTGCTTCTGTTCCCGGGTTTTCTCTTCATAATGAGTTGGAATCTTTATCTAAATCAGGAATGACCAATTCACAAGCTATTTATTCGGCAACTGTTGAGCCTGGCAATTGGATGAAAACTAAAACCGGAAAAATAAAAGTGGGATATCATTCAGATCTGATACTGCTTAGAAAAAATCCGTTAGAAAATATTAAAAATACAAAGTCTATTGAATATGTGTTTTTTAATAAATATACGATTAACAAAAGCCAGATCAAAACTATTTTGAAAGCTGTAGAAGATGTTAATAATAAAAACAGGAGTATAAAAATTGATGAATATTTACACTGAAAAAAGATCGTATTTTCCATTTTCAGCAAATAAAAAAAGCGTTGAAACAAATCAACGCTTTCTCCTTTCACTTTTACTTTTATCCCATTTATAAATCCCGGGAACAGGCTATATTAAAAAAGGCCGGGAAATTTTCCCGGCCTTTATATTTTATACCACTCCCTGAGCTAACATTGCTTCCGCAACTTTCACGAAGCCGGCAATATTGGCTCCTTTCACGTAGTTTACGTAGCCATCCTCGTCTTTTCCATAATCTCTGCAAGCTTTGTGGATTCCGATCATGATCTCCTTCAGTCTTGCATCAACCTCTTCAGAGGTCCAGTTTAGACGGATAGAGTTCTGCGTCATCTCAAGACCTGAAGTAGCAACACCTCCTGCATTGGAAGCCTTACCAGGCGAGAACAATACTTTATTGTCTAGGAAATAGTTGATGGCATCTAATGTAGAAGGCATATTGGCCGCCTCAGTAACACAAAGACATCCGTTTTCTACCAGAATTTTAGCATCCTCAAGATCTAATTCGTTTTGAGTTGCAGATGGGAATGCTACATCACATTTTATACCCCACGGACGTTGCCCTGCGTAGAATTCTGCAGAAGGATATTTCTTAGCATAATCTTCAGCTCTGTTATTTCCTGAAGATCTCAATTCCAATAAATAATCGATCTTTTCTCCGCTGATACCGTCTTTATCATAGATATAGCCGTCCGGTCCGGAAATCGTTACTACTGTAGCACCAAGCTCAGTCGCTTTTTTAATAACTCCCCAGGCCACATTTCCGAAACCTGATACCGTTACCGTTTTACCTTTGAAGTCCTGTCCGATCGTTTTAAGCATCTGTTCTGCAAAGTATACTACACCGTATCCCGTAGCTTCAGGACGGATCAGTGAACCTCCGTATGCAAGACCTTTTCCTGTAAGTACCCCTGTAAATTCGTTTCTGATTTTTTTGTATTGTCCGAAAAGATACCCGATTTCTCTTGCTCCTACGCCAATATCTCCCGCAGGTACATCTGTTTCAGGACCGATATGCTTGCATAATTCAGTCATGAAAGCCTGGCAGAAACGCATTACTTCCATATCAGATTTACCTTGTGGATCAAAATCCGAACCTCCTTTACCTCCGCCCATCGGAAGAGTGGTCAATGAGTTTTTAAATACCTGCTCGAAAGCCAGGAATTTAAGAACAGAAAGGTTTACCGTAGGATGGAAACGGATTCCTCCTTTGTATGGTCCGATCGCAGAGTTCATCTGGATTCTGAATCCTCTGTTTACCTGGATCTCTCCTTTGTCATCAACCCATGGAACTCTGAAGATAATGATTCTTTCAGCTTCAGCCATTCTTTCCAGCAGCTTCATTCCGGTATATTCCTTTTTGGTCATAATAAACGGAATTACAGTCACAGCTACTTCTTTTACGGCTTGTAAAAATTCTGGCTCGTTAGGATTTTTTGCTTCAATCTTGGCAATAAATTCCTGGATTTTCTGGTCAATATTATATTGTTCCATATATTAGGGTTGAATATTATTGTCAACAAATTTAATTTTTTTTTCAAGATTCACAATACTCTATTTCAACATTGCTGAAAATTAAATAATAATGTTTCGAAATATTATTAAATTGACAATTTGTGATCAAATTTTATTAAAAATTAAAAGTTAAGTCTTAAATAATGCAGTATTAAGAAATCGTTAATTCTCAGATTGCCATGAATTGCCTCCCGGAAAATGATTTTACTTTCCCCAAAAGCTCCAATTCCAAAATTACAGGAAGAATTTTATAAGACGACACTGAAATCATCTGTGCAAGATCGTCAAGAGATACCTGAGGATGGGCTTTAATCGACTCATATACGGTTTGCTGAACGCCAGTAAGTTGTATATCTGTTTCACTATACGGAAACAGCTCTGCTGTTTTTTCTTTCGAATGGTTGAATCCAAGCGAATCTGTAAGATCCTTAATCGTGGAAATAGCCGCCGCCTTATTTTGGAAAATCAGTTTGTTGCATCCCTGGCTATGTGGATCTGTAATCTTGCCGGGAAGGGCAAATACTTCACGGTTGTAATCGTTGGCGAAAGATGCTGTACTTATTGAACCTCCTCCAAATCCGGTTTCTACCACGATGGTCGATGGAGAAATCCCGGCGATGATTCTGTTTCGCTGAATAAAATTTTCACGGTCAGGCTTCCGGGAAGAATTGAATTCTGTGAGCAATGTGCCGCCTTCCTGCAGGATTTTTTCGGACAGCTTTTTATTTTTGGAAGGATACAGTGTATGGAATCCGTGGGCAAGTACAGCTATGGTTGGGATCTTATGCTGAATGGACTGCTCATGGACCTCCTTGTCGACACCAAGAGCTAATCCGCTGACAGAAACATATCTCGAAGACTTTGACGCTTCAAAGAAATCTCCGATGAACTCTTTGCCATAAGAAGTCATATTCCGGGTTCCTACAATACTTACTTTCTTTAAAGAATCCTCAAGATTCCCTTTCTGATAAAGAATTGCAGGAGCATCATCACATTCATTGAGCAGATGCGGAAGCTCATTAAGATGCCGCAGCCTCATCATGACACCGTTCTTTTCGCAGAATTTTATTTCCTTTTCTGCAAATTTCAGATACTCTTCATTGCCGATATCAGCCACTGTCTTTTGTCCAATACCGTCAGTTTTGCTGTATTCTTTTTTTGCTTTTTTCCAGGCTTCTTCAGCACTTCCGAAAGTCCGTACAAGTTTGTGGAAATTAATATCGCCAATGAGGCTGCATTCACGTAAAGCAATTGCATAGAGATATTCTTCAGTGATCATGTGTGTTTTTATATCAAATGTAATAAAATAAGCTTTATCTTTTTCTTAATTCATCCAAATGATCCCAGATATCATCCCTTTTTTTGTAAGGCAGCTCCAGAAAGTCATCAGGGTGATTCTCCTTGTATTCCTGCCACAGTTTATCGTCTTTTTCACTGTAATAGTTTGGAAATTCCCAGATGTATTTCTTTTTCCTGTCCCCCACATTTTTAAAAGCAAAAGCAATGATACTTCCTACAACAGCTCCCGAAAGATGGGCCTGCCATGAAATTTTGCTGGGTTCCTGGAGATTGTAGAAAAGCTCCTCCGGAAACATCCCCCAGATTAAGCTGCCATAGTATAAAACAACAAGCAGCGATATAGTAAGCAGCTTCATATTCCATTTGAAAACCCCACTGAAGAACAGGAAGAATGCAAGGACATAGACCACTCCGCTGGCACCAATGGTGCAGGTATACATATAATCGCCGGTGAGAATGTCTACCGGAGGTAAAAGCCAGACCAGCAGTCCTGTCGCCAGCCAGCCGGTAATAAAGACTTTATTGGCAACTAACGGATAAAACTGGTACAAAAGAAACAGAAGAACAGCTATCGGGATAGAATTACTTATGATATGATCAATATTTCCATGCAAAAGAGGAGACGTAATGATCCCCAGCAGGCCTTCCGGTAATAGAGGGATTATAGCCCCAAAACAGCTTTGAAAAAAGCCCTGCATCTGCAGAAAGTAGCCGAACCACATCGCTGAAAGCATCAGCAAAGGGGTTATAACAGCTCTTTTGGAAATTATATTTTTAAACATGTGGATGTTACGTCAAATCAAAAGCCAATGATAAATTTCGGAAAATTTGTCGATGTATTTAAAAATCCTGGGTTTATTTTAAGACAAAAGGATCGGTTTTAAAATTTAAAACTTAATATTTTGAGATTGAATATGTTAAAGTGGCTTATTTTTGGCTGCACTAAAGAATTTAAGTTATTTGAAGCTTTTTATAGGCTGATATTCACTTTAAAAAAATTATATTAATATTTTTGTAATGAAAATCATGTAAAATAATGAAGAAGTTTTTATTGATTCTTTCCTTTTCTATGGGGATCTATGCAAGTGCACAAGAAGAATTGAAAAAAGATTCAGTAGTCGCAGATACGGTGAAATACTGGGCGGTATTAGGAAAAAACAGTTTAATGATTAATCAGGCTGCTTTTTCCAACTGGGTCGGCGGGGGAGCCAATAACGTAGGATGGCTTGCCGGCATCAATTACAATATTACGTATGAAAAAGACAATGACCTGTGGGAAAATATTATTGGCCTGGATTACGGGCAGAATGATACCAAAGGGCTTGGCGTAAGGAAAACGCAGGACGTAATGAATATTTCCACCAATTACGGAAGAAAATTCTCCAAAAGCTGGTATTTCTCCGCTGGAGCAGGATTGCAGTCCCAGTTTTACAGAGGATATGAGGATGGAAATAACCCGGACGCAAAAAAGATCTCAAATTTTATGGCTCCCGGTTACCTCAACCTTGGTATAGGTATCACATACAGGCCAAATGACAATCTGACGGTAACGATGCGTCCTACCAATGCCAGGTGGACTTTCGTCCTTGATAAGGAGCTGCAATTTGCCGGAAGTTACGGTTTAAAGAATGACGGTGATACTTCGCTCTTACAGTTTGGTTTTCTTGGAACGGCTTTATACAAAGTAAAGCTGATGGAGAACGTTAATATTACGAACACGGCTTCCGTATTCTCCAATTATCTGGACCATCCGGAAAGATTGGCTCTTGCCTACGGAGCTGTCATAAACTTTAAGGTAAATAAATTTATATCATCCAATATTACGGTAGATCTTCTTTATGATCATAACCAGATTCAGAAAACACAGCTGAAGCAGACTCTCGGGATAGGATTTGCCTACACTTTAAATAACGGCGTAAAGCGTTCTGAGCGTAAAGACAGCCAGTGGTGGATTAAAAAATAGGTTTACGAAATCATTTCAGTAAGAAAACACCTTAATATGAGGTGTTTTTTAGAATGAGGAGTAGAATTTAAGTCAGTATAAGTTCATCTTGAATTTTGGCTGTTTCCCGGATGGATATTGCAGTTTTTTAATGCATTAAATGATGGTTTAATTATTTCAAATAGGAGTGATTATTTTTTAACAAAAATTATATTTATACTTTTGTAGCGAAAATACTTACTTATGAAAAAACTTTTATTGGCCGCTTCCATTTCTTTTGGAATTAGCATAATGGCCCAGGAAGTCAAAACTGATGCTGCCACAGCTGATACGGTAAAAGCGTGGTCTGTTCAGGGACAGAATACATTGATGCTCAACCAGGCTGCGTTCTCAAACTGGGTGGGCGGAGGCGCAAACAATGTTGGATGGCTTGCCGGGGTTAATTACAACCTTACTTATGAAAAAGACAAGGACCTCTGGGAAAATATCATCATTCTGGGCTACGGGCAGAATAATACCAAAGGCATCGGAACCAGAAAAACACAGGACGTTATTAATCTGTCAACCAATTACGGGCATGAATTTGCTAAAAACTGGTATCTCTCAGGAGGTATAGGCCTTCAGACACAATTTGCAGGCGGTTATGAAGACGGGAATAATCCTGATGCTAAAAAGATTTCCAATTTTATGGCTCCCGGATACCTTAATATCGGTGCCGGTGTTACCTACCGTCCCAATGACAATTTTACTATGACGCTTCGCCCTGCCAATGCAAGATGGACATTCGTTCTGGATGAAGATCTCCAGACAGCAGGAACTTATGGCCTTAAAAATGACGGAGATTCTTCTCTGTTCCAGTTCGGTTTCCTGGGTACGGCTATCTATAAAATCAAAATCATGGAAAATATCAACCTGACCAATACTGCGTCCGTATTTTCCAATTATCTCGATCATCCTGACCGCTTGGTACTTGGGTACAGCGGAATACTTAATATGAAGATCAATAAGTTTATTTCAACCAATATTACACTGGATCTGCTCTATGACCATAACCAGATTCAAAAAACACAGCTCAAACAGACTCTGGGAGTAGGTTTTGCCTATACTATTGATAACGGAAAAAAACGTTCTGACAGGAAAGATAACCAGTCCTGGATGAAATAATTCATAAGACTGGATTTCAACATAAAAAGCACTTCAATTTGAAGTGCTTTTTGGGTATCAATTTATATAAGTCTAAAATTCTAAATCCACCTGAAGCTTTTCAGCTAAAAGTTTCGAAATTTTTTCTTTAAGCGGTTCTATATCAATATTCTGCATTGCATCATTGGCAAAAGCATATAAAAGCAGTGCCTGGGCTTCTTTTTTGGAAATTCCCCTTGCTCTTAAATAAAACAGTGCATCTTTATTCAGCTGGCCTACCGTACAGCCGTGAGAACATTTTACATCATCAGCAAAGATTTCTAACTGAGGTTTGGTGTCAATAATGGCACCTTCACTTAAAAGTACATTGTTGTTCTGTTGGTAAGCATTCGTTTTCTGGGCAACCTTATCTACAAAAACCTTTCCGTTGAAAACACCGTGAGCATTTCCGTCAAAAATGCCTTTGTAGTTCTGGTAGCTTTCACAGTTCGGGAAATTGTGATGAACAGCCGTATGGTGATCCACCAGCTGATCTTTTCCAATGATCGTAATCCCGTTCATAAAAGAATTGATGTTGCTTCCGTTATGAATAAAATCCAGGTTGTTTCTTACCAGTTTTCCTCCAAAAGAAAAGGTATTTACAGTGGTTAAACTGTCTTTTTCCTGTCTTGCGAAAGTACTGTCGATAAGATACGACGTGTTGTTGTCATTCTGAAGCTTGTGCCAGTCTGCTTTTGCGTTGGGATAAGTAAAGATTTCCGTTACAGAATTGGTTAGCACATAAGTACTGTCGAAATTATGGTGACTTTCTATTACCTCTACTTTTGCCCCTTCTTCTACAATCAGCAAATTTCTGGTATTGTAAAATGTATTTTCTTCCTGATTTTGAGAAATGTAGAAAATGTGGATCGGTTTTTCGATCACTACATTTTTAGGAACTTTCAAAAAGAAACCGTATTTGCAGTACGCAAGATTTAAGTTCGTGAAAGCAGTGTCTTTAGAAGCAATGGTATTGAAATACTTTTCAAATACTTCTTTATGTTTCTCATCATTCAAAGCATAGTTGAATGAAAGAAATTCTACGTTCTCAATAGAAACTTTTGAAAGCTCCTTATGAAGTTTACCGTTCACAAAAACAATCCAGTCAAAATTTTCTTCACCCAGGTGCAGCTGATCCAGCTGTTCTTTGGTAATATTATGACTTTCTTTAGGGAAAAAATTGTAATTTTTCTCTGTGATTTCTTTTATGCTGGTATATTTATATTCTTCGTCCTTTTTTGTCGGAAAACCTAGGTTTTCGAAATTCTGAAGAGCCGTTTTTCTATCTCCATCCAGAAATCTGTGACGAAGGCTCTCCAAAAATTCACCGTGATTGTCAATAATCTGATCGTATAAAGCCATTACTGATATTTCGGCCATCACACCTTATTTTATTATATATTTAAAAATAATACTATTTACTGCGGGTTTTCCGCATATTCAGAAAGGATTGATAAAATCCCGTCTGAAAGTGTTTCTTCTTAGTTAAGAAGCCAGTCGTAGCCCTTTTCCTCAAGTTCCAAAGCAAGGGATTTATCACCCGTTTTGATGATTTTTCCGTTGGCAAGAACGTGAACGAAGTCAGGCTGGATATAATTAAGCAATCTCTGATAGTGGGTAATCAAAAGAACTGCATTTCCTTCATTTTTAAAGTGGTTCACACCGTCTGCAACAATTCTTAAAGCATCAATGTCTAATCCTGAATCCGTTTCATCAAGAATAGCCAGTTTAGGATTAAGCATCATCATCTGGAAGATCTCGTTTCTTTTCTTTTCACCACCGGAAAAACCTTCGTTCAGTGATCTTGAAAGGAAATCTTTTTTTATACCCAATTGCTCAGATTTTTCACGGATAAGGGCAAGCATTTCTTTTGCAGGCATATCTTCGAGCCCGTTTGCTTTTCTTGTCTCGTTTAAAGCGGCCTTAATAAAGTTGGTTACAGAAACTCCCGGAATTTCCACAGGATACTGAAAAGAAAGGAAGATCCCTTTATGGGCTCTGTCTTCAGGAGCATCTTCGCTGATATTTTCCCCCTGAAAAAGGATTTCTCCTTCCGTAACTTCGTAATCTTCTTTTCCTGCAATGATAGAAGAAAGAGTAGATTTTCCAGCTCCGTTAGGTCCCATGATCGCATGAACTTCGCCCGGCTTTATTTGAAGATTAATACCTTTTAAAATTTCTGCGCCGTCTTCAATTTTGGCGTGCAAGTTTTTTATCTCTAACATATATTTTAATTTATCGCAAGGTCAGACTAAGATTTTTGTCTTTTTGTAATCCTAAACCATTAATCACAAATGTACCGAAGCCCGCGAATGAAATATTATTTTTAATTTATTTTAAACATTAAGAAGCTAAGTTTTCTTACATGTATTATTCTTTTCAAGCAAACCAATGAAATGATTTAAATTAAGATTTAAGAAAATAAACTTCTTAACTTCTTAATATTGATATCGTTATCCAACTGAGCCTTCAAGTGAAATTTCCAGTAGTTTCTGAGCTTCAATGGCAAATTCCATAGGAAGTTTATTCAGTACTTCTTTACTGAAACCGTTTACAATCAGAGCAATAGCTTTTTCTGTATTAATACCTCTCTGGTTACAGTAGAAGATCTGATCTTCCCCGATCTTAGAAGTGGTAGCTTCGTGCTCCAATTGGGCAGTAGGATCTTTAATTTCAATGTAAGGGAAGGTATGAGCTCCACATTCATTACCCATCAACAGGGAATCACACTGAGAAAAGTTTCTTGCTCCCTTTGCAGAAGGCATTACTTTTACCAGTCCTCTGTAAGAATTCTGGGATTTTCCTGCAGAAATACCCTTTGAAATGATTGTAGACCTGGTGTTTTTCCCGATATGGATCATTTTTGTTCCGGTATCTGCGTATTGGTGATTGTTGGTCACTGCAATAGAGTAGAACTCACCAATAGAATTATCTCCTTTCAGTATACAAGACGGATATTTCCATGTTATGGCAGATCCGGTTTCAACCTGTGTCCAGGAAATCTTTGCACTTCTTTCGCAAAGACCTCTTTTGGTTACAAAATTGAAAACACCTCCTTTTCCTTCTTCATTCCCCGGATACCAGTTTTGAACGGTTGAATATTTAATTTCGGCATGATCCAGTGCAATCAATTCAACAACAGCAGCGTGCAGCTGGTTTTCATCTCTGGATGGTGCGGTACAACCTTCAAGGTAAGACACATAACTCCCTTCATCAGCAATGACAAGCGTTCTTTCAAACTGCCCTGTTCCTGCCTGATTGATACGGAAATACGTTGATAATTCCATAGGGCATCTTACGCCTTTTGGAATATAGCAGAAACTTCCGTCAGAAAATACTGCGGAATTCAATGCTGCGTAAAAATTATCTCCTCTGGGAACGACTTTTCCAAGATATTTTCTCACTAAATCCGGATGGTTTTTAATAGCCTCCGAAATGGAACAGAAAATAATTCCTTTTTCCATCAGGGTATCCTGGAAAGTGGTTTTTACGGAAACTGAATCTATTACGATATCTACAGCAACTCCTGAAAGTCTTTTCTGTTCTTCGATATTGATTCCTAATTTCGCAAAAGTGGCCAGCAATTCAGGGTCTACTTCATCTAAGCTATCCAATTCAGGTTTCGCTTTCGGTGCAGCATAATATTTGATCGCCTGAAAATCAGGTTTTTCATACTTGATATTCGCCCAGGTGGGTTCTGTCATTTTCAGCCAGATCTTAAAAGACTCCAGACGCCATTCCGTCATCCATTCCGGCTCCTCTTTTTTCGCAGAGATGGCACGGACGATATCTTCATTTAGCCCGATTGGAAAGTCTTCATAATCTATCTTCGTTTCCCAGCCGAATTCATATTTTTTATTTTCTAGATCGACTCTTAAATCGTCTTCAGTATATTTACTCATTGTTTTTTTAATTTCAGATATTAGACTTCGGATATCAGAACAAGGTCTGACATCCAGTATCTAATGTCTTTTCTATAAAGAAAAACTCTCTCCACAACCACACGTTCTGGATGCATTAGGATTGTTGAAAACAAACCCCTTTCCGTTTAATCCTCCTGAGTATTCAAGAGTTGTTCCTGCTAAATAAAGGATAGATTTTTTATCTATAACAATTTTGATTTCATTATCTTCAAAAACCTGATCTGCATCTGTTTTTTTATTGTCGAAACCTAAAACATATTCTAAACCGGAACATCCTCCACTTTTTACCCCTACTCTTATATAATCTTCAGCAGCGTTGAAACCATCCTCTGTCATCAGTTGGATAGCTTTTGCTTTTGCGTGATCTGATACTTTTATCATTGTATTTATTTAGAATGATTTAATTATGCAAAAATACGAACTAATTTCCGCAATCTCAAATTGATGGTGTCTATTTTCATGATTTTATATATCAGCCGGAATTTGGGTGTTAAAAATTAGCCAATATATCTTTTATAAATGGGAAGATTCTGTTTTTGATTTAACTTTGAATGATATTTTTTATCCTAATGAAACAACCACAAGGAATGATAATGAAGAAAAAACTGATTGTCTTTTTTTCGCTGCTTTTAGTAACAGTTACTTACGGGCAGACCGTAAGATACATCTACGAAACGTCAGTGAATCCCGATTCCATTAATCTGGTGAAGATGAAACATGAAAGAACGTTTTTGAATATAAAAGGAGACCGGTCTTTATTTATCAGTGAAAATAAACTGATCAAAGATTCTTTAGCAACAGCTTTAGGACCGGAAGATAAAGAAGATCGTAAAAAAAGAGACAAGGATACAAAAGAACTCAGCATAAAGAAAGAGCCTGAACCTGCTTTTTTCGAAAATTATATCATTAAAAGTATTTCTCAGCAAAAAGTTTATTATTACGATAAAGTGTTTGGTAAGGAGATTTACTATCAGGAAGACAGACCTCTGAAATGGGAGATAACAGATGTTAAAGAAAGTCAGAATGGATATCCTGCACAAAAAGCAGTTGCAAATTTTGGCGGCAGAGTCTGGACAGCATGGTTCACTAAAGATATTAATATTTCCGATGGTCCATACAAATTCTCCGGACTTCCCGGACTGATTGTGAAGCTGGAAGATGAAAACGGGGATTATAAATTCGATCTTGTTAAAAAAATCAAAGTTCAGAATGCTTTCGAAAAGCCGGATGATCCTAATGCAAGACTAAGTACAAGGGTTGGTTTCAACGGAGATAAAGCGGCATTGGCACTTGAGGCAGGTAAAAACAGAAGACTGCCGACAGAAGGCGGAAGAAATGGGATGCCCGGTGGTAACGGACATGACGGAATGCGGGGGGGCAGAATGGGTGGCGACAGAGGAATGCCTCCGGGCGGAAGTAATGATAACGGAACTTTCCCCATGCAGGATGTCGGTTTCAAAAACAGTCCTTTAAAAAATAATGAAAGTCAGAATCCAATTGAATTAAAATAAAAATCCAAAATGAAAAAAATAGGCATCATTGCTTTAGCGCTGTTTATGCAACATATTTCTGCACAGAACAACCGGTTTGTGTATCAGGTAACCATGAAACCGGATGCAGAAAATAAAAGTGATATTAAAACTGAAAATGCATATTTAGATATTTCCGCTGAAAAGTCTCTTTTTTATTCTGAAAACAGGTATAAGAGGGATTCTATTCTGCAGAAAGCTTTCCAGGGTGGAGGAGGCAGAGGCTCTGTAAGCCGGGAGCAGATGGAAGGAGTGAGAACCAATATCAATTATTCTGTTGAAAAAGATAAAGCCAGCCAAAAGACATACTTTAAAGACAGGATAGGAAGAGATTTGTATGTTTATGAAGAAGACCGCACCCTGAACTGGAAAATGTCTTCCGAAACCACGAAGATAGGAGACTATAAAGTTCAAAAAGCAACAACGGATTTTGCCGGTAGAAAATGGACGGCCTGGTTTACTACGGATCTGCCTTATCAGGATGGGCCGTATAAATTTGGAGGGCTTCCGGGACTCATTGTGAAGGCAGAAGACGATAAGGGTGATTATTCTTTTGATTTAATGAAGAACTATAAAATTGCTGAAATCGCGGCGTTGAACCAGTTTGGGAATACTTTAAAAGTAAAAAGATCCGATTATGTAAAGCAACAGGAAAAATTTAAAGCAGATCCGGTGTCATTCATGCAGGGAGGCGGAGGCGGAGCTTTTCCACCACCACCAAGACCCGGTGGCGGAAACCAGAATCCCGCTGATATGAGAAAAAGAATGGAAGAGAGGGCAAAAGAAGAGGCTAAGAAAAACAGCAACCCGATTGAGCTGTAATAAAAAAATAACCCCTGGAGAATTTCTCCAGGGGTTATTGATTGTATATAAAAGGATTTATTTTAAAAGCTGGTTAAAAGTATCTCCCTGTTTAATGTCTCCGGTATTATACCCTTTCATAAACCATTCCTTACGCTGGGCAGATGAGCCATGCGTGAAGCTTTCCTGGTTCACATAGCCCTGGGACCGTTTTTGAATGTTATCATCACCAACAGCCTGAGCAGCATCTATGGCAGATTGTATATCACCAGGCTCTAAAATACCTTTTGTATCATCTGTTCTTTTTGCCCAAACTCCGGCATAAAAATCAGCCTGAAGTTCAGTGGCGACAGAAACTTTATTCATATCAGCTTCAGAATATCTTCCGCTCCTTCTTAGCTGATCTACCTTTTGTGTAGTTCCAAGAAGAGTCTGCACGTGATGTCCTATTTCATGGGCCAAAACATAAGCAACCGTAAATTCGGTTACCTTAGCTCCAAACCGCTGCTGCAGTTCGTTGAAAAACCTCATGTCCATATAGACCTTCTGGTCGGCAGGGCAATAGAATGGTCCCATCGCAGATTGGGCTGTTCCGCATCCGGACTGTGTTGTATCTTCAAAAAGAACAATCTTTGGTTGCGTGTATGTCATTCCGTTTTCTTTAAAGATCTGGTCCCAGGTGATGATGTTCCATTTGCCCATCATATCAACCATTTCTCCAATCTTTTTCTCATCGGCAGTAAGTTCTCTTTGCTGAGTATTTCCGGAAGACTGTACACTGCCGGAGTTCAAAATACCGGAAGGATCACCACCCAAAAAGAAAATAATTGCAGCTATAACCAAGGTTCCGAGCCCGCCTCCTACAACCATTCCTCCGCTGCCACCAGAACCACGGCGGTCATCAACATTTCCGCCTCTATCGTCTGTCCATTTCATAATAAATTTTTTTTGCTTTGTAAATTTAAAATAATATCATTACTAAATAACTACTTTTATGAAAAATTACTGCTTGCGTAAAAAAAATTAAATTTTGCCTTTTTATCAGCTGGAATTAAGGCATTAAACCAATTTACTCCAGTGATGAACGAAACGTGATCCTTCACAAAAGTAATTCCGGTGGAGGAGAACGGTGGGATTTATGGAAAGGAAGGTTTTGTCTATAAGAAGTTATCCGATCTTGCCGTTTGAAGAGAATTATACGGTAATTGGCAGCTGGATAATAGAGCAGGAGCCTGCAGGCATGGGACCAGGGAGAATGTTCACCTGATCACCAATAACCAAAGCTGTTTTATACCTTACCTTATCGGTTAAGTTTCTTTTCTTTCAACCAGAATGAAGTGGACTGATAAGCAGAAATAGCGTCATTAACCAGCTTCTGTTCTGGATTCTTCACCAGCTTTTCGTCATAATACAGTTTGAATTCAGGAGCAAGGGGGCTGGATTCTAGTTGTAAAGAATACTGTTTTACCTTTTTAACAGGTGAAATAATCGTTAAATGACCGTCTTTTACCAGGCCAAGATCCTGGTAAGTGGCGATATAAGCTTTTGGCTGGAATTCTTTCCTGAATACATCCTGCCCAAGGAATTTGGATTTATAATTGAAATTCAGCAGTCCGAACAACGTAGGCATCAGGTCTATCTGAGACATCAGCTTGTCAAATTTTTGAGGCTGGATAAAGCCTTCTGAGAAGATCATCGCCGGAATTCTGTATTTGTCCATAGGAAGTTCTGTTTTCCCGGCACTGGATGCGCAGTGATCGGCAATAATGACAAAGACTGTATTTTTGTACCAATCCTGTTTCTTAGCCATTTCAAAAAACATTTTCAGTGAATAGTCGGTATATTTTACCCCTCCGTCACGCGATTTTGCCGTTCCCGGAATATCAATCCTTCCATCAGGGTAGGTAAAAGGCCTGTGGTTGGAAACAGTCATCCAGTGGTTGAAGAACGGTTTGCCGGATTTAGCTTCGGCATTCATGGTCTGGATCGCTTTTTTAGCCATATCTTCATCGGCAACACCCCAAACATTGGCAAAAGTGATTTCTTCAGGTTTGAAATTGTTTCTGTCTACAATATCATAGCCGTTACCAGCGAAAAAGTCCTGCATATTATCAAAATAACTATACCCTCCATACAGGAATTTAACATCATATCCTTTGGATTTGAATACACTTCCTGTCGTGAATTTATTTTTATTGTCGTCCCTCTTAATAATACTTTCACCTGCGGTAGGGGGAATACAAAGCGTAAGTGCTTCAAGCCCTCTCACGGTTCTGTTCCCGGTAGCATATAGATTGGTGAACATCATTGAACGGTCCGCAAGACTGTCCAGGAAAGGCGTGATCTTTAGTGTGCCGCCATAATGTGCCATAAAGTCGGCAGATAGGCTTTCAATAGAGATCAGAACCACGTTTTTCTTAAGTTCCGGCTGTTCGGAAACGACATTTCTTGATAATGCGGGTTCGGAATACTGGCTCAGAAAGTTCTTTTCTGCCTGCTGCTGGTTGATCTGTGGATAGAACTGAAAATAATCCAGTTCGTTATGGGTAAATGCCCAGTAGAATTTTGGAAGCCCGTTATCTTCAATTTCATCGGCAAAAACATTTTCTGATCTGATCTGCATTAACGAAGATATTCCAAAAAGACTAATTCCGGCAAGAATAACAAAAGTACCGAGAAGGATCATCTTTTGTTTGAAATCCGGAAGCTCTAGCAGCTCATCTTTTGTTTTTTTATAAATGAACCATGTAATTGCTAAAGTGATGATAAGGATGGCAGAAAACAAGGGCACAACAGGATAACTTTCCATGATGTTTCCGATAACCTCATTGGTATATATCAGATAATCTACCGCAATGAAATTATAGCGGACCCCGAATTCATTGTAGAAGAAATATTCACTTACGGCATTAAAGATGATGAGAAGAACATACAGCAACAGTGTAATGAAATATAGCACATTGCGTATTCTGATCCTTTTTGAAGGAATAAAAAGCATCAGACCGAAGAAAACGGTCTTGATTCCTACAAAAGTTAAAGCGACTTCTGATATAGAGCCTCCGTACTGATTGAAAATATTATTTGGAATGAGTAAAATATAAAGAAAAAACAGCACCAGGGCTCCAAAAATAATATATCCGTACGGCTTTTTATATTTGGAATTGGATAGGAATAAAAAATAAACGGCCAATAATGTACTGGCTAAAGTAAAAACAAAAATATCATTCAGCAGACCGATCGACAGGACTTTTATGACTTCAAAAAATCCAAAACCGGCTGTTGTGATCGGATGGAAAATAAATACGATCCGTACGATCAGTGAGATGATAAGATAGAAAATCCCTAAATAAAGGAACGGTTTTATTTTACTTGGAAACATGTACGTTATGTAATTAATTTCCGCAAAGATAGTTTTTGTATATAACTTTTAATAGGAAAAAACAGAAACATGGTGTTTCTTATCACTTTTTTGAATTATTAAGAAATATTTAACGTATTATGTAATGATTAACGGGATGAAAAGAGAATGGGCAGGCTGAATGGCAATAAAAAAAGGACTATTTAAAAATAGTCCTGTATACTGTTAAGATGTATTAAATTAAGAGTGCCCGAAACCGATGTTTCCTTTTTTGTCTGAAAGATTCTTTTTGAAGTCAATCATTCTTAAAGCGGTTACGGCTGCTTCTACGCCTTTGTTTCCTAAATCTCCACCGCTTCTTGCAATGGATTGTTCTTTGGTGTCGTCTGTCAGCACACAGAAAACAGTAGGGGTATCCGTTAAAATATTACAGTCCTTAATTCCCTGTGCCACGGCTGAGCATACAAAATCAAAGTGAGGGGTCTCTCCGCGGATCACACATCCGATAGCAATGACGGCATCATATTTCCTTTCTTTGCAAAGCTGCATGCTTGCATAGTTCAGCTCAAAAGCGCCAGGAACCGGGAATAGTCTTATGTTTTCTGGTTTTACGCCTTCTTTTTCAAGGATTTCAAGGGCTGCATCACGAAGATTGTACGTTACAAAATCATTCCACTCAGAAAAAACAATGCCGATAGAAAAATCTTCGGCATTTGTTATATGAAGTGGCTTGTAATCGGAAAGATTAACTGTTGCCATTTTTTAAAAGTATTTAGTCATTTCAATATAAGAATCAGACATTCCGTTGTCATAGTCTTGATATTTCTCGCTAATTGCAGAGAAGTATTTTTTAGCTTCTGCATTTTTCTTTAATCCTAATGACAGAATACCTGCTTTTCTTGTGAAATAATAAGTGGTATAAGGATCGTCAGAAGCAGATGATGCTTTGTCCAGTAAAGAAAGAGCTTCATCATTTTTGTTAAGACCTGATTTTGCATCTGCCATAGCACCATATTTCAATGCCATTAATGTTTTGTTATCAGATGAAAATTTATCTAAAAGATCGTAAGCTTCCTGGAATTTCCCTTCTTTGAATTTTAATAAACCTGCATTGTAAGCAGAAAGTTCACCAATCTTCGTGTTTGAATATTCGTTATATGTTCCTACAAAGCCCGGATTGGCTGCAGATTTGCCGCCTAAAGCTTCTTTGTCTTTACCTTCGGTCTGTTTTTTCTGAGCAGCTAGGAAACTTTTTACAGCTTCAACGTTCTTAGGAGCCACTACAAACTGTTTGTAAGCAAAGAACCCTAAAACACCCAAAATCAATACCCCGAATACAATACCTAATTGCTTTGAATATTTCTCAATGAATCTTTCAGTGTTTAAAGCCTCTCTGTCAAGGTCTTTAAAGAACTCAACCGTTTCTTTACCTTCTTGCTCGTTTTGAGCATTCTTTCCCAATTTTGCCATAAATTTTTAAAAATTGAAATGCAAATTTAATTGTTTCTGAATGATTTACAAAATACTTTGACAGTATTATTGTGAAAATGTTGTGAGCTGTCAAATATCAATGACAAAAACGCTTCAACTTCATTCAGAATGATATCTCTAATGCTCTCTTCCTTTACCTGAATTGATAAAACGGAATTTTAAACCTGTTGCATTAAGCCAGGTCGAGCATTTTTATAATAAATCCTAATATTCAAGAATACTGTATACTTCTGCTCCGAATTTTTTCAGCCTTTCGGTACCATTGAGGTCTTTCAGGCCAATAAGGAAACTGAACTGCGCTACTGCTGCCCCCTGTTTTTCTACAAGTTTAGCTGCAGCTTCTGTGGTTCCGCCGGTTGCAAGAAGGTCATCATGGATCAGGATTCGCTGTCCTTTTTTGATCTGTCCTTCCCTGGTTTCTATTTCAGCGCTTCCGTATTCAAGGTCATATTTTTCTGAAATGACCGGAGGAGGAAGTTTTCCTTTTTTACGGATCAGAATGAAAGGAACTTCCAGCGCTACTGCGATGGCAATTCCAAAGAGATAGCCCCGGCTTTCAATTCCGCATACGGCATCTACTTTTCCTTTGCTGAAGGCGGCCATATCTGCAATGACATCTTCGTAAAGCTTCGGATCCAGAAAAATGGGTGAAATATCTTTAAACTGGATTCCCGGAATAGGGAAATCAGGAAAGTTTTCAATTGTTTCTTCCAGTCTTTTGATCAGTTCTTGTGAAGCCATTATGGGTTTATTTTATAGCTGGAAATTTTCCAGTCTCCATTTACATTTTTAAGTCCGAAGGTCACTTTTAAAGAAGTTGTTTTTCCGTTCTTATCCGTTACGTCATATGTTGCGTTTACGCTGGCACCGCCAGGGTTGGCAGCATTGGTGGTGATGTTCTTCACACTTACGTTTTTCACCGATCCAAAACCTGAAGTAGGATTGGAGAACGATTCATAGCTCCCCCAGCTAGGATTGCTGGAAGTATCATAGGCTGCCTTAAGATTTTGAGAGCTTACGTTGTTCAGGAACTTGCTTACTGTATTTTTAGGATCTGCTGCCGGCTGTTTAGGTGCAGCTGGCGTAGCTGAAGACGGATCTGCAGGTGTTGGCGGTGTAGCTGTAGGATTGTTTGGATCGATTACAGCGTTAGGATCTTGTATTACAGAAGTTGAATCGGTTTTAGGTACAGCAGGAACTTTTAAAGCCAGTGGGTTAACGTCAAGCCCGATCTTGGACATTTTGAATGTCTTTGCCGTAGTTTTTACTGAAACGGTAATGTCGATCTTGCTGTCTGCCACTTTTGCGGCAGGAATTGAAGCGAATTTTAAATTGAATCCTTTAAAATTATTATCCTGCATCAGGTTTTTAGCTGTAGAAAGTTTTACCCCGTTACTGAAGACTTCCAAAGTAGCTTCCAGACCGGCACCGGTAAATGAAACCGGGTTTCCAGCGGCATCTACAAGTCTTGGAATAACCTGAATGGCTGTAGGTGCTCCTGAACCGTCGTCGCCTGTAGGTCTGGTGACAATGCTTAGTGAGCTTGCTTTCACGTCGTTGGCATCGGTCTCTTTGGCTTTATCATCCCCGAAGATATTCATTTCTCCAAGAGAAGGCGGAGTGGTACTGGCCCATTCAATTCCGTTTTTCTGCGCAACCTGGTCTGCCAATGCAAGAATTTCAGGAACTTTTTTTCCGTCAATGAGCTTTCCGAGGGCTTTAAGTTCTTCCACATCACCGTCTGCCTCTACCCCGAATGTCTTTAAAATATAAAGGGCTTCATTGAATTTGATCTGTTTAATTGTTGAAAGGCTTGAAGTCATGTCATTGATACTTGACTGCAGCGTTTTAGTATTCGTAGCATCTACATGATCTTTCCTGCATGCCGTAAATAGCAACAGACTGAGAACAAGTAGAAAAGAAAACTTTTTCATTTTATTTTGTTTATTGCAAATTTAATAAAACCTTTATTAATAGTGAGTTTTTATTTTTCTTTTGTTCGCTTTCAGATCGCGGATCGATATTGCAAATTTAATTTTCAACCTTATTTTGCTGTTCTTTCAAATCATCTTTGAAAAATGAACTGAAGATAGTCTGCATATTCGGGAAGGATGGTTCCTGCCAATACTTGGTTTTGTAGCTACTGTTTTTCTTATCAAATTTCACTTTTTCTATATCGTCGTCATTGCTGAAATTAAGTTCTGTGGGATAAAAGTTATTGTAAAGGATGATCTGGTTGTAATTCGGTTCGCTTTTGTGTTTAAGTTTTATAAAAGTAACTTCATTATATTCAAGGAAATCTTTCAGACTTTTTTCTGACCCTTTTTCAAAAGACATATTGAGTATTGTTCTGATATCAAAGAACCTGAATCCAAATAAAGAAAATTCTTTCTCCTGAAGGGCAGCACCCGTCACTTCTATCTGATCTTTCCGGTCGCCTTTTAATTCTTTGATGGTATTTCTTTTGGTTTTGTATTCTTCAGGATTTCCCACGTTTTTGAGTCTTGGAAGCTGTAAAGAGCCACCGTAATCCCATGCTGAAGTTTCTTTCTTTTCATTTTTGACTTCCAATCTGAAGACTCTATACTGCTCAACATTCGTGCTTTTCAGTTTTTTGGTCTTATTATCGAAAATATAAGTTACGATTCCATCTGCGTAGCCGTTCAGCTTATTGTTCACCGTTACGTAGGCATTAAAATTTCCTTTGATAAGAATATATTTTGCAGGCTTAGTGTTCCTGATGACTACTGTTTCTATTTCTTTAACCTGATCATTGATTTTAATGACATCCTGATTGAGTTCTGAATAGGAGAGAAGGGCAACAGGAAAGTTATTGTAAACCAATTGAAACTTTTCCTGAGCAGGTGATAGGGACTGTTTATCAATTTTACCATCAATATCAGAAAAAGCAAGGATACTCCCGTCTTTTCCGAAGACTGAAACTTTAGGCAGGGGTCTGTTCGTTTGTTCGGAAACGAAAGTTATGGTTTGCGCCTGAATGAGGCTAAACAGGAAAATGAACACAGCGAAGAGCAGATAATGTCTTTTCATGAGATATTTTGTTTATGGTTTACTGAATAATTATGAATCTTTATTATAAGACATACAAAATCTAAAATGGTTGCCTGGAATTTGAAAATATTCACTTTTCTGCATAAAAAAAGACTGATCATTACAATCAGTCTTTAATATTATTTCTGTTACAAGTCCTTAGAAAGGATACTCATAAATTTCAGATTCGTGTAAGAATGGGTTTCCTGTAGGAATCAACTTTAATTTAGATAAAGCGCTTAATACAGTAAACATAAACAATCCTGCTACAAATAGAACAGCTCCTGCTATTAATAGGAATACTTCAGGATTTTTCCAGTAAGGTCCTACCGTTCCCGGCATTACCATATTGAAGTAGTCTAAAAGGTGGCCTAGAATAACCACTACAGCCATTGTTGTTACTACTTTATAGTTTCTCTTGATGCTACTGCTTACTAATACCAATAAAGGTAATAGGAAGTTGATGATCAGCATTGGTAAGAACGTAGGTCCATAGTGCTGGAATCTTCCAAAGAAATAGTTAACTTCTTCCGGAACGTTAGCATACCAGTAAAGCATGAACTGGGCAAACCATGTATATGTCCAAAGCATACTTGTAGCGAAAAGGAATACTCCTAAATCGTGTAGGTGGTTGTCATTGAACTGAGGTAAGAATCCGTTCTTCTTCAGGTAAACACTTAGAAGGATAATCATAGCGATTCCACTTGAAAGGCAGCTTACCATTGAATACCAGATATACATTGTAGAATACCAGTGAGGGTCAATAGACATTAACCAGTCCCATGCCCAAGCAGCAGAAGCAAATCCGAAGAATGCAATATATCCTACTGCCCATCTGTAAAGCATCTGATAATCCACTTTAGATTTAGTTTCATCTACTTTCTTAGACTGAGCTTTCAGTTTCCATGCAAAGAAAGAAGCACCTACTACATAAATGATCGTTCTGATAGCATAGAAAGGAATATTTAAGAATCTTTTCTTCTCGAACAGGATCACATCGAAATGTGCAGAATTAGGATCTGTCAATTCGGGATCCATCCAGTGGAACAAGTGGCCATTGTGAGTGATATTCAATATCATCATAATAACCAGAATAGCACCACCATATGGGATATAAGAAGCAATAGCTTCCATTACTCTTGTAATAATAATAGGCCAACCTGCGTGTGCAGCATGCTGAATACAGTAGAAAAACAATACAGCACAACTCACTCCAAAGAAAAAGACAGCTACAAAATGCAGCGATGCCAGAGGCTGGTTGTGAACCTGAAGCTCTGCGTGCTCTAAATGAGACGCATGGTCCTGAGGCCCTACCATTTCACTTGAGTGTGTAGGGGCAGTATGACCGGCAGAATGAACCGCTTCCATCATATGCTCTATTTTCTCAGTAGTCATTCCTTTATTCATAAAGAAACCGATAGCAAATAGAACTAGACCTACAACAAGAAGGATTATAGAAGTTGATTTTAATTTTGGTGAAAAACTATACATTTCTTTTCTTATTTTTTAGTTGCGGTAGTAGTCTCTGTTGTTGCTGCGGCTGGTGTAGCTGCAGCCGTTGTCGCTGCTGCAGGTGCTGCTGCTCCTTTTTTGAAGGCACTCATCACGTACATTGCTACTCTCCATCTGTCACCGGCATTAAGCTGGCCGGCATAAGATCCCATTGCATTTCTACCGTTAGTTAATACATAATGAACAGATCCTACAGTAATCTCTCTGTCGGCATAGTTGGGTACACCGGAGAAAGCTCCGCTTTGCACGATTGGTCCCTGTCCATCACCTCCTACACCATGACATGCTGCACAAGTATGATCAAATAACATTTTTCCTCTTTCAATATCCTTTGCAGCATTTGCCGGATTTAAAGGTGAAGTTGTCATTGTTTTTGATGCATCATAACCAGCATTATATTCGTCTACGTTTTTTGGAAGTAAACTTTCTTCAAAAATGCCATCTTTATTCTGAGCAACACTTCCTTCTACAGGAGAAAGACCGGTTGCACCGTTATTTTTAACAAATGCAGGAATTTCATTTTCATGATCCGAATAGGCATCCTGAGCTTTCATCAATGGATCGTAAGCTACGGGGAAGTACATATCAGGAAAATATACTAATGGTGTATTTTCTTTTGGTCCGCAAGAATTAAGTAAAACCGTTGTTAAACCTAAAACAGCTGTAATTTTTAATACATTCTTTTTCATTTTAAGCATCTTTAACAGTTATTTCTTCAACCCCGGTTTCAATCAGCAACTGTTTTACAGACTCTACGTCATCAGTTACAAATTCCATCAAGAATTTATCATCAGTAGTTCTTGGATCAGGATTCTGAGCCGGAGCTCCCGGATACATTTTGTTTCTGACAAGGAATGTTAGAGACATCATGTGAGCTGCACAGAATACCATTAATTCAAACATTGGAACTACGAATGCAGGCATGTTGTGTGCCCAGTCAAAAGCAGGTTTACCACCAATGTTTTGAGGCCAGTCATGATTCATCACATACCAGGTTACAGTACTCCCGATGGTAACACCATAAAGAGCATAGAAAAAGGCAGCATCAGAAATTCTTGTTTTCTTTAATCCTAAAGCTTTATCAAGTCCGTGAACCGGGAATGGAGTATAAACTTCGTTTATCGCAATTCCTTTATCGTTGAATGCTTTAACGCCGTTCATTAGATCGTCGTCGTCAGCATAAAGTCCGTATACAATTTTAGTGGTGCTCATCTCCTTCTTTTGCTTTATAAGTTTCACCTGAAATTTTCAGAATCGATTTTAATTCAGCCTGTGCAATTACAGGGAACGTTCTTGCGTATAGTAAGAATAATACAGAGAAGAATCCGATCGTTCCTAAGTATACACCCACATCAATGATCGTTGGCTTAAACATAGTCCATGATCCTGGAAGGTAATCTCTCGAAAGGTTGATAACGATGATATCAAAACGCTCGAACCACATACCGATGTTGATGATCAATGCAACGATGAAAGTCCAGATAATATTTGTTCTTAGTCTCTTGAACCAGAATGAAGCCGGAATAATAAGGTTACAAGTAATCAATGCCCAGAAAGCCCACCAGTAAGGTCCAACAGCTGCACCCGGAGAAAGATATGTAAAGTCTTCAAATCTTGATCCTGAGTACCATCCGATGAAATATTCAGTGGCATAAGCTACAGTTACCATACCACCTGTTAAGATAATTACGATGTTCATAATTTCAATATGATACATTGTAATATAATCTTCTAAGTGACAAACTTTTCTTGCAATTAACAATAGTGTCTGTACCATTGCGAATCCTGAGAAGATCGCACCCGCAACGAAGTAAGGAGGATAGATTGTAGAGTGCCATCCTTTAATAACCGAAGTTGCGAAGTCAAAAGATACCGTAGTGTGTACTGAGAATACAAGTGGAGTTGCCAAACCTGCAAGAACCAAAGAAAGCTCTTCGAATCTCTGCCAGTGTTTTGCTTTACCACCCCAACCGAAAGCAAGGAATGTATAAATTTTCTTAGTCCAAGGAGTTTTAGCTCTATCTCTGATCATTGCAAAGTCAGGGATTAGCCCCATGAACCAGAATACAGTTGATACTGAGAAATACGTAGAGATTGCAAATACGTCCCAAAGTAGAGGCGAGTTAAAGTTCCCCCAAAGAGAACCGAACTGGTTAGGTAATGGGAATACCCAATATCCTACCCAAACTCTACCCATGTGGATTACAGGGAAGATGGCTGCCTGTACAACTGCGAAGATCGTCATCGCTTCCGCTGAACGGTTTACAGACATTCTCCAACGCTGTCTAAATAATAATAATACTGCGGAGATTAGGGTCCCGGCGTGACCGATACCTACCCACCATACGAAGTTGGTAATATCCCAACCCCAGTTAATAGTTCTGTTAAGCCCCCATGCTCCAATACCTGTCCCGATAGTATAAGCGATACAGCCAAATCCGTAGATGAATAGAACTAAGGCTGCATACAGTGAAATCCACCATAGTTTACCTGCTCTTTCTTCGATAGGTCGTGCAATATCTTCTGTGATATCGTGATAAGTTTTGTGACCAATAATTAGAGGTTCCCTTATCGGAGCTTCGTAATGTCCTGACATTTTTTACCTATTTATTATTTAAACTTTATTTTTCTACTCTGTTTCTTACTTTAGTGTGATAGAACACGTTTGGTTTTGTGCCGATCTCCTCAAGTAAATAATATCTTCTGTTGCTGGAATATAATTCTCTCACTTCAGATTCTTTGTCATTCATGTCTCCGAACGTCATTGCTCCGGTAGAACAAGCAGCAGCACAAGCACAAGAATTTTTAAATTCGTTGTCTGTTACTTTTCTGTTCTCTCTCTTAGCTGCTAAAATAGTAGCCTGAGTTTCCTGGATACACATTGAACATTTCTCCATTACCCCTCTGGTTCTTACCACTACATCCGGGTTAAGTACCATTCTTCCAAGATCGTTGTTCATGTTGAAATCGAACTTGTCATTCAGGTTATACGTAAACCAGTTGAAACGTCTTACTTTGTACGGACAGTTGTTTGCACAATATCTGGTACCGATACATCTGTTGTAAGCCATGTGATTCTGACCCTGCTTACCGTGTGAAGTAGCCGCTACCGGACATACCGTTTCACAAGGAGCGTGGTTACAGTGCTGGCACATTACCGGCTGGAAGATTACATCAGGATTATCTGCAGGGTGGTTTAATGCACCTCCGTCTCCGAATGCTGTACCGTACAATTCCGGTACTGCCATTCCTTCTTTCAATCCTTCGTATACTTCTACTTTCTGTCTTGAAGAATAGTAACGGTCAATTCTTAACCAATACATATCTCTGGACATTCTGATCTCTTCTTTACCTACTACAGGAACGTTGTTTTCTGCCTGACAAGCAATGATACATGCTCCACAGCCAGTACAAGAGTTCAGGTCGATTGATAAGTTGAAGTGAGGTCCGTCCGTGTCATCGAAAGCATCCCAAAGGTCAATCTTTCTTGCCGGAAGAGCTCCACTGATCGTGTGATATTCCAAAGGCTTGTTCCATCCTTTATGCTCATCATCAAATGCTACGTTTAAGAATTCAGCCAAAGGAACTTCCTTAGCAATTTCGTAACGTCCCATCAATGTATTCTGAAGCTGGATACCTGCAAATTCGTGGTCTTCTCCTGTTTTTTCGATTTTAACTCCTGAAACAGTTAAGTTAGAACCGTCAAATAACGGATAAGCGTTTACTCCGGTATCAGCAGTAGTCCCTGAATTTTTCTTACCGTATCCAAGCGCAAGACCAACTGATCCTTCTGCCTGTCCCGGTTGAATGAAGACAGGAACATCTTTTATTGTTACTCCGTTTACAGTAAGGTTTACGATAGAACCATCCAGCTGCATTCTTGCATTAAGATCGTTGTCAATCGCAAATTTTTCTGCGTCTTTTGGAGAAATAGTCAGATAGTTATCCCAAGACATTCTTGTGATAGGATCCGGTAATTCCTGAAGCCAAGGGTTGTTGGCCTGAGTACCGTCACCCATTGAAGGCTTGGTGTATAATACCAATTCTAGTTCAGAAGCTTTGAAGTTTCCTAATTCAGCAATAGCCTGAGCAGCATTTCCTCCTGAGTAAGATAATGCAGTTGCATTATTTGAAGTAGTGATACCGTTGTATAAAGCTTTGTTGAAAGAAGTAGCCCCTAAGATAGAAGCAGCGCTTCCTTTTAGATAGTCGTAGTAATTATTAGCAGCATTGTTCTTACCGTTTTTCCAAACCAATAGAGATTCTTCAATCTGTCTTGATTTGTAGATCTTCTGGATCGTAGGCTGCATTAATGAATATACTCCGGTCTGAGGTTCGATATCACCCCAAGACTCTAACCAGTTAGCTACTGGAATTACAGCTTTCGCTGCTTTGTACATTTCATTTTTCTTATCAGCCACCGCTACTACACAAGCAACTTTAGCTAAAGATTTTTTGAAATCTTCTCCTTTTGGATGAGAGTAGATAGGGTCTACGTTGTTCGCGATCAATACGCCAACCTGACCTGCATTTACCCATCCTAAGAATTCCTGGTATCTTGCTTTATCAAATTCTTTCAGGAAGTTAGCTTTACCAGTGAAAGCTACTGAACCTAATTTTTGGTTGATTAAGTGTGCTAAAACCTGTGCTCCTTTAGAACCGTCAGCTAAAACAACAGCTTTGCTGCCTTTCGCTTTAAGTTCGTTGGCAATTTCAGTAGCAGTCTTGTCAGAAGTACCACCACCTACGATTGCATTGTAAACTTCAACTAAAGTCTTGTTTACTGCACTTGGCTTTAATCTGTATCTTGAGTCAGAGTTAGCACCAGTTAATGACATGTTGGATTCCACCTGAATGTGTCTCAACATGTTTGGTCCTGGCTTTCTGGCTGCTGCGTAAGATGTTTCTAAGCTTGCTCCGTTGTAATCTCCTAAGAAATCAGCCTGGAAAGAAACTACCAATTCTGAACCTTTAAGATCATAAACAGGTAATGCTCTCTGTCCGAATACTTCCTGAGCTGCATCTAAAGCCGCAGAGTGAGGATAAGCATCATACGTTACAAGTTCAGCGGTAGGATATTTAGTTTTGAATTCAGCAAATAACTTTTTGAAAGTGGGAGAAGGGAAAGAGTGTGACAAAAGCACAATCTTTTTACCTGCTGTATTTGCATCTGCCAAACCTTTAAGAACAAAACTGTCTACTTTGTCGAAAGTTTCGTCTTTGCCATCCAGTTTAGGCTGTTTTACTTTATCGTTATCATAAAGAGAAAGTACACTTGCCTGAGCTCTTGCATTGGTTTTTCCTAAATCGCCCGCTGCCGGGTTCGGATCTATTTTGATAGGTCTTCCTTCACGGGTTTTTACTAAAACGCTGGCGAAGTCGAATCCGTCAAAATAAGTTGAAGCGTAATAATTTGGAACCCCCGGAATAATGTCATGCGGTTTTACCACATAAGGAATCGTTTTGATTACCGGTGCTTCACAGGCAGCCAGTGTTACAGCTGCTGTAGAGAATCCTAATATTTTTAAGAAATCTCTTCTTGAAGTACCGGATCCGTTCTGTTCAGCATCTCCAAGGAAATCCTCTACCGGAATTTCTTCCTGAAACTCTTTCTGAGCCAGCTTGTTGTTCAAAGCCGGGTCTCTAAGTTCATGAATACTTCTAAATTGTATTTTGTTTGAAGCCATTTATACTTCTAATTTTTTAGTTATTAATAATGACATTTACCACACTCAAGACCTCCAATTGCATCTACAGTGATCTTACCGCCATCCTGAGGATATTGTTTTTTCAACTTGTCATGTAGATTCTTGAAGTATTCTTTATTATAACCGTTGTTCATATCAACCTCAGTAGTTCTGTGGCACTCGATACACCATCCCATAGTGAAGTCATTGGCCATCTGAACAACATTCATTGTATCAATTTTTCCGTGACAAGCTTTACATACAACATCAATTTTGTTGTTTGGATTCTTTTTGTTGAAAGAATTGATGATTGCCTGCTCACCCGCTACTACGTGCTGAGAGTGGTTGAAGTACACAAAGTCTGGCATGTTGTGAATTCTTGTCCATTCAACCGGCTGTGTTTTTCCGGTATACTGCTGTTTCGCAGGATCCCAGCCTGTTGCTGCATAGATCTTCTGGATCTCACCGTCGTAGAATGCTTTATCTTTTCCTGGCTCCATGTAATGATCTGCGTTATACTCAGAAATTGTTCTGTGGCAGTTCATACAAACGTTCATGGAAGGAATTTCAGATACTTTTCCGTATTTGGCACTGGAGTGACATAACTGACAGTCAATTTTCTGTTCCCCGGCGTGAATTTTGTGAGAGAAGTAGATAGGCTGTTCCGGCTTATATCCTTTGTAAACACCGATCCACATGATCCAGTTCCAAACTCCATAAGCGGCCAGTAGGGCAAGGATACCCAATGCTGCTTTACCTATGTAGTGGTACTTCTCATAAATTTCGCTGAAAGATTTAACTCTTGTTTCGTTAAGCCCTGCTAAGTCTTCGGATTGACCTAATTTAACCAATTGTCTCAGTTTAATTAAGATCCAAACCAATAGAGCCGCAATAGCCAGAAGTGAAATAATAACTACGCTTGTTGTAGTATTATTTGCCGGAGCTGCCGCCGCACCGTCTGTTGCCGCCGCCTTGTCGTCAGTTTTAGCTGGCTCAGGAGCCGGAGGATTAGTTGTAAAAGCTAAAATATCGTCTATATCCTTGTCTGTAAGATTCGGAAACTGCAACATTTCAGTTTTATTGTACTTTTCGAAAATCTCATTGGCGTATTTATCCCCGGAAGCTCTCAGAGCTTTGTTGTCTTTGATCCACTTGTGAAGCCAATCCTTGTCTACACCGCCTTCTGTCTTTACTCGTTCTACAACCCCTTTCAAAGGTGGCCCTATAACTTGTTTGTCCAGCGCGTGACATGCAGTACAATTCGCTTTGAAAAGTTTCTCTCCGTTTTTAGGATCGCCGTCTTGCCCGTAAATTGAAGCACTGGTTGATAGCAATAAGCCTATCGCGATCAACGTTTGTTTATAATGCTTTCTCCAACTAATCATTTAAATTATCTTATGTTAGTAAAATATTGAACCAATCAATTCCGCAAAAATAATATTTTTAACAGGAATTTAACGGTATATGGAAAAGGGAAAATATCATTTACGTTTAATTTGTATTGATTCTAAATAGCGTTGTTTGGTATAATTTTTTAATTTGTATAAATTTGCGGAAACAAGTTTAAATGAGAAATTTAATCAAAATATTTTCAATAGTATCTTTATTTGGGTTTTATAGTGTTGAAGCCCAGCAGGTTGTTCAGAAAGACACTCTTTCAGGAAATGAGCTAATAATGACTATGGATCCTAAAGTAAAAGCTGCTTTGGAAGGAATCGAAGACAAATGTTCCAGGACAAGTGCTGGTAATCCGGTAAGAGAAAATAATCCGGACAGTGGAATTGTGAGCACTCCTAAGCCTCCGAAGGTCTATGTTCCGAGCAGAGAACTGAGTAATGCGGAAATCTGCCGTAAAAATCCAAGGATTTTAGGATTTAAAATTCAGATCACAACGGTGAAAAGTAACGAAGAGGCCAACGAGGTGAAATCTTATTTCAGAAAAAGATTCCCAAACCTGAAAGTGGAAACGGATGCTTCTTTAAGGCCTAATTATAAAATTTTGGCGGGAAGTTATTTCACAAAACAGAGTGCAGCTGCTGATCTTTCAAAAATAAGAGAATATTTCAAATCAGCGATCGCTGTACAGTATAGAATTTTCTGTGCTGAAGCGAGATAATAAGTATAAAATATTAAAGTAAGGCTGAGAATTCCTCAGCTTTTTTTATTGGTAATAAGCCTCTAAAAACTGGAAGAAATCTACCATTCTGAATAAATTATTTGCGAGTAGAAAGACAAGCAAAATGCCTGTTGTCACTATCAAAAATGATAAGGTTTTAGGCTTTGATCTGTATGTGTAAAATAGCCATCCCAAAAGCAGCGGGTAGACAAAAATAAAGTGACCTCCGTAGATATATGAGGTATGAAGGCCAAACCTCATCATGCAGTGAATCAAAATGTCAATCAAGAATGAACCAGCAATAATCTGTACCAGCTTATTGTTGAAATTTTTAAAATAACTCCACAAAATAAGACTCAATAATATCGTGATAAAGGCATAACAAAACGGTGATGAATAAGGTTCCATTAAAAGACCTTTAAAGTTAAAACCTTTCATATTATGCTTGTCCGTTGTCATAAAACTCGGGAACAAAATACTGCCTCCGAAAAAATACGAAAGCATCATATCCCAATCCGGAATGGATTCTACATTGGAGAATTTTTCATACTGCTGGCTGGTTTTTGAGAATATATTTTCATATTTAAAATCAATTCGCATTAAGTAAAGAAATACAAAACATGCTGTAGTAAGTACCACGCGAAAAACTGTATTCCCCAATTTTTTCCAGCTTCTGAAAAGATCTTTTTCAAATAAAACGGGAATAAAAACTTTAACAAGATTGGTAATTGTAAGGCCGCCAATGGTAATTCCGGCAAGTGTTAAGGCTGATCCGGGTATTTTTTCTTCTTTTTTGAGTTTTACAGCTGCATAATAATTATAAATACTTAGCAAAAGAAGGGTATAGGTGAAATTCTCCGGAGTAAAAGAAAGAAGAATATTGGTAGAGAAAGCCCCGAAAAACAAAATGAGCAGTAAAGAGATCTTTAATGGAAGTCTGATAATGTTATTGAGATATTTGAAAATCTGAACGATACATAAGCTTACTGTTATATTGCTAAGCCATGAGAGGGTAAGCCTAAATGTTGCATCCATTTTTCCGCCTGAAACGAAAAGTGAAAATTCTCTGATCCAGTTGAAAAAGTAATAAGCCAGGGGATGTCTTTCAAAACTGCCGCCGGTCATTACAATTGCTTTATTGTCAAAGCTGAAATACGCATCCCAGGGAATTCTGCTGTCAAAGATAATCCGGTAGTGAAGCGCAATATAGGTGCCTAAGGTTCCGTAACAAATCAGAAAGAACAGAAAGACTGCTGTTTCTGCATAAGAAGCGGGGAATACCTGTTTTAAAATGGCTATGAGTTTTGTTTTAATAAAAGACACGTGTCAATTTTTTACAAAAATAAAATAAAAAAACTCACCGTACCCGGTGAGTTTTAAAATTTATACAGACAATAAATTATTCTTTAATTACTTTTTCTGTAGTTGCTGATCCATCTGCAAATTCAACCTTAACCAAATACATTCCTTTTGGAAGAGAAGAGATATCTATTTTCTCAGATGTTGATCTCATTACTGATTTTCCAGAAAGATCTGATACTGTAGAAGATTTGATCTTTTTATCAGTTTTGATACTGATCTCTCCTTTTGTAGGGTTAGGGTAGATACTTGTTGATTTTGCTTTTGAAGAAGCTTCACTTGTTCCTAACGTACCCGCTAAAACTTTAACATCATCTATTGAAACCCCATCTGCATCAGTTCCTATATAGCGGAATCTAATTTTAACATTTGCCTGTCCAATATATGGTGTTAAACTTACCTGTACAGGGACAATGTTTTGATTATAAAGATCAGTGTCTTCATCTCCATCTCCGTCATCTATAAATCCCGTTTCATCATCTTCAGTCCATAATGTTGTCCACGATGTTCCGCCGTCAGTTGAAATTTGGGCAAGCAAATCTCCAGCATCACTAGCTATCATATAAGAATATCCTACAACTGCTTTAAAAGTTAAAGTTGGAGATGTTGCTCCAACTAAGCTAAAGGAAGGACTAACTAAATTGGCAGTATTTGCTTGAGTAATATAATTAATGCCGGCTGACTTAGTTCCGGAAATCACAAATTCACTGGCCCCAGCTCCAAAAACTACAGGAGTAAAATCCCAAGGTCTTGAAGAGCTTGTGTTTGATCTGGTCCATCCTGTTGGTGGAAATGTTGCACCCTCAAAATTCTCAGATAGTAATGTTTGGGCATCTAAAGAGGCGCCAATGCTACATAAACTTAAAAATAGTAGAAGTTTTTTCATAATCTTTTTATTTTTGTAAATATAACAAAAAAACATTAATGATAAAAAAAATTACCTTAAAACACGTATCAATGATTTATTAATAATTCTAAGAGCTACATGAAAGCATTGAACATCCTGAAGTATCATCATAGTTTGAAGGCCTTTTCACGGAAAACTCAGGGTATAATTCTTCATAAGGATTTTCTAAAGCCCGGATAAGTTTTTCGAATATTTCTGTTTTTCCAATGTTAATTTCTTCAATGCATTGGTAAAGGAGATAATTTCTCAGGGTAAATTTAGGATTTGAATGTCTCATCAGGGATAGTGATTCTTCTTTTGAAATCACATTGGATGATATCCTTTTATCATATTTCTTTATAAAATCTTCCAGCTTTTTTATGTTCTCATCATTTAATACAGAGTAAGAAATATTTTCAAAAAGAGATTTAATATCAGTTTCAGTGCTTAATTTTTCCAGCTGGTTGAAAAATAGAGTGTAATCCAAATGGAGTTCCTGCATAAGTCCCTGCCAGTTGGTGAAAAATTCTTCATCACCGTCCCTTAGTTCATCAAATCCAAATTTTCTGCACAGCATTCTATCATGGGCTTCCCAAAAATAAGTTCCATAATGGTTTAAAGTTTCTTCTAAAAATTTTTCATCCTTGATCAATGGGTGGAGAGCATTGGCAAGCTGCCAAAGATTCCATTGTGAGATCTGCCCCTGTTTTCCAAAGGCATATCTTCTTCCCGGAAGATCCGTTGTATTCGGGGTAAAATTCAGATCATATTCGTCCATCATTGAATAAGGTCCATAGTCTATAGTCAAACCTAAAACAGACATATTATCGGTATTCATTACACCATGAACAAATCCTACCCTGAACCATTCGGTCATAAGATCTGCTGTTCGGGTACATATGCTTTTAAAGAAGTCTCTGTATTTCTGAATACCTTCTGAAGTAACTTCCGGGTAGTAATTTTCAATGGTAAAATCAACAAGATCCTGCAGGGTTTTATATTCTCTCTGGGCAGACATCAGTTCAAAATGTCCGAAGCGTAAAAAACTTTCAGCAGTCCTTATCACTACAGCGCCTTTTTCCAGCTGGGGATTTCCGTTATACATCATATCTCTTACCACATCTTCACCGGTAAAAGCAAGACTTAAAGCTCTGGTTGTAGGAACTCCAAGGTGATACATGGCTTCACTCATCAGATATTCACGTACCGAAGATCTCAACACAGCTCTCCCGTCTGCATGTCTGGAGTAGGGTGTTGCACCTGCGCCTTTCCATTGGATTTCTGTCTTTTTCCCGTCTTTATTGATGATTTCTCCCGCAAGTATGGCTCTTCCGTCTCCAAGCTGTCCTGCCCAGTTCCCAAACTGATGTCCCGCATAAGCCGTTGCGTATGTTTTTACATTTTCCGGCAGGTTGGTTCCTACGAGAAAATCCAGATCTTTTTCTTCATGTTTTCCCAATCCTATCTCTGCGGAAAGTGTTTCATTAAAAGAAATCAGCTTTGGTCCGTCAAAGCCTGCAGGTTTTACGGTGGCAAATAAAACTTTTGGAGTATTTCTCTGCATCGGATTATCGGAAAGGTCTCCTGGAAATATATCGGTAAAAGGCTGTCTGATCTGTTCAATATTCATATATCAAAGGTATTAATTATAAAGAAAAGACCTTCCAAATTATTGAAAGGTCCTGTGTATTTCTAAAAGAGAATTTATTTATTGAAATCTACCTCATCGGTGGAGTGAAGATTGTCATTGATATTTTCTTCTTTCTTTTCTGTATTGTTTTTAGGTGTTGGATCAGCCTGTCTTGGATTTTTGATCTCATCAATGGTCTGAAGCCCTCCGTCATCTCCATATCCTTCACCAAGACCTTTGAGGTTTGAGCATCCGTCTTTCCAGTCTGATGGTCTGGTAAATTTATCGTCAGGGGTAATTCCCAGCGATTTGTCTGCCCATACTTTCTTCATGAAGATAGCCCAGATCGGTAATGCCATTTTTGCTCCCTGGCCTTCGCCGGTTCCCAGAAAGTGGGTTGCTCTGTCTTCCCATCCTACCCAGGCTCCTGTTGCCAGTTTTGGAGTGATTCCCATAAACCAACCGTCAGAGTTGTTCTGTGTAGTACCTGTTTTGGCAGCAATTTCCACTCCTTTTGAGATTCCTCTTCTTCCTAATTCTCCGGAAGCGGTACCGTATTGTGCAACACCTTTCATCAGTTCGATCATGGTGTAGGCATACATTGGGTTCATTACTTCTTTCGGTTCTACATTTACTTCTTTTATAACCCTTCCGTTGGCATCTTCAATCCTCCAGATCATTTCAGGTTTATTGTAGTTTCCGTAGTTGGCGAAAGTACTGTAGGCACCAAGCATCTCATAAATTGTAATATCTGATGAACCTAAAGCAATGGTATTGTTTCTTGGGATATCTTCTGTCACTCCCAGATCTCTTGCCGTCTGGATAACAGCATCTACACCCGTCATTTCAATCAATCTGGCTGCAATCGGGTTCTGAGAGTGTGCAAGACCGTCTTTTAATGTCAGCATTCCTCCTCTTCCCGGAACATTCCATCCGTTATGACTGTAAGAAGCGTTAGAAACAGTTGAACAAGGTGTCATTCCCAGTTTCATAATAGCGGTAGCATATACGAAAGGCTTAAAGGTAGATCCTACCTGTCTTTTACCTTGTTTGATATGGTCATACTGGAAGTGCTGCCAGTCTATACCGCCTACCCATGCTTTGATCTCACCACTTCCCGGAACCATTGACATCAAGCCTGCCTGAGCGATCTGCTTGTGATATCTGATGGAATCCCATGGAGACATTTCCACTTCTTCTTCACCGGCCCATGTGAACCTTGAAGTTTTAATAGGTTTTTTAAACTCCATAATAATGGAATCTTCAGGCATATTGTCTGCCTTTAACAGCTTGTAACGGCCTGTTCTTCTTACGGCCTGCATCATTACATCATTAGCCTGCTTTTTGGTCAGGTAATAGAACGGTCTGTCTTTTCTTCCTCTCTGTTCTGCATCAAATCTTTTCTGTAGATCCGTAAGGTGCTCCTTGATAGACTCTTCTGCGTATTTCTGCATTTTAGAATCCAGGGTTACGTATATCTTTAATCCGTCTTTGTAGAGGTTAAGCTTCTTGCCGGTTTCCTTTTCATAGCCTTCAAGATACCTGTCTATTTCTTTTCTTAAATAAAACTTATAATAGGCGGAATATCCGTCTGTAATATTTTTTATAGGGTGGAAGTCCACTTCAATAGGGGTATTGATGGCTTTTTCATAAGTAGCCTGGTCAATATAACCTGTTTTCTGCATTTGATCCAGCACCACATTTCTCCTTTCCTTCGCTTTTTCAGGATATCTGTAAGGATTATTTTTTCTTGGATTTTCCAGCATTGCTACAAACGTTGCCGCTTCAGGAAGAGTAAGTTCCGAAGTCTTTTTGTTGAAATAAACCTTAGAGGCCATTTCTACACCGTTAGCATTAAAAAGGAAGTCAAACTTATTGAAATACAGGGTAATAATCTCTTCTTTGGTGTATCTTTTTTCAAGGCTCACAGCAACAACCCATTCTTTCAGTTTCTGAAATGCTCTTTCAATTTTATTCTGGGAAGCAGATCCTGTGAACAGAAGCTTGGCAAGCTGTTGGGTAATGGTGGAACCCCCGCCTCGTCCGCCGCCATACACTACGGCTCTGGCAATAGACTGAAGATCGATCCCCGAATGTTCTTTGAAACGTTCATCCTCTTTAGCCTGAAGCGCATAAATAAGGTAGGGCGGAAGATCCTTGTAAACGATAGGTTGTGTTTTTTCTTTTTCAAACTTGCCTAACGTAACACCATCCGATGAAATGATTTCAGAGGCGACATAGATATCAGGGTTTTCAAGCTCCTTTACATCCGGCATTTCTCCAAGAAATCCCTGGGAAACAGCAAAGAAAAGTCCTGAAATACCTAAAACTACAGCAATGAGTGCGATCCAAATGAATCTAACCCATTTTTTCCAAGAGGTATCTTTCTTTTTTTTGGGAGGAAGAGGGAAGGTTTTTCCCGTGTTTCCTGCATTTTGTCTGTTGTCTTCCATTTATGGTTACGGTTTAGCCGTTTCTACTTTTACTCCAACGTCTTCAATTCCCGGAAGGTTGTCATTCCTCATCGCCTGGATCAGGCTGATTTCATACTTTCCCTTTCCCGGAAATTTATAGTTCATTTTATATTGAAATAATGCTTCCTTCGTATCACCAAAACCTGTACCAAGCCATTCTCCGTTTGGTTTTGCCAGTACATAGTTCAGGGTGTCTGTTTCCTTCTTTTTGTTCTGGAGATTGGTGAAATTTACAATAAATCTTATATTGCTGTAAGGGTATGTATTGTTATTTCTTACGACAAATATAATATTTTTAGGATTCTGCGGATCTGAAACTTCAAGATTAAATTTTTGTTCACTTTTCTTATTCCATTTGTTGTTAACGGAATTCATAATGACATTTTCTTCTGAGGAAGAATGACAGCTAAAGAAAAGGATAAGAGGTAATAATCCTGAAATTTTACGCATTTTTATCTTTTTTTGGAGGATATTTCTTTTTAAAATTTTTCTTGTTCGGGTTTTGCTGTTTTTTCTCAGGATCAGAAGTTGCATCGGGTTTTTCCGTTTGCGCTTTTGGCTGCGGTTTAGGCTGTGGCTTTTGCTGCTGTCTTGGCTGATTTCCGGTGTTAGCATTAGGGTTTTCTGATCTCTCGGGCCTGTCAGGTCTCTCAGATCTTTCAGTTCTTTCCGGTCTGTTTTTCTTTGGTGCCTGTCCTTGCCCTTGTTGTCCCTGGGGCTGTCCGCCGTTGTTTGGCCTGTTCTGGTTTCTGTTCCTGTTGTTGCCTCTGTTTTTCTTTTCGAATCTGTCCATATTGTTTTCCTGGATCAGGTCGATAGTATGGATAGGGGTGTCAGGCTGTTTAAGGTCTTCTAAAGGAAGGGTTTTTTCGCCTTTTTTATTTTTGGCTATTAATTTCTTAACGAGTTCAATATCAAAATCATACCATGCCATAGAACTGTCTACATAAGCAAACCACATTTTCTTTTTGAAAACGTCTATTTTGATACAGAATGCTCTTCCTTTTTCTGTGTCCAGGGTGGTTGAAGAGGAAGGGAAGTTGCTCAATGCATCAAGATAGCTGTCAAGTTCGTAATTAAGACAGCATTTTAATTTACCGCATTGTCCTGCAAGCTTTTGAGGATTAATGCTTAGCTGCTGGTATCTGGCTACATTCGTATTGACCGATCTGAAATCGGTAAGCCATGTTGAACAGCAGAGTTCTCTTCCGCATGATCCGATACCTCCGACTTTTGCCGCTTCCTGTCTGAAGCCGATCTGTTTCATGTCGATCTTCGTTCTGAAAGCGCCTGCGTATTCCTTTATCAGTTGTCTGAAATCCACACGGTTATCAGCGGTGTAATAAAAGGTGATCTTTGAAGCGTCTCCCTGATATTCTACATCAGTTACCTTCATTTCAAGCCCTATTCTATGGGCAATTTTTCTTGCTTCAAGCTTTACACTGTCTTCTTTTTTTCTTGCTTCCTGCCAAACCTCAAGGTCTTTCTGGTTAGCCTGTCTGTATATTTTAAGTATAGATTCTTCAGGAAATTTTTTCTTTTTCATCTGAATCTTTACTAATTCTCCGGTGAGGCTTACAACGCCTACATCGTGTCCGGGGCTTGATTCTACTGTTACTACGCTACCTATATGTAAAGGAATATTGTTTACATTTTTATAAAACGATTTTCTGTCATTTTTAAATCTAACTTCCACAAGATCGCACCTGTTTGATGCGGGGTTGTTGATGTTAGAAAGCCAGTCGAAAACACTTAATTTATAACTATTACCACAGGTATTTACACTTTCACAACCATTCGCGGTTTTTTTTGGTCCGCAAGAATGGGCAGAATCGCCGGATGTTTTGCATCCACAACTCATATAACTATTTTTTATAATCTTGCAAATTTATGTAAATTTATCTTTATGCAATTCTAAAATACCTAAATATTCAATATCGCTGTTGTTTAACATTAAACGTGAAAAATATACCCTTAGTTAAAACTTAGTAAGTGGCTATGGGATATGGGTTTAAGTAAATATATTTTTAAAGTACTATTTTAAACATAATTTTCTTTTGGGATATTGTTTAAAATATTAAGAAATATTAACAGGAGTATTCAAAATAATTTTATATTTGGGTTATATAATAAACAGTCTATGAAAAAAATATTAGTATCAACTGCTTTATTGGCGGGTGTTTTATCTTACGCGGGGGGCTTCAGGGTATCTCTGCAGGGAGTGAAACAATTGGCAATGGCGCATACTAGTGCTCATGCCGAAGATGCAAGTGTGGCATTCTTTAACCCAGCGGGTATGTCATTCATTCCTTCAAAACTGAGTATAGTGGCAGGAGGGTTTGGTGCAAGTAATAAAGTTACTTTTCAAAACTTGAATACTTTACAGAGTACAGAAACAGATAATCCTATGGGTACTCCGTTATATGCTGCGGTTGCTTACAGACCGATAGAGAACCTATCTGTCGGTTTCAGTTTTACGACACCTTTTGGAAGCACGATCCAGTGGCCAAGCGATTGGGAAGGAAAAGAAATGGTGCAGAAGCTGGAGCTTAAGAGCTTCTATTTTCAGCCTATGGTTTCTGTGAAGCTGGCTCCCTGGGTATCATTCGGAGCAAGTTATATTTATGCAAAAGGTAAAGTAGACTGGGATAAAGCTGTGACTCAGTTTGGCGGTGAATTAAACATTAAAGACGAAAAAGCAAGTGGAAGCGGTTACGGATTCGGGTTCTATTTCAGACCTGATCCGAAATTAGATATCAGTATTGCCTACCGTTCGCCTATAGATATGAAGGCTAAAAAAGGAACTGCAACATTCAAGTTCCCTTCAGCATCTATTTATCCATTATTAGGGCTGGATCCAAGTACTGGACAGGATAAATTTACAGCAACACTTCCTTTGGTAGAAGAATATACAATAGGTTTAACATACAAGGTTACTCCGAAATGGCTGGTTTCAGCAGACTTTAACTATCACGGATGGGAAAGATACAGCAAGCTGACTCTGGATTTTGCTACGGCTCCGGTTGCAACAAACAATCCGGCAGATCCTACAGTTCTTGTATCTCCTAAAAACTTCAGAAATTCAAAAACATTCAGATTGGGAACGCAGTATGCATTTACTGATATGATTTTTGGACGTTTGGGGGCTTACTATGACGAATCTCCGTACACTGACGAAAACTTTATTCCGGAAACACCTTCATTTAATACTTACGTAATTACCGGAGGTCTTGGCTTTAAACTAAAGCAATTTGGAGTTGATATAGCAGGAGGATATGCAATTCCTCAGGCCAGAGATGTGAAAAATGCCACCCTTGGCTTTAACGGACAGGCAAAAGCTAAAGCGTTCTACTTAGGTTTAGGTTTATCATACAACCCTTTTTAATTGATCGACTATGAAAAAAATTATAATATCAACACTTGCCGTTTCTGCACTTCTTTTTACAACAAGTTGTGAGAATGATTTCGACACTGATGTAAAAGATATCCAGGTGACAAGCGGGGAGGCTAACTTTTCTAATTATGTTTCTTTAGGAAACTCTCTGACTTCCGGTTACAGGGATGGAGCTCTTTACAGCAGCGGACAAAACGAATCATACCCAAGTATTATTGCAATGCAGATGAAGCTTGCAGGTGGTGGTGCATTTAAACAACCTTTGATGCCCAATGATGTGGGAGGATTTATAGGATTGCCCGGCTTTCCTGGGAAATTAACTCTTCAACTGGCTTCAAGCGGGAGTTTAGGACCGGTTGCCAGTAGCCCTGCTGCAGCATTGGATAATGTAACTGCCGGTGGACCTTACCAGAATATGGGAGTTCCGGGAGCGAAGTCTTTCCATCTGGTTGCGCCGGGTTACGGAAGTGCTGCTAACCTTGCGTTAGGAGCTGCCAATCCTTATTTTGTGCGATTTGCTACTTCTGCAACAACTTCTGTTTTACAGGATGCAATGGCTCAGAAACCTACTTTCTTCTCTCTTTGGATTGGAAATAATGATGTATTATCTTATGCCACCAATGGGGGAACGAATTCTCAGACTGTAGGAGGGATTACTACTTATACTCCGGCAACGGTTCAGAGTAATAATGTAAATCCATTAACTTATAAATCAAATGATATTTCTGATCCTAATCTTGTAGCAGGATCTATTAAAGGGGTACTGGATGGGCTTAAAAGTGTAGGGACAACAAAAGGAGTTATTGGAAATATTCCTTATGTTACATCCATTCCTTTCTTTACGACAGTTCCTTACAACCCTTTAACTCCAACAACTTTAGGAGCGAATTTAACAACACTTAATACAAATTTATACGGGCCGCTAAAACAAGCACTTACTGCTTTTGGAGCAGGAGACAGAATTAATTTGCTCTCTTCCACTTCTTCGAATCCTGTTTTGATTAAAGATGTTGCTCTTACAGATCTGTCTGCACAGCTTACTGCTGCCCTGACTCCTTCTTTAGGAGCGCTTACAGCAGCTGCATTCGGACAAATCTTTGGACAGGCAAGACAAGCTACATCAGAAGATTATATCCTTCTTACAACAAGTTCTCTAATAGGAACTGTTGCATCTGGAGTACCGACTCCTGTAAATGTTTACGGAATTTCTTATCCGCTGCAAAACCAGCATGTATTAACAAAAACAGAAGCTTCTTATGTGAAAACCGCAGTAGATGCCTATAATAATTCTATAAAATCACTTGCGGATTCTTATGGATTGGCTTTTGTAGATGGTAATGCCAAAATGGTTGAGCTTAATGGGAAGTCGGGTATTACTTACGATGGGGTGAAGTATACTGCCAAATTCGTGACCGGAGGAGCTTTCTCTCTTGATGGGGTTCACCTTACCGGAAGAGGTTATGCAATTATTGCCAACGAGTTTATTAAATCTATCAACCAAAAGTATAAATCCACCTTACCACAGGTAGATCCTAACAAATATTCAGGAGTAAAATTCCCGTAATCATACAGGAAAATAAAAACTTAGAAACCACAAGAGTAATTCTTGTGGTTTTTTTTTAAATTTGCAAAATCTTTAAAAAGTAAAAATGGCCGATCAGTTAAGTTATCTATTTTGTACAAGAACCAGTAAGGACTTGGCAGAAAAAATTGCCCAATATTATGGGAAAGAGTTAGGAAAAATCAACTTTCAGGAGTTCAGCGACGGGGAATTTGAGCCTGTTTTGGATGAGTCTGTAAGAGGAGGACGAGTTTTCCTGATAGGATCTACCTTCCCGCCAGCAGACAATCTTCTAGAACTTCTATTGATGATTGATGCAGCGAAAAGAGCTTCCGCAAAAAGTATTACTGTTGTGATCCCTTATTTCGGACTTGCAAGACAGGACAGAAAGGACAAGCCAAGAGCTCCGATAGGGGCAAAGCTGGTTGCTAATTTATTAACAGCCGCAGGAGCAACGAGAATCATGACTATGGATCTTCACGCAGACCAGATTCAGGGATTCTTCGAAATTCCAGTAGATCACCTATATGCTTCTACTATTTTTGTAGATCATATCAAATCTCTGAATTTAGATAATCTTACCATTGCTTCTCCAGACATGGGAGGTGCAAAAAGAGCGAAAAACTATGCAGGACACTTAGGTGCAGAAGTAGTAATTGCTTACAAAGAAAGAAAAAAAGCAAACGTTGTAGAAGAAATGTTCCTTATCGGGGATGTAGCAGGCAAAAACGTAATCCTTATTGATGATATGATTGATACGGCAGGGACGCTTTGCAAAGCTGCAGAGATCCTGATCGACAAAGGGGCAAAATCAGTAAGAGCTATGGCAACTCACGGAGTACTTTCCGGAAAAGCTTATGATAATATTGAGAACTCTAAATTGTTGGAAGTTATTGTAACTGACTCAATTCCTGTTAAAAATAATTTGTCAACTAAAATAAAAGTGCTATCTTGCGCCCCATTATTTGCAGACGTTATGAAGATGGTTCACGAGCATCAGTCAATCAGTAATAAGTTTATTATTTAATTGATTTTCAGCGGATTGCAGAGTTAAACAGAAACAATTTTTTAAATTTTTATAAATGAAATCTATTACAATTCAAGGTACAAAAAGAGAAAGCGTGGGCAAAAAGTCGACAAAAGCTTTACGTGATGCTGAATTAGTTCCTTGTGTTGTTTATGGAGGTGAAGCACCTTTAAACTTCTCTGCTGAAGAGAAAGCTTTCAAAGGTTTAGTATACACTCCTGAAGCACACACGGTATCTATTGAACTAGACGGGAAAACAATTCCAGCAGTTCTTCAGGATATTCAGTTCCATCCGATTACGGACAAAATTTTACACGCAGACTTCTACCAGTTATCTGACGATAAGCCAGTGGTTATGGAAGTTCCTGTAAGACTTACCGGACGTTCTAAAGGTGTTGTGGCTGGTGGTGTACTACGTCAGTCTTTCAGAAAATTAAAAGTGAAAGCTATTCCTGCAAACTTACCGGATGAGGTAGTTGTAGACATTACTTCATTAAAAATCGGTAACAAGATTTATGTTGGAGGTATCAAAGCTGAAGGATATTCTTTCGTACACCCGGACAATGCAGTTGTAGTAGCTGTTAAGATGTCTAGAAATGCAATGAAGGGAGCAGTAGTAGAAGATGATGAAGAGGAAGAAGTTGTAGCTGAAGAAGGCGCAGCTCCGGCAGCAGAAGAAACTGCAGCAGAATAATATTTGCTTATTCAACAAACAATATAGAACCTGTCAATTTTGGCAGGTTTTTTTATTTGATGCCAAAAAGAAAAATTATCTTTCTTTACCATCTTATTTATCGAATATTTCTATCAGCTGATAAGTATCACCCATTGAAGCGATATGTTCTTTCAGAAAAAAAGCCGTAAATTTGAAGTGTTCTAAATAAGAGCAATCTAATTTAAAATTTTAATAAATGTTTGACATTCAGGAAATAAGAAGTCAGTTTACTATATTAAACCGCGAAGTGAATGGTAAGCCATTGGTTTACTTAGATAATGCAGCAACATCCCAGAAGCCGGACTCTGTTTTAAAGGTCTGGAATGATTATTATACAGAACTTAATGCAAATGTTCACAGAGGAATTCATACATTAAGTCAGCTGGCAACAGAGGAAATGGAGCTTTCGAGAAGAAAGATCCAGAAATTCATCAATGCCGAGCACGATTTTGAAGTCATTTTTACAAAAGGAACCACGGAAGGTCTCAACCTCATCGCCTACATTTTAACACAAAAGCTTAAAAAAGACGATGAGATCATCATTTCCTACCTGGAACACCACTCCAACATCGTTCCATGGCAGCTGCTTTGCGAAAGAACCGGAGCAAAGCTCAGAGTGATTCCGATTGATGAAAACGGGATCCTTCAATTAAATTATTTAGATGAATTTTTAAGTGAAAAAACAAAGGTTGTTTCTGTAAACCAGGTTTCCAATGCATTGGGAATTGTAAATCCTATAGAAGAAATTATTGCTAGAACAAGGAAAAATTCAGACGCTTATATTGTGATCGACGGGGCGCAGTCTGCTCCTCACTTTGAGATCGATGTACAGAAGATGGACTGTGATTTCTTCGTGTTTTCGGGTCATAAAATGTATGCACCAATGGGCACAGGGATTCTCTACGGAAAGCAGAAAATCCTGGAAGAACTTCCGCCGTTTCACGGAGGAGGGGAGATGATTGCAGTATGCTCTTTCGACGGAACTAGCTACGCAGGACTTCCCTTTAAATATGAAGCAGGAACACCCAATGTGGGCGGAAATATAGCGCTGGGTGCCGCGGTTGACTTTATTGAAAGAACCGGCAGGCAGAATATTCAGAATCACGAAAATGCATTACTGGAATATGCACAGAGAAAACTTCTGGAACTGGACAATATAAAGATATATGGTGAAAAAGCCAAAAGAACAGGTGTGGTTTCCTTTAATCTGGAAGGGGTGGGAATATCTTCCGATGTAGGAATGATTCTCGATAAAATGGGAATTGCTGTCAGAACCGGACATCACTGTACGCAGCCTATCATGGACTTTTTCAATATAGCCGGAACCGTAAGAGCTAGTTTTGCTGTTTATAATACTTTTGAAGAAATTGACAAGCTTATAGAAGGAGTAAAGAAAGCTCAGAAAATGCTCGGATAAAAAATTAAAAAGCAGTTGTTAACTGCTTTTTTTAATGAATGCCTATTCCCGTGAGATACAGTAGCATTTTCCATCAATAATGACCTGGTAATATACAATGTATTGATAGTCAGTATAAATTTAAAAAGAAAATAGAAAATCCCTTTCAAAACAATTGAAAGGGATTTTTTTGATTAATATCTTTAACCATATTTTTTATGTAAACCTCATAGGTTTTTAAAACCTATGAGGTTTAAAAATATTTTTAAAATGAAATTTTATAATACTTTAAAGTACATTCTTAGAAAGACTAAAGTCTCAAAAACTGCCACTTTTTTAGCTTGAAAATTAATTATTCGGTTTCCAGTCAACGACTGCTCTGATAAACGCTTCTGCATTTTCCACAGGAATATTAGGTAAAATTCCGTGTCCGAGATTCGCAATATACCTGTCTTTTCCAAAACGGTTGATCATCTCAGTTACCATTTTTTTGATCGTTTCAGGAGTAGAATGCAATCTTGCAGGATCAAAATTTCCCTGAAGCGTCATCGTATGGTTCGTTAATGTTCTTGCAAACTCAGGAGTAATCGTCCAGTCAACACCCAAAGCAGATGCCTTAGACATCGTCATATCTTCAAGGGCGAACCAGCATCCTTTTCCAAATACAACAACATGGGTAAGAGGACTTAAAGCTTCAACAATCTGATTGATATACTGCCATGAGAATTCCTGATAATCCGTAGGAGAAAGCATTCCACCCCATGAGTCAAAAACCTGAACCGCAGAAACCCCTTTTTCAACCTTTCTTTTTAAATAGGCAATCGTAGTATCTGTGATCTTCTGAAGCAGTAAATGGGCCGCTTCAGGCTGCTGAAAACAGAAAGACTTCGCAATATCAAAAGCTTTACTTCCTTTTCCCTCAATACAGTAGCACAGGATCGTCCATGGAGAACCTGCAAAACCGATCAATGGAATTTCATTATTTAATTTAATTAATGTAAGTTCAATGGCATCAAAAACGTATCCTAAAGTATCATCCACATCAGGAACCACAACATTCTGAACCTGCTCCATCGTTCTGATTGGATTGTCCAGCCATGGACCCACGTTTTCCTTCATTTTAAAATCAATTCCCATCGCTTGGGGAACTACCAAAATATCAGAAAACAAAATGGCTGCATCCAAAGGAAATCTACGGATAGGCTGTACAGTAATTTCAGAAGCTAGTTCCGGCGTCTGGCATCTCGTAAAGAAATCATATTTATCCCGGAGGGCAATGAATTCCGGCAGATATCTTCCGGCCTGTCTCATCATCCATACCGGCGGTCTTTCTACAGTTTCTCCGCGGAGTGCTTTTAAATATAAGTCGTTTTTAATCATAATTTATTTAAACTAATATGGCCGTTCTCGGCGCTCATTATTTTTACCAGCCAGGCTTGCAGCTGCTTAAAATTCCTTTTTGATCAATCTGAAAATAGAAGGCAGATTGTTTTCTTCTGATGTAAAGATCTCTTCTGTGGTGTACTTTCTGAGCTCACCTGAGGTAGTTTCCCCAATGGAAAAAATCTTCATTCCTTCTAAAGAATTGAGTTTTGCAAAACTACGAACTCCGCTTGGACTAAAAAAAACTGCAGCATGATATTTTTCAGGTACGGAAGGGTAAAGCTCTTCCGTTTTGTAAACCGTGATCTTTTTGTAACTGATATTCTGCAAAGGAAGATCCTTATCCAGGACATCAATGGCAAGGTTACCGCAGAAATGAAGAAACTTTTCGTGCTGGCAGTTTCCGATGATAAACCTCGAAAGAGTTTCGGCATTTTTCAGAACCTTGAATGTTCCGAAGCCGTATTTTCTCAGTTCACGTTTCGTTTTCTCGCCGACGCAGTATATTTTATTGTAGTTTTTTGCTGTGAAATCCTCGTTGGGCTTAAATTGATTTTTGAAGAACGAACCAACTCCATTGACACTTGTGAAGATCAGTGAGTAATTTTTTAAGTCAAATGCAGCCGTTTTTATAGGTTCCGTTCTGATTACCTCAATACATTCAGCCGAAATATCCGATCCTAATTCTTTGGATAATAATGTGGCATCTATAATTTTGCTAAACAGAATTTTCATTGAACTAAGGTTTCTCTTTTAAATGTAAATCAGTCACTAGCAGCCTTACTTTTTTCATAAAATCTTTTCCCGGATCTTCTTTTGCTGTAAAATAATTCGGATCCGTCTCTTTCCAAAGCTTGGAACCTCTGAATACGCCATATTCCGAATGGCCTATAAGATATTCTATATTGTATTTTTTAGTTAAATACCGAACCAGCTGAGCATTTGCCAAAGCCTGTTTTTCCGTGAGCGGCTGATTTTTGCTGCCTATATTTTCAATGCCGATTGCACAGTAATTCAGGCCTATAGTATGTCTTGCAAACATATCAGGCTCCATAAGCTGATAGATCGTGCCGTCCCGGTCTACAATAAACTGTGAAGAAACATTTAAAGTGCTCTGCTTCTTTAAAACATTTCTGGCAGATTCCAGATGGGTCTTATTAAAATATTTGTAATTCGTTTCAACAGTTCCGCCTGCGGTATAATGCAGTACGATTATTTTAGGCGAAATCGTTGGCGAATTTTGTACAATATTATAATGACTTTTAAGATATTCTAAGCTTAAACGAACCCTCTCCCGAGAATAATCAATGGGTTTACTGACTGTTTTAAATCCGGTGGTCTGAGCTTTCGTATAAGATGATATCAATACAAATAAAGCATAGATAAGATTTTTCATAGAAGCAGCTTATTTCGGGTATTGATAATGTCCTGTAACGGTATATTTAAAGAGGCAGTCTTCCAAAACCTGTCCGCCTCCTATATTATGTACAATCAGAAACCTTTTTCCGTCAGCAGATTTTTTATTGACAACAATTCCGATATGGGTGAGGTTTCCGGGTAAGATCCAGGTAACAATATCGCCCGGAACATAAAGTGAGGGATTGGTTTCAGTAGACTTTACTTTTCCGAATCTGGAAAAAAAGACGGCAAGATTGGGAACTCTCCTGTGATCAATATTGGTATCCGGTTTTTTCAGTCCCCAGGATTTCGGATATTTTGAAAAATTTTTAGCCATATCCTCGTGTACTTCTTTTTGCAGATCAATGCCAAGTTTTCTGTATGCTCTTATAATGACATCTGTACAGACGCCTTTATCAGCCGGGACATCCCCGTTGGGATATTTGATCACAAAATAAGCAGGATCATACCTGATGGTATTATCTACCAGGCTTAAAGCTGAGTTGGACAGCTGAAGCGCAGGTTTATTCTGTGCATTGGCGGCAAACACACAAAATGTAAATACGAATAAAAAAAAGGACTTTTTCATTGTTCTGCACTTGAAAATATAAAAGTATTGATCAGTTTGAGAATTTCTTAATACGAATTCTTGATTTCAGCCATCAGCTCTTTTCCTCCGTTTTCAAGAACGATTCTGGCGAACTTCTCTCCAAAATTTTCAGTTTCGTTGTACTCAAAGTTCTCGTCGGTAGCAATATAATTTTTCCCGTCCAGAGAGCAGAGGGCAGCTTTAAAACGGACCTGGTTTTCGATGAGCTCTGCAAAAGCTCCGATTGGGGCCGTGCATCCGCCTTCCAGTGTGCTCAGGAAATTTCTTTCGATTTCTACACAGATCTGGGTTTTTTTATGATTAATCTGGCTCAGGATTTCATTGATCTCTGTTTTGTCAGAATGTCCGGCAACAGCAATTACTCCCTGCGAAGCAGCCGGGATCATCAGCGGAAGCATTTCATAATCAATGTCCATTTTCATTCTCTTGATTCCTGCCAGAGACAGAATAGTGGCATCAAAATCTCCTTCCTCCAATTTCTGAAGGCGTGTCTGGATGTTTCCGCGGATATCGGAAAATTCAGCATGAGGATAATTTTTTAGCCAGAATGCTCTTCTTCTCAGGCTGCTGGTAGCCAGTTTAAGTTCATGGAATTCTTTATTTCGTGCAGATTCCTTTCTTATCAATACATCCTGGGGGAAATCTCTTTCCAGATAAGCGATGATCTCAATATTTTGAGGAAGCTGGGTAGGAACATCTTTTAAAGAGTGTACGGCAATATCAATCTCGTCATTCAATAGAGCAATATCGAGGTCTCTTGTAAAAACCCCGGTGATTCCTAAAGAATAAAGCGGCTGATTTAAGTTCTTATCACCCGAAGATACGATAGGAACGATGTCCGTTAAATAATTACTGTTTTGAAGGTGCCTCGCAACCTCTCTTGCCTGCCAAAGTGCAAGTGCGGAATTTCTTGTTCCGATTCTAATGCTTTTCATTGAATTCGTTGTTTGGTTGTTCAACTAATATTTCGTGCATTAATTTACTAATTTCTTCGGCTTTTAAAGGATTGTCGATGATAAATTTTGCAAAACGGTTGGTGATTTTCTGGATCATTTTATCAGAAAGCTCCATGTCCGTGATGTTTATGTATTTATTTTTTTTGTAAAAATTATGCATTTCATTACGTTCCATATTCTTCAGGACCGCTTTGAAATGGTGAATATTGGGGGCCAGCTTTCTCTTTTTCTCCCATTCCAGAAACTCTTTCGTCAGTTCTTTGATGATTTTTTCAGCTTTTGGAATTTCTTTTTCCCGCTGCTGAATGGTTTCCTGGATCTGCTTTGAAAGCTCATCCACATCAATCAGGGTTACATTTTCATTCTCGGTAACATCCTTTTCAACGTTGTGAGGAATAGAAAGGTCAATCACAAGTGTTTCCTTTCCGTTCGGGAAATGAGACTTGTTGATGATAGGATGCTTTGCGCCTGTTGCAACGATCAGGATGTCCGTGTTTTTTAATTCCTGATCAAAATCAGAATAATCAACATGAGGAATGTTGTATTTCTGGGAAATCTTTTCAGCTTTCTCCTGGGTTCTGTTTGCAATTTTAATTTTTGGCTGGTAAACGTGCTTTACAAGATTTTCAACCGTATTCTGGCCAATTTCACCCACACCTAAAAGAAGAATATTCTTTTCAGTAATTTTCTTTTGGTTATTCAGGATATAATGAACAGCAGCATAGGATACAGAAGCTGCTCCGTTGGAAATTCCGGTTTCATTCTTAATTCTTTTTGAAATCTGAATGGCGGCATTAATAGCTCTTTCCAGGTATGGATTGGAATTCTGTCTCTCTTTTTTAAAACGGCTGTATGCTTTTTTGATCTGTCCGATGATTTCAAAGTCCCCGATAATCTGGCTTTCAAGTCCCGCTGCCACCCTGAACAGGTGGGTAAGGGCTTCTTCCTTGGTAAGGATATTGGCAAACTGAAGGAAATCCGTAAGATGTACCCCGATTGTTTTACAGTATTCTTCCGCTACCAGAAGATAATTCGGTGAGGTGGTATAGATCTCGGTTCTGTTACATGTGGAAACCACAAATGCATCTCCTAAATCCACATTGTGGATCCTGGTAACAAAGTTTTTAATGTTGTCATCAAAGAAAGCAAATTTCCCTCTCGTTTCTACATCGGCCTTTTCATAGCTGATGGAAAGTACAGCAAAATTCGATGTCTGATGGATGTTGGAATACTGTAACATAAGCAGTCGCAAATTTACGGTTTTTTTAATTAATCCTCCTCTGATAATGTATATGATAATTATCGTGAAAAACTATGGTTAAAAGCAAGGCAGAAGCTGGAGAAGAGGGCTGGAGAACTTTTCAGAGAGGTGGAAAATATTTTATAATCAGACATTTTAACGTTTTTGGTGATGCCTTTTCTGTTGTTTGAATTGAAAATACTGTATGCTTACATCCTGTTAATTTTAGTTTAAATCAGGCTCCGTAAATGGTTAAATCAAAAGTTAATAAACAATTGTGAATTTTAATAAAATTTTAACCAAATTATATACTCGTTAAATTTCTTTAGTGGTGTTAAATTTATATCTTTGTAAACTTAAAATCAGAAGAAAAATATGAGTTTATTCGATATGTTTACGCAAGAAATTGCGATAGACCTTGGTACTGCCAATACCCTAATCATCCATAATAATAAAATTGTTATAGATCAGCCGTCAATTGTTGCAATTGAACGTTCTACGGGTAGACCGATTGCGGTCGGTGAGCAGGCTAAGCATATGCAGGGTAAAACTCATGAGGATATCAAGACAATCCGTCCACTGAAAGACGGGGTTATCGCAGATTTCCACGCTTCTGAACACATGATTAAAGAATTTATTAAAAAAATTCCTGGAATTAAAGGTAGATTCATACAGCCGGCACTAAGAATCGTGATCTGTATCCCTTCCGGTATTACCGAAGTTGAAAAAAGAGCGGTAAGAGATTCTGCTCAGAAAGTGAACGCAAAAGAAGTGAGACTGATTTATGAGCCAATGGCTGCTGCAATAGGAGTTGGAATAGACGTACAGAAACCTGAAGGAAACATGATCATCGATATCGGTGGCGGTACTACGGAAATTGCGGTTGTTGCCTTAGGAGGTATCGTTTGCGACAAATCTGTGAAAATTGCAGGTGATGTATTTACGAATGATATTGCATACTATCTTAGAACACACCACAATCTTTACATCGGGGAGAGAACGGCTGAAAGAATCAAGATTGAAGTTGGTTCTGCCGTAGAAGATCTTGATGTTGATATTGAAGATATCCCGGTACAGGGTAGAGACCTTATCACAGGGAAGCCGAAAGAGATCATGGTGGGATACAAAGAAATTGCACGTGCACTGGACAAGTCCATCATTAGAATTGAAGATGCCGTAATGGAAACGCTTTCTCTTACTCCGCCGGAACTGGCTGCTGATATCTATAAAACAGGGATCTATCTTGCCGGAGGAGGCGCTTTACTGAGAGGTCTTGCGGACAGACTGCACAAAAAGACCGGTCTTCCTGTATTTGTTGCAGAAGATCCGTTGAGAGCTGTAGTTCGCGGAACCGGAATTGCCCTTAAGAACATGGATAAATTCAATTTCTTAATTAAATAATTTTAACCTTTTACGACAATATATCTGAATGGGATTTTTGCTGAGACTATTTTCGAAGAATGCTCTTTTTGTCTTCTTTATATTCCTGCAGATTATTGCTCTGGTTCTCATATTCTCCAAAAACGCCATGCAGCAATCATGGATAGCCGGCCAGTCGGCTGCGATGAATTCATGGGTTTCGGGCTATATTGATGAAGGAGTTTCTTATCTGAAGCTGAAACAGATCAATGAAGATCTCGTTGCCCAGAACAAAGCCCTAATGATTCAGCTGTATGGTAAAGAAGGAGGGAAAAATCCTGTATTCAGAAAAGTTCATGATACATTAGGCGGCGGCCAGATCTATACTTTTGTAGATGGCGAAATCGTATTTAACAGTATCAACCGACGAAATAATTACTTTACCATCAACCGTGGCCGCAGAGACGGTGTGCTTCCTCAGATGGGCGTAATGGCTCCTAAAGGAATTGCCGGAATTGTCATCAATTCTACAGACAGCTACGCTTTGGTGCAGTCTGTTCTGAGTGTGAATAAAATCAGAATCAACGCTTCGCTGAAAAATTCAGGATATTTTGGAACACTGACCTGGAGCGGGGATAACTCCAGGGTGATGCATCTTGCGGACATTCCTAAATATGTTGCTTTAAAAGTAGGAGATACCGTTGTTACAGACGGCAAATCAGCTATTTTTCCGAAAGGGGTAATGATCGGTACCATTGCCGGATATTCCGTAGACAATAAAACGGGCTTTTGGGATATCTCGGTGGAGCTGAGCGAAAAAATGGGTGCCTTAAGCAAGGTATTTGTTGTGAAAAACCTTAAAAAAGCCGAAGTACAGAGAATTCAGGATACATTGCAGACCGTAATAAAAAAAGAAAATGATTAGCAGGACTCTATTTACCGATATATTGATCATGATCTTCCTGGTTGCATTACAGATTTTTGTACTGAACAGGATCACCATTTTCGGAAAATATACCCCGGTTCTTTATCCGGTGTTCGTCATGTTTTATCCTTTCTTCAGAAATAAATATCAGTTTTTAGCTTTAAGTTTTTTAATCGGGCTTTCTGTAGATGCCTTTCTCTACTCGTGGGGAATCAATGCTTTTGCGACAACGCTGATCGCTTATTTCAGAACCTTGATCTTCAGAACTTCCACAGATACTTCCACAGACTTTTTCTCTTTTCAGTCCCTCCAGTGGGCGCAGTTTTTGCTGTTTCTGTTTTCGAGTATCTTCCTGCACCAGCTTTTAGTGCAGTACATAGAATTTTTTAAATTTAGCCGTTTTTTTGAAATATTATTTAATGTAGTGGTCACAAGTGTAATTTCCTTTATATTTATAGTGGTTTACGCATTAATATTTAAAATCAAACAAAAAGTTTGAACACACGTTATTTAAAAATCTTTTCTGCTCTCGTAGTTATCGCTATTATTTTTGTGGCGAGGCTTGCCTATTTGCAGATGTTTACGGACCGTTATGCTTTAAATGCAGCGAATACCTCTATTAAAATTGAATATGTAATCCCACAGAGAGGTGTCATTTTTGACAGAAACGGAAAAATCCTTGTAGGAAACCAGCCTGCCTATGAAGTATCCTTTACGCAGGCCTTGATGAAACCGGATTTTGACACCCTTGGGTTCTGTAACCTGATGCAGATCAGTAAAGCGGATTTTATTAAAAGAATTGATATCATTAAGAACGAAAAATACTATTCAAAGCTGACTCCTATGACCTTTCTGAAGGACCTCAGCAGGGAAGATATTGCCAGAGTTCAGGAAATTATTTTCAAATACCCGGCGTTCAGTATTGTTTCAAGACCTCAGCGTCAGTATGAAGTGGCCACTTCCGGAAACCTTTTAGGGTATACCAGTGAAGTTAATGAAAGAGAAATTAAAAAAGATTCCATCTATTATCTTCCCGGAGACTTTATCGGAAAAACCGGAGTCGAAAAATCTTACGAAAAAGATCTTCGCGGTATAAAAGGGATGAAATATATTCAGAAAGATATTAAACTTCGGAATATTGGTTCTTACAAAGACGGGGCACTAGATAAAGATGTTGTTACCGGAAAAGATATTACCTTAACGATTGACTACGATCTTCAAAGGATGGCGGAAGAAATGCTGGTTAACAAACATGGGGCGATCGTGGCAATAGATCCTAATAATGGTGAAATCCTGACCCTGGCGACAGGTCCGGATATTGATCCGAATTTATTTACAGGACCTTACAAGTCAAAAAACCTTTACGCATTATCAAAAGACACCTTATACGAAAACAAGCCTACATTTGACAGGTCTGTTCAGGCTGCCTATCCTCCGGGTTCCACCTTCAAGCTGCTGACTGCCCTGGCAGGAATGCAGATGGGAGTAATGGATGAAAATACAATTTTTCCTTGTGGTGGCGGATTTTATTACAGGGGTTTAAGAATTAAGGGACATGGGGGAGCTGATCCTCTGATTCCGTCTATTCAGGTTTCCAGTAACTGTTATTTCTCACATGCGTTTATTGCCATCATGAATAAATATCCGGGCGATCCTTCCAGAGGCGTTGATGAATGGAAAAAGATCATGAGCAGCTTCGGCGTGGGAGAGTACCTGAACAATGATATTGCCGTAGGTTCGCCGGGGAGAATTCCTACCGGGAAGTTTTACGAAAAAAGAAGCGGAAAGAAAAACTGGACCTCCGACTATACCATGAACGGTTCCATCTTTAATGGAATGGGGCAAGGGGATGTTTTGGTAACTCCTCTTCAACTGGCAAACTATGTTGCTGCCATTGCGAATAAAGGATGGTTTTATACCCCTCATATTGTTAAATCCATTGATGGTAAACCTAATCCTGATAAAAGATTTAAAACAAAACATAAAACCCTTGTAGATCCTAAGCATTTTGAGCCTGTACTGAAAGGAATGGAGGCCGTAGTCTTAAGAGGGACTGCAAGAAGTTTGAAATCCAACGACTTTACCCAGCTCGCAAAAACAGGTACCGCACAGGTTCCTCAGGGAAAAGACAATTCTATCTTTGTATTGATTGCTCCTGCAGACAAGCCAAGGATTGTAGTAGTGGCAGTAATGGAACATGCCGGATTTGGAGCAACATGGGCGGGTCCTGCCAGTACTGTGATCGCTGAAAAATATATAACCGGTGATCTTAAAAGAGAAAACCTCTACAAGAAAATGACCGGTGCCAGCTTTATGCCTGAGTACAAAAGACAGTGGGTTGCAGATCTGAAACGTAAAGGACTGTACAAAGATCCTAAAGAAGATTCTGTTAAGTTAAAAAGAAAACAGGACAGCCTGAACTTCATTAAAGAGCAGAAAGTCAAGCTGCAGAAAAAAATAGAAGAAGAAACAAAGAACACTAAAAACATAAAGCAATGAAGTGGGCAGAAGGAATAGATAAACTAGGACTCGGGCTGTATTTCCTGCTTTGTATTTTTGCGATTGCAAATATTTACAGTGTTGATCAGAAATTGGGAGAAAAGCAATTGGTTTTCTTCTGTATATCCCTGTTTGTAGGGCTTGTTATATTCGTAGGAAGAAGCAAGTTTTTCGAGAATATGTCTGGTATCATTTATATCGGCGGTGTTTTACTGCTGATCGGACTTTTCCCGTTTGGAAAGGAGATCCTTGGCCAGAAAAACTGGTATAAATTCGGAAGCTTTACCATGCAGCCGGTGGAATTTGCAAAGATAGGAACAGCGCTTATGCTTGCCAACTATGTCTCCGGACCGGACTTCAATCTAAAAGTTAAAAAATCACTTTGGACTGTTTTAGCCATTATCGGGATTCCGGCAGTGGTTGTCCTGGCTATTCCGGATGTCGGTTCCATGCTGGTGTTTATCGCCTTCTTTATTGCTTTATACAGGGAGGGACTTAATGGTCTTTTATTCGGTGTAGGATTTGTTTTTGCCGGAGTCTTTTTAGTTTCTCTAGCCGTGCCTCCTGTTTATGTGGCATTGACGGTTGTTATAATCGCAGGGGTTTTTATTGCTATGAATTATCACAAAATGTCCTGGGATGTAATTTCTATTTCAGGAATTGCAGGTTCAATCCTTTTGCTGTGCGGACTGGCTTTCGGCTCACCCTATATTTTGGAAAAGCTTCCAAAGCACCAGAGAGAAAGAATTGAGGTTCTTTACAAAGGAGAAAAAGCATTCAGAGACACTTCAGGATACAACTTATTATATTCAAAAACAGCTATAGGATCCGGTGGACTTTTAGGAAAAGGATACCGGGAAGGATCAGTAACTCAAGGGAAATTCGTTCCCGAACAGGAAACAGATTATATCTTCTGTACGGTGGGCGAAGAATGGGGTTTTTTAGGCAGTGCAATGCTGGTTTTATGCTATATGATCTACATCGGTCGGATCTACTATCTCGCAGAACAGCAGAAGTCCGCCTTTAACCGGGTATTTGGATACTGCTTTGCTTCCATCCTGATGATGCACTTTACGATCAATTTAGGGATGGTTATGGGGCTTTTCCCCACAGTAGGGATTCCACTTCCTTATTTCAGTTATGGAGGAAGCTCGCTGCTTGCCTTTTCTATGATGACTTTTATCTTCTTTAAACTGAATTATTCGGATAAGAACAGTTTGGTGTAAACCGATATTTTGATATTTCCAAATAGGAAATAGAACTTTCACTAAAAAACAAACCCCTATGCAGGCATATATTCTGGATCAGAATTATCAGAACATAAATTTTGCGGAACAGCCTTTTTCAGCAGGCGAATATGAAAACTGTACCTTTAGAAACTGCAGCTTTGAGTATGCAAATCTTTCCGGTTTCAGCTTCACTGACTGTGAATTTGTGGAATGTAATCTAAGTGTGATAAAGCTCATCAAAACAGCTTTCCGGAATGTTTCTTTTAAAAAATGTAAAATGTTCGGACTCCAGTTTAATGACTGCAACGGCTTCGGCCTTGCATTTACTTTTGACGGATGCGCGCTTAATAATTCTGTTTTCTATAATACATCAATTAAAAAGACTCTATTCAGGAATTCAAAATTAATTGAAACCGATTTTACTGAATGCGATCTGTCCGGTTCAGTATTTGCTGCCTGTGATCTGTCCGGTGCCATTTTCGATAATACCAACCTCGAAAAAGCAGATTTCAGGACTTCTTTCAATTATTGTATAGATCCTTCCGTAAACCGTCTGAAAAAGGCTAAGTTTTCGCTTTCTGAAGTTCATGGGCTTCTCTATAAACTGGATATTGAAATTGATCGGAATTAGAAGTTGAAAATCAGGATTAGAAGTTAAAGATGAAGGTCTATAAGATATCTTCTACACTGTAATCAAAAATTCAATAGAGGTGGGTTTTAACCCACCTTTGTATTTTATAAATTCAAAAGGCTTTAGCCAAAACCTATTATCCTTAACCACTGAACTGAGAACTTGTGCTTGTGATGTTTTTATATGGAATTACCAGAATTCATTTCCCAGAACATCATTCTCTTTCTTTGAAGGAGGGTAAATCAAAAATCCGGGGTAGTAAAAGGCAGAGTAATAAAAAATAAAAAAGCCATCAGATGTCTGATGGCTTCATTATTTAAATCAATTATTTAAAATTAAAAACCTGTCGCTGTGGATGGAGTAGAAGAGGCTAAATTGTTATAAGCTTCTCCGTTCTCGTTGATCACTCTTTTAGCGAACCTGAATTTTGGTCCCCAGTAAGAATCATTCAGCGATGAGATCATTACTCCTTTAGAAGTGGCTGCATGGATGAATTTAATTTCACCTTCTTCAGTAACACTTTCTACGATACCTACGTGAGAGATTCTTCTTCCGTGAGAAAAGAAAATCAAATCTCCTTTCTGAAGCTCACTTTTATCAATGCTTTCACCTTCCTGAGCCTGAGAAGCTGCCACTCTTGGTAAGCTAAGCCCTGCTGCTGCCCCGAATACGGAAAGAACGAAAGCTGAACAATCTATACCTCTTCTTGTCATTCCTCCGTATCTGTATGGAGTTCCAAGGTATGTTTCAGCTTCTGTAAGGATATTGTCGATCGTTTTATTGTATTTGACTGCTTTTGCAATCTCGGAATTCTTAATAGATTTTTTCGCGTTTGCGATAGATGCCGCCTTTTCAGCCAGAAAAGAATCGATAAGTCTTTGCTTATCCTGCTCCATTTTCTTATTGTCAATAGTAGCTAGTTTGGCATCTGTTTTGTATTCTTTAGCATAAGTTGCTGGTTGTGAAACTACATAATTTGTAGCACATGATTGAACCGAAACTGTAGACACTAAAGCAACTAAATAAAACAAAACTCTTTTCTTCATATATATTTGATTATCCGTGTTAAAAAGGAATATTTATTTTCAAAAGCACTACAAAAGTAAAGATTCCGGGCAAAAGACCCCTGATATGATTATTGTCAGGTTCTTTATTTAACACATTTTAACATATTATTTGAGTATGTTAAAGAAAAACAAACCGTAAGCGCCCATTTTTGGTCAGTATGCGGTTTTTTTTATTATGATTCTTTAACAAAATAATGGCTTTTCCTTTATTAATCGGAGATCAGGATTTAAAACTCTAATTTTTGCATCTGTTAATAAAACAAAAAAACTCCCCGGAAAACCGGGGAGTGTAACTAATATGGAACTTTAAAGATGTTATTTTGTAAATAACATTTCTCTATATTTAGTCATTGGCCAAAGTTCATCATCCACCATCATTTCAAGATCATCAGAAGCTTCTCTGATCACATCAAATAAAGGAATTACTTTGCTGCAGTAAGTTTCTGCCTGCTTCTGACTATTTGATACGGCTTTTGCCGCCTCTCTCGCTTTAATAAGGTCTTCAACACCTAATTTGATCTTGGAAACATTTTCAGAGATATTAGTGATTAAGCTCATTTGCTCTTTCGCTAATGTTTTGAATTCTTTATCCGGGAATATTTCTTTAAGACCTTTTACGTTCTCAATTAATCTGTTCTGATAATTTAAAGCAGAAGGAATGATGTGGTTTCTTGCGATATCACTTAAAACTCTTGCCTCAATATCAATTACAGTAGAATATTTTTCTAATTTGATTTCGTTTCTTGCCTCAACCTCCCTATGAGTGAATACTCCGATCTCTTCATAAAGGGCAACGAATTTTTTATCCATTTCCTGCTTAAGCGCTTCCGGAGTGGTTTTCAGGTTATTTAAGCCTCTCTTTTTAGCTTCTTTTGCCCAGTCATCAGAATATCCGTCACCTTCAAACATAATGCTCTTGCACTGCTTGATGTATTCTCTTAATACATTGAAGATTGCTTCATCTTTCTTCAGTCCTGTTTCGATAAGAGCATCAACTTCTTTTTTGAAATCAATCAGCTGTTTTGCAGCAATAGTATTCATTACCGTCATAGACTCTGCACAGTTGGCAGAAGATCCTACCGCTCTGATCTCGAATTTATTTCCTGTAAATGCAAACGGAGAAGTTCTGTTTCTGTCAGTGTTATCTAAAAGAATTTCTGGAATTTTCCCGACAACATTCAGTTTAAGGTCTGTTTTTTCGTCCGGAGAAAGTTTTCCTTCCGTTACTTTTTCAAGCTCTTCCAGTACTCTGAACAGCTGACTTCCGATGAATACGGAAATAATGGCCGGTGGAGCTTCGTTAGCGCCTAATCTGTGGTCGTTGCTTGCAGATGCGATACTTGCTCTTAAAAGGTCGGCATATTCATATACCGCTTTAATGGTATTTACGAAGAACGTTAAGAACTGTAAGTTTTTCTTAGGGTTTTTTCCCGGGCTTAAAAGGTTTTCACCTGTATCGGTCGCTAAAGACCAGTTATTGTGCTTTCCGCTTCCGTTTACTCCTGCAAATGGTTTTTCGTGGAATAAAATATGGAAATGGTGTTTGTGAGCAATTCTTGCCATGATGTCCATCAGCAAAGAGTTGTGGTCTACGGCAACGTTTACTTCTTCAAACATCGGGGCAAGCTCAAACTGGTTCGGAGCAACTTCGTTATGTCTTGTTGTTACAGGGATTCCCAGCTTCATACATTCAATTTCCAGCTCTTTCATGAAGTTCATTACCCTTGTAGGAATAGAACCGAAATAGTGGTCGTCCAATTGCTGTCCTTTAGCAGGAGAGTGTCCCAATAAAGTCTTTCCTGTTAAAACAAGGTCCGGACGGGATTGGTATAATGCGGAGTCAACTAAGAAATATTCCTGCTCCCAGCCTAAAGTGGGAGTTACTTTTGTTACGTTTTTGTCAAAATACTGCATCACGTTGGTTGCAGCTTCATCCACGGCATTCAAAGCTCTTAAAAGAGGGGCTTTATAATCTAAAGTTTCTCCTGTATAAGAAATGAAGATCGAAGGAATACATAAAGTAGTTCCCATGATGAATGCAGGAGACGTAGGGTCCCATGCTGTATAACCTCTTGCTTCGAAAGTATTTCTGATCCCTCCGTTCGGGAAAGAAGAAGCATCAGGTTCCTGCTGGATCAATAAGTTCCCGCTGAATCTTTCGATGGCTCTGCCTCCTTCAATTGGTGTAAAGAAAGAATCGTGCTTTTCTGCAGTAGTTCCTGTCAAAGGCTGAAACCAGTGAGTGTAGTGAGTCGCTCCTTTGCTCATTGCCCAGTCTTTCATAGCTACTGCTACCTGGTCTGCAATGTGTCTCTGGATCTTTGTTCCTTTTTTAATAGCATCCATAATAGACTGGAATGCTTCTTTAGTTAAATATTCTCTCATAGTTTCTTCTGAGAAAACATTCTGACAGAATAATTCTGACAGTTTTCCGGGAACCTCAACAGAGTTATCTCTTCTGAAGTCCTTAAATGGTAAAGTTTCTAACGCTTTGAATCTTAAAGTTGACATAATAAGGTTAATTTTTACAGGGCAAATTTACAAAAAAAATGAATTGAAAATAATTTTGCCCTGAAAAATATAGGGGTATGTTTGAAATTTAACTAAATCTTAAACTGTGATATGACTTTTGATAAGGGTGGTCTGGTTTAAAGTTTGAAGTTTTTGGATTGTGCAATTATTCTAATGTTTATATATAAAGAAAATTGAAGCATATTCTTCGGTTGGAATGTGTGTATCCGATACTTTATAAACATTAAAATTAATAAAAGCTTCTTCGGCTGAATGATTTTCCTGATATAATATTAAACAAAGTTCATTGTTTCTGAAGTATATGGGCTTTGAAAAAGTATAGATCATGGAACACATTTTTATTTGTTCCTCGTTTTTTAAATTATTTGTAATATGAAATACTTTATTGAAATCTTTTATTTGAACAGCCTTAGATTTATTAAATAAATTGTCATCCCATTCAAAGTGGTTTAATTTTTCTAATTCTGATATAAGATATTTCTTTTCGTTTTGTGTTATTTTCAAGTACCCATTGCCTTTTTTTAGCTTAAATCTACTATATTTATTCAACGCTTTTATTGTTTCATTAATGGTGTTTTCATCAATGTTTTTTAAGTAATATAATGTGTCGCATTTTACATCTCCATGATTCTCTCTTCCCTTTATTTCCAATTCCATATCAAAATAATCAAATTTATTTTGAGAAAATAAATTAGTAAATAAAAAAATAAAAATTATGATAGCTTTCATGGTTGTACGGAGTTTACAAAGATTGAGATAAAAGAGGCTTTTACAGCTTATTGATTATTAAAAATTTCTTTTTTGAAAATAAGCATCTGAATAATAATTGTAATTATTAAACTTGGAATTATATAGAAAAAAATACCGCCTTTATAAGGGTGAATAAAATAAACTATAAGGTATGAAACAATTAAACTAAATATATAATTTATAAAAATTTTATTTTTACTAAACCGATTAAAAATTATATTTATTCCCAAAGCCATAAAAATAAAAAAGGGAAATTTTTCCCAAAAGCCCCAAAGAGCATTTATCGGTGAAAATAAAGATGTCTTCCAAAATTCTGGGTCAATATGGGATTTAAAATCTAAAGTGTTAACCTCTAAATTATCTTCCAAAAAACTACAAATAGGATAAAATATTAATAAATGAAGACCCCAAATTTTTAATAATTTAGGGTCAATTATCTTAGATGTTTTATTTAACAACATAATCTTTAATTATTTTTTTGCACTCATCATTTACATGTCCATCCAAAGTTAAATAATTTTTTAACGATGCTGACACCTTAGTTTTATTAATTTTGTGCTTATCTAAATATAGCATAAGTAATGGTAAATCTGTTCTAAATAAATCATCTGTAACTTTTGCAGGAGGGTTGAAATTATCAAAAGCAGGCAGGATGTCATTAAATTGGCTTATTATTTGAGATCCTGCTCCCATCATACTTTTAGGATCTTTATCTGCCATATCTTGATATTTTTTGATAGTACTACTAGTAGTTTTTTTATAGATTGGTGGAGCTACTACTTGTTGTTCATGTATTATAAAAGTTACATCCCAATTATAAGCATCATCTCCTTTTAATGGTTTTTTTGAATATTTCCCATACATTAATTCATGAAATTTTGTAATAGCATAGTCACAAATCCCTAAATTCAATTCATTTAATATTGTTTCCACATCATTGTCAATTACATTGGAGCCCCCTTCTAAACTTCCTGTATTTCCCCAAAACACACTTTCTGAAAAAGCTAATACTAGTCTTTTTGCACCTTTACACCATCTTACTTCATGTTTGTAAACATTTGTGATATACCAGTCAACAGCATTATAGAAGTCATAAATTTGCTTAAAAGGAGCCATTCTCCCTTGTATTTTGTTTTGAATAATATAGGAGTAGCCCCTTCTCCATCGATCTGAATTAGTATCCCTGTCTTTTGTTAGCCACGATACGTCTTGCCCTTTCCAATCATCAAGTTTGATTGCTTTATTTCTAAGAGCTAATTTATAAGTATCATAATCATGAAATTCTCCTCCAATATATTTATCTATAGAGTTCTTATTGGTCAGAAAATCAAACATAAGTTGGGGGAAATTTATACTTCCATAATTTTTAGGCAGCAGTATGCGGATTTTTCCTCCATCTATACCTATAAATTTCGAATTATGAATGTTGGAATCATAATATTTAACTTTTGATGCACCTTCAACCATCTCAATAATTGTTGGATTTATATTTTCTTCTACACTTCTTACATCAGCATATTTAAATAGAATATTGATAACAGGAAAAATTTTCCCGGCAATAAAAACACGCTCTTTCGGAAATATGTCTGTCGAGTAATCTGATAGTTGAACTGGTTTTATTAATTTTCTGTAATAAATTGCATTTCTAATCTGGAAAAGAGTTTTTACAGTATTCAGTTCCGTTTTATTGAGAAAAAAACCAACATTACCTTCGTCTCTTTCTCTTTTTAGTAATGCATCTTGATTGGCAAGATTTGAAACTTTCATTGAAGGATATTGGGTGTTTAATCCTAATCTTATTGGGTAGCTCATTTGTGAAAAGTTATTTGTTAATGTTTAAAACAAAACTAACCCTTGATCACGTCAAAACTTGACGTATAAAAAATAATTAAACGTATCGTCAAACAACTTGTTAAAAGATACTTAAAATAAGTTGAGCGAAGATTTTGTATATTTGTGTGAAATTTATTTTATGACAAATTCTAGAGCTAGAGAAACAACGGAAGCAATCGAAAGATTGTATATTTCTATGAGACACCTCTTTTACAGAGGTTTTTTTAAACCTGCCGGTGTTTCTGGAGAAAGTATCAGAAGTTTGTTAAAGACGATCAATCCGGAGATTTATGGAACCATGAATATTCCTAACAAAATGGAGCTGGATGGTTTGATGTACGTTTTAGACAGACTTCCGGAAGGAATTGAAGAATGTGCTTTTATTCATCTTACATCGGATGAAGGTTTTGATAAAGGAAGTTTCGAACCCATTGTACCTAAAAAGAGAAGAAGAAACTGTTACCGGATAGATGAACACCAGATGAATATTGAAGTTCTTTTGGGCCGTTCTGAAATTTATGATATTCTTACCCACTTAACATTTTTATTTATAGAAGCGGATAAAGTGAGAAACCTGGCTTTCATTCAGGATGAAAACTGGAAACCGACGCGTGCTTTTAAAATTATCGAAGAAGTAGTAAAAGGGGAGAAGAAATTCAGCAGAAAAGAAAAAGAGGTTGCTCTTATTCATTTGTCTTCTTTAATAGGAAGAACTTTTGAAGAAACCCTTAACGCTTACAATGCTTTCGGGGACGATGATAATCCTGACCGTTTATTTAAAATCATCTACAACTTAGGAAAAGTAAGTCTGGAAGATGCAAAACAGACGAGAGAAAGAGAAATTCATTTCAGTGCTATATTAAAGGAAAGAGTAGGGCATCACTATTTTGGTGAAAAATGGGCCAACAAAGTGAAAGAAGTTTTATTTGAAAACGACCTTCACATGCGTCCACTGCACATTATTTCTGCCAATATGCACTCCGTGAAAAATATGCTGTATGGAAATGATGCTTTAAAGAAAAAAGACAATAAAGAAGTAGACTATAAGCTTTACGGTGATATTTCTGATAAAAAAGAACTTCGCGACAAAGTTTCCAAATATGCTTTGGAGGAAGGGTTGATCTATATTAATGATAAGAGCGGAAGTAATATAGATGTTCAGATCATTGATTTAAGCAAAACAAATCTTAAAAATACTCCGTTCAACGGTATAAAATACAGCGGAGACGATGTGATCATGGTTTTCGACTATGCTTTCGGAGAGCAGGCCTTTGAGGTAATGGATGAACTACTGAGACCTTTCGAACACACAGGAGAGGTTTATATGATGAAAGTGAAATCCGTTTCCATCATGGGTAAAGCAGGAATTCTTGCCGGAGGAAAAGGAGATATCATGATTCCTACTGCCCATATTTTTGAAGGGACAGCAGATAACTATCCTTTTGAAAATGCCTTAAAACTGGATGACTTTAAAGATGATGAATTAAAGGCATTTGAAGGCCCGATGATTACCGTTTTAGGAACTTCGCTTCAAAACAGGGATATTCTTTCTTACTTCATGAACACTTCATGGAAAGCAATCGGTCTTGAAATGGAAGGAGCGCATTACCAGAAAGCCATTCAGGTAGCTTCTAAAATCAGGCATCATATTGCCCCGGATCTGTTTGTATGTTATGCGTATTATGCTTCAGATAATCCATTGGAAACAGGAAGTACACTTTCTTCAGGAGGCTTGGGTCTTACAGGAGTGAAGCCTACCTATCTGATCACTTTAAGAATCCTTGAAAAGATTTTAAGCAGCGGAAAAAAAGAAATTCCGGCTAAAAAATAATTTGATTTTAAATCATATGGAAACCTCAGGTGTATTTTACATTTGAGGTTTTTTGTTTTGAAACACGAATACCATATTTTCACAAATACCACGAATTGGTTAGTGTTTAAAATTGTGCTTTTATTTATGCATTTGTGGTTCAATAAATCTGCAGCATCCGCCAATCGACCGTGGTAAAAAATAATTATCTTTAGAAACATAAATTAACACAATGAGCTCAGCTTCACAATTAGCCAAAAGATTCAGAGAAGTCCTGCTTGACGGGCTTTGGATTGCCAATACCAATTTTAAAGATCAACTTAAAGACGTCACCTGGGAACAGGCAGTCACAAAAGTTGGCCCTTTAAACACAATCGCTATGCTTACCTATCACATCGATTATTACATCGCGGGATTGGTCAATGTTTTTGAAGGCGGCGATTTGGAAATAAGAGATAAGTACAGCTTCGACCTCCCGCCAATTGAGTCTCAGGAACAGTGGGAGGCGCTTTTAAATAAACTCTGGAAGGATTCTGAAAAATTGGCATCATTATTAGAACAACTGCCCGATCCTAAAATGGATGAAGTTTTTGTTGATGAAAAATACGGAACTTACAGAAGGAATATCGACGGAATGATCGAACATGCCTATTACCACTTGGGACAGGTTACTTTGATCAAAAAACTTCTGGCCAATTAATAATTTAAAATAAATGATGAAAATATATTTTCTCTTCATATTACTGCTGCCTTGTTACTGCTTTTCCCAGTTCAAAATTCCAAAGGGCTTTTCGGAGTTTAAAGAAAGCCCGTCTAACGGAAAAGAAATGAAAAGAATTGTTGCAGATTTTGATAAGGATAAAAAAGAGGATATCATAACTGTAATTTATCAATCCGATTACGAATTACATGCTGCCAAAAAGTTTTTAATCATCTATCTTTCTTCAAAGAAGAAGACCTTCTATATTGATTTTGATGTATTTAATGGTGTTTTTGTTATCCCGTTAAAATATAAAAATGATGTCCTTGAATTTCTTGTTTATCAGGAAGGAACCGGCGTTTACGGACATGGCTTAAAATTAAGATTTAATCAGAAAGTGAAAGATATTCAACTGATTGGTTATGAATATAGTTACAGAACTCCCGGTGGACACTGTAATAAAACATATAATTTGCTGACAGGAGATTATACGGTAAATAATGATTTCTACAGTATGAAAACTAATAGAGCCGAATTCGAAAGTTTCAAAGGAAATAAAAAAACAGCAAAAAGTATTTTTATTAAAGATTTCTCAAGCGATTTGTTTGCGGATCTAAGCTCAATAGGAGAAAAATACGAAAGAGAATAAAGATATCCTGCAAAATCTGAGAGGAAACTTAACAATCAGAATCAGAATCAATCTAAAAAATCGTAGAGCCTGTAAAATAGTTCCCTATTTGAGGCTTTTACATAAATTACCTACCTTTAAAAAAAATAAATTATAAATGAAAAAATCGGTTGCAATCCTGTTTGCATTTATCATTTCTCAATTTCATGCACAGCAGGGAGCTTATTACCAGCAGAGTGCAAAATATAAGATGGATATTGATGTTAATGCGGAAAAATTTACTTATCAGGGAAATCAGACTTTAGAATACACCAACAACTCGCCGGACGAACTCAATGTCGTGTATTTTCATCTTTACTGGAATGCCTTCAAACCCAATTCCATGATGGATCAGAGAGTGGCAGGGCAAGGTAAAAACGGAGACTCAAGATTGCAAAAAGACGGTATTTCAAGATTAGCTTCCATTCCTAAAAATGAGGAAGGAGCACAAAATATTCACTGGCTTAAACAAAACGGGAAAGATCTGAAATTTGAAATTCAGGAAACCATTATGAAAGTCTATCTTGCGGAGCCTGTTCAGCCTAATTCTACAACCACCTTTACAATGGAATGGGATGCGGTGATTCCTCAGCAGATCAGAAGAAGCGGAAGAAACAACAGGGAAGGGGTTGATATGACCATGACCCAATGGTATCCGAAAATGGCAGAGTACGATTATGATGGCTGGGCTACATTTGACTATATCGGAAGAGAATTTCATGCGCCATTCTCGGATTTTGATGTTACAATCAGGATCAACAAAGATTATGTAATCGGGGCTGGCGGTGTTCTTGAAAATCCGGCAGAAGTTAAAGGCTATGACACCAATGCAAAAATCAAAGCCGAAAAAGATAAGAAAGCAACATGGAGATGGACCGCGAAAAACATATTGGATTTCGCATGGAGTGCCGACAGAAACTATGTTGTAAAAAGTTTTGATGTTCCGGAAGGGCCCAAAGTGTTTTTAGTTTACCAGCAGAATGACAAAACAAAAGTTTGGGAAGAAGCCCAGTCTTATGTTACCAGATATTTCCAGCTGATGAACAGCCATTTCGGGAAATATGTATATCCTGCCTATGCATTTATCCAGGGTGGCGATGGCGGTATGGAATACGGAATGTGTACCATGATCCTGGGTGAAGCCAAAGATATTAAAGGATTAATGGGCTTAATGGCTCATGAAGGCGCCCACTCATGGTATCAGCAGATGCTGGCAACCAATGAATCGGTACGTCCGTGGATGGATGAAGGATTTACAAGCTACGCAGAAGGCTATGTGATGTATCAGCTGTTTCCGGAAGAGCTCCCGAATCCCTTTGCCAATACGGTGAATGCTTACAGGAATTTCATTAAAAAAGGAATTGAAGAACCGGCTGTATGGCTGGGTGATCACCACGATAACGGAACGGCTTATACCTATGCTTCCTATGTAAAAGGTGAATTATACCTTGTTCAGCTAGGCTACATCATGGGTGAGCAAAAGCTTGCCGAAACCTTAAAGCAATATTATGACCAGTGGCACATGAAACACCCGTCTGACAGGGATTGTCTTCATATTGCGCAGAAAGTTTCAGGGATGGACCTGAAATGGTTCCATAACTACTGGATCAACACAACAAAAACCATTGATTACGGAATTAAAGACGTAAAATACGAAGCAAAATCCACAACCATTACTTTAGTCAATAACGGGCAGGTTCCTATGCCTGTTGATTTCAGTGTGCTGACAAACGATAAAAAGATCGTTACTTATCAGATTCCTTTAAATATGACCCATACATGGAAGGAGAAAGATATTTACGGTGATTTTAAGACCATGCCTTACTGGCCCTGGACCCAGAAAGAATATACGCTCACCATCCCTTATACAAAAAACCAGCTATCCGTTTTAGGAATAGATTTCAGCCAGAGAATCGCAGATGTCAATATGGATGATAATATAGTGGAAGTAAAGCAATAGATCATATAAAAATAAAAAAGATAATCCCGCAGAAAAATCTCTGTGGGATTTTTATTTGCATTGAAGTTCCTTTTGAAATATTCACCATTCGCTTGTGAAGTAAAATTCACGATTGACTATATGACTATTTTATCCCAAACTGCAGGACCATCCAGTGATTAGGATGATTCTTGACAAGATCATTTTTTAAAACCTCATCTTTCGTGTTGAGATAGCTGTATACTTTTAAAGGAACGGAATCCGGATATTCTTTTAATCCCTGATCTACAGCGGCTTTAGCTTCTTCCTTCTTTCTGCTCCCGTCCAGAGCTTCGGCTTTATAGATGTAGATAATAGCGGGTACTTTTCCGTAAATATCGCGGGTTTCGTTCTCCAGCAGCTTCATAGCTTCTATCTGAAATTCCGTGTCGGGTGTTTTTCCAGCCACGGAAGTCCGGCTGAGATGCTGCTGATACATTAGGAAAAGAAGCAGGATATGAAGATTTTTCGTCTCAGGATTGGAGGCCGTTTTCTCAATTCTCTGAATAGTTTCCGGGGTCATTTCATCATTTTCCGACTGCAGGTTTTTAGTATAAAATTCATCCAAAATATCATAAACAACCCTGTCGTTCCGGTCGATTTTTGATTCCTGCTTTATTTTCAGGAATATATCTTTTACCTGTTTTCCGGTCTGGGCAAAAGTATTGAGGCTAATGCAAAGGAATAAAGCTAAGATTAATTTTTTCATGGAAGCAGGATAAAATATTTTCAGTTTTAAAGATAATTAAATGTTTCCAATCTTCTAAATCCAGGCTCAGGTTTCTATTACAGAGATAAAATAATCTGCCGGTAGATGCTTATAATCAGCACTTTAATACCTGTCATCGGAACAGTAATAAATATAGGATTATGAATTGCCTTAAATAATATAGATATTGCTTATTTTTGGGGATAAAGCTTTATTTTTACACCTGTTTTTTAACCCAGATTAGCTTAAAAAATAAATGAATTCAATCGTAATCAACGTAGGGAACAGCAACATCAGATTCGGACTTTTCAATGGAGACAACTGTGATATTTCATGGGTGATCAATACAAAACCATACAGAACGGTAGATGAACTGTATGTACAGATCCTCATGCTTTATCAGACCTATAAAGTAGAACCGGAGGATATCAGCAAAGTCATCATAGGGTCTGTAGTACCGCAGCTTACGAAGGTCATCAGTTCAGCGATCAAAAAGATCCACGGCATCCAGCCTGTGATTGTGGACAGGTCTACGCCTTCAGGGGTTCAGGCAAAATCCAAACAGATGGGAACTGATATTTATGCCAATCTTGTGGCCGCCCATAATCTCTATCCAAACCGCAAGAAAATCGTCATTGATTTTGGAACGGCTCTTACGGCAAGCTGTGTCACGGAAACCGGGGAAACATTGGGAGTGATCATTGCACCCGGCATTGTAACCTCTTTAAATTCATTGATCAGCCAGACTGCGCAGCTTCCTGATATTGAACTGAAAAAACCTAAATCCGTACTGGGCCTGGACACGGTAACCTGCATGCAGAGCGGTATGGTATATGGATTTCTGGGAATGGTAGAAGGTTTTATAGACCGCATCAATGATGAGGTGAATGATGACTGTTTCGTGGTGGCAACGGGTGGCGTTTCTCATGTTTATAAACCTCTGACAGACAAAATCCATGTGATGGACAGGCTGCATACGCTGAAAGGACTTTATTTTTTAGGAAAAGATGTATAGGGATAAGTTTACAATAAGCTAAAAACATATGAGAGAATTAAAAAAATTCCCCGGAATAGAAACAGAAAGACTGATCCTCTCGCAGCTGAAAGAGGAAGATGTTCCTTTTGTGACCGAATATCTTCAGAATAAAATTTTCTCAGACCTCACGTCCAATATTCCTTATCCTTATACCAAAGAACATGCAGAACTCTGGGTGAGAATGTCCCGGGAGTCCTTTGAAAGCAATACAGGTTATACCTTTGCAGTTCGTAACAAGGAAGGACGGATTATAGGAGCTATTGGACTTCACGACAGGGAAGATGACAAAGCCGAGCTTGGCTACTGGATGGGGAAGCCTTTCTGGAATAAGGGGTATATCACCGAAGCTGCTGTAGCACTCATTGATTTTGGATTCCGGGAGCTGAAGTTCAATAAAATCTACGCGACTTATTTTCTACACAATCCGGCTTCCGGAAGAATCATGGAAAAAATCGGAATGCAAAAAGAAGCACTGTTAAAACAACATCTCAAAAAAGAGGGTGAATACTTTGATATCATGATGTATTCTGTTTTTAAAAGCAGGTGATGATTTAACCTTTCATGGAAACGGATATCCAAATTCAAAATACTTCCATGAAAACAACCTGTACATTTTTAGCTTTACTCATAAGCGTTTCCATTTTTTCACAAACGAAACTGATCGCTTTCAAAAGCCATAGCGGCCATTCGGAAAACTTTAATACAGCCGTTTCAGAACATCTTTTTGACACGAATTTTTCAAATCTCGGAATTGTTCCGCAAAAATATGTAAGAGATGCCAGGCTGGATTCTGTGATCATTCTTAATGATGAAGAAAGTGTTCTGGTAACAAGCTCTGCAAAGAAACGAGTACCGGCCGGAGTAAAACGCTTCTGGGAGCCGGGAAGAGAGACTGTACGTAATCATGGGCTTTTTTCAAAGAAGAATATTGACAGTGTAAAAACAGTTCTGAAAAGAGACTATAATTTCGTCAATGACATGGACAGTGTCATTTTTGTAGAGTATGATCAAGAAAATAAATCTTATAAAGAAATTAAACCCACCGAAAAACCAAAGAAAGAAAAACCGGAAAAAATGCCAAGAGGACTTCTGCTGGGTATATTGATGCTTTCAGGTGCTTCAGGATTTTACGGATGGAAAAGAAATAAGAGGAATAATGAGAAATAGATTTCTGCTGGCTTCAGGAATCTTCTTTCTGCTTTTTATGCTGTTTTTTCCGCTAGATTTTTTGGGAAATTTTCAGGAAAAGATGTCACTTTTTTTATTTGGTGATCTTTCAGAATGGATTTCAAAAAATATTTTTAAAACAGATCAGGCAAGAATAGATTTCTCTTCTGACAGTCTTTCTATGCTCGTTTTGATAATAATTCTTCTGGCTGTATCCATTTTAACTGTAATAGCATTAGGAAAGAAATTCTGGCGGCAGGTTCTCTTTTTCTCTAAGGAAGCAGTGATGGTATATCTGGCTGTGGTCCTGATGAAATATGGTTTTGATAAGATTTTTAAAGCCCAGTTCTATCTTCCCGAACCTAATATCCTGTATTCCCGTTTTGGAAATCTGGACAAAGACATCCTGTTTTGGAGTACAATGGGAACTTCCCGTTTTTATTCAATATCCGCCGGTATTCTGGAGCTTTTAGCTGCCTGGATGATCCTTTTTCATAAGACGAGGACTTTAGGACTACTGCTTTCTATTGGAATTTTAACCCATATTCTTTTAATCAATCTGGGATTTGATATTTCTGTTAAGTTCTTTTCTCTGATCCTTTTATGTATGGCTGTTTTTACATTGAAAGATGAATGGATTCCGCTGTACCGGATTTTAATTTTAAAACAGACCATAAAATTAGAGGAAAAAGCAAAAGCAGATGTAAAGTTTCTTCCTTTCCGGGTCTTTTTTAAAACTGCTTTTGTAGGGATTTCGCTGGCGGTTATACTTTTTCCGTATGTCAGCTCTGGGAATTATAATGATGACCTTGCCAATCGACCTTTCCTTCACGGAGCCTTTAAAAATACGGATGGAAACTCAGAGATTCAGTATGTTTTCTTTCACCGGAACAGCTATATGATATTGATGGATAAAGATGAGAAGATGACAGATTTCCATTACAGTTCAGGTTTAAAGAATCAACTTATTCTGGAAGATTACCATGGAAGAAAGACTGATGTCCGTTTTTTATATCAGAAAAAAGACAGTCTTCTTACCCTCAGTTTTGGAAAGTATATGATAACGGGCAAAGAATTGAACTGGAAAAAGATGAACGCATTGCGTCCTCTTTTCCATACTACAATAGAAGGCTCAAAATGAAATTATCTTTTGCTTTTGAAAAATTCTTTAACGATCGTTGAACATTCATGTTCCATCACTCCGGTTACCATTTCAGTTTTTGGGTGTAAGGAAAGGTGTTTGTTGATAAAGCCCCTCTGCTCATCTCTGGCTCCAATTACAACTTTGGAGATCTGTGACCAGGCTAAGGCGCCGGAACACATCACACATGGTTCCAGGGTGACATAGAGGGTGCAGTTGATCAGGTATTTTCCTCCCAGAAAATTGGCAGCGGAAGTGATGGCCTGCATTTCTGCGTGGGCAGTCACATCGTTTAAGGTTTCCATGAGGTTATGGGCTCTTGCAATGATTCGGTTGTTGGAAACGATGATGCATCCGATGGGAACCTCATCTTTTTCCAGTGCGGCTTCTGCTTCCTGCAGGGCCATTTTCATGTAATATTCGTCGGTAAACATTTTAGTCTTCGATAGTTAAGGTTAAAGGAAGTCTGAGCTGATGTCTTACCGGATTTCCATTGATAACTGCAGGAGAAAATTTCCCCGAAACTGAATACAGTGCAATTTCGGCCTGCCTGTTGAAGGTAAAATTATCTCCCTGTGCGTGTACGTTACTGATACTGCCATCTTTTTCAACAATAAAAGCCACGTGTGTTTTTACTGTTTTTGCTTCAGTGTAAACGCCTCCGGTATAAAAAAGACTGGCAACTTCCTGTCTCAATGTATTAAATCCGCCAGGATAATCAGCAGATTTTTCAAAAACCAATGATTTCTCAGCGCTGTTTTCGAATATGCTTTCGGGACTCTTCAGGGACTGTAGATCTTCTATATTTCTTACTTTTAGCAAAGCTCCTATCATAGCTACATTTTCAATGCTGTCCATCTTTTTCATGAAAAGCCTAAAATCAAGCTTTATATTGGCTTTTTTGAAAGAATCCGGCTCTGCATCAAATTTCTTTTTAAACTCTGTATTCAGCATGCTCCGGTGCTGGTTGTAATAGTTTTTCACCTGCCGGAATTCTTCTTTCTGCTGCGAAAAGCAAAAAGAGAAAATAAGACAGAATAAGAAAAGGAATAAAGCTTTCAAAAGAGTATATTTATGTAAATATAATTAAAAAATATGAGCTTTTTATTCTTTGATATCAGCTTTCAAAATAGCGGTTCAGGGACTCCTGTAGATGCGTTCGGATGTCATCAACTAAACATTTCGGTTCCAGAACCGTGACTTCTTTGCCATAGGAAAGAATTTCCTGCATAAAATCATAAGTAGGGTGGAGGAAGAATTCAAAATAGATCTCTTCCGGTGTTTCTTTGGTCTCTTTCTGGGACTGGTGCAGCGGAAAACTTCTGATGTATTCTCCCTGATGCCTGCTGCATTTCATAATGATCTTCTGAGGGTTTTGTTCTGCAAGATTCATGACACCGAATGCATTTTTGAAATGTTCTCTGAAATTGTAACTGTACTTTTCACGGAATTTATTGTCGCTTACATCCAGATAGTTGACTCTATCTAATCCGAATGATTTTAAGGTTTTATCTTTAGTGTCAATTGCGATGAGGTACCATCTGTCTTTGGATTCTTTTAAAGCCAGTGGATGTACTTTCCGTGAAGTCATGACTTTATTTTTGTAGTTATAATGTTCAAAACTAACCACTCTTTTATTACGGATCGCAAAGAAAAGATCATAAAAATGTTCTATTCCTGTAGGTTTCCTGCTTTCAAAAAAGATAAAATCTGAAAAGTCCGGATGAAGATTCAGGGCGTTGCTTACCTGGAAGGATTCCAGTAGTTTTTGATTGTACTCATCCACTTCCATGATCGGCCGGCTCTCAATATAATACCTGTTATCACCTTTCTTTTTATTATGAATAGAGAGGTTAAAAAGATCGGAAATTTCACGGATATCCCTTTGCAGGGTACGGATAGAATAGCTCTTGATCCCTGCATCCTGAAATTCGAAAGAGTTTAAAAGATAGTCCTCCAGCTGGGAGTAGGTGGCGGGAGAGCTTTCCAGTCTTTTTATAATTAAGGCATATCTTGTCAGATAAAAATCTTTTTTCATTCGTCTGTATTTTTTATGGCAGCACTGCTGCGTTTCATGGTAAATTTTTATAAGACAAATATATATGCTTAATGCGACAAAACGTGTCGTGTTTTATTTTTTTGTGGGAAGTTTTAGCAGAAAAATAGTAAGCCACAGAAATGCTGTGGCTTACTGATTATTGGTCAAAATATTCTATTCCTTTTCTATCTACCCAGCCTTTTTTGCCATCTGGAGTTTCAAATCTGGCGAAAGCACAGATATAGGGTTCTAATTTTTTATATTTTGGTTCTGTGCCTATGTTTGGATAGAATGTAGATAAGCCGTTTTTTTCCAGATAGAAATAATTTTGGTGAGAGACAATTTTTTGATATTCAAAAGGAATAATTATTTTTTGCTCTTTAAAATCCCAAACTCCATATTTACTCTTTAACTTTGAAATAATATAGGATATTTTTAATGGGATAAATAGCGTTTCTTCACTATATCCATACTCTATAATTTTTTCATTTGATTTATTTTTTCTTTTTAAAGCATATTCAATTTCTAAACTTTTTTTATTATTTAAAAACTTGGGATTTTGGCCATAAATAGGATATTTAATATTTAAGAGTTCATCTTCCGGTTCAACAAAAATATGATGTGATTTTTCCTGAATTTTATTTTTTTCAATTGTATAGGTTTGAGATCCACTGTTACCACTTTCTTTATAGGATTTATCTGATTCTTTTTGTAGGATTAATTGAGAATGGTCATTCAGTAATCCATTTTGCGTATAAGTTAACAAGGCCCCATTCTTTAAAATAATTTGTAAAATATCCGGATTCTCAGAGTAATGATAATTAAGAATTTCTTGATCTTTATATAGAATGGATAGGTTTTGATCATAAATATTTGTCTCATCAGATTTGTGCGTTATAATCAAAATATGAGTAGATATCCGATTATAAATGGCAGGAAGTAAGATGTTATTTTGATCTTTTAGTCCAAATTTACCATTTTCTTCAAATTTTGTTGGAAACTCTTGCGCTCTAAAAAAGTTTACTAAAAATATAAGTGAGAAAATAATATACTTCATGGTAAATTTTTATAAGACAAATATATATGCTTAATGCAATAAAACGTGTCGTGTTTTATTTTTTTGTGGGAAGCTTTAACAGAAAAATAATAAGAGGCTTGTCTCAAAATCTTTGGTTTTCCTACTATTTTCAAATTGATTAATTTGCTGTGTGTTAAGTAAATCAAAATCTTCTTTTTCAAATATATTTCTAATATAATAAACCGAAGATTTTATTTTTTTAAAGAGTTTTTTAATTGCTGGAGATTATTTTCCCGTCTTTATATATAATAGTTTTTCCATCCTCATTCCAGATACCATCTTTTATATTATGTTGATAATTAAAAAACCATATGTAATACCAGAATAATCCATGATATTATCTGCTGTTCCTTGTTTGAAAGTTATTTATTTAGATAATATTAAAAAGCTGCAATGATTAGTTGCAGCTTTGGTGTTAATTTTTCTTTTGATTTGGAAGAATATCTTTTTTTAACATATCGAGTATCACATTCTCTTTTTCCTCTGACCAGTCAAAATTTTGATACTCTTCATCGGTAAGATTATATCTATTCCAACCATCATCTGGAAAAGCAATATATTTTTTAAATTGTCCAGCTTTCTTAAATAATAAAATAATTTTTGGATATTTTAATTGTATGCAATCACAACCAATTGTACTTCTTTCACCTATACGGTATAAGTCATATGTTTTATGATAATTAAATAAAATATCTGAAAGTTTTATTTTTTCATCTTCAGTTAGTATTCTTACTGAGTTATGATATTTTTCTTGTAAGTAATTTCTAGGTTCTTCTATATCCTTTATGAATGTGGGTTTTGCAATATAAATAGAATCATATTCATTAAAAGGATAAATATTCATTCTGACTTTTGAAGAAATTGAAAACATTTTCAAATATTTTGGAGTTCCTAACATAAATGAAGGAGTAGCAGAATTATTGTTTTTTTTATCCAATAGTTCTTTTGTAAATGTTTTACATTTTTTCTTACAAACACTAACTCTTACAGAATCTAAAACTATTTTATTCTGAGAATAACATAGCTGTATTGCTGTAAATAATATTATATTAATTATTTTAAGGTAAGGTTTCATTCTTTATTTACTATTGTTATCTCTGGATTATCTTTCAATATTTGTTTCATTAAAAGATTCTGCTGCCCATTAACAAGAATTTCAAACTTATTTTCTTCCCACTACAAGTACTTTTTCTTTTTGAAAGAAAGCCCTAAACAATAAAATTATTTTAGTATTTCCATACTTGTTGCAGTAGCAAATATTATTTCTTCAAATTCATTTTTATTATTGTTACTAAGGCTTTTAATTGTATCATACTCTTTTTTTCCACTTACACCTGAAAAACTAACAATTGTAATTTTATTGTTTTTTTTATCTAAAAAATAGACAAACCCACTTCCTTTAGAGTAATTAAATAGAATATTTGATAGTCTTTCTTTTTCTAATGGAGAAACTACTCTAACAACTTGATTATGAAATTTTGTATCCAAATAATTTTGAGGCTTATCTATATTATTGGTCAAAATATTCTATTCCTTTTCTATCCACCCATCCTTTTTTGCCATCTGGAGTTTCAAATCTGGCGAAATATTCTATGTAGGGTTCTAACTTTTTATATTTGGTTTTTTTTCCAATATTAGGAAAGAAAGTGTAAAGATCGTTTCTTTTTAAAATTAGATTTTGATCAAAAACCTGTATATCTTCGTAATGAGCAGGTAGCTCAAACTTTTTTGTTTTTAAATTCCATATTCCAAATTTTTTATTTTTTTCAACAAGAACCTGATACTGATTAAATATACAACTCATGTAGGCAATTAGATAGCACTTATAATCTTTAGGAAAAGAAATACTGGTATCGTTTGTTAATAAAAATTTTATAAAGTTTGAATTTTCTGGTGATATGATCTTATGTGATTCAATATCTTTGTTTTTGATTTTCTTTGTATCGAGGAGACTAAAACTGATTTGAAAGGGGGATTTTATTTCATATGTTTCAACAGCATTATAACTTAATTCCTCATCCAATAACGGTGTTCTTGTAAAATTACTTTTGATTTCATCAGGATTCAATTTGTTTCCAACTGAATCAATAAAATATGTATTCCCGGATAAATCAATTATTTGAACATTATTAAAAAAGAAATTATCTAAAAATTGGACAGTATGCAGATCATGATATAATTGATTGCCGCTTTTATCATATAAATCACAATGGTTGCGTAAATATCCAATATAGAAATTGTCTTTTATAGTTATAGAGTCATATTTTGCAGGGATAATCAATTTCTTATCTTTTGATACACCATATTTTTTTTCACTTGATAAAAATTCAATTTTTGAATTTTGTGCTAAAAGAAAATTTGTAATTAATAAAAAAAAAAGTAATGTTCTCATGATTGCTTAACTTCTTTAAAATGTTTATTTTGTATTCCAAAGTTAATTATTTTTTGCCATTGCCACTGATAAAATGATTTATATTCAAAACTTGTATTGAATGATCCGCTGGATTTCTGTCGGTAATCCATAAAGTTTTCTTCCGTTTCTGAAATTCTAACTCTTTCAGTTGTTAACTGTTTTTCCATTACTTTAATTTCCTCAACAAGTGCTTCAATTTCTTTCTGAATTTTTTCAATAGGATTTTCAACAGGAAGAGGTAATGTTTTTTCTTCAATTTTTATGATGTCATTCATTTCAGTATAGTCTATTTTTACTCCCAGGTTATAATTAGTATATGTCCCTGTAAAATATGCTATAAAATAATTTTCAAAATATTCCTGGCTAATATTGCTGATTTTGGCATTAACAACTGTATTAATATCTCTATAAACGCGGTCAATACCGATATAGTTTTTTAAATCTAGAGCATAAGACAAGATTTTCTTTTCCAAATCTTTTTTCTTTTCCTTTTTTTTATTTAATTGCTCTTTGCTTGAAGTTATATTTTTTTCTAGCTGTGATGGAAAAGTATGTTCTAGACTTAAGGAATGCCCAAGTTCATGAACAATAAGCCCTGTACTCGCTTTATCATTTAGAGCATTATTAAAAATATGGCATGTTGCAGACCCAAGTTTGGAAAATGCTTGGGCAATACCTGCTATTTCATCTTCGGTATCATCTATTTTTAATGTACCTTCTATATCTTTTGTATAGAATAAATGCAATTTATCTTTTTTGTTCAGAAAAATATCACCTGTATAATTTTTCTTAATGGACTCATATTCTTTAAATGCAGTTTGGACTTCCGCTTTTTTCCAAATTGATGTTGCTGTTTGATTTGAAAAAAACTCTTTTGCTTTTTGTAAATTAACTTCTTCATCATATTTAAAACCGAGTTTAAAATGTGACAATATTTTTTGAATGCATAGCATTAGTTTTTCTTTTGTTTTCTGCCTTTTCTCATTTTCGGGATCTACAAGTCTGCAGTATCTTTTTTCAATTAAACTATTATATTGTTCCTTATCAATAATATAATATCCATTTTTGGCGGAAGGGAGGGATTTTTTTTCGTCACTTGTTATTGTTCGCGAAACAATTATTTTTTTTTCTATGAAATCATTTAATGAAAAAATTACAGTATGAGTTTCTGAAGCTAATGTGCCATGCAAATAAGCTTGATTAAAAGATTTAGTATTGAAAAAATTTAAAAAGTCTTCTTTTATAAAAGCATCATGTGTTTTGCTTGAAGACATTTCAGAATTGGAAATAGTGCCAAATTTTATAAGAACAGGTTGTATTTCTGCTTCATATATTTTAGAATTGGCTTTCACAATTACTCTACCTACCGTTTCATTATTGTATTTTGCAACAATACTGATGTCATTTTCAAAAGCTGCTGTACAATTAATGCTTATATTAAAATGTTTTTTATTTTTATCTTTTTTATCTTCTTCAGGTTTTTCTTTGGTAATTGTTATTGCAGATGATGCTTTGCTAAACGTATTAGTATTCTTATTCCATTCCGTACATTCGTATTCTAAAAGTTCTTCTGCACCTGGATTTTTTTCTGCTTTGACATACAGCATAATTTTAGTTTTAGGCCAGATACTTACATAAGGACAAATATATTCTTCATATTTTTCATCATTTATTTTTTCTAAAGAGTTACCTTCTATATTGTAATAATGAATAAAGCCTTTTTTCGGGCAGCTTTTTTTATTGTATAAATCAAAACCAAATTCTCCTTTATAAAGATTATCTTGAATGCCAAGTTTATCTTCGCTATGTGTTTTGGAGCGATAAAATTTTATTTTTCCTTCAATTACATATTTTTCATATTTTTTTCTGCTATTGGTTTTGTAGACATCAATATCAGCCACACCAATACCCGCCAGATTTCTAATATCTATATTTTTCATTTTTTTGAGATTAAAATTTTAAAAAAACAGCGATGGTATTTCACACCGCTGATTAAGATTAATTGTTATCCAACAATTGTAGTCGGTAATGTTGTCGGTTCATCACTATGTGATAACTGTGCATTTTCATCCAGTCTAAAACTTGTTGTAAATTCAAGTTCCGAAGGATTCTCACAGTTTTTCGGATCAGTTTCCGGGAAAATCGGCAATGGCTGATCCACCGGAAGTCCTGTAGACTTATCCTGAAGAATGGTAAGCGTTGTAGGCAGTCTGGTAATCCAGTATTTACCCTGGGCTTCTCCGGTAGGCTGTCTCATTTCGTCCACAATACTCATGTACATTGGGTCTCCGATTACCGGAACTTCACCGCCATTCCAGATAAGGCCTGTTTCCAGGAAGAACTGTACGGCATTTTCAAAGCCTGGTTTTACGGTAACGATAATTCTTGCCATACCTGCCTGCAAGAAGCTTCTGAATAAAGGATCCATACTTTCGCTCAGGTAGAATTCCTGCCAGCTCTTACGGTTTGCCCAATAGTACGGATAGAAAGTATAATCCATGATTTCCCATTCAAAGGCCTGTTCCATAAACTTGGCAAGGGCGGTATATTTATCCAGGTTTTCATTCAGATATACCTGGAAGTTATCCATGGTTGTCTTATCCTCAGCTCCGTTTGTTGTTGCTTGCCCTAATGTATTAAGGTAATCCTGCAGTAAATAGGCAATACAGTTGTGCTTTAAGACATCATGCTCCATATAACGGTAGAAACTGTCTTGTCTTTCTTTAGCCTGTGCCTCTTTTTCTTTCTGTTCTGCATCTAATCTTGCCTGCTCCTCCTGGAATTTTGTGTAAGCATCTTCATAAGCTTTGATGATTGCACTGAAACTTTCCGTTTTCCATTTGCTGATGAATTCATCACTTAGTTCACAATTTACTGTTGCTTTAATGGTATAATGTCTAATATTATGTCCTTTCACCTGGAAACTTACATTACCTGTTAGATTGAGACCGGACGATGCTCTGTCAAAAATAATATCTCCACGATCATTGAGACCAACCATATCTCCTTTTAAATTGGAACAGTATACTTCTGCATAACGGGATCCCTGCAATCCGCCACCTCTGTTTCGACCTGCCTCACAATGAAAGCTTGCATTTTTCGCAGCATAGTTGTCAGGAATTGTAAACTGGGTATAATCTATTCCAAAATCGTCATTGGTTTGAGGAACACTCGCAGCAGTATGAATAACTTGTTTAGTGGGAGCCGGGAAAGCGTCTAGCTGTACTCCGTAAATCTGTGCCCAATGCTGGATCTGCTCTATAATTGCAGGTTTCGGATCCGGCATATACCATGGTTCAGGAGCTTTTCTAGGGTCTACAGGAGCGGTAAGCACCTGGGCTTTGGCAACAGTAAGAGCCAGACGGTGTAATCTTGAAGGTTCAGGAACCATAAATTCAAACATGGTACGTTTACCATAGTTATAGATCTGGTTTTTCATCTTTTTATCAACCCATCTGTAAACTCCAGTGATGTGCTGTGGCGGTTGGTTGGTTGTAAGAGCTTTTCCTCTGTTGTCAAACTCATGAACATTGGTTTCCGTATATTCTTTGATGATTTTCTGAACTCTTTCTTCTGAAATTTTGGTAAGAACTCTTTCCATTGCCCTTTCCGTGATCTCCTGGGATTTCATCATGGCCTGTCTTGTGCTGTCATGCTGAGCGGTATTATTGGCATAGTCTGCTCCGATTTCAAATTTCATAGCGCTATCATTTCCATAGCTGAATCTTGTATAGGCAGTAATACTTTGCTGCTTGTCAATTTCTTTGGCAACCTCGGTCTGCATATCTGTTCTGGAGGTTTTTGAAGTGTCGGAAATTTTTTCGGTTTCTTCAGATTTAGAAGTGGTATCTGTAATTTCGGAATAATCTCTGGCAACCGAAGATTTATGCCTCAATTCGCTGGCCATAACATTTTCAATATTGGAAACTTCTCCCGGAACGTAGGCATGAAGACTTTGGACTACTTTCAGATAATCTGCAACTCCGAGTCTTTTTATCCCGAAATTTTTACGTTTCTGGATTGTCACCGGTTCTGGTTCACCCGGATTTTCAACTACAGCACGTTTCAGAGTAAGCATTCCTGTGAGGTTTAAGTCTTCTTTCGGGTATTGTGTGGTAATATCTCCGTATGCCTGGCTTCCGTTATCAAAAATGATTTCTATTCTGAAGCTGAAACTGTTTCGGAACTTATCGACTAAACATGTCGGTAGCGTGATTTTATTATCAATGACCTGGAGATTGCTGTAGTTTTCTTCAAAAGTTCCGACAGCGTCTGTAGTGGCAATGATCTTGGCATTGGCAACACTCCACGAAACATCTTCAACTTCAAAAGAAAAATTGACAAATCCTCTGCTACCGGACAACCTGAAAGAATTGTGGGCATATAAGCTGTATGCCATCGGAGTTCTGGCCGTATTCCGGATAACAGGAACTGAAGCTCCGCCGATGTTTGCATACTGCTGCTCAAGAAGAGGGCTGTTTTGCAGAGCGGTCTCCATTGATGAAGAAATATTGTTTTGGATAACAATCAAAGCATCAGCATAGCTTTGTATTTCATCATCCAGAATAATGGTCTGAGTTCCAATTTTCAAGGTGTCATCTGAAAGAAACTGAATATTTTCTGTAGCTGCAACTTTAGAAACCTCTCCGGCATTAAATTCACCGAAAAGTTCAACAAAAAGGTCGAAAGATTCCGGAGAAAGTTTTGCCTGCAAATCTTCTAAATTGATTTCATTTCTGTATGAAAATACAAAAGACGGAACTTCATATTCCTTTAAACTATTGTAAAGACGTTCTTTTTCTTCTTCCGAAGTTTCCGGAGTGATCCTGCTTTCTACTTCGGCCAGCTTTCTGTCATAGAGATCCAGACGTTCCCTGTTTTCATCCATGTACCTGGAATAATCGTCTTGATATGCCTGATAACGCGCTTTGTGGTATTTTTTCTGAAGTTTTCCCAATTCGGTATTTAACTTATCCAAAGCTTCTTTTCTGTGGATTGCTTTGTTGGCAACCAACGAGGTTCTTGCTTCAGATTCTAATCTTTGAAGGGTTTTTGCGCCCAGAACCGGAGCGGAATCTTCAGATCCTCTGGAAGAAACTGAAAAAGATGTTTCCGTATCCTCTGAAAATAATGATGTTGGTAATATTACTTTTCCATTCATCGCTTTTTCTAAAGGTTTATCGCCGTTTACCTTAATGATTTCTTCATCTGTAAGGTCCAGATTGCCCGCAAAACCCAGCTGGATTGCCATCAGAATATGGCTGATTGCCTCTTTAATGTAGAAATCTCCCGGGGTAACGATCTGATAAATAAAATTATTCCAGAGAAGACTAAATGTTTTAATTCCTTCCGGATTAAGCTCTTTGTTAGTGTCAATAAGACTTTTGTAATAATCTTTTACGTAAGTCCAGTCGTCATTGGCTAATGTTTCTTTTTTAGAGAGCTTTCGTCCGATGATAAGAAGGTCTCCAAATACTCCTTCTTCAATTTTCTTTTCTGTTTCAAACCCCTGAGTATTGAATCCGCGGGCGGCTTTTGCCATTTCTCCAAATTTGGAAGATTTGGCAGGTCTTCCGGCAACTGCAGTATCAAAAATACCGGTGGCTCCTTTTGGCCTGTGGATAAACCCTAAATTTTTATCTTTAGTTTCCGTTAATTGTGGGTTTCTTAAACTCACGAATCTGAAAAGCGTCTGTGACGCATTGTTTGTTGTATTCATATTATTGTTTGCTTTATAGTTAATAATGCCTTCTCCTATTAAGGATTCTCCCACGGTAAAGGCGGACATTACTGGTGGTGTATTGTTTGTTGTCATTTTAATATTTTATTTTTATGATTTATTTTTTAGTGTATTCGAGGGTCAGGGTAAATGAGTCAATGACGGAATAATTATAGTCAGGTTCACCCAACAGTTCAATTGTAGCCTTCTCTTTTTCTACGGTGATGTAAACTTTTGTTCGCCATTGATTTCCTGCAAATGCCGTATCCAGAGCATACCATTCTGTAAACATCTGGTTGGAGACAATGGTTTCAAGATCGGGGAAGAACTGTGTAATGTCTATCTCGCCGGTTCTTGGAATTTGGTCTAAAAACAGAGTTTTTTTGTAAACCGGCTTGCCGTTGATCCATGTTCCGCCTGTTAATTCCTCATGATGAGTATAAGAGTGTTGTTTGTCTGCGTATTTCTTCTGGATAAATGACTGATCAGCATAATTTTCTCCGTAATAGCTTGAACCGACCAATCCCGGCCCATCATATTCGGCTCCTATATCTATATAATTAATAAAATTTGATATAGAAATATGTTTTCCCGGACTCCCTGAATTTTGCTTACCTAAATAGATTTCATTTTGATTGACAATCAATGATGATCTATCTATTGCTGAAACTGAAGTGCCTGATGAAACATCAAAAGTTCCATTATTGATTGCCACCCAGGTGTTTCCACTTTTTAATAAAGCGGGTGTTGCAGTTGAGAATTCAATATCACCTGTTATAGGCTGGCCTGTAACGGTTCCTGTTCTTGGTATATAACCCGAAGCGTCAACCATTCCGGAGAGCTTATCCCAGCCGGGAATGCCGGTATTATTCAGGTTGTCAACCCAAACATAGTTTTCACCTGTATCAAGTAAATTCCATACATCACCTGTTGTTTGACCTGTTGCAGGTAAAGTTCCAAAATTGGCAACGGAACCCATTGCACGATAAGTCCTGCTCAGCAGTGAATTAATTTGGGTCTGGTTATAGTAATTGTTAAATATCCAGCCACGTTGCACATAATCGTTATTACTGGCAGGGGTATATAATTTTGCTGCCGTTATTCCTGCTGTGGGAGTTATAGTTATATCATCAGCATTTGAAGCAGGCGATCCAATTTGTAGAAATCCAGTATTCATTCTAACCCAGCGATCTACAAAATCACCTGTGATTAAAGCTCTGTTTAACTGACCTTGCTGGAAACTTCCAAAATTTCCTTCAGCAGTATTTGAATATCCTGCTAATGTCTGATTACCATGGATGATTAATTTATTACTGATTGTTGCATCATTCATTCCTGCCCCTGTACCAATCAAAATATTATTATTGCCTGTCACACCAGAACCGGCTGAAACGCCAATCATAATATTTTTATCGCCTAAGTTTGATTGATTGTTGGCTTTCCAGCCTATCAATGTATTGAGGTTACCCGTAGTATTGAAGTAACCTGCTCCCACACCTAAAAAAGTATTTTTAAATCCTGTGGTAGTCCGATTTCCTGATTCATCACCAACCATTGTGTTTTGGCTGCTTGTCGTTACGTTTTCACCTGATGCCGTACCAATAAATACGTTGTAGTCACCTGTGGTTAATTTGGAACCACTTAATACACCGACTGCTGTATTCCATTTACCTGTCGTTAATTCAGAAAAAGAATAAGACCCAAATGCCAGATTACTTCCACCAGTAGTTACTTTTGGCAAAGCATTGTAACCAATAGACATATTGTAGTAACCGGTCTGTGATGGGTTAATATTACCAAAATAATGGGAGTAAAGAGTTTTATTAAAATTCAATTCTCCGGCTCTGCCTTGATCAGCATTAAAAACAATAGCTTTTGTAGACGAATTACCTCGGTCTGTAACTGATTGTAATGTATCATTTTCGGTAAAAGCAGGCTTATCACTCAGGTCATTATAGCTGCCTGAAATACCGGCTTTATGTATTTTTACTTTTTCGGCACCTTCCTGAACCAAAGAAACACTTCCGTCTGCATTGGTAGTAGGAATAATACTAAATTCAGAAAGATTGATCGGAAACGAAGATCCGTCATTCTGCGTAATTGTAATGATATTTTGAGAGGCATCATATTCTGCATTCTCAATACGGATATTATTGGTTGCCAGACTGCTTAAGTCCACCGTTTTACTCTGTTGGATGCCGTTTTCTCCTGTATAAAATACCGTTAAAATATTTCCATTCAATTCCGGATTCTGAATTGATGTTTGTGTTTCTATTTTATCTTTCCAAAGCTGAGTATTTTGTGGATTTAAATTGGAAGCATTTACATCTGCTTTTTGAGAAAAATCATATTCTAATCTATCTGACGGAATTTTCTCATCCTTGTGCCAGTAAGATTCCTGCCACTCCCAGAACTGTTCCTGGATAGGAATATCCCCGTTCTCGAAGTATTGTTTTAGTTCTTGTTTTGTTTTCATTTTGTGATTTATTTAAGATTCGCTGATAAGGGTTCCTCCAATGATCCTGGTATTAGGATCAAATGAATTGGAGTAGTACTGTGTATTGTTGTCAAGTATTACAGTATTTATACCCGGATTGTAATTGAAGGCATTGGGTCCGATCTTTGAAACCCCGGCCACAATGTATATTGAGCTAAGCTTATTGTAGGCAAAAGCATACTCTTTAATTTCTTTTACATTCGCTGGAATCGTTATTGTTTCCAGCAGATTAGATGAAAAAGCCCGTCCATTGATGGTGGTAACACTTCCTGAAATGGTCAGGGATTGGAGTTGATTACTGCTGAAAGCCTCTTCCCCGATGGTTAGAACACTGTCGGCAAGGAATACATTTGATATTCCACTTCCTGAGGCAAATCCTGCAGGAATGTGCAGAGTACCTTGCTTTATAAATATATTCATAACCCGGAGAGGCGCTAATGTGGCATTTCCGTTTTCATCTATTTCCGCATGAAAATCATTCCATCGCGGGAAGCCGTTTTCCAGACCTGCAATTTTAGTTATGTCTATTTTTTCATCCTTGTGCCAGTAAGAATCCTGCCATGTCCAGAAATCTTCCTGTGTAGGCCTGTCTCCGTTCTCGAAGTACAGCCTGAGTTCTTCTTTTGTTTTCATATTAAATTGTTGTTATAAATCGAAATAGCGCATTATTGTTGCTGTTTCCGGAATGCCAGCATGAGTCCAGTCCAGTCCATCGGGTGCAGAAACATTTTTAAGAGATGGGATATTGAATGCGTTTTATCCTAAAAACAGACATAATGAGCATTAATAGATTTTTATGGTTTTATTCTGTTATATTCATCTAAATGTTCAGCTAGAAAAACTCTTAGATAGTTGGTAAATGTTTCAAGTCCAAAAGTTATAGCATCACTATCATGGCTTTTAAAAGCAGAATTGAATCGGAAGTTCTGACAAACCTCAAACGTTGAAGCATATAAGGCACCCAGAGATTTCATTGCAGAACCACTAAAGCCAGGGCCGTTATAGTTATTCGATTGTCCAATGTAATAATCATCGGATTGTGGAATTAGTAAGGATTTAGCCTTGTATTTTGCTGACAGTTCCTTCATTAAAACATTAGCCGAACTTTGACCTAATTCGGAGCCAAGATTCACAACCCACGCCATATTGTAATTTTTCGGATCTGCCTGAGGTGTGCCGTGAAAATTGTGGAAATCCACACCCATTATAGTGTTTGATGTGATTTTTTCCTGCATGAATGTATATATTGCCTGGGATTCAATTTCTGATAATGCCGCTTGACCAGGATATGTAGAGTCAGCAGAAGTGCCACCGCCTGCCCAGAATGTCGGAAAATTTCTATTTAGATCAACCAAATTAAAATTCTTGCGGGTTCCTGCGCCGGATCCTACGTTCCATCCATGTGGGTTTGCGAACGGTATAATCACGAATTCAACGTTAAATCGCAAATACTCTAAAAAAGGATGAGATTTCCAATTTGTCAGAACTTGTTTCATGAACTCATAAGCAACAAATGAAGGAGTCTTTTCGAAGCCATGAATTGAACAATTTAAAACAATTCGTGGTAGTGTCTGAGCATTGTTTCCGGTAGGGTCTCCGGCGGTTAACTTGTTAGGTGAAAAAGTATAACCGTAAATTGGCAGTTTCCCCTCAGTATTTGTGTCTGTAGGAACATCAGTTGTAAGTGTCTCCTTAGTAATTGAATATCCTGGCGGGGTATTGGTGACAAGCTCATCCCATTTTAATGCCCATTCTCTACAATCCTGATAGGGCATTTTTGGAATTCCAGATCCATCCGTGCCGGCATAACTTTCTAATTTTGGCGCAGAATAATAATCATTGAAACTATGGGACCGTGCAAACTTTACAAACCCCAAAGGATTATTAAAAACTTCTGACTTTTGATATGATGTCCTGCTTAAATGACTATTATTGATTACTCCTGAATTACTTTCAACTACTCTTTTCTGATTAGGTACTTGAGACCAGTCAATCGTTACTTTTCCATATATTGTTGTATTGGATTCCCTTTTAGTGCCTGATCTGAGATAATACGTTTTTACCCCAGAATGCAATAGAGGATCATAAGGCATAGAGAATGCATTATTAAATTCATCTGCGTACAGGAACAGTGCGGGCTTACCTGTTTCTGCATAAATAAAACCGAGGTATGAATTAGTAGTTGTAACATTTTTTCCCAGTCCATATAATGTAACAACCGTATTATCTTTTACATTATAGAATTCAGCATCCAAAATTGCTTTACTAAGCCAAAATTTTTCATCTGAAGTTCTTGATTCCTGCCAGGTTGAAAATATTTTATTATATAAAACATCAGCAACTGATACAGGCTTTATTGGGTAAGCGATTGTTCCTGTTGTATTGATTAAAGTGTACCCTTTAGCTCCAAAAACATCCTGTAGTGTTGAATTTAGATTTAATACATAAAATAAAACATAATCATTAATCTCCAAAGGTGTTGCAGCATTATTATAAATTGTAACTGCTCTTGCATTGGTACTTAAGGTATTATAAACAATCGCATAATATGTTGGATTAGCCGAAGTATCAACAGACTGTGCCCGAATATTAAATACACCTTGATTTGTGATAATTTTATTTGTTGAAGTACCAATTAAAGTAACGGTATTAGTAACAACATTAATCGTCAAAGTAGTTGAATGTGATGTAAAAATACCTGGGGACTTAAGAAATGGGAAATAGACCTCCCAGTTAGCATTATTACCTGGAACTGCACTTGTAATATCTATTTTAGCTTTCCATAAAACACCAAGATGTCTGACAACTTCACCAGCTTTGTAGGAACCCAGAACCCAATCCCGAACCCCTCCTGATTTTATATTCCCTAATAGACCTTCAACGCTTAAGGCATCAATGTTTGCAATTTGGTGTAACGGGATCATCTCGCTTTTATGCCAATAAGAGTCCTGCCAGTCCCAGAATTGTTCCTGTGTAGGCTTATCTCCGTTTTCGAAGTAGAGTTTTAAATCTTCTTTTGTTTTCATAATAAATTGTGTGATTTTTTGGTTGATTAATAGGTTATGTTTGGAAAAATCTTTTTAGTAGATCTTTCGGTTTTTTCAGTCTTAGTTTTTTTAGTGATTGCCGGATGTCTTTCCTCCTTATGGTTACATTTTCATATTTTTTATAGATTTTTAGACATAGTTCTGGCTGTCCGGCATTTTGTGAATGATAGATTCAAAGGTGTGTTTGAATGATTATGAGATGTTGTCGGGTGTCTTGATTGGGTGTTTCAAAGATAATTCCGGACAGCGTCAGAACTTGTCGTGTTAAAATTTATTTAGTATGTATTTTCTTCAGGAATAGCATCTTCGAAATCTTTCCTGAAAAAACTTTCAATGTCATTGAGATAGTTTTCATAGTCCATCTCAGCATGTTCGATATCGCTCCATTCAATAGTATAGAGATCTTCATCGAAAAGGATATCTGGATTGTGATCTGGTGTTTCCATGTGTTGTGTCTTAAGGTTGAGGTGATGTTGTGAACATATTTCCGGCTGTCCAGCATTGATAAATGTTGAATTCAAAGGCTTTTTAAAATTTTAATGATTGTTTTTTTGTGTCTTTGTTTATACTCCAAAAGTAGTGGGAGAGGACGACAAAACTTGACGTGTTTAAAAAACTTTTTATCAATTTTAAATATTATCTTTTAAGCTTATATTAGGTAGTTATAAGCTAAAAAGCTTATATTTTATTTTTGATCAGTTTCTGTACGATTTGGTTCAGAATTTCTCTGTTATCATCAATATAGCTCAGTCCTGCCTGGATGAGGTTTTCAATATTTGATCTTCTTACATTATCCATTGCCGGAGAGGCATTTTTTAATGAAGGATTCAGCCTGTAATAATTTTTCTGATTTCGCTGGCCTAAAGTCTGAAACATCTGGCAAAGCTGATAATCTACTGTTTCCGCGTTGGCAGACATTAATATATCAATAATGGGATTTACCCAGCCTATCTTCCCTGACTTTTGCAGTTTTCTGAAAGAATAAGGCTTGGCCTCAATACCTGTTCCGATAGAAACCATGATCATATCATTCACGCCGGGATGATTGGCTTTCTGATGATTCTTCAATACTTCCGCAAAAGGAATTTTTCTAGCTTCCGCATAAGCGCAGAGAGCCGGATTGTTGGCAAACATACCGCCATCGATCAGGCTGAAGATTTGTCCGTACATAGATTTGATCTGCACCGGACTGAAATAGGTAGGAGCTGCTGATGTTGCTCTGCAAATATCTTTTACATAAAAGTTATCCGTACTCAGATTCGCTTCCCAGGAATTAAAAAGTTTTGCTCTTCTGTTTTCAATATCATAACTGGTTATTAAACATGGTTTTATAAATTCTTTAAGTTCCAGAATTCCAAAAAAGTCATTCAGATTTTTTTCAAGTGCTTCCTGGGAAATTTTTTCATTAAGCAGGCCAAACGGATTGACCAGCTTTTCCCAAAAAGAAACCTGAAAGATGTCGCCTCCCTTTTCAGCATATAATTCCAGCCCTTTCTGGATAGAATATTTTGCCTTCCGGTGTTCATCGGGACATAGAATAATAGAAGCAATCAGTCCTCCTGTACTGCTTCCCGCAACCAGATCAAAATAATCACCGAGTTTGGCGCCCGGATTATCATGATACTGAAGCTGTTCTTCTATGTAGCGCAGAATAATACAGGTGATAATTCCCCTGATTCCGCCCCCGTCCAAAGAAAGAATGGTTGTCTTTTTCATGTGATGTTTTGTTGGTTTTTAAAAGAAAAATTAAGGTCCTGAGACAATTAAAACCAACTCTCTGCTTTAAAAAGCGGATGTTGGGTCCAGTATTTGAGATCTCAGTTAACCGACGTTTTCTTACAAAACAAAGGTAGAACGGGAAAGCGACAGAACTTGTCGTATTATAATTAAAAACCGCCCTAAAAGAGCGGTTGAGTTTTAAGCCAGATCATTTAAACTTTTAGGCGGATTTTTATCTAAAACTGCATAATAATCTGTTCCTGGATTATTATCGAAAAATTGTTTGTTATATACATAACAATCTATTCCTTTAGGAGTTTCTTCATCATAGACTAATAATTCCGGCATTTCTTTTAAGATCTCACGTAAAAATGGAACAATAAGATTTTCGTTTTTGTTGTAATCTATTTCTACAAGAATACCGTAATTATTGATCCCATATAGATTGTTAAACGATGTGTTGTAGCCTTCTAGATCTCTGATATAAATATCGAGGTATTCACTATTATTATACCCTTCTCCTTTTTTGATTTGAACGTTAGCCAGTCGTATACTTCTTTGTGGGAGATATTCACTTTCTATCGTTAGAGCTACATTTTCTAATTTGTTAAGTAAAATACTTGTGTTAATATATTGTTTACTTATTAAATGTATTGCATCCATTATTTTAAATTTTTTATTTGGTTTATGTCTGTTATCATTATTACGCCTTTGTTTTTTAGTTGCTGTAATACAGGATGAGACAAATTTAGAGCATTATCTTTAAATGATTTTATAGCAAGTACTATTTTTCTTTTTCCAATATTGATATATTTTTCATTTTTTGGATCTAAATATTTATCAAATTGTTCAAGAAATTTACTATTAATATTTTTAGAAACGCTTTCTTTGCATTCTATAAGATACTTCTCCGTAAGTACATCATAATCTCCTGCCAGTTCAAACTTATTCATTCCGCTGTTACGGTATTCTACTTTTGTTCCTATCTGTTTTACTTCATCTATTTCAGAAAAAGCTTTTGCTACTTCGCCTTCCCATTGTACAGATGTTTTAGTATTATTAATGGCAGATTCAATATTTTTCTCAATTTCCTTAGTAGATAATTTTCCCCATTTGAGCTCCGCTCCGGCCTCATTAAAACACGTCCAGAATCTTTTGGTTTTGTCTAATTTTGGGATCAGTTTATACAGGTTTTCAAGCAAAGCTTCCAAAGTTGCTTTACTGTATCTTGCAGTGTAAAGCTTCATCAGCTGCGGTCTCATTTCTTTTATACTTCCTTCCAAAACAATAACACCGTTATAAAGTAAGCCAACTTCTTTTTCTACCTTGTTACTAATCCGTACTTCTCCATACACCAACTGGCAACCCTGTTCCCAAAATGTCTTGAAGCTGTATCGGTCAAAGAAAAATTCGGATACTTTTGCTATAGTTTCCTCATTGGCAATCTTTAAAGTGTTTTTAGTAAAATTAGAAATTTCACCTTCCAGAATCATCTTCATCATACAACTCCGAACAAAATTTTTCATTTCTGCTTTTGCAGATGAAGCCAGAATCTTCCCGCCTAATTTGTATAAAGAAGAGACCACCAACGGTGAAGCCGTAGCAATACCGCCAATGAGGTAAATCTTTTCCCATGTTTTTAAAAATTCCTCAGAAAGTTTATCCTTATTAGTCATTACTGCAATATCGGTTACCGCAATGCCAATTTCCAGTGCTCCAGCAACTGCCAGCAAAGGAGAAGCGCCTCCCAAAGTAGCAATGGTTAAACCAATTGCCAACATATCTACACCAATTCTTACGGCTGTCAGCAGGTTTTGTATATCTTTCTGATGATCAATATCTTTTAAAAATAATACCGGTACGCATAATAAACTGTCGGTATCTTTCTGTAAAAGTGTTACAACATCTAAGGGATGCAATTTTACTTTGCTAATCAGAACCATATCTCCACCCATTTCTATGAGAGCTGTTCCGCTGTCCACATAGTAAGTTTCGTTTTTATGACGTTGTTCTGCCCAGTATTTACTTTGCTCTTTGTCGTCGCTTTTAACATCCGTTACGTTTACATAATAATCTTTTCCTACATAGAAAATTTCATTTGTAAAATTGAGAGATGAGATGTCTGCGAAGCAAAAACCTGTAATAATACTGGCGAAAATGGTTTGGCATTTTTGTTCTTTTCCACCGAAAGTCATCGTGCCATCCAGAGCATCATAAATTTTCTTTACAAAACTTTGGTTCTTATGGAACTGTTCCATAAGATATTTTATCTTTTCTGATGTGTCAAAAGCAAATAAAGCACGCATTAATGATAAACTTGCATCTTTCACAAAGCTGAAAGTTCCTAGGGTATCGTAGCTGTAGAATGTACAGATATGTTTCCATAACAATTCTTGTGATAGAGCAGACAAAGTAAAATCTGCAGCATTTTCGTATAGCCATATCAACTCTTCGGCTGTGCTAGTGTTTTTTACAAGATTAATGTAATGCTCATTAACAAGGTCTTTATACCATTCGGCATTGTCTTTCCCTTGTATCTCTGCAACCAGATGATACATATCGGAAATGTTTTCAGAAAAAAGTTTAATAGCTTTATATTTATCATTAATTGTAAAATCTTTGTCAGTAGCTGTAATTGGAATAGATTTTCTGTATTTTTCCGTATTAATATAGAAGTAATTTAATCCACAATTGATGGTTTTATTTTTGTAATTCACATTCAGTGAAAAATAGGGAATATCCTCTATATGATCTTCTCTTTTATTAATTCCGCAATTAATGGTTGTTTCAATTTTCTGTTTGTATTCATTAATGTATGTGAAAGGGATGGTTTTGTTGAAAAGTTTTCCGGTTTCTACAACACCATATCTGCTTACAGCTTTCCTTTCTGCGATTCTTGCGCCTCTGAAATATCCATAATAGAGTTTGGATTTTTGATTACTCTTCAGATATTGCAACAGTTTTGGAAAGCTAACTCCCTGCCCAGGTTCAAGTCCATAAAAGTCTGCACTATATTCTCCAGAACTTTCTTTTAAGTACAAACCTAACGCTTTTACAGACTGAATCATCGGAGTTTTTAAACGTCCAACTCCTTCAACTATAGGAACTCCTAAAGGTTTTATTATATTCATTGTGTTTTAATATTAAATTTTTCTAAAACAAAGCTATACTGTCATGGCGTCAAAACATGACGTATAAAATTTGATTTAAAAAATAACATAATTGTCATTGCCCTTAACCAGCTTTGACAGCGTTCGCCAGCTTGTTTTCACCAGTCCTTTTTTGGTCCGGATATTCTTTTTTTCGAAGTGGGGAAGGTCCTTGAAGGTCTTCCAGTTTCCGCCCCAGTCCCAGCCGTGTCTTGCAAAAATTTTTACACATTCGTACCAGTCGGCTACCCTGTCATTGTCCCAGTCTTTCACAGTGTCCCAGCTTGCCACTTTTCCGTCGATCATCAGGCAGATATCAACAGCTAGTCCGTAATTGTGGATGCTCTGGCCGGCTTTGGCATTTGTTACTTTTTTTCCGGACGTAATCCTCCCGATGGCATACAGCTTTTCCTGTTCTTCAAAAGATCTCAGGCCCTGGGTAATTCTTACTTTAGCTCTTCCGGTAAGGGCTTCATCGCATTCTTTTATGATCTGTTTTACTTCATCCCTTACAGAAGGGTGAAGCTTGTCTATTCTTTCTGACGTTACTTTATCCATGATTCATTATTACTTATTTATGAAACAAAAGTATAGGTTAAAGGCGACGGAACTTGACGTGTTTAATTAAAATATTAAATAAAAGTATAAAATTTCATGTCACCTTACATTTTAATAATATACATCATCTTAAAAATTTTATGCACAAAATCAGCGATCAGCAGGCCTTTATCATCTGAAAACGGCAGAATGAGGGCGTATAAATTATAGCTTTAATGCGACAGAACCTGACGTGTTTAAAATAAATCAACTATTTCATATTCAGATTATTAAATATGATTATGATTTTAAAGTAAACGGGAATAATTGCTTTTTTAAATGTAATTTTGCATTAAAATTATTCTGTCATGTATGCTTTAGTAGACTGCAACAACTTTTTTGTTTCCTGCGAGAGAGCTTTGGATCCTGCTCTTGAGGGGAAAGCCGTTGTGGTACTTTCCAATAATGACGGATGTGTTGTGTCCAGAAGCAAAGAGGCTAAAGATCTGGGTATTCCTATGGCAGCTCCTGCGTTCAAATATAAAGATCTTTTCAAGGAGCATGATGTAAAAAGCTTCTCTGCGAAATTTGAACTCTATAATTACAAAAGCCAGCGGGTTATTGATATTTCAAGATCATACGTTCTGGAATATGAAGTTTACAGTATTGATGAGCTGTTTCTGGAGCTTTCAGGCTTTAAATATATAGATATCCGTGAATATTGCCTGAAGATCAAAAATGAAATTATAAAGCAGGAAAATATTCCCGTAAGCATAGGAATTGCTCCCACCAAAACACTCTGTAAAGTAGCCAACAGAATCGTAAAAGAGTATCCTGATCAATTTGACGGTGTTTATATCCTCGACACCCCTGAAAAAATTGAAAAAGCTCTAAAATGGCTCAATATAGGCGACGTGTGGGGAATAGGGCGTAAGCTTGCCGCAAAAATGCATGACAGCGGCGTTTACAAAGCCTGGGATCTTCTCCAGAAACCCGAAATGTGGGTCCGGAAGATCATGGGAATCCACGGGGTGAGAATGATGAATGAACTGAAAGGAATCCGCCAGCTGGAATTGGATGCCCCATCTCCTAAAAAATCAATTGCAGTTACCAGAAGCTTTATGGAAATGCTTACCCGGAAAGAGGAAGTCCGGGAACGTGTAGAAACCTTTGGAATGTACTGTTCCGAAAAACTCCGTAGGCAAAATACCTGCTGCAGGATGGTTACTGTTTTTGTGCAGACCAACCGCTTCAGAAAAGACCTTCCGGAATATAGAAATGCAATAACGCAGATCCTTCCTAACCCAACCAATTCCTCTATTCTGATAGGCAGGGTGGTAAACGAACTTTTTGAAGCGATTTACCGGGACGGATTCCATTACAAAAAAGCAGGAGTTATCGTCAATGATTTTGTTCCTGAAGATGAAAGACTCATCAGCCTTTTTGAAGAAGATACCCAAAACCAGCATCTTCCGGTTATGAAGGCAATGGATGCAATGAATAAAAAATTTGGAAAAGATAAAGTACGTCTCGGAAGTATGAGCGGGAAAAATACATTTGAACGGGCCATACTTTCTCCGGAATACGAAGCCTTTTTAAAAAATAATACACTTCCCGAGGCCAATTTTAGATTTCATTAATATTTGAGTGAAAACAAAGGTGAGTACCCAAAAACAAAAAATCCTCACTTTTGGAAGTAAGGATAATATTGAATAAATGACAAATATTTTTACGACCAAACTGTCAGATTAAGTTGTGGCTGTTAATATGAATCTATCTGGTTTTTCTTTTACAATCTAGCTCTTTATTTTTCTTTAGAAAGTCTGGTGCTTCATTTTTATCTCCTTAGAAGTTAAAAAACGCCTGTTTTAGACGTTTTTCTTTTTTATTCTAATGGTTTAAAATCTTCTTCTTTGAATTTTTCTCCCCAATTTTCAAGATAATCAACATAGTCTATATCGTTTTTCTTCAAATATTTTATGGCTCCTTCATTATTACCTTTTATAAGGGTTTTTCTCATGCGAAGGGTATTATCATTATCTGATACTTCATAAATAGTAATGTCAAATCTTTCGTTGTCATTTTTTTTATCCCATGAACGGGAAGAAATAGATAAAGTAGTAAAATAAAAGATATTATATATTCTAAAATCTGCAGCTGTATTTATATATCCATTGGAATTTACCTTTGTTTTACAAAAGAAATTTTTAGATAATCCAGTATTATTTTCATCATTATCAAAATTGAAACTAATTCCAAAAGCATCTAAATAAGTATAAACATGTGTATTATATTTATCTTTCTCAAATTTAATCAACAATTTATTAGTATCTATACTCATAGAGTTGTTATAAACTCCCTCTTTGTTATCATTCAAATCAATACGAACATTAAAATGGTCATCGCTTTTATATCTGTATATCTCATATTTATTGTGTAATTCTTGTTTTTTACTATGCGTATTATCGACATTTTTATTATTCCAAAGAGCAAAACTAAGCGGAATTATCCCTAATTCTATATTTTTTGTCTTTCCATAAGAATTATTCATTATATCTTCAAAAGCTACATATAAAACATCTTGAAAAACATGATTTACTCGCTTTTTAAAATCATACTTAATAATATTCTGAGCCGAAAAACTTACTGAAGTCATAATAATTAAGAATGCACTAAGTGATTTTTTCATATTTTATTTAGCGTTTTTGTTATTTCATTCGTAAAAATAGTTAAAATTTTGTCACTTGAATTTTTAATTTCACCCAAATCTCCACTGTATTTATTTGCCAATGCCTTCATTAAAAAGTAGATTAAATTTTGACTAAAATCCCATAGAAAACCTTTTTCTTTTGTGTAATCTACAAGACCAACATATTGATAATACTCCTGCTTTACAAAATTAAGCTCAGATATGGTATTTACGTTGGAATCTGTTTTTTCTCTCATTTTCTCCCATTGATACCGGATGAAATTCCGTCTATCTGCATCACCATTTTTAGGGTAGTCCATAATGTTTTCCAATGTTTGCTTTTGTGCCAATTTAATATCTCCTATTTGTGGTTCTGTTCCCGGAATATCAAAAGTGTGTCTTACTCCGAAATTGTGTGCAATTTCATGAGCTAATGTCATCGTTTTTCCAATAGCATTATTAGGGATAATTAATTCTTTAGCATCTAAAAAAGCCATCGCTTCATCTCTTGAGGTTGTGGTAGTTGTTCCGGATGTACTTGAAGTAACCGTAGTTTCAATATTATGACAGATAAATGCAAAAATATAATTAATGTTAAACTCATGATGCAGATAATTATACAATGTTTGAATAATGAAATTGTACCTTTTTATTATAGTACCATCATCTAGTTTAAAATCTTTTATTGCATCTAAAGAATTTAATTCATCTTTTATTGAAGAACTTACATCTATAAGTTTTCTGGTAACAGCCCCATCGTTTACATCTAATTTTTTCAGTTCGATCTCTATGTTCGCTAAAATTTCGTTTACCATGCTTTCATAGAATTTGGATGTAATAATCCTTAAACCCTTACCTAGATCACTTAGCTCATAAGGCTTTCCTGTTCCTTTGTTTGTCAAAACACCAGAGATAGGCTGCCCATCATAAACACCATTTTTTAATGCTTCATCAGTAGGTTTAATTATAAAAGATTTATTTACTCCTCCGGATATGAGTTCAACAGAAGCCTGGTTCATAGCTTTCTGATTGAGATTTGTAATCATAGTTGTTCCATTAAATGGAGTTGACGCTGTTGTAGTATTATAAAAAACATCAATAAAAAAAAGTTTTGCTTGCAGGAGTTTATTAGGAAGCAGGGCTAGCTTTCCTATCTCGACTTCTTTTCCAGTACTATCTTTCACATGAGCCGTTATTATAGTTTTAAACTCAATAGGCTCACTTAGCTTTGTTTTTATTTTGAATTCCAATACTTCTTCACTTTTATTAAATGTTAATTTATCAGTAAGAAATTCTATTCCTTTATTGGAAGAAGGTTTTAAAAATATGTCCATACCCAGTCTCGATGCGCTATCAGTATCAAAAAATTTAGCATACAGCTTCACCTCTTTTCCAGGCTTTATAAGAATATTTGGAATATAATAACTCAAATCTGTCATTTTTTTATTTCTTTTTGATAATGTATATTCATTATCTATAAAAAATGATGTTCCTGAATCTTTTAGTTCAGTCAATAAAGAACTTTCTTTATCATAAAAAGTTTCAAGCTTCCCTATTTTTTTTTCTATTTTATTTCCTGCAGCATCAGTTTTGTCTTCTAATTGTGGAGTCGTTCCATCAGCTTCATAAATAATAGTTCCATCGGCTCTTTTCTTCGGTTGTTTCTCATAGTATCCATTTTTGTAAACATCTGTATTATTTCCGTATAATCTTTCATTAAACAGATCAAAACCAAAAGACTGATCATATTTAGAATCTCCTTTTACATTTCCTGAAGAATCTAGTTTCGGTAAGCCTTTTGCCTGATCCTCTGATCTAAAGAACATAATTAATTTTGGAGTAGTTGAGGATGTTCCTCTTCTTCCCGTTCCATACACATCTATATCTGCAACGCCAATATCTGCAAGGTTTCTTATACCTATATTTCCTGTTTTCATATTCGTTTTTTTGTTTAGCAATAAGCCGTTAATATTTTATCAAAAAAAGAAAGTGATGGTTTTACGCACCACTTTCAAATCTATATTTTTAAGTATATTATATTGGCTTTATAATGGTACTTGGTAATGTTGTAGGTTCTGTACTATGCGATAACTGCACGTTTCTCTGCTCAAAACTGGTTTCGGTTTCCAGTTCAAGAGGGTTTTCACAATTATCAGGATTCGTTTCCTGGAAGATTGGCAGCGGCTGCTCCACTGGAAGTCCTGTAGACTTATCCTGAAGAATAGTAAGGGTAGTAGGGATTCTGGTAATCCAGTATTTACCTTGTGCTACACCTGTAGGCTGTCTCATTTCATCCACAATACTCATGTACATAGGATCTCCGATGACAGGAACTTCACCTCCGTTCCAGATTTTCCCTGTTGTCATAAAGAACTGTACTGCATCTTCAAAACCAGGTTTTACGGTAACAATTACTCTCGCCATACCTGCCTGCAGGAAGCTTCTGAACAAAGGATCTACGCTTTCGGAGATATACATTTCCTGCCACATTTTACGGTTGGCCCAATAATATGGATAGAACGTATAGTCCATAATTTCCCATTCAAAAGCCTGTTCCATGAACTTCGCCAGTGCAGTATATTTATCAAGATTTTCGTTTAAGAAAACCTGGAAATTTTCCATTTTGTCTCCATCGGTAAAGCTTTGCCCCAAAACATTCAAATAATCCTGTAAGAGGTAAGCAATACAGTTGTGTTTCAGTACATCATGTTCCATGTATCGGTAGAACGTTCCCTGTTTTTCTTTCGCTTCGGCTTCTTTTTCTTTTTGTTCAGCATCCAGTCTTGCCTGTTCTTCCTGGAATTTTTTGTAGGCTTCTTCATATGCCTGAATGATAGCGTTGAAGTTTTCGGTTTGCCACTGAAGCATAAAAGCATCAGAAAGTTTGCAATACAAAGTAACATTAAGCGTTACATCTTCAATATTTCGGCCTCTATAAAGGTAATTGAAAGTTCCTGCAAGGTTTAATCCGCCTTCAGTAAAGGTTCCCTGATTAATCTTGCCGCCAAAACTTAAATCCCTTTCTCCACCTTTACCATTACTGCAATAAAAATTACTGTTGTGCCATAAAGAATTTCTGTCCATATAATATTGAACCTTCATGCTCTTTGCAGCATAGTTTTGAGTAATATTAATAGGTGTTCCTACAGCACCAAAAGAGCCAGTTGAATTGGGAGCTCCTTTAATTTCCTGATACACCTCTACATCTTCTTTCGGAAGCTCTGTTAACTGTACCCCGTAAATCTGAGCCCAATGTAAAAGCATTTCTTTCGTTGCTGCTTTCGGGGTTGCCATATTCCAGGGCTCCGGAGCTTTCCTGGGATCTACAGGAGCAGTAAGCACCTGAGCATTGGATACTGCTAATGCTAAACGGTGAAGTTTTGCAGGTTCAGGAACCATAAATTCAAACATGGTACGTTTGCCATAGTTGTAAATCTGGTTTTTCATCTTTTTGTCAATCCAACGGTAAACCCCTGTAATGTGTTGTGGCGGTTCATTGGTTGTAAGAGCTTTTCCTCTGTTGTCGAATTCATGAACATTAGTTTCCGTATATTCTTTGATGATTTTCTGAATTCTCTCCTCGTTAATCTTCGTAAGGACTCTTTCCATTGCTCTTTCCGTAATCTCCTGAGACTTGGCAACTGCTTGCCTTGTACTGTCATGTTGAGCTGTATTATTGGCGTAGTCAGCCCCGATGTCTAACTTATAACCACCACTGTAGCTAAAATGTGCATAAGCGGTAATGCTCTGCTGCTTATCCAATTCTTTGGCAACTTCCGTCTGCATATCTGTTCTGGAAGTTTTGGAAGTATCGGATACCTTTTCTGTTTCTACTGATTTGGAAGTGGTATCCGTAATTTCAGAATATTCTCTGGCTACGGAAGACTTATGTCTCAGCTCACTAGCCATTACGTTTTCTATATTCGATACTTCTCCCGGAACATACGCATGAACACTTTGTACGACCTTCAGATAATCAGCAATACCTAATCTTTTGATTCCGAAATTTTTTCTTTTAAGAGATCCCTTCACAGGCTCCTCTTCTCTAGGTCCTCCTTTTACGGGTTTTAGTGTGAGCATTCCTGTATGAATCTGCCCGTTGGCTATTTTCGATACATCTGCATAAGCTTCTCTTCCGTTGCTGAAAATAATTTCTATTCTGAAATTGTAAATGCTTCTGAACTTGTTTACTAAACTGGCAGGCAAAGTAATTTTATTGTTTACTACCGAAATATTGGTGTAGTTTTCTTCAAAATGCCCTGAATTGGTATCGGCGATGATTTTTGCATTGGCAACATTCCATGATATATCCTCAACTTCAAAAGAAAAGTTTAAAAACCCTCTGCTTGATAAAAATAATACCCCGTAATTATTGGCAATAAGGGAATATGCAAGAGGGGTTCTTGAGGTATTTTGCGTAACCGGAATAGAAGCTCCGGCTAAATTTACATACTGCTGTTGTGGCAATGCAGAGCTTTCCATTGCAGTTTGTGATGATGATGAAATTTCCTGCTGTACACCGGATATCACATCATTAAAGGTTTCCAGAGAACTGTCAATTTGCAACAGGCTTTTTCCGATACGCATTTCCCTGTCAGAGATCATTTCTGCTGTTCCTTCAATTCTTTTTCCTGATAGACTTTCTGCATTCACATCTGAGAATACTTCTATAAATAAGTCAAATGATTCCGGTGAAAGTTTAGCCTGAAGTTCCGAAATATCAATTTCGTTTTTATAAAAGAACTCAAATTGTGGAACTTCAAACTCTTTCTGTCTTTCGTGAAGTTTTTGTAATTCTTCTTCCGGAACTTTTAATTCTATCAGACGATCTATTTCTTCTGCAATTTTCTCATATTCTTCCAGACGATACTTGTTTTCTTCCATATATCTTGTATGCGTATCCTGATATGCTTTGTACGTGGATTTATGATATGATTTTTGCAGTTTTTCTAATTCTGAATTCAGTTTCTGCAAACCTTCTTTTCTATGAAGCGTTTGGCTTAGAGCTAAACCACTTTCGGTTTCAGATTTTAATCTTTGTTCTGTAATGGCCGATAAATTTGTTTCTGATGATACTTTAGAAGCAATTGAAGCTCCGGATTCTAAATCATCTTCCACAAAAAGTGATTTTGGCATCACTAATTTTCCGTTCAATGCATTCTCTAAAGGTTTTTCACCATTGACTTTTAGTACATTTTCATCAATATCGGTATTCTGTGCAAATCCTAAATGAATGGCTTTAAGAATATGGCTAATAGCTTCTTTCACATAGAAATTTTCTTGAGAAACGATCTGGTAGATTAAGTTGTTCCAAAGAAGCTCAAATACTTTAAGACCATCTCCATTCAATTCTTTGTTAGAATCAATAAGTCCTGAATAATAGCCTTTAGTATATGCCCAGTCATGATCATTGATTTTCTCTTTTTTTGAAATTTTTCTCCCGATAATCAGCAATTGACCGAATATGCCGGCTTCCAGTTCTTTCTCTGTTTTAAAAGCGGTACTTGCAAAAATGCTGGATTTGATGAAGCTTTCCATAGCATTTATCTTAGCTGTAGAAGAGGCTCTTTCGGATACTGCAGTGTCAAAAACTCCCACTATTCCTGCTGGTCTGTGGATAAATCCAAAATTTCTTCTTTTGGTTTCTGTAAGTTGTGGGTTTCTTAAACTCACGAATCTAAATAACGTCTGTGACGCATTGTTGTTTGTTGACATTTATGTAAATTTGTTTGATTTTATTATAGGTTAAGATTTGAAGGCTCTTTTTAGTAGAGTTTCTTCAAGTTTTAGCCTTATTTTTTTAGGTGGTTTCGGGCAAAGATGTCCACCTCATATTTTAATATCGAGTTTCATTTTGTTTAGTTTTCATAATGCAAATATCCATGCAGGAAGCGACAAAACTCGTCGTATTATTTTATTAAAATTGTCTAGCCCTAACGCAGTGTTATACGTAAAAGTCATGTTATTGGACAATTTCAGAATCAGTATGTAAAGTGGAGTAAAAAGGTGACAGCTTATCCTTTGAATTAGCTGTACAGAAAGTAGAAAGTGGTTCGATTGGTAATCGGGAAGCGATGCGCAAATATAACACCCAAGGTCAGGGTACTGTTACCGAATGGCGCAGAAAGTATGGCAACTTTGATATAGATAACCGTTCACAAAGTAAAACTAGGCAAACCCCGGAACAATATGAAACCTGAAAGGGAGCGAAAGAATATAATTTTCTCTATATCTGTCTATTGTGTTTATTTTTTTTCGTATTTCCAGTTTCTGGATTTTCCTTCGGCTATCCATTCCAGAGATTGTACTATTCTTTTATTTCTGGTGGTTTCAGTTTTAGCTTCAGTGATCCAGCTGATGTATTCTTTTCTGAATGAAGGAGATTTCTTTTCAAAAATTTCTAAAGCCTTTTTATTCTGATTTAAAGCTTCCTGAAAATAATCGGGGATTGCAGTTTCTGTTTTTGAAGGTGCGGCTCTCTTCATGGTAGTGCCCATCTCTGTAAGTTCCATAGCTTCCTTAACCGCTTTTTTTAGTTGAAGTTTTGGAGGAAGATCTTCCATTTTGGTGAGCTTGCCCAAACTGAACATTGAACTTCCTTCGGCCGGGGTTTCTATTTCCTTTAAAGTGTTCATTTCCTGGTGCAGCCAGAATCCGAGGCTGCAATACTGCTTAAAAGAAGTAATTGAGCAAAGAATTTTCCCTCTGTACATGAAGGTGGGAAATTTCCACTTAATGGCTTCTTCCACATCGGGACAAACTTCATGGATCATTTCACGAAGATAATTTAGGATAGGTTTTGCAAAATCCGGGGATTTTTCAATGTATTCATCGACTTTTGTATTGTGTTTTTCCATAGTGTTACCGGAATAATGATACGGTTTCATTGACAAGGAATTTTACCTGATCCGGTCTTCCCCTGTCATTTTTAGGATTATTGCTGTAGCTTCCGGTTCTTACAATCACCATATTGTGCTCGGGAACCATAATGATATATTGTCCCTGAAGTCCCAGAAAATAATAGTGTTTAACAGGATTGTCATGATTGATCCAAAGCCCCATTCCATAGATTTCTTCAGATTTTTCCGTAGGTGTTCTCATCTGCTCGATAAAATACGGATTGAGGATCTGCTTTTCGCCCACTTTTCCGTTATCTAAAAACAGCTGTCCCAGTTTTGCATAATCTCTTGCATTGGAGTGGATGCAGCAGTATGTTTTTTCCATCCCGTAATGGTCGGTACTCCATGAGGCGTTCTGTTCCATTCCCATCGGGATCCAGAATTTTTCGGATAAATAGCTTGCCAATGTCTGGTTCAGAGCTTTTTTTAAAGCAAATCCGAGGAGTTGCGTAGATCCGCTCTGGTATTGGTACCGGGTGCCGGGTTCTTCTTTAAACCTCCGTGAAAACACCGCTTTAATAAGATTCCGTCCATAGTAAGCTTTTGCATTTGGCAGAAAAGGATTATTGTAATCCTCATCCCAGTCAAGTCCGGCTTCCATCTGTGCCAGGTTTCTAAGCGTAACATTACTCCCGAATTCTCTTTCTTTAAATTCAGGATAAAAATCAGAAAGCTTTTCATCAATATTCCCGATAAGACCTTCTTCCAAAGCTTTTCCCAACAGCATAACAGTAACCGCTTTTGCCATGGAAAAAGAATTGGTGCTGGAAAGCTGGTTATAACCGTCCCAATACTGTTCATGAAGAATTTTCCCGCTTTTTATAACGACAAAGGCTGCGGTCCTGGAATGTTTTAAATTTTCAATCACATTTTCAGGCAGTTCCTTATGGTTGTATTCAGCATCTTCTGTCCATAATTCCGGCTCGTCAGTAGCGATGAGGTTTCCCGGAAAGAGCTTCCCGTCGTCGATATAAGCGCTTGATTTTCCTTTGAGATAGGTTTTGGAGATTCCGCTGAATAAATAATCGTATCCCAAAAGATAAACTGCGGCTACACCTACGGCTGCTCCGCCTATTACGTATTTTAATGCCTTCATATGATCGTGAGTATCAGTCTCAAACAAATTTAGAATAATTTTGACAAGAAAATAAAAAAGAAACGGTAAATAAACTATTTTTGCGATTCATGATGAAAAATATGACCAGAAAATTTATTGTATTCGTGTTTTTCATTTTTTCAGTGATGGGAACTGCCCAGAACTATAAAATGATCGACACCGCAGACTATTTGCAGAGAAAAGAATTTTTGAAAAGTTTTGCCGGAAATAACGAGGTTTTTATTAAAAAATTAAGATCGCAGTATTCCGGGAAGACAGGTTCGGAATTATCTAAAATTTATAAGGAATTCGGAACTGATTTTGAAAAGCAGGTAAAAAACAAAGATTTTATTTTCAAGTCTGAATTTGAAACTGAAATAAAAAGCCTGATCCAGCGCCTCAGAAAAAATAACCCTGGCATTCCCCAGGATCTGAAAATTTTGGTGGCAAGAGATAATACTCCCAATGCTTACTGCCTTGCAGACGGTACTTTTGTGATTAATATGGGACTGTACAACTGGCTTAACAGTGAAGACCAGATCGGAGCAGTGATCACCCATGAATTGGGACATAAAATAGACGAGCATTCGCTTAAAACATTTTTAAGCATTATTGAACAGGACCAGCTGGATAAAATGACTGTGCAGAATCTGAAGGAAACAACGGTAAAACGCAGTCAGAACCAAAATCAGAAAGCCTTTGACATCCTTAAAAACCGTGCTTATAAAAAAGGCGTGGAAAGAAGAAAGCAGGAGATGAAGGCCGATTCGCTGGGCTATGTGATCTTTAAGAACAGTGATTTTAAAAAGATTGAATATGTAAATGCACTTCAGCGGCTGCAGGATTTTGATACCATCTCACCGCGTGAACTGAAGATGGAAACGTACAGAAAACTTTTTGATCTCCCAAAGCAGGTTTTCAATGAAAAATGGATGAAGAAAGAGGATTTTTCACTGTACAATTACAACTTTTACAAAGAAAAGCTGGATAAAGATTCCCTGGCCTCACATCCCGAAATGTCCCGGAGGATCGAGAAACTCAAAAAAACATTCACTGAGCTGAAAACAACTGCAGAACCGGAAAAATCTTCCGGTACTTTTACAGAATTAAAGAAAATGGCCAGAATGGAGATTCTTCCCAATTATTTTCACTCCGAAGATTACGGGCTGGGAATTTATGTATCCATGCAGTTTCTGCAGGACGGCGAAGAGGAAAAATATTATAAGGGCTGGCTGGGGAAATGCTTTTCTAAAATATATGAAGCCCGGAAAAATTATAACCTGAACCGTTATCTGGACAGGATAGAACCTAAAAATCAAAGCGAAAGCTATCAGCAGTTCCTGAGTTTTATGTGGAATCTGAGCCTTGATGATATTAAAAATATAGCAGACTTTTACCAGAGCAACTACCAAATAAAAGAATCCTGACGCATTGTCAGGATTCTTGTTTTTTTAATAGTTCAGTTTTTCTAAACGGATTTTATTGAATTTTTCTTTTTCGTTGTACTCACGGAGAAGTATATAGCCTTCTTTTCCAATATAAGGCGTAACGGCGTAATTGTCTTTCTCGGAAATAGGGATGATTTCCTGCTTGAACTTCCCGTCTATAATCGTGTTGATGAAAAGGTTCCATTTTTTCTGCCTGGTGACTTCGTCTTTCTGATAGTCACGGTAGAAGAACACCACATCTTTCCCGCCGTTGAGGTATTGGGAGAAAAGATAATCACTGTTTACCCATTTCGTTTTTTCTTTTTCAAAAACCTTGACATTTTTGATCTTGAAATCTTTATCCGTATAAATATAAACTAAATCTGTAGTTTTAGGGGCGTTGTACTGTCCGGCTGGTTTGTATTTTTCAGTGAGGATCCCAACGCTTCCGTCGTTCATAAAATACATATCCTTAGTCTGAAGCATATAACCGCTTTCTACCATTCCGTTGGCATTGATCTTCGGAAGGAATGAAGTAAAATCCGGCTTGAAATTGATCTCTTTCGTATCTACGGTAAAATCGGATTTATTGACCATCATCCTGGCGTAGCCTACAAAATCATACTTAGCAAAATTTCTTCCCAGCAAAACAATTTTGTCATCAAATGTCTTATCATTATCAAGGCTGCTGCCGTAGTCCAGGAAGAAACTGTCGATGAGGTCGATAGTCGTATCGGAAAGCCCTGTGATAGGCTTATTGGCGGCTTCTTTTCCTGTTTTCATATCAATCACCACGAGGCTGAAAGATTTCTTATCATCGTCTGCCTTTTTCATGATACAGTACATATATTTCTCATCCCTTTCCAGAACGGATAAGGTGGAGAATACCTTTTTGTTACCGTCAGTATTGTATTTGTACCTCCAAAGTTCCTTTTTGCTATCGTCAAATTTAATGATGTTATTGCTGTTCACATATTTTCCGTAGTCTTTGTATTCTATGGCAAAATAGCCTCCCTCCTTTACTTCCCCTACAGAGGAAACATAATTATAACCTTTTTCTTTTTTCTCTTCACGGTTTTCCTTGCGCTGTGCTTTCCAGTTTTTGGGCTCATTGATCTCTTTGAACGTACCATCTTCTAAATAATCGTAGTAAACTTTCCTTTTAATGGTATTGGTTTTCGGATCTATCACCATAGAAACAGGAGTGAAAATCTCTCTGCTTTTTACCAGGGAATAATCCATCATTGAAGGTTTTAAAATGATCTGTCCTTTAAAGTCAACATAGCCAAGGTAGGAGCCTGCTGTAATATCTCCTTCAAATTCTTTATTGGCAACAGGATTAAGGTTTTTATCCAGGATCACATATTCGAATTTCTTGGTTTTGTCACCTGCTTTCCCGTAAGAATAAAGTGATACGTAGCCGTAAAGATTATCTTTATCATCAAACAGCGCATTCATTCCTACATGATCACCGGAAGCAAGTGCTGTAAGGTCCTGGGTCTGGGAGTAGGATAAAGTCTGGAACAATCCGAAGATCAGAAAATATATTTTTTTCATGAGTTAATTTTTTTTTGCTGAAAATAATAAATTAATTCGAACAATATTAATAATTCAGTTTTTCTAAGCGTATTTTGTTAAATTTTTCTTTTTCATTGAATTCTTGAAGGAGAACATAGCCCTCTTTTGCTATATAAGGAATTGTAATATTGCTTTCCGAAGATATTGGTAATACTTCTTGTTTCCATTGTCCGTTTATAAATGTATTGATAAAAAGGTTCCACTTTTTCTGTTTATTTTTTCTTTCGGTATCGGCATAGAAAAATGCCATATCGTTTTTATCATTAAGATGCTGTGAAAAAAGATAGGTGCTGTTTTTTTGAGTAGGATAAACTTTAAGGTTTTTCAGTTTCATCATGGGATCAAGGTTCATCATTATGATATCTGAAACTGTATTGTTTTTCCTGCTTATTTTCTGAAAAACAATAATAATGTCATTATTTTTCAGAAAATTAACTGATTTTATATCAAGATCTTTGGAATCAAAAGGTTCTTTGAGCTCTTCAATATCTTTATGTTTGCTGTAAACGTCATCATAAAAATGAACTTCATTAAATGAGAGTTGATTGGTATTTTTATCATAAATAAGCTTTACAAGCCCTTCATTATAAAAATTGAGCGGATTTCCGGAATATCTTAATAAGGATGTTAATTTATCATCTGTATTATATTTGTTGTTTATGGCTCCGTCTACAGAATTTAAAGTAATATAAAGGTTTCTCCCATAAGGAAAAGGTAATATAGAGAGAACTTTTCCTGTTTTCAGATCAAATACCATAAAATTATATTCAGGCGAATCTTTTTGGTATTTTATTACTTTAGTAATCAGGATATCATTATCGTAGTTTACAATTTTAAAATGAATGAAATTATTTTTATGATCTTCGTTAAAAAATTTATAATCCCAAAGTTTTTGATATTTTTCGTTGAAAAGCTTCAAAGAAATATCCTTATGAAAAGGCCTCTCATGTTTATATTCAAAAATAAGTGTTTGATTGTTGTTAAGTTCAACAATTTGAGACGTTAATTTATATCCTGAGGTTTTCTTTAAATTTCTATTATCATCTTTAATTTCTCCATTAGTTTTGTAAGCAGATGCTTGGGTGAGATTGGTACCATCATATTCAAAGCTGTCTTTCTTTTTAATCTTGTAATCATTGAGATTAATAATAAAATCTGCTGGAGTATAAAACGATGCATCATAAGCAAAATCGTACGCATTATAAGAAGGAGTGATAACTAACTCTTTTTCTGAATTGATATAAGGGTAGTACTGAATAGCTGTTTCATCACTTTCGAAATTTCCGGTGGAGAGAGAATTGAGGTTTTTATCAAAGATGATGTATTCTAATTTATTTTTCTTCTTATTGTTTTCTGTTTTTCCAAGATCATAAAGCGCAAAATAACCGAACACATTTTTATTATCATCAGAAATAGATTTTAGACCCAGATATTTTCCTGTAGCTAAAGCAGCAAGATCCAGGGTTTGGGAAAAGAGTAAAGTTTGGAATAGCCCAAACAGTAATAAGGATAGTTTTTTCATTATGTGTGTTTTGGCAAAAATAATGAATTCAATCCTATTTTAGAAAAAAATAGAAAAGCCTTGAAAAAATCAAGGCTTTCAGTCTATAGTTTAGAAAGTAAATTTCTGAAGTTCGTTTTCTCGTCGATAATCCTTCTGAGTTCAGAAACAGGAACTCTTTCCTGCTGCATTGTATCCCTGTCTCTTATCGTTACCGTGTGGTCCGTTAAAGAGTCATGGTCGATGGTGATACAGTAAGGAGTACCGATGGCGTCCTGTCTTCTGTAACGTTTTCCTATGGCATCCTTTTCTTCGTAGAATAGGTTGAAATCATATTTCAGGTCATTGAAGATCTTTTCTGCATATTCAGCAAGACCGTCTTTTTTCATCAGTGGAAGAATTGCCGCTTTGATTGGTGCAATTGCAGGAGGAAGAGATAAAACTGTTCTTTCCGAACCGTCTTCCAATACTTCATCTTTAAGACAGTGAGAGAAGATGGAAAGGAATAACCTGTCCAAACCTACTGATGTTTCTACCACATAAGGGACATAGTTTTCATTTCTTTCAGGATCGAAGAACTGAAGTTTTCTTCCCGAAAATTCCTCATGCGCTTTCAAATCGAAATCCGTTCTTGAGTGAATACCTTCCAGTTCCTTAAATCCGAATGGGAAATTAAATTCAATATCAGCCGCAGCATTGGCATAATGGGCCAATTTTTCGTGATCGTGGAATCTGTAGTTTTCGCTACCTAAGCCAAGAGCTAAGTGCCAGTTCAGACGTTTTTGTTTCCAGGTTTCATAGAATTCCAGTTCCGTTCCCGGAGCTACAAAAAACTGCATTTCCATTTGTTCAAACTCACGCATTCTGAAGATAAACTGTCTTGCAACAATCTCGTTTCTGAATGCCTTACCAATCTGAGCAATACCGAAAGGAAGCTTATGACGTGAAGTTTTCTGAACATTCAAGAAGTTAACGAATATCCCCTGAGCCGTTTCCGGTCTTAAATAAAGATCCATCGCAGAATCTGCGGAAGCCCCTAGTTTAGTACCAAACATAAGGTTGAACTGTCTTACCTCCGTCCAGTTTCTGGAACCTGTATCAGGATCAGCAATTTCTAGTTCCTCAATTAAAGCTTTTACATCAGCAAGGTCCTCGTTTTCCAGGGATTTTGCCAATCTTGAAAGAATAGCCTCTCTTTTTGCTCTGTATTCCAGGATCTTTGGATTCGTAGCTTCAAACTGAGCCTTGTCAAAAGAATCCCCGAATCTTTTCGCCGCCTTCTCGATTTCTTTATTCTCTTTATCTTCAATTTTAGCGCAGTAGTCTTCTACCAGAACGTCTGCTCTGAAACGTTTCTTAGAATCTTTATTGTCAATCAATGGATCGTTGAAAGCGTCTACGTGGCCCGATGCCTTCCACGTTGTAGGATGCATAAGGATCGCCGAATCAATGCCGACAATATTTTCGTTAAGCTGTACCATAGCTTTCCACCAATACTGTTTGATATTGTTTTTTAGTTCGGCACCATTCTGTCCATAGTCATAAACAGCGGATAAACCGTCATAGATCTCACTGGAAGGGAAAATAAAACCATATTCTTTAGCGTGAGAAATCACTTTCTTGAAAACATCTTCTTGCTTTGCCATAATTTTTTTAACGTCTGAAGTGCAAAAATAGTGAAAATGTAGGAAGATGGAAGCGGGAAGGTGGAAGTTTTTATAATGTAGAAAATTAGAAGCCAGGAACCTGCTTTCTCTACTCGCTATTTTTTTGGATTTGGCGCGGCGGCTCGCCGCCGCGCCAAATCCAAAAAAATGAGCTCAAACATGCCGTTCAATCAGGGCTAAAAATAAAATCTATGAGGTTTTAGTGAAAAGTGAAAATGAATTATAATACGACGACTTTTGTCGTTTTTCAACATTTATATTTGCCTTAAGAAACTAAAGAAAACTAAATAAAATATAATGAATAAATAAAGCCAGTAATTAATTAAAAAACATAAATGAACAACAAAAAATATTTGACAGACTATGATGACTTTGACAAAGAAAGTCAGAAAATACTGTTGGCACTTCAAAAGAAAGTATTGACAGAAACTTTAACACAAAGCAATTTATCCGTACAAAGGGTACAGTCAGTAAATAAAGTAGCCGATATTTCCGAGGCTATGTCAGACATTACAGACTGGCTAACAGATGAATATATTGATTTAGAAAGGTTAATCATTAAAATAAAAGCTGCGAATAGCGGAATGAATGATTATCAATTTGCTTATAATCCAAAAGATTTAAATGCGAATATTCAGAATAAAAGTATTCAAAATAAGAGTGACGGATTTATTCAATTAAAAGTATACAGAAATCCTAAAGTTGGAAACGTAAGTGTAAAATGGAAAGATTCACGGATAATTCAAAAAATAGATTTACGGAGTAAGAAAATTTATTATCGGTTACATTTCTATTATGCAAACAGTACTGAAACAGCTTTTATTCTTGAAACATCTTGGTATAGGGATTTCAGAGATTTGAATATATTACTGAATTATGGTGATATTGATAAGTACGAAGCAGATTACAATTATTTTCTTCAAAATTTTGCGAGCGCTTTACGTAATACAAAAGAAGCAGACAGATTGAAATTTATTTATGAAAACATTCCAGAATTTATTTTAAAAAATCTTTCTAATAATGTAGACAATGAAATATTTTTCAATCATTTGGAAAATCTTTCGAAAGATGATGATTCTAGTACGTTCAGGGATAGTAGTGCAGCGGTGATACAAATTTTCAAAGCATTTGGAAGCCCTATTCCTATACTAAATTATTTTAGGGAAAATCCGGCAAAGCTAAACAGGATTTATTACAGTCTGGATAAAAGTGGTGAATATAATGGGAAGCCTTTAAGTAATCGTATAATTCTTGCCAATATTATGATGATTTTTTCCATGTTCGCAAAGAATACCAAACAAAAGAAAACTGCCAAAACTTTTACAATTGGAAAAGGATATAAAGTAAACGGTAACATTTTAGAAGGCGGAATTTTTCAAAAAGACGGAGATAATTATAGAGATACTTTTTTTCTGCAGCAGCAGAAAGAAGAAACGGTAGCTTATAATATCCAAAGCAGTCAGACAATGGGGACTTCAGGTAGTGGAGAAAGGACAATAACTACAGATATAGATGAGGGAGCACAATATTATCCTTTAGATATGGTGTATATTAAAGATATAAGCGGAGAAAAAGAGACTCTCTATTTTGTACCTGCTATTTACATGAAAGCATTGGCTGATGCACAAGAATGGGAGGTTGTCTTACAAAATATTCGTATGGCAGCAGATATTGTAGCTGTAATTATTGGAGTATTGACCTTGCCAACAGGTAATCCTTATTTTCTTTTACTTGCTATTGCAGATATTTCTTTGGCGGGAGCAGATTTTACGATCCAGGCTTTTAAAGAAGAAATTTTAAAATATGAAGGCGGAAAAGAGTTTCTTGAGGCTTGGGAGAAAATATATATAATAGGAGGAGCTTTAACGGCAGGTGCTTTAGTGGTGTCTTCTTTCTATAAAATCGGTTTAAAGCTTCTTACAATTCCTGAAGTTATTAAGAGTGTAAAGTTGAAGCAAACAATTGCTGTGCATATTATAAGTGTCTTATTGGATGTTAATCTAGTTAATTTTGAAAGAAACTCAGTGAAAATTCTTACCCAAAATACAGAAATTGTTGCAGCAACAAATGGTTCTCTTAATGATTTTAGAATGAAGAGGCTTTTCGAAAGAGAATGTTTTTTAGTCTCTGGAAATATTGAAAAAAATGAAAAATTGGTGGAAGAATTTGCGTTGGTTTACAAAGGCGAAGTGATTGCACAAGGTAATAAGGTAGATTTTTACAAGCAGATTAAGGAACTAGGAAAAAATATTTATAATGACAAAAAACTAGAATCTTATTTGGAATCTGTCTTCAATAGAAGAAAAACGATATCTTTAGAAGAGGAATCTCTATTAGGACAGCCTCCAAAATCTGGAACAAAAATGTTATTTTCGCTTGTGGATGAACTTGGAAATAGGATGGGGCAATTGTCTCGCTCTCCCAATAGAAATGAACTGTATTATAAGCTGATACAAAATGGTAAAGAAATAGATCTTAAATGTTATATGAAATTGCTGGATGATAAATACAAACTAAATGGTTTACCTATAAAAGATGGAGAACATTTGTTATATGGAGATTTTAATATCCCGAAGGAAATTACAGATAAGATGTCCGGATTAGGACAAATTATGTATGAAGACGGATTAAAATATTTTCTGAACGCTAAAAAATATGGAAAAGTAGATGGGACAGTAAGTGTTTGGATAAAAGCAGATATTTATAATGATTACGGAGGACAATCTGTCAACTTGGATCAATTTTGGATAGCCAAAGATGCGGGATTAAGTACAGAAAAAGCCGCCTTTGAAACTTTTGCAGGCAAACAGGCCAAAAAGTTTGGATTTTCTAAAGTAAGAAGCGATATGAAGGATAAGAATTTTATAGAAAGAGATCAAGTAATAATTAATTTTTTAAAATAATACATTATGATACAGATTATAACTAACGCAAAAGGGTTTAATCAGTCCTTTGAAGATTTTACTAGAGATCGCAAAACCAGATATACAGCATTCAATGATGAGATACAAGTGATTCCAAAATCAATACTAAATAAATTTGATAGATTGATTTTTGATGATGAGTCATTATCAAAAAATGAAATATTTGATTTAAAACAGAACATAGAAAATAAAATAAAAGAACTATTGTCTACAAGAATTCCTGAGCCTGATATTAGAACAAAAATTGAATTTTTAGGACAAATTATTGGACTTAACTACACTCCTTTTGGCAAGAATATACAAGATTTGAGAATTGATAAATTATTCAGAGCTTACAAAATTTGTGAAGAATGTTTGGAAGAAAATAAACCTGTTTATTTAAGTATATCTGAAAACGAGAATTAATATAAAGAGCCTGTCTCACAGTTAGTGAAACACTACTTTTCTTTAAATTCTTATAAAGAAATTATCTTCATTGAATTGTTATCATAATCAAAAATAAATTTCAATTTGCAATAGCTTCGAACAAATTGACCATTTACACTGGCAGGATAAAAGTTGTGATGAGATAGCATTCTCTTTAGTTCAGCAGTTATATCTTGATTCTTGCCTGTTTCTATTTTTATATTTGATATTTTCCTGTGAACTTCTGAGACGAAAGAGACGACAAAAGTGTTTTCATTTGGTTTATGGTCGGGGTCTATAATAGAATAATCAAAGGATTGAGATAAGTTTTTTTCATTAAATTTTATTTTTTCATCAACTTTAGAAAAAATTTTATCTTTTACGGGTTGTTGATTAACATCTCTAGGTGGAGGAGTAACCCCAACTTTATTACTCTGTCCATACAGTGAAACACTGCAGAATATAATAAAAATAAGTAATAATTTTCTCATAATAGATACTGTTAATACAAACCTAATCATTTTTTTAAGTAAAAAATAATTTAATATCAAATATTTATTATGAGAAAATTATGAAATGCTAAAATCGTCTGAAAATCTCTACTTTTGCCCCATGTTAGAAATTCTTTATCGCGACGAGCATCTTATTGTCATCAATAAACCAAGCGGATTACTGGTTCATAAATCTTTTTATTCCGGGGAGGCCGATACCTATGCTATTCAGGAATTGAGAAACCAGATTGGGCAAAAAGTGTTTCCTGTACATCGGTTAGACCGAAAAACTTCAGGGGTCTTGTTGTTCACTTTGGATAAAGAAACGCTTAGAATTATGAGCGAACAGTTTGCATCACGCGAAGTGGAGAAGAAATATCTGGCAATTCTTCGTGGTTGGACAAAAGAAGAAGAAACGATTGATTATGATTTGATTAATGAAAACGAAATAAAGCAGAATGCCATTACCTATTATCAACGTTTGCAGACATCAGAAATAGACTTACCATTTTTAAAACATCAGACTTCCAGATATTGTTTGGTAGAAGCCATTCCGGAAACGGGCAGATTTCATCAGTTGAGAAAGCATTTTAAACATATTCTGCATCCTATTTTAGGCTGCCGTAAACACGGTTGCAATAAACAGAATAAATTGTGGCTTCAAACATTTGGCATTAACAAAATGACACTTCACGCCCATCAATTAGTTTTTAGTCACCCAATTTCTAATGAAAGAATTACGGTAAATGCGACTATAGATGATGAGTTTAAAAAAGTAGGAGATATTTTAAATTTCGATTTGAGTTCGTATTTGTAATAATTTCACGCAAAGGATTTATATGATGTTGCGTTTATTTTAGGAAAACAAAGGAAAGAATCAATTTAATTGATTCGATGAAGCTTGTGGATAAAGTATCCGCTTATTCAGTGGCGTAGCCATACACACCTCTTTGCTCACCTTGAAGCTAGGAGATATAGTATGAAACTTTGCGTGAAAAACACTCACAGATTAGCAGTTTATGCTATTCGTGAAAAGCATTAGTGAAATTTGTGTTTAAAACTATCTCACATCAAGGTTTCATTTATTTTAAATTAAGTATTTTTGTAAAACTTTTTTTCAATGTACAAAAGTATCATCAGACCCATTCTCTTCAAATTTGATCCCGAGGAAGTTCATCATTTTACATTTTCAATGCTTAAAAATTTTGGATTTCTTACCAGATTGTTCTTACCCAAACCTATTGAAGACAAGCGTCTGGAAAGACAAGTTTTCGGATTAAAATTTAAAAATCCTGTAGGACTGGCTGCCGGTTTTGATAAAAATGCAGTTTTGTTCAACGAATTGGGGGATCTTGGTTTCGGATTTGTAGAAATCGGAACTGTAACACCACGAGCCCAGACGGGAAATCCTAAGAAAAGATTGTTCCGGTTAATTGAAGATGGCGGAATCATCAATCGAATGGGTTTCAACAACGATGGTTTGGAAGCAGCGATTGAAAAACTGAAAGGAAATAAAGGAAAAATAATCATCGGTGGAAACATCGGAAAAAATACAAATACAAGCCCGGAAAATTACACTCAGGATTATCTTGATTGTTTTGAAGGTCTTCATCCTCATGTAGATTATTTTGTACTGAACGTTAGCTGCCCGAATGTGGGAAGCCACGCCAAGCTGGAAGATGTAGAATATCTGCGTGAATTGATTACAGAAGTAAAGAAAATCAATCAGTCAAAATCTGTACGGAAACCCATATTACTGAAAATTGCTCCGGATTTGAACAATCAGCAATTGGACGAAATTATTGAACTAATTGCAGAAACAAAAATCGACGGAATTGTAGTTTCCAATACATCAGTAAACAGAGAAGGCCTGAAAACCTCTCCTGAAGTTTTGGAACAGATAGGAAATGGCGGGTTGAGCGGAAAACCTATCCGTGAAAGAAGTACAAAAATGATCAAATACCTTTCCGATAAAAGCAACAGAGCTTTCCCGATTATTGGTGTAGGAGGAATCCATAGTGCAAAAGATGCTATTGAGAAAATGGATGCAGGAGCAAGCCTGGTACAGCTTTACACGGGATTTATCTACGAAGGTCCGGAGCTGATCAATGAGATCAATCGGGAACTTCTGAAAAGAGCAAGCAGATTACCAAGATAAATATATAGGAGAGTTGTAAGAGCTCTCTTTTTTATTTTCCGCTACTTTGATTTGGAAACCGAAGCATTTTTTATATCCACTGTCAGAGTATAGGCGGGGGTAGTATACGATTTTTTAATATTAAAATTTAGTATATTGGCGTTTTTGGTTTTTTTCTTTTGTGTCTCAGATATTCCTTCCAGGCAGCTGTCAGTAAGAAATTCTTCATAGTTTTTATAATTCCAGTTCTTGGTAAAATACAAAACCCGGTATCCTTTTTCACCATCACTGGCTCCGCACATTCCGCAAAAATTAAAATTGGACAGGTTTTCAAAATAAAGCAATATCCTGTTTCCGGTACTGTAAGTGGCTGTTGATAGCAGCGTATTTCCTCCCAGCCGGTTCATGAAATCAAAAGTATTGAGTTTCTTATTGCCCGGAAGAAGTAAATAATTGTTATATCGGTAGATTATTGGATTGCTGGTATATAATTTGGCAGGTTGTGACTGCTTTTCCATATAGAAAGTCCCGGCAACATCCTGTTTCCCGTCACTTCTTTCAAATAACAATACTTCTTTAGGCTTTAAAGCGTGGGCAATGCTGTCTGTTTTTTCTACTTTACGCGGAGAAGTGATAGCTTCCCTTAATTCCTTTGCATCACGTTTATGCCTGTTTCCAAAATTATAGAGATAAAGAGCCCCCAGATCATAAATTCCGGTTAGTGGAATTTTCTTTTGATATTTGTCGTAATAGTACCATCCGTCTACAAAATGCTGGTACTGGTTACAGTCAACAATTCCCGTATAATTAAGCTGCATGGTAACAGGAACTCCCGAAATTTCTCCTTTGAAAATCTGTGAAGAATCCGTTACTGCTTTTAATTCAACTTTCTGACAGAAACAGAAAGCAAAAAGAGGAATAAGCAAAGTGATCAATAGTTTTTTCATGGTTGGTTTGAATAGTTTCAGAGGAAAAAATTGGTGATAGTGTAGATGATCAGTCCTACCAGTCCTCCAACGAGTGTTCCGTTGACCCGGATGAACTGCAGATCTTTTCCTACTTCCAGTTCAAGTTTTTCACTTAACTCTTTGCCCTGCCAGTTTCCTACCGTAGAGCTGATGAGGTTGCCGAACTGATGGGTGTTTTTGAGGATATACTTATAAGCCGTTACCCTTACCCAATGGTCAATTTTATTCTGGAGATTTTCATCTGTTTTTAAATTTTCAGAAAATTCATTCAGATTTTTAGAGAGGTAACCCTTTAAAGAAGATTCTTCATCCTGCAATTCCTTCATTAATGTTTTCTTAATGGAGATCCAGATATCACTTGAATATTCATCCAGCTTATCATTTTTCAGAAGACCGTTTTTAATGGTTTTAAATTCTTCATCCCATTTTGGATCTTCCTTCAGGTCCGTAGAAAATTCGTGGATCTTTTGGGTAATCAGATTCCGGATTTCGTGCTCCGGATCTTCTTCAATTTCCTTGAAAAAATCTGAAAGACCGCTGGCAATCTTATCAGCAATCTTGTTGTCAACAAAAGCAGGAACAAATGAATAACTTCCTTTCTGTACGCGTTCTTTAATCATCTCATCATTTTCGATAATATAATCTTTGATCTGTCTGGAAAGATTGGTAACGATTCTCTGGTGGTCATTTTTTTCAAGAATATAGCTGATCCCACTGCCCACCACTTTATTAAGCTTGATATCATCCGTCATTTCAGAGACCTTTTTGCTGATAAAACGGCTCACAGAAGTATCATCAAGCTTATTGAGAATATCCAGGACAATATCCGAGAGATTCCTGATCAGAGCCTCCTGGTTTTTTTCTTTTGAGAGCCATTCCCCGACAAAATTTGAAATTTTAATCTTCTGGATATAAGGGCGTATATTCTGAGGGGAAAGAAAATTACTCACTACAAAACTGCCGAGATTATCACCCAGCCTTTGCTTGCTGTTTTCAATAAGGTTTGTATGCGGGATGGGAATTCCAAGCGGATGCCGGAAAAGGGCTGTTACCGCAAACCAGTCTGCCAGAGCCCCAACCATTGCAGCTTCGGAAAAAGCCCTCACATAACCGATCCAGTGAGAAGGGTTCGATTTCTGAAGTAGGGTGGTTGCAACAAAAATAATAGCCATGAGGACAAATAATCCGGTGGCAAACATTTTATATTTTCTCAGTTGTTTTCTTTTTGCTTCGTCATTCATATGCTCAAATTTACTAAATTTGGTCGTGAGATCTGTTTAAAAATTAAACAACAGAAAGAGATAAGGAGATTAAGGATGGGTTGAAGATCAATTTATACTGTTAAACCTATATCAACTTAAATGTTTAAAACTTTTGTCCCTTTTTTGTTTAATTAAAATAAAACTCACCATTGAATTTTTAATTTTCATTATATTATTAACCTTTTTAAAGGAATGCCAACAGAATCCTTAGTCTATTAAACCGTTTCCTATGGAAAATAAAGAAGCAAAAAACAATCCATACTATTCCAGAACCGATACTGCAAAACTTAATATTTCCAATGAAGAATGGAAAAAGATCCTCCCTCCGGATCTGTATGCTGTCGCCAGGGAAGCTGCTACAGAAAGAGCATTTACCGGAAAGTATAATGAATTCGATGAAACTGGAGATTACTATTGTGCAGTCTGCGGCAACCATCTTTTCCGCTCCACCTCAAAATTTGCCAGCAGCTGCGGATGGCCAAGTTTTTTTGAAGCAGACAAAGAGGGCGTTTATTACAAAAAAGATGTCACCTACGGAATGGAAAGGGTAGAAGTCCTTTGCAAGCGATGCGATTCCCATCTGGGGCATGTTTTTGATGACGGTCCAAAGCCTGCGGGACTGCGGTATTGTATGAATTCTGTCAGCCTGGAATTTGTTGCCGATTCAGAAAAATAACCCTTTTAATTCACAGAATCAGGACGTTAAAGTTTCTTAAATTCAGTTAAACTTTGTGGAGTTATAAGTGTCTGGTAATTATGTTTTTATAATTTTGCCTCACTAATTTGGAATTTAATATTATTGAATGAGAGGAATTTATAGTGTATTAGGCCTGGTTTACATGGTCACGACTTCATTCTATCTTTCGCCAGGTAAGGCAGCAAAGAATGAGAATGTCAATACGGCAAAAATTGAAAAAGTAGCAGACACGAAATCTGAGAAAACAGCTGGTAAAGCGTATTCATCAGAAGAATTGTACAAATCAATTCCATTTGATCCCGGGCATGAAATGAATTACGAGGTTTTCTCAAAAGCATTAACGGGATTTGAAAATCTAAAAAAAGCAGGATTGCTGAATCAGGATTCCCATTTATTGACCATTTGCGATTTTTCTATGTCTTCCAATACAAAAAGACTTTGGGTAATCGATACCAATGAGAAAAAAGTACTGTTCAATTCACTGGTAGCACACGGAAAAAATACAGGCGAAGAATTTGCGACGAATTTTTCTAACACGGAAAGTTCGCTGCAGAGCAGCTTAGGATTTTATATCACGGATGCCACTTACCAGGGAGACAACGGATATTCTTTGAAACTTCTGGGAATGGACAAAGGGTTTAATGATGCCGCCTACAGAAGGGCTATTGTGATGCACGGAGCAGATTATGTAAGTGATGAATTTGCATCAGTGCACAAAAGAATCGGGAGAAGCTGGGGATGCCCCGCGGTTCCCAGAGAACTGACACAGTCGATAATTAATACCATAAAAGGACGAAACTGCCTTTTTATTTATTATCCGGACCAGAATTACCTTTCTTCTTCGGAATGGCTGAGATCTTAATTTTGACTGAATTAAATAAGAAAGATAAAATTACATTAATTTGAAAAGTACGGATGAGTTTATTTCTGCCATAAGGCTGGTTAATAATGCTGATGGGACAAGCACCTTTGAAACAGGAAAGATTCCTACTTTGAAGCCTATGAATACAACGGCTTTTTGGATAAGTAATACGACGGAAGAATGGGAGAAAAAAATGCACACAGCCCCGAGAAGGCAATATGTGGTAACCCTGAAAGGAAATATCCGGTTTAAAGTAAGCAATGGTTCCACATTCGATATCCAACCGGGAATTATTCTTTTAGCGGAAGATGTGGAAGGAGAAGGACACTCCTGGGAAATAGAAGAAGGAGAAAAATGGGAGAGATTATATATTCCAATTGCAGGAGATGCTGAGAGTTTTTTTATACAGGATCCCGAGTAGAGAACCTGGATTTTAAAGAAAACAACTTAAATATTATAAAAGCAGTCACAATTGACTGCTTTTTTGTTATTTAAACGACTATTACCGTTTCGTTGATATTGTGAGGCTTTTAATGACTGAACTTCTTGAAAACCAAAGTAGCATTATGTCCCCCGAATCCGAAAGCATTGCTTAACGCGAAATTAATCTCCTTTTCTTTAGCTTCTCCAAAAACAATATTCACATCCTTCGGGATGTTTTCATCAATATGGTGAAGATTGATCGTAGGTGGAATAATTCCTTTTTCTATAGCTTTGATACAAAGGATTGCTTCTGCAGCACCTGCAGCACCCAATAAATGCCCGGTCATGGATTTCGTTGCGCTGATGTCAAGATTTTTATTTCCTCCGAATACTTTACTGATTGCTTTCAATTCTACCAGGTCTCCAAGCGGGGTAGAGGTAGCATGCGGATTAACATAATCAATATCTTCCATATTGGCTCCTGCTTCTTGCATAGCCAGTTGCATCGCTTTAATAGCGCTTATTCCATCCGGATGAGGTGCCGTCATATGATAAGCATCTGCGGTCATGGCAGCACCTGCCAGTTCAGCATAAATTTTTGCCCCTCTTGCCTTAGCATGCTCATATTCTTCAAGGACTAAAGCTCCGGCACCTTCACCCATTACAAAACCGTCCCTGTCTGCATCGTAAGGCCGGCTTGCGGTTGTCATATCATCATTTCTCGTAGACATTGCTTTCATAACCGAGAATCCACCTACAGAAGCAGGAGTGATGGCCGCTTCGGAACCGCCGCTGATGATCACTTTAGCTTTTCCGAGACGGATATAATTGAAGGCATCCATCAAAGCGGTATTTCCCGTTGCACACGCTGAAATGGTTGTGTAATTGATTCCCTGCAAACCGAATTTCATAGAAATCATCCCTGAAGCCATGTTGGCAATAAATTTAGGAACAAAGAACGGATTGAATTTTGGCGTTCCGTCTCCGTCTGCAAAGTTCATCACTTCAGTTTCAAAGGTGACCATGCCGCCCTGTCCGGTTCCCCAGATCACGCCCGTATCAAACGGATTCATTTTTTCCAGTTCCAGTCCTGAATCCTGAATAGCTTCAGTGGAAGCATACATGGCATATTGTGAAAATAAGTCGCTTCTTTTTATTTCATTGTGGGTAAGATGAACTTTCGGATCAAAGTTTTTCACTTCACAGGCGAAGTGTACTTTAAATTTTTCTGAATCAAAATGGGTAATTAAACCTGCTCCGCTGACACCGTTGATGCTGTTTTGCCAAAAATCTTCGACATTGTTCCCCAAAGGCGTCACCGCGCCCAGTCCTGTAATGACAACTCTTTTCATATCTAGTTATTAATTTTGAATAGATTAGAGGTTCCTCTGGCAATCAGTCTTGTTTTGTCTGCGTTCCATATTTCGCATTGCGCATTAACAAACTGCCGGCCTCTTTTTATAATTTTCGTTTCGGCTACAATATTATCATTTTCTTTTGCAGTTGAAAAATAATCAATCACATTATTGACGGTTGTTATGAAAGAATCTTCGTTCAAAGAGAACATAGTAGCTCCGATAATATCATCAATGATAGCTGCTGTTACGCAGCCATGAAGGTTTCCGACAGGGTTCAGCCACTCCGGTCTCACGGTATACCTGAACTGGAGGCATCCTTCTTCTGCAGAAACTACAATAGGATTGAGCCATTTCATAAACGGTGAAGGGGACTGGTCAAATTCCTTTCCGATAAACTGCTGCAGCTGTACTAATCTGTCCATATCTTCTGTTTTACTTTTCTAAAATCATGGTTACACCCTGTCCGCGTGCGGCACAAATAGAGATAAACCCTTTTCCGCTTCCTTTTTCGTGAAGCAGTTTTGCCAGGGTACCGATAATTCTTCCGCCTGTTGCCGCAAAAGGATGGGCTGCGGCAAGGCTTCCGCCTTTCACATTCAGTTGATCCCTGTCAATTTTTCCCAGTGCTTTTTCCAGACCGAACTTTTTGGCCAGATCATCATTTTCCCAGATCTTAATCGTGGCAAGAACCTGTGCGGCAAATGCTTCATGAATTTCATAATAATCAAAATCCTCCAGGCTCATTCCTGCTTTTTTAAGCATTCTGTCTGCTGCGAAAACAGGCGCGAGAAGTAGATTCTGCTTGTTTTCTACATATTCAATTCCTGCAACTTCTGAAAAAGTAATATAGGCCAGAACAGGAAGACCATTGGCAATGGCCCATTCTTCACTGGCCAGAAGCACCGCAGAAGCACCGTCTGTAAAAGGTGTTGAATTTCCGGCAGTCAGAGTTCCGTTCTCCTTGTCAAAAGCTGGTTTCAGCTGGGATAGTTTTTCGAGGCTGGTGTCGCGGCGGAGATTATTATCCTTATCCAATCCGAAAGCGGGAATGATCATATCATCAAAGAATCCTTCATCATATGCTTTAGCCATATTCTGGTGGCTTTTTAAAGCTAATTGATCCTGGTCTTCGCGGGAAATCTGATAGTATTTTGCTGTAATTTCTGTATGTCCGCCCATCACCAGGCCGGTTTTGGGTTCCTGACCTTTGTAGGGAATCGGCATCCAGTCTTTCAGTTTGGGAGTGAGCAGCTGTTTTAGTTTTTTAAATACTGATTTTTCTTTATTTGCTTTCAGTAAGGCTTTTCTTAGCCTTGGCGCAGATTCAAACGGAATATTGCTCATGGCTTCAACGCCACAGGCAATACCACTTTCTATCTGTCCCAATGCAATCTTATTTCCAATATAAACTGCTGCCTCAATTCCCGTGTCACATGCCTGCTGGAGATCACATGCAGGAGTAGCGGGATCAAGAGAGGTGTTCATTACAGTTTCCCTGATGAGGTTGCTTTCGGAAATGTGTTTGATAACAGCACCACCGGCCACTTCACCCAGAAGCTTTCCCTGTAAATGGTATTTGTTGATCAGCCCGCTAAGGGTTGCTTCCAGAAGTTCCTGGTTATCCAGATCTGCATAGGCTGTATTGACTCTGGCAAAAGGAATTCTGCTGTATCCTACAATGGCCACTTTTTTTGTTCCCATATTGAATATTTTATGAAGGAAGTATTTTTAATTCTTTATCGATCATGAATGATACCCGGTCTAAAGCCAGATGCAGGTATTTTTCTTCTTCTGTTGTTTTGGCCAGTAATATTCCGCCTTCGACGACCATGATGAACAGGGCTCCGTATTCGTCAGCATTGATATCCGGGTCTATTTCTCCGTTTTTCTGCCCGTCTGCAATCACGTCTGTTATTTTTTTTATCCATCCTTCAAAGGATTGGGTAACCTGTTTTTTCAGTGTGGGGAAGGTGTCATCTGCTTCAGTGGCTGCATTCATCAAAGGACAGCCTCCGCTTTCAAATACGGCTTTCCAGCTTTTACGGTAAAAATTGACAAAGGCGTTTAATTTATCAATCGTGGTTGGAAATTCATCTCCTAGAGACCTGGCCATACTCTTTGACAAAAGGCTGGAGTTGTATTTGTAAACCTCAAGTGCCACTTCATCTTTATTACCAAAGTTTCCGTAAATGCTTCCTTTGGTCAGTCCGGTTGCTTCCGTGATGTCAGATAAAGACGTAGACATATAGCCTTTGGTATTGAACAAAGAAGCTGTCTTTTCAATAATGAATTGTTTGGTCTTTTCTGCTTTTGACATTTAAGTATTTAATTTCAATGCAAATATACAAAAATATACCGAATGGTATATTTTATTTTAGAATCATTCGCTTTTTATGTCAGGTAAAAAACTGCGTAATCCGTGTGATCTGCAAAAAAATAAACCATTAAGATTTTTTAAGCAGTGAAGAATAATTAAGAATCCGGCGGCGGATGTAAGACATTGTCTTTAAAAATATCATTCCGATATTCTCTTAACTTCGTTAAAAACTTAAACAACCTTAATGGTTTAGCAAATAAATTTGAATATTATTAAGCTAAAGTAGCATTCAAAGTAATTTCAAAATTGAAAGCAGCACTTACCGGGCAACCTTCTTCTGCTATTTTAGCATATTTCTGGAATTCTTCTTCTGAAAGCCCGGGAACTTTTGCCGTTAAAGTCAGTTCGGATTTTGTGATTTTTCCAATGCTTGGATCAAGGGTGATCACAGAGGTTGTTTTTAACTCTTCAGGAGTAAAGCCTGCCTGGGAAAGCTCTGCACTCAGTTTCATTGTGAAACATCCCGCATGTGCTGCTGCCAGCAATTCTTCAGGGTTTGTCCCAACTCCGTCTGCAAAACGGCTGTTGAAAGAATACTGGGTTTCGTTTAAAGTAGTGCTTTGAGTAGTTAAATGTCCTTTACCTTCTTTGATGTTACCGTTCCAAACGGCTGTTGCGTTACGTTTCATAATGTTTGTTTTATTGTTTTAATATGTTGTTTTTTAATGATACAAAGATAAAGTGGCTGCCAGCCGGAATCAATGGATAAAAAGACTTAAATATTGTACTTTTTTCCCAATAAGTAATCTGGATGAAATTCCGTTGATGGTCTCCAGGTTTTCTTCGGAGAATATTTCAAGCCCATATTTTTATGGTGGTCTTCAAAAATAAGCTGTTGCTGCATACAATTACTTTAGTTTAAAGATACAAAAAAGAAGGTTTTAACAGTATAAATAAATATAAGTCCGTTCCCTGCTGGCTTGATTTTATAGAATCCCATTGGCTGTTATTATCCATTTTAGACTTCATTTTCGGTTTTCATTTCATTTTTTTTAATGAAAAACACAGAAAAAATAAAAATTATACATTAGTTAAGTGGTTTTTTATCAATTTTGCAAAAATTACCGTACAGAATGATAACTTTAATTTCTTCAAAAATTCGATGAGCAAGCTGGAAAATATTTTGAGAGAAATAACTCCATTATCTCCCGAGGACAGCTTTCTTGTTTTTGACCGTATAAAGGCATCTTTTGACTTTCCGTATCATTACCATCCGGAAGTGGAGATCAATTTTATCAGTAAAGGAAAGGGATACCGGCGCATGATCGGCGATCACACCGGAGAAATCAGCGATATCGAACTGGTTTTAGTAGGACCCAATCTTCCGCACTGCTGGGCCAACCATAAGTGTAAAAATAAGAAGACCCATGAGATCACGGTACAGTTCAACCAGGATTTTTTTAATCAGTCTATGATGGATAAAAATATTCTGAAACCGATCAGCAACCTGATGAAGGATTCGATCAAAGGGATTTTATTTTCACAGGAAACCGCTGAAAAACTAAAAGATTCATTCCTCAATTTATCCAAGATGAACAGTTTTGAGTCCTTCATTGAGATCATGAAAATTCTTAATGAGCTGGCAATTGCTGAAGACAAAACACTTTTATCCTCTTACAGCATAGAACTTGAAACTTTTGCAGACAATGACAAAATGAAGATCGTTCATGATTTTATGCACAAGAATTTTGAAAGTAAAATAACACTTCATGATGCTGCCTCGCTGATCAATATGAGCAGTGTAACTTTCAACAGGTTCATCAAGAAAAGAACGGGCAAAACTTTTGTGAATTATCTGAATGAAATAAGAATAAGCTATGCGGCAAGGTGGCTTATGGAGAAAAATCTGACCGTTTTTGAGACTGCATTTGAGGCTGGCTTTAATAATATTGCCAATTTCAACAAAGTTTTTAAATCCATCAAAAAAACAACACCTACTGAATTTAAAGAACTTTTTAAAGGAGTGAAAAAAATTGAGTAATATATTTTAAATGAAGGAGATACATTTTATATTCTCATGATCCGGATAGCTTTATCCGGATTTTTTTTGATGAATATATGACACGCGCAGTCCAGGCAATATTGAAAAAAATATGACATCAAATCTATAAGTCGGAAATCGTGGTAGTATGCTGGATATCAGTACATAAATACAGGTTTTAAAAAACAGCTGAAAAAATAATATCGTTTTATGATAAAATAGTATTATATCTGACTGTGAACAAAATTTAGATTTGCTAATATGAATTAAATCTTAACAAAACTTTAATTATTTGGTGTGTATAGGACAAAATGTTGCAGAAATGGAAGGTAAATATTGTTTTTATACCATAAATAATATTAAGGTAATGTAGTTGATTCTCCATAAATCTTAATAAAACTAAACCTTATGAGAAAAACTGTTATACCGGTTTTATTAGCTATTTCATTATCGGCCTACGCACAGGAAGCAAAAAAGGCAGATACTGCTAAAACAACCAAAATAGAAGAGGTGGTTGTTACTTCTTTGGGGATAAAGAGGCAGGCCCGGTCGCTAACGTATTCGAGCCAGCAAATTGGAGGGGACGAGCTTACTGAAGTAAAAACGCCCAATCTTTTGAATTCCATCAATGGAAAGGTTTCCAATGTACAGATCAATAAGACCAATGGTGGTGCCGGAGGATCGGTGAGGGTTATCATGAGGGGAGATAAATCTACAAGAAACAGCCAGCCGTTATATGTCATTGACGGTATTCCGATCATTAACAATACCGGAACTCAAGGAACAACGGGCCCAAATGTTGATTATTTTGCATCTATGCCTGATACGGGAGATGTGTTAAGTACCATCAATCCTGAAGATATTGAAAGTATCAATTTCCTGAAAGGAGCTTCTGCAGCAGCTTTATACGGAGCTGCGGGAGGAAATGGAGCTGTCCTGATTGTTACGAAAACCGGAGCAAAAGGTAAAGGCCTTCTCTCGTTTACTTCGAGTCTTACTTTTGATAAGGTGTATAATTTACCGGAATTACAATATAGCTATCTTCAGACAACGCCTTATGATGCATCTACCGGAACTACCGGATCGCAAGACAGCTGGGGTGAAAAAGGAGCCTCTAAGGATCATGTGAAAGACTTTTTTGATACAGGGATAACCTGGACCAACGGATTCACTTTCCAGGCGGGAAATGATAAATCTTCAAGCTTTTTTTCTCTGGGAAACACCACAAACAAAGGGGTAATTCCGACTTCTACATTTGACCAGTACAATCTTAACTTCAGAAATACCAGTAAGTTTTTAGAGGACAGGCTGGTTTTGGATGCGAATGTAATGGCATCTTTGCAGGAATCCAGAAATAGACTTACCCCAGGAACTTATTTTTCACCACTTAATAATATCTATTGGTTTCCGAGAGGAATTAATTTTGATAATTACAGTGGGGATCATTATACTTATTTTGACCAGACACGCTATCTTCCCGCACAGAACTGGTGGGCAATAAAGCCGGATGGAGGCTTCAACGGCGAGAACTCTCAAAACCCGTATTGGATACTTAATAAAAATCCTGTTAATACGAAGAACAAAACATTTTATGGATCAGCTGCTCTTAGCTATACTATAAATGATTGGCTGGTAGCGAAGGTAAGGGGTAATTATAATTATTTTAATTCTGACAGTCAGCGTAATGTTGCGGTCTTCTCTTTACCTATTGTTCTTGGGGGAACCAATAATGGTAAAATTTATAAGAATACCATTGAAAGGACATCATCTTACGGCGACTTCATTTTGGTAGGTAATCCTAAGATCAGCGAAAATCTCAGTTTGGATTTTACTGTTGGGGGAAGTGTTTCGGACTCTAAGACAACAGTTACCAACATAGAAAACAATAAGCTGTTTATTGCCAATCTTTTTGCATTGAATAACCTGGATTGGGGAAACAGCTCAGGAGAAGGAACCGTTGGAAATGGATTGAATTATACCATTACCAATTATAACAGAAGAGATCAGTCTTTTTTTGCCAGCGCTAATTTCGGTTACAAAAAAATGCTTTATCTGGACCTTACTTTTAGAAATGACTGGTCTTCTACACTGGCAGGCGCACCTAACAGATCTTTTGATTATGAATCGATTGGGGTTAATGGTATTATGAATGAAATATTTCAGCTTCCAGGCTTTATTAATTTCTGGAAACTGAGAACTTCATATGCAACTGTTGGAAATGCATTGGATCCTAATTCTACTTTACCCCAGCCTATCTTTAATGCCGGTGTTGTTACCGGGACTTATACTTCATCCCCTGTAGATATCAGCCTTTATCCTGAGCTTACCTCTCTTTTTCCAAGACCGGAAAAAAATAAAAGTTTTGAAGCCGGAACAGAATTTAGATTGTTCAGCAACAAGCTGAGTTTTGATATTACCTACTATAATTCTTTAACAACAGATCAATATCTGAAAGGAGTAGATGCCACAGGATATTATACCACTACCATAGGGAAATGGGATATCAATGCCGGTAAAATTCAAAATACAGGTTTCGAATCCAGTTTGTCCTATAAAGTATTTAATAACGAGAAATTTGGATGGACGGCTACAGTCAATGCTTCTGCCAATAAAAATAAAATCAAAGAAGTATTTCCTTCCGGGTTTTATCCTGATTCCGAAAAATTATTTACACTGAACGGAGGAGGATTCAATGTGATAAAAAAAGGAGGTTCGTTTGGAGATCTTTACGGAACTGTATTTTTAAGAGACGGACAGGGAAGAATCGTTGTTGATGAGAATGGATTGCCGTCAAAAGATCCTAATCAAAGACAATATCTGGGTAATCCCAATCCTAAATTTATGCTTGGCTTCAGTAATTCATTCAACATCGGGAAATTCAATTTAAATTTTCTTATTGATGGTAAATTCGGAGGAAAAGTACTTGGAATGACCCAGACATTAAATGATAAATATGGAGTAAGCCAGGCCACAGCTGATGCCAGAGACGCAGGTGGTGTCCTTATTTCTAATGCTGTTTATGCAAACGGGCAAGCTTACACAGGACGCACGGACGCACATGCTTATTATAATTTAGTAGGCGGGAGTGATGGAATTAATGAGGCCTATATTTACAATGCAACTACAATAAGACTAAGACAGGCATCTGCATCTTATACTTTCAATATTAATGCAAAATATTTTAAAGATATCACGATGAGTGTAATCGGAACCAATCTTTTCTTTTTATACAAGAAAGCTCCATTCGATCCGGAACAGGTATCTGGCGTGAATCCGGGAGGTGTAGGTGTTGATATGTTTGGAATGCCTGTTACACGTTCGCTTGGTTTTTCATTAAAAGCTAACTTTTAAAACTTAGAAAATGAATATTAAAATACTACTTGCAGCATCTGCCTTATTTCTTTCCGTAGCAAGCTGCACCGGTGACTTTGCAGAAATAGATTCAAAAAGCTCTGAAGGTCTGGGAACAGAACAGCTTAATGCCGATTTCTTATTGCTTACAAACCCAATGAAGCAAATGCAAAGAAATCTTCAAAGCCAGACCAACTGGATCTATCAGCTGCAGACGAACCTTAATGCTGATATGTACAGCGGATTATTCAGTACCGCAACACCTTACAATGGAGGACGAAACAATACCACCTACTTCATGATGGACGGTTGGAACGAAAGAGTGATGATGAACCAGCTTGAGGATGTGAATCAACAGTATAAAAACTTTAAAACCATAGCGGTAAAAAACTATGCCGGTGTTAATTTCTCGCACTCTTTGGCAGTACTTTCCATATTAAGAATTATGGCTGCTCAAAAAGTATCAGATGCGCACGGTCCCGTTATTTATAGTAAATTCGAGCATCCGAATACCACTACAGGAATCACAGATTTTGATTCTCAGCAGGAGGCTTACAATTCTTTTGTGACTGATCTGGATCTGGCAATATCTGCGCTTCAGACAAGTATCGGGATAGAAGATAATGCAGTCCTTAAGAAATCCGATCTGGTTTTTGGAGGAAGTTCTGCCAATTGGGCAAAATTAGCCAATTCTCTTAAACTGCGCTATGCTTTACGGATCAGCTATGCAGATCCGGGGAAATCCAGAGTGTATGCTGAACAGGCTTTAGCTTCCCCGGTAGGCTTTATTGATGACAATTCTTCAAATGCTTTGGTCAATTACGGAGCAGCTTCTCCCCTCAGTGATATTATCTATTCCTGGGGAGACTGTAAGATAGGAGCACCATTAATGGCATTTATGAACGGTTTTAATGATCCCAGAAGATCTGCTTATGCTAAACCTGCCACCGATCCTTCTGTAGCAGGACAATATATCGGAGTGAGGCAGGGCGTTGATATGGGGGGAAGTAAAGACCGTTATGGAGACTTTTCACAACCTATCGCTGCGGCTGCAAGTGGAGATTATTTTTCTGTAAGTAATGGAAAAAATAAAATATTTACCGCTGCTGAAGTATGGTTTTTGAAAGCTGAAGCCGCCATCAGGGGTTATGCCGGAGCCGGAGATGCAGGAACAGATTACAATAAAGGCATTGAAATATCATTTGCAGAATGGGGCAAAAGCTCAGCCTATGCCACTTATGCGGATGATGCAGTCTCCAAAGAAGCTCCTTATATTGACACTAAAAATTCTTCAAACAGTATTCTGGCAGGAAGCCCGATGTTGAGTACCATTACCATCAAATGGAACGAAGGTGATTCTTTTGAAAGAAAATTAGAAAGGATCATGACCCAGAAATGGATCGCTATTTATCCTGACGGCTCCGAAGCATGGGCAGAACAAAGAAGAACAGGCTATCCTGTTATTTTTAAAAATGTTCTGAATGACAGTCAGGGAACCATCAGCACCGATGCCATGATCAGAAGAATTCCTATCCCGACCAAATACAGAAATAATACGCTGAATTATGCTCAGGCTTTACAATATATCGGAGGTCCTGATACAGGCGGAACCAAATTATGGTGGGATAAAAAGTAATAATTTTAAGCAGATCAATTATAAAGATAAAGAGGCCGTCTCAAAAGTTAGATTTAATTTGGTTTTTTTTCATTCCGGAAGGAGAAATTTCTTAAAACGTTTGTTTCAGAATTCTTCAATTTTAGTTTCGTTTCAATCCGGAATGATCCTTTTGGGAGGCTCTCTTTTCTTTACTATTTTAGTTTAAACATGGGAAACAACAGCTCTGAAATTCGTTCGGTAAAACCGATTTTCTGGATCTCTACATTATATTTTGCAATGGGAATTCCCTTTGTAACCATTAATGCGGTCTCCGGGATTATGTACAAAGACATGGGTATTTCAGATTCTAAGATCACATTCTGGACGGCTCTTATCATGTTTTCCTGGACCTTAAAACCTCTCTGGAGCCCTTTTCTGGAAATCTATAAAACAAAAAAATTCTTTGTGGTAGCCACTCAGTTTGCCATAGGAATTCTGTTCGCCCTGATTGCGCTAAGCTTACCGATGCCTGATTTTTTCAAATACAGCATTGCCCTTTTTGCCGTTGTGGCCTTTTGTGGAGCAACACATGATATAGCAGCAGATGGTACCTACATCAATTTTTTGACCAACAAAGAACAGGCAAAATATATAGGATGGCAGGGAGCGTTCTACAATCTGGCCAAGATCATCAGCAGTGGGGTTCTGGTATATTTCGCGGGAGTTTTGGAGAAAACCAAGGGAGTTACCAATGCCTGGATGATCATCATGGGAATTTACGGCCTTCTGTTTTTTGCCTTAGCGGTTTACCATTACGCTGTTTTGCCGAAAGAAAATAAACAGGGAAAAGAAACCGGAAAAGCAGGGAATGTCCGCAAAGAGCTATTGGAAGTCATCACTTCTTTCTTCAAAAAGAAAAATATCATGTGGGCGGTACTGTTCATTATTCTCTACCGTTTTGCGGAAGGATTTGCTATAAAGATTGCCCCCTTGTTTTTCAAAGCGCCAAGAACTTCAGGAGGATTAGGATTATCGACCTCAGATATTGGACTTATTTACGGGACTTACGGTTCAGCCGCATTTATTTTGGGATCCGTTCTTGCTGGTTACTTCATTGCAGCCAGAGGACTGAAAAAATCTCTGATCTGGCTTTGTTCGGCCTTTAATATTCCATTTGCAGTCTATGCATTATTGGCATATTTTCAGCCGGCAGAACTGCTTCCGGTAGGTATTGCCGTTGTAGTCGAATATTTTGGCTACGGATTCGGTTTTGTAGGGCTGATGCTTTACATCATGCAGCAGATAGCACCCGGAGAGCACAAAACTGCCCATTATGCTTTCGCAACCGGTATCATGAACCTCGGTGTAATGATTCCGGGAATGTTCAGCGGGATGATCAGCGATTGGATAGGATACAAAATGTTCTTCATCTGGGTCCTGATTGCCACCATACCGGCTTTTATTGTCACCCTGTTTGTTCCGTTTTCATATTCTGAAAAACCAAAGGAACACTAATCATTTATTAAATAATTAAAATAAAAAGTAAAAATACTTTATGACATTTCAACCAGCAAAGATCCCTTGGCAGGATCGTCCGGAAAACAGCAGTGATATCATGTGGCGTTACGCTGCAAACCCGATCATCAGCAGATATGCGATACCTACATCCAACAGCATTTTCAACAGTGCGGTGGTGCCTTTTGAAGATGGGTTCGCGGGAGTTTTCCGTTGCGATAACAAAGCCGTGCAGATGAACATTTTTGCAGGTTTCAGTAAAGATGGAATCAATTGGGAGATCAACCACGATCCTATTGACATGCAAGCCGGAAATACCGAAATGATAGAATCAGATTATAAATACGACCCCCGCGTTGCTTTTATAGAAGACCGCTACTGGATCACCTGGTGCAACGGATATAATGGCCCTACGATCGGAATTGCGTATACTTTTGATTTTAAAGAATTCTTTCAATGTGAAAATGCATTCCTTCCCTTTAACAGGAACGGTGTTCTTTTTCCTGAAAAAATAGATGGTAAATATGCTATGTTGAGCAGACCGAGTGATAATGGACATACACCTTTCGGGGATATTTATATCAGCTACAGTCCGGATATGAAATACTGGGGTGAACACCGCTGCGTAATGAAAGTTGCTCCGTTTGAAGACAGTGCGTGGCAGTGTACAAAAATAGGTGCCGGTCCTGTTCCTATTAAGACAGAAGAAGGATGGCTGCTTTTTTATCATGGCGTGATCAATACCTGCAGAGGATTCCGGTATTCTATGGGGGCGTCACTGCTGGACCTTGAAGATCCGTCAAAAGTATTGTACAGGACAAAACCCTATCTGTTGGCTCCGGCTGAACTATATGAACTTACCGGAGATATTCCCAATGTGGTTTTCCCGTGCGCTGCACTTTCAGAAGGAGATAAGGTGACGGTGTATTATGGAGCAGCCGATACAGTGGTCGCTATTGCATTTGGATATATTTCAGAAATTATTGACTTTATGAAAAACAATTCGCTTTAAAACGGATTAAATATGAGAAATGTGCAGGTTAACCTTGTTTTCCCGCTTGTTGAAATCGGTATGATGGCTTTTATATTGTTAAATAAACCCCTATCTTGAGAAATTTTTAAGATTTTCCTATTATGATTATGAAAAAAGAACTGCTTATATTTTTATCAATAATCCTGTTTTCTCATGCCGGAAATGCCCAGCAGCGGAAGGATGATGTTCTTTCATGGGTAGATCCGTTCATAGGAACAGGAGGGCACGGTCATACATTTCCCGGAGCGACTACACCCTTTGGAATGATCCAGCTCAGTCCGGATCAGAATACCAAAAGCGGTGACTGGGATTGGTGTTCCGGGTATCATTACAGCAGTAAAACCATCATGGGATTCAGTCATAATCACCTTAGTGGAACAGGCTGGGCAGATCTTGGAGATATTTTAGTGATGCCAACCGTCGGAAAAATAAAAATGCTTCCGGGCTCCGAGGACAAACCGGAAAACGGTTACCGTTCAACATTCAGCCACGAAAAAGAAACCGCTTCACCGGGATATTATTCAGTAATGCTGGACAGCTACGGAATTAAGGCTGAGCTGACGGCTTCTCCGAGAATAGGTTTTCATAAATATACCTTTCCAAAGAGTGAAGAATCCAACATCATTATTGATCCTACCAATAAGATCTTCGGGAATATTTATCACACCCTTGTAAGTATAGAAGACAACAATAAGATCAAAGGATACTGTTACAGCAACGGCTGGGGCGGAAAACGATTTGCTTATTTCGTGATGGAATTTTCAAAGCCGTTTAAATCTTATGGAACTTATTCCGAAGGAAAAATAAAGGAAAACGAAAAAATAGCTCTTGCCAAAGATGCTAAAGCTTTTGTGAGATTTTCAACGCAGGAAAATGAAAGCATTGAAGTAAAAGTTTCCTTATCTCCTGTAAGTACGGAAGGAGCTCAGGAAAACTTTGATGCCGAAGCCAGGAACATAGATTTTGCAAAAGCTAAGGAAACCGCCCAGAACACTTGGAGAGATCTGATCAACAGATTCCAGGTAACGGGCGGAACAGACGATCAGAGAAAAATTTTCTATACAGGTGTGTATCACACGTTTATTGCTCCCAACCTTTATATGGATACCAACGGAGATTATGTAGCCGCTCAGGAAAATATGAATACCAAATGGTTTACCAATTACAGCACTTATTCTTACTGGGACGGTTTCAGGGCGACACATCCATTGCTTACCATTATGGATCAGAAGCATACAAAAGAATTTGCCAACTCTCTCATCAGCAGGTATACAGACCGTAAAGACCATATGCCGATATGGGAACTTTGTGGTTACGATAACTTCTGTATGCTTGGTTACCACAGTGTATCGGTAATCTGGGATGCCATTTCCAAAGGCGTACCGGGAATCGATCAGGAGAAAGCATTTGCAGCAATGAAAGATGCATCCTTAACAGACAAGATGAGCAGCAGTGATGGAGGCGGAGGCCTTAATGATTATATAAAATTAGGATATACACCATCAGAAAACGGAGCTTCAGTTTCTGCTACGCTGGAATATGCGTATGATGACTGGTGCATTCAGCAGCTTGCCGAAAAATTAGGAAAAAAAGACGAGGCGGAAATGTATAAAAAACGGTCGATGAGCTTTCTGAATACCTTCAACAAAGAAAATAATCATTTCTGGCCTAAACAGAAAAACGGAGAATTCTTACCGGATTTTGTTTTAAACGATTGGAAAAAACTTCAGCCGCATTGGGTTTCAGGAAATATATGGGCTTATGATTTCTTTGTTCCCCATCAGATCGATGAAATGATGAATTTATATGGAGGGAAAAAAGGATTTGAAGAAAAACTGGACAAAACCTTTACCGAAGAGCTTAAGATGATCGGTGAGCAGCATGTGGATATTTCAGGATTTATCGGCTCTCTGGGATTCGGTGACGAGCCGGGGCACCATGTTCCTTATCTGTACAACTATGCAGGAGCTCCTTACAAAACCCAGAAAATGGTCAAATTCATCCGCGATCATATGTATGCGGCAAAACCTGACGGAATTGTCAATAATGAAGACTGCGGCCAGATGTCTGCCTGGTATATCTTCTCATCATTAGGATTCTACCCGGTAACTCCAGGAAAACCTGTATACGCTATTGGTGCGCCACAGTTTCCTGAAGTATCCTTAAAACTGGAGAATGGAAAAACCTTCACTGTAATAGCTGACAAAATATCTGATAAGAATATCTATGTTCAGAAAATATTCCTGAACGGGAAAGAATTCAAAAGCTGGGAAATCAACCACAGTGATATCATGAATGGAGGTGAGCTGAAATTTGTAATGGGAAATAAGCCTGTAAAATAAATCAATAAAAAAGTAACGAAAACAAAAACTATAATGGAAAGGAGAAAGTTTATCAGGACAAGTGCAATTGCAGGAGCAGGATTACTGTTTACTCAGAATATTTTTGCTAAAACACTGAACGTAGAAGATTTTCCTGTGGTGCGTGTTCCAAAAGATAAAAGACATTTTACCAGTGAAGCGGTAGAAAGTGCCATTGCAGCCTTTAAAAAGAAAGTGAAGAATAAAGAACTTGTCTGGCTATTCGAAAACTGCTTTCCCAATACTTTGGATACCACCGTTTTTTATAAAGAAATCAATGGAACTCCGGATACCTACGTTATTACGGGAGATATTGATGCCATGTGGCTCCGCGACAGTTCTGCACAGGTTTTTCCGTACCTACAGTTCTCAAAGAAAGACGAAAAACTTCACAAGCTGATCTCCGGAGTGATTCACAAACAGACGGAATTCATCCTGAAAGATCCTTATGCCAATGCTTTTTATAACGATAACAACAAAATAAGCAAGTGGAAAGAATACGATCATACGGACATGAAGCCCGGCACCCACGAAAGAAAATGGGAGATTGATTCACTTTGCTATCCTATCCGTCTGGCTTATCACTTCTGGAAGACGACGGGAGATACAAAACCATTTGACACCAGCTGGTTACAGGGAATTAAACTGACTTTACAGACTTTCATTGAACAGCAGAGAAAAACAAATTTAGGCCCATATAAATTCGAGCGTACAACAGCCTGGGCAACAGACGGAATCCCGATGGGCGGTTATGGTTATCCGACGAATCCAGTAGGGCTTATCAATTCCATGTTCCGTCCAAGTGATGATGCTACCATCTACGCTTTCCTGATCCCTTCCAATTTATTTGCAGTGGTAAGCTTACGTCAGGCGGCAGAAATGGTTTCAAAGATAAAAAATGAAAAAGCACTGGCCCAGCAGTTAAACAGCCTTGCCGATGAGGTAGACGCAGCCATCAAAAAATATGGGATCTATGAGCATCCGGAATACGGAAAGATCTATGCTTTTGAAACCAACGGATTCGGAAGCTATAATTTAATGGATGATGCCAACTGCCCGAGCCTTCTTGGGCTGCCATATCTGGATGCAGTAAAGGAAGATGATCCTGTTTACCTTAATACCAGAAAATATGTTTGTTCAAAAGATAATCCCTTCTTCTTCAAAGGAAAGCTGGCAGAGGGAATAGGAGGCCCGCACATCGGTCTTGATATGATCTGGCCAATGAGTATCATTATGAAAGCCCTTACTTCCAATGACAAAAAGGAGATCCGATGGTGCATAGAAACTTTACAGAAAACCCACGGAGGAACCGGCTTTATGCATGAATCCTTCCATAAGGACAACGACAGGAAATTCACAAGAGAATGGTTTGCATGGGCCAATACATTATTCGGCGAACTGCTGTGGAAAACGTTCAATGAAAACCAGGACCTGTTGACATAGGCTAACGGTTCAGCCCGGATTGGCTGCATGAGATTCTCAAATTAAAAACATCAAAACAAACTATACTATGAAAAAAAAATCCATTCTTACTGCCCTGACCGCATTGGTCATTCAGGCGGCATCAGTCCTCCATGCACAACAGCTTAATCCTGTGGGAATATGCTATGTAGAGGTGAATAACAACAATATGCTGAATGTGGGATCCTACACCCTACAGAACACGAACAGGCAGCTTTTTGAAGTGGCTATTATTTTCGCAGCCAACATTAATTATGATGTTTCCAAAAGCAGAGCTTATATTTCCAATAATAACAATGTAACCAAGGTATTGAATGATGTAAATACATATGTAAGACCATTACAGCAAAAAGGCATTAAAGTATTGCTGGATATTTTAGGAAACCATCAGGGAGCCGGAATCTCCAATTTTCCGAACCGTGAAGCTGCCCGCGATTTTGCCCGGCAGCTTGCCCATACCGTTTATACCTATGGCCTAGATGGGATTGATCTCGATGATGAATATGCAGGCTATGGAAATAACGGAACAGGACAGCCCAACAGCAGTTCTTTTGTAATGCTTTTGCAGGAACTTAAAGCTGCAATGCCGGATAAGCTGATTACATTTTATTATTTAGGCCCGGCAACAACAAGACAGAGTTACAACGGCGATGCAGCCGGAAATTATATCAATTACAGCTGGAATCCCTATTATGGAACTTACAGCGCACCCGTAGTGCCGCCACTTAACAATAGCAAGCTTTCTGCGGCAGCTGCCTGGATACAGAATAGCAACCCTCAATCTACTTCCGCTGCTACACTTTCTGCCCTTGCTACCAGTACAATGAACGATGGTTATGGAGTATTTATGTGGTATGATCTTAATGGAGCTGATAATGCCGGCTATCTGAGCACAGGATCAAATATTCTTTATAACGAAAATACCCTGCTTACCGGACCTCTTTATTCCTGGACCCAGGGAAATGCGTGTGATCCGCCTTTAGGACTGGAAGTGACAAATGTCACAGGTGTTTCAGCTAAATTAAACTGGACCGCCAATACTTCCCAGACCTATAATATTGATTATAAACCTGCCGGTTCTGCTATCTGGACAAACGTTGCAAGCAATTATTCAGGAAGCAATATTATGGTGAATAACCTGACCCTGAATACGGATTATGACTGGAGAATACAGTCTAACTGTTCAGCAACCATAAAAAGCACCTATCTGTTTGCCCCAAGATTCAATTCGGGAAACGGATGCGGAACTCCGTCCGGCTTACAATCTGAAAGCTTTTTGGGAACTACCACCAAAGTATCATGGGATGCCGTAGGAAGTGCTTCATCCTATAATTTACAGTACAAAACAGCTGCAGCAACAGCCTGGACGGATGTTCAGAATATTTCTGCCAACTCTTATACTCTGCCGGGATTAACGGAAAATACAAATTATGTATGGAAAGTACAGGCCGTATGCGGAGGAACCAATATAAGCACATATTCCGCTGAAACAACTTTTAACAGCGGGTTTGCACCGGTACAAAGCCCCGGACCCAGATCACTTTCTTTCAATGGAAGCACCCAATACCTGAACGCAGGACAGTTTAATCTTAGCGGAAATGCCGTGACATTTGAAGGCTGGGTAAAAGTAAACGCCTTCAAACCCAATTTTCCCTATATCTCATCAGTAATCGGGATTGAAGTTGGGGATAATAATTCTGCGATCCTGAGATTCGGAGATGGAAATTTAGCCAGTAACAAGCTTCAGTTCATATTAAGTTTCGGATCTGCTCAGATAAAACTCAACAGTATTACAGGACTGTCCACCAATACATGGAATCACATCGCAGCGACTTACGACGGATCAGCTATGAAGATCTATATTAACGGTGTTCTTGATGCCAGCGTAGCAGCTTCAGGGAATTTCACGGCCAACGGGATTCTTTATCTGGGCAGAAATTATGAAAATGCCCGTACTCTTAATGGATTCCTGGATGAATTCAGGGTATGGAAAAGAGCTTTGACAGCCTCAGAAATTCTTCCCGATAACTGTAATGTTCCTGCCAGCTCACCGGGTCTTGAAGCCAACTGGAAAATGAATGAAGGTAGCGGAACCGGAGCTTTGGATGCTACGGCAAACACTCATTTTGCAACCCTGATCAATATGTCAGCCACAAATTGGAAAACAGATGTAGCCTGCGCTGCTGCGTTATCTGCCAAAGATGTTGATTCACAAAAAAACAGCGTGAATGATGTATATCCGAATCCTGTTAAAAAAGGAAATGATCTTCATTTTAGCATCAAAGACAGCTCGGCTAATGAAATAGTATTGTATGACATGGCGGGAAAATTAATAATGAGCCAAAAAATTGATAAAAATGATATGGTGATCAATACCAGGAACTTACCTGTAGGAACTTATCTCTACAAAATAAATTCAAAAGACAGTAAGGTAAAATCTTCAGGAAAACTGATCATAGAATAAAAGATTAATCCTCAGTGGAAATATAAAAAGTAAAAATAAAATTAGAGGATTTTATGATGGGCAGGCAGGGAGTGGAATCAGCTTTTTTGTCTGTCTGTTTTAAGAAAAAACTGTTTTTCAGGAAAATAATATAATAGTATAATGCAGAATATAATAGGAATAGACATTGGCGGCTCACATATCACCATGGCCCAGGTTGATCCTGAGAAACGGGAAATCATCAGCTCTACCTATGTAAGGGAGCATGTAGACTCTTTCGGATCACGCGAAGCCATTTTTTCTGCATGGATCTCTGCCATCGGGAAAGTGACAAATAATCTTGTCAAAAATGATCTTCTGATCGGTATAGCCATGCCCGGTCCCTTCGATTATGAAAACGGGATTTCGCTGATGAAGCAGGGTAAATTTATTGATATTTATCAGGTCAATATCAAAAAAGAACTGGCTGAAAGACTTTTTGTTTCCTCCCATCAGATTCATTTTATAAATGATGCCGGCGCTTTCCTGGAAGGAGAAGTGTTCGGAGGCTGTGTTCAGAATTACGGTAAAGTTTTTGGAGTGACCCTGGGTACAGGCTTGGGTACAGCTTTTTATAATGGAAAAGAAGCTACGGATGAAGATCTTTGGGATTCACCTTTCAAAGACTCTATCTGCGAAGATTACCTGGCAACACGCTGGTTTGTGAATCATTATAAGGCTTTAACGGGCGGGGAAATATCAGGCACCAAAGATCTGTTGGATCAGCCGGAAGACATACAGACCAGAATATTTAATGATTATGCAGCTTCCTTTGCTGAATTCCTTGTGATATATGTCAAAAACTATGACCCGGAAGTTTTGGTCATTGGCGGAAATATTGCAAAAGTTTATCCTTATTTTAAAAAGAGACTGGATCAACATTTAGCAGAGCATAAAATCAATCTTCCTATTAAAATTTCAGCTATTTTTGAAGATGCAGCCATTCTGGGTGCTGCAGGTTATGCTTTTAAAAAAAGCAACAGATAAATTAACAAAACGATATCATGAAGTTTTTATTTTCAACTTTCTTTATTGTACTTAATATCTTTGCGCTGGGGCAGGGGATCTCTCCTGCTGATTATGTAAATCCTTTGATGGGAACCCAGTCCAAGCCTTCGCTATCCAATGGGAACACTTATCCCGCCATAGGACTTCCGTGGGGAATGAACCTCTGGACTCCGCAAACCGGAAAAATGGGTGACGGATGGGCCTACACTTACGATGCAGACAAGATAAAAGGTTTTAAACAGACTCACCAGCCATCTCCCTGGATGAATGATTATGGTGCTTTTGCCCTCATGCCGGGAGTCGGTAAACTAAAATTTAAGGAGGAAGAGCGGGCAAGCTGGTTCAGTCATAAGGCTGAGAATGCAAAACCTTACAGCTACAGCGTTTATCTAGCTGATATCAATGTAACTACGGAACTTACGCCAACAGAAAGAGCTGCTTTTTTCAAATTTGATTTTCCCAAAACAGACAGCGCTTATGTAGTCATTGATGCTTTAAACAAAGGTTCCTATATTAAGATCCTTCCCAAAGAAAGAAAAATCCTCGGCTACACTACGAAGTATTCCAGAGGTAAATATGATCATTTCAAAAACTATTTTGTCATTCAGTTTGATAAAGATTTTGACTTAACAACGACTTGGAAGGACAGCATTTTTGTCAAAAACCAGTTGGAAATTACAAGCGATCATGCCGGGGCAGTTGTTGGGTTTAAATTGAAAAATAAAGAAAGTGTTTATGCAAGAACCGCTTCTTCATTCATCAGTTTCGAGCAGGCAGAATTAAATCTGAACAGGGAAATTGGCAGCAGGAATTTTGAACAGGTAAAAACAGAGGCTAAAAATATATGGAATAAAACCTTAGGAAGAATTGAAGTAAAAGGCGGAACCGACCAGCAGATAAGAACATTTTATTCCTCTCTGTACAGAACATTATTTTTCCCTCAAAAGCTATACGAAATTGATGCACAGAACAAAGTAAAGCACTGGAGCCCTTACAACGGAAAAATTCTGGATGGAAAAATGTTCGCAGGAACAGGCTTCTGGGATACTTTCCGCGCTCTGTACCCTTTCCTAAACCTGGTGTACCCAAGCATCAATGTAGAAATGCAGGAAGGTCTGGTCAATTCCTTCAAGGAAGGAGGATTTCTTCCGGAGTGGAGCAGTCCAGGATATTCCAATATTATGATCGGGAACAATTCAGCTTCGGTAGTGGCAGATGCTTATATCAAGGGACTTCGCGGATATGATGTGGAAACCCTTTGGCAGGCCGTTAAACATGGAGCCAATAACGAAGGCCCCATCGATGCAGTAGGCCGTAGAGGAGTGGAATATTACAATACTTTGGGCTACGTCCCTTACGATGTGAAAATCAATGAAAATGCCGCCAGAACTGTGGAATATGCTTATGATGATTTTGCAATTTACCAGTTAGGAAAAGCATTGGGTAAACCTGCTTCTGAAATTGATATTTACAAAAAAAGAGCTTATAACTATAAAAATGTTTTTGATCCGGAAACAGGCCTGATACGTGGTAAAAATAAAGACGGAAAATTCCAGTCGCCATTCAATCCGTTCAAATGGGGCGATGCCTTTACAGAAGGGAATAGCTGGCATTATACCTGGTCTGTTTTCCAGGATATTGATGGTTTGTCTAAATTAATGGGAGGCAAAAAGAAATTTGAAGCCAAACTGGATGAGGTATTCTCACTTCCCCCGGTTTTTGACGACAGCTATTACGGAAGCGTGATTCACGAGATCCGTGAAATGCAGATCATGAATATGGGACAGTATGCCCATGGAAACCAGCCGATCCAGCATATGATCTATTTATACAACTATGCCGGAGCGCCTTACAAAACACAGTACTGGACAAGACAGGTGATGGATAAGCTGTATTATGCAGCACCCGACGGCTATTGCGGTGATGAAGATAACGGGCAGACTTCTGCATGGTATGTATTTTCAGCCTTAGGATTTTATCCTGTGACACCGGCCACAGATCAATATGTTTTAGGCGCACCATTATTCAGAGAAGCGGTTATCCATCTGGAAAACGGGAAAAATATTGAAATAAAAGCACCGGAAAACAGTGCTGAAAATCTATACGTCAAATCATTAAACGTAAACTTTCGGTCTTATTCAAAAAACTGGCTCAGTCACCAAGAACTGATGAAGGGAGCTGTTCTGGAATTCGAGATGGACAGCAAGCCTGATAAAGAAAGAGGCTCACAGGAAAAAGATTTTCCCTACTCAATGTCGAAGGAATAATCAACAAACTTTATATTTGAAAATAATTTTAAAACAGGAATAAATTATGAGTGCAGAGAAAACACAAATATTTGATAAAGTAGAAAAAATGCTGGAAGCTCAGGGATTTACTATTGCGGCAAAAGACGACGCAAGACCCTGGGGCGGCTTTTTCGTGATCGATGAAAATCAGGCTCAGGATTTTGCCAATCAGTATTTTGACGGAATTAATGTAGAAAGCCTGAAAATAGGCGGAAAGCTGAGCCCCAAGATCCTTCTTGTTGCTCCTAATGCCCGCCTAAGCTGGCAGTATCATCACCGCAGAGCAGAAATCTGGCAGGTAGTGGAAGGAACAGTTGGAATCAAAACAAGCAATACCGATGAAGAAGGGGAATTGAAGGAATACCAGCCAAAAGATCAGATCAAACTTCAGCAGGGCGAAAGACACAGGCTGATAGGTTTAGACGGCTGGGGTGTGGTAGCTGAGATCTGGCAGCATACCGATGCTTCCAATCCTTCAGATGAGGATGATATTGTGAGAGTACAGGATGATTTCGGAAGATAAATAGCTGGAAAAAATAAAAAAAGACTGTTTGAAAAACAGTCTTTTTTATTGGTGTCAAATAACCTCTGAATCAAGATAATTTCTTTATGTGTTTGTGTTTTTAAGTCTTTAAGAAGTTTTTGAGGTTATCTGTACATCAAAATTTTATTTCATCATTTTTGTTTCTTGTAAAATTTCCCGCTTGGAATCAATAAATTCTTATTTGGTTAATTTTACTGGTACAAAGTAACGCCTTTCTAAAATAAAATTCCCTATAAACAGAGTCGATATATATCGATGAATCATAGATGTTTATCTATAGAGTAGTTGTGTGAAATATAAACCTTATAGGTTTCCGAAACCTATAAGGTTTGCTTGTAGAATTTATACAGTTCACTTCATCAAATCAACTTGTTGCTTCCCCTTTTGCTTCCCACAATTCTACAGTACAAAAGATCAGCTTTGCATTAAAAAACATCATTAATTAGAAAGTCACATCCAGTCCCACATAAAAATTAGCCTTCATAACAGGTGCATACACCATCCCGCCATCAAAATAATTTCCAAAAGGATTTCTGAAATCAACAATGGCATTTTTCTGGTAGTAAGACGTAAGGTTCTCGCCTCCCAAATAAGCCCGGATCTTTTTATTAAAATTCCTTGAGATCTGTGCATTTAATACAGCGTAAGAATTGGAATATACCGGCAGCTGGAATTCTGCCGGGTTCGTTGAAGTGTCAGGAAGTCTTTGTTTTCCTACCCAGTTCAGTGTTGTATCAAAACTCCAGAATCCTCCTTTATTATTTTTATTCGTTGCATAGGCGAAATTTACAAAACCTCTGTGCCTGGCCATGAAAGGAACTTCTCTTCTGCCATCAATATAATCCGCCTGAACATCATAATATTTATAAGCCAGTCTTACATCAAAATTCCTGAAAGGCGTAAAATCCCACTGAGTCTGGAAAGAGTTCGCAAATGATTTTCCTTCTAAATTATAAAAAGTAAGCTGTTGTGGAGACCGGTCAAGATCAACCAGAACCTGATCCTGGAAATCCGTTCTGAAAAAATCAGCAACAACTGAAGATTTTCTTCCGAAAAGCCTGAATTCCTGCTGTAAGCTGGCTCCGTAGTTCCATGCGATCTCAGGTCTTAAGCCATAAATATTACCTCCGTTTTGCAGAATCTGAACACTTCTGCCGGATGCAAAATACTGTTGGTTTTCCGCAAAAACATTAGCCGTTCTAAATCCCCGGCCCGCAGAAAGCCTTAAGATTGTCTGGGGAGTGAAATCATACTTAAAATTAACCCTTGGCGTAAACTGGGTTCCTGCAAGATTATGAAAATCCGCTCTGGCTCCTGCCACTAAAGTATATTTTAACCCGGTCAGGGTATATTCAGCGAAAATTCCCGGAACCATCTCATTTCTCTTCATGTCGTTCTTTAAATACGTTTCCTCATAGCCATCATACAAAAAGCTGGCTCCGGCCTTATACTTATGATTCGTATTTCCGATGATGCTTTCAAAGATCAGATTTGAATAATAGGTATGCTGTTTCCCTGCATAATTTCTCAGTCCGAAAAAGCTGTCCTGCTGATGATACACATACTGGTTCATCCATCCTAAGCTCTGGTAAGGTTTTCCTTTAAAGACATATCCTGTTTTATTCCAAACCTGGAATCTCGAAATATCAATGCCTACACCATACGCATTCTGCTTATCCTGAGGCAGTTTTTTATCAAACCCGATCTGTCCGGCTGTTCTCTCATCCCTGATAAAATTGATCCCGAAATGTGACCCTAATCCCGATTTTTCAAGATCATTATAATTAAGGAGATAAGCTGCATTGATTTGGGTTCCTTTCGGCCTGTCCAGGAAAGTATCATCATTCATATCCGTATCTCCAAACGTTCCGTTTCCGTGAAGTAAAAAGGTTTGTGACCATTTTTCATTGATAGAAGATACACTTGTAATGTTCGCTTCCGCTCTTCCGTTGAAATCAGCGAAAATATTTAATGAAGTTTCAGGTTCCTTGGCATTTTTCAGAAGTTCGGTATTGATCTGTCCCGTAATACTTTCATAACCATTCGTTACCGTACTCCCGCCTTTTGTCAGCTGAATGCTTTCGATCCATCTTCCGGGAATGAAATTCAGTCCATATGCAGAAGCAAGACCTCTGATCTCCGGAAGAAGTTCTTTCGTTAAACTTGTATATTTCTGGTCAAGACCAAGCATTTTCAATTGCTTTGTGCCAGTAACGGCGTTGCTGAAGGAAACATCTACAGTTGCATTGGTTTCAAAACTTTCCGAAAGATTACAGCAGGCCGCTTTTAACAATTCCTTCTTATCAATATTAAAAACAAGACCAGCTTCTTTCTTACTTAATGCTGTTGCTGCTTTTGAACCGGTAACGGTTACCCCTTCAATATGTTTCTCATGCTGTTCATGATGATCATTCATGCCTGCAGCCTCTTGGTCATGATGATCTTCATGTTTTGTTTCTTCCTCAAAATGAACCTTCGGATTAGCTTCGCCAAAAGGAATATCCCTGTCGTACAGACAACATGCCGGAAGGTTCCTGTAAACGGCATCAGAGGTTTTATATTTTTCGTTGTCATGCCCTGAATCGGCAATAGCTTTCAATACCTTATCCGATGAGGTTTTTGAAGGATCAAAATTTAAAGTTACCGTTTGCTTTTCTGCACTCCATTCAGCTGAGTCTGCACCGGCAGTTTTTGCTGCTTTTTCTATTCTGGCTTTGCATGAGCCACAGTTTCCTTTTACGTAAAACTCATTTTCTTTTTTGACGTGATTCTCATGAGCTTCTGCGGGGGAAGGGTTGAGATCTCTTTCATAATGACAGCATCCCGGAAGGCCTTCATAAACATGGTCTGGTGACTTGAATTTTTCATTGTCGTGGCCGGCATCCGCTATTTTTTTCAAAATTTCGTCTGTAGAAATTTTGTTGTCAGTTTCCAGAGTTAAAGTTTGGAGATCGATAGAATAAACAGCGGTTTTAGCGCCTGCTTTTTTGGCAGCAGCTTCTATCCTGGATTGACACATTTCGCAGTTCCCTTTGACTTTAAACTGGTTTTTTGAAAGGTTTTGTGCTGATATAAACTGTATGGACAGGATCATTAGGCCAAGAATGAACCTGGAAATATATAATTTCATTTTGTTTAAAAGTTTTGATTAATTAAAAACGATCCATTAAAATATTTAACGGATTCACTGTGTAATAATTAACCTATTTTAGGCGGCTGCCAGATCTCTTTTAAACGGTCTGATAAATGAGGAGGTGAATATTGGAACTGCGGATTCTTATTAGCTTTGTAATAAGACAGTTCAAAGTGTAAACCTTTTGAAAATGGTGTTTCTATATAAGTATAGCAGGCAACACAAGTTGAGCAGCAGTCGTCATTACATGAAGACTGATTTTTGTTGTCTTTACCGTCTTTTGAAGTGTGACTTTTGCAGCAGTCGTTCTTTTCAGGCTTGACTTTGCAGCAGGTTTCCTGCATGGATTGAGAGTAGAAGCTGTCTTTAGGAACTAAAAAAATTCCCAGACAAAAAATAACTGCAAGAATGTGAAACAGCTTCATCTCCGCAAAAATACAAAAATTATGACAAAGGATCACCAACTTTTAAAGCACAGTTGTGCCATGGTTCTCCGTGTGCCGGATTTAGTTTAGGTTTTTCACCCGTTGGAGGAGCCTGTGTTACAGGGATATTCTGCGCTGCACTTTGAACAGGCTGTGGTGTGGATGCGGGTTTACTGTTTAGAGGCTGTCCTACCGGAATATCACATCTGTGGCCCGGCTGCCCGTGTGGAGGATTCATTCCGGGGGCTGTTTTTACCTGCTTTCCGTTATTGTCAATCGCTACTTTGCCCGGTGACATTGAATTGGGATCTATTTTAATAGCATTGTTGGGGTTTTGACCGGGAGCAGTCTGTATAGCGGCCGGATTTACATTGAGCGGCTGTCCTACCGGAATATCACATCTGTGACCTGGCTGTCCGTGTGGAGGATTTTTTATTCCCGGAACTTCAGTAATGGAAGCCGGGTTTGGATTGGACTGTACGCCTGCCTGGTCCATCAGTGAAACTTTAGGAGCTGAGTTAACTGCCACGCTGGGCTGCTGAACACCTGCCTCTTCTTTTAAATAAGTAGGCCTTTCGTCCTTCTTGCATGAAACGGCTAGCACGGAAACGGCGATCACGCCCAAAAATGTATTTTTCATATCCAATCGGTATGAAACAAAATTAGCAAAACATTTTTAATTGTTTTGCTAATTTTATATTTATAATATGTTTTTGGACTTAATTTTTAACTAAAAGTCTAAATCCTTCCCCATGAACGTTGATAATTTCCAATCCTTCATCATCCTTTAAAAGCTTACGGAGTTTGGCAATATACACGTCCATACTTCTTGCTGTAAAATAGTTTTCCTTTTTCCAGATTTTTCTCAAAGCCAGATCCCTCGGCATAAAATCGTTTCTGTGAATGCAGAGAAGTTTCAGTAATTCATTTTCTTTTGGAGAAAGTTTATATTCTTTATCGCCTACCTTCAGCTGTCTCAGCATAGAATCAAAGAAAATATTGCTGATCTTGAACTGCTCCTGTTCCTCATTTTCTAAAGTAGAGCTTCTCTGCAGGATCGCTTTGATCTTGTATAAAAGAAGTTCCGTATCAAACGGTTTTGTAATATAGTCGTCTGCCCCCAGTTGATACCCTTTCAGGATATCTTCTCTCATATTTCTAGCTGTAAGGAAGATGATAGGCGTATTTTTATCTATTTTTTTTACGTCTTCAGCCAGTGAAAACCCGTCTTTTTTGGGCATCATCACGTCAAAAATACAGATGTCAAACTCATTTTCTGTAAATTCCTTCAGACCCTGTTCTCCATCTGTAGCAAGGTTTACCTCAAAGTTATTGATTGTCAAATAATCCTTCAGCACGGCCCCGAAACTCTGATCATCTTCTACTAATAATATTCTGTTGCTCATGATTTTAATAATTAAAATTAATAATTAAGAATGAACGTTATCACTCTATCTTCCTATATTTTGTTATTTGGTTTCTATTTTTATAATTGATCAATGATTTTTTGTTGTAATCTGATCATTCATCATTGATCTCTCATCACTTATGATTTAGCTCATTGGCAGCTTTATCGTAAACGTGCTTCCCTTGTCTTTGTGGGAATCTACGAGAATCTGTCCTTTGTGCAGTTCTACTATTTTCTTTACATAAGAAAGTCCCAGTCCCTGGCCTTTTACATTATGGATGTTTCCGGTTTCTTCCCTGAAGAATTTTTCAAAGATTTTTGTTTTATTCTCGGTTTCCATTCCCATTCCCTTATCGGAAATTTCTATGACGTACCAGTTGCCTTCGTTTCTTGTTTTAACATTGATCTCAGGTGCTTCGGGCGAATATTTGTTGGCATTGTCCAGTAAATTCACCAGCATATTGGAGATATGGAATTCATCTATTTTAAAAGTATAGTTTGTGGCATTGAATTCTTGTGTCAATGTGCCGTTTCTCTGCTGTACAATAAGGTTGAAAGACTCTGTCGTTCTTTTGATCAGTTCCCGCACATTGGCTGCCCTTAAGAAGAGCTCTACCTCGTTTCTTTCAAGTTTAGACATATTCAGCACGTTTTCCACCTGCTTTTTCATTCTTAAATTTTCCTGCTTGATCAGCTCAGAATAGTATTTTACTTTGTCAGGATTTGTAGCAATCTTGTCATTAGCTAAAGAATCTGTTGCAACAGAAATTGTTGCCAGCGGTGTTTTAAACTCGTGGGACATATTATTGATGAAATCCGTCTTCACTTCTGCCAGCTTCTTCTGCCTCATCATATAATTAATGGAAATAATATAAATTCCCAGAATTGTCAATAGCGAGAGGAAAGTTCCCAGGAGCATCGGCCAGTTGTTCATGGCCAGAGAGTATTCTTTTTTAGGGAAAACCAATGCCAGACTGTATAAAGTCCGGTCTTTTTTATCTGTAAAAAGAGGATAACTATAGGTATTGCTGTCTTTTTTCTCTTTATAAACCTTGTTGACAACACTTGTAAGTTTGTTGTTCTTGTCGATCACTCCATATCCGAATTTTGCAGTGATCCCTTTTATTTTCAGCTCTTTGGCGATTACTGAATCAAGGGTTTTAGGATCCACTCTTTTATCGATAGGCAGATTGGTTCCAACTACTTTTACGAATTCTTTGATTGCATAATCTCCGTTTTCAATATCGTTATTAAGGTCTGTGGTAAGAAGTTCACGGTTGGTAGTGTCTTTCTTTATTTTATAAGTTGCATCATCAGTGTACAAAGTTGTCAACTTTACCGAATCACCTTTCTTAGAGATCGGAAGCTGTGTTTTTGATATGATATTTTTGGAATAAATAATCTGCCGCTGAGTACCGGAGTCTTCCACCTGCTGGATTGTCGTTAGTGAAGGTTGATCTTTGTTGGCAAGAATATTGTTTCTTAAACTGGTATAATCCTGATTCAGATATTTATCAGCTTCAATTTCTTCGATATTTTTTGAAGTGTTTTCTAAAGCAGCATATACTTTATTGGAAAATTCCTGCTCCAGAGCACCGTAATAACCTTTCAGCCAATAAAATTGGAGCGTAACAAAAACAATCAGTGAGATTGTCATAAACACTGAAATTATTGGGATGAATTTATTATTCATTATTTGATTTTATATATTGGGAAAAATGAATGTTAAAATTAATTATTTTAAGACTTGATAAACAAAAAACGAGCCAAAAAATTGTTTAATTTCTCTTAAAAGAATGTTTTTTAACAATTATTTATGAATTTTAAATAACTTGTCCTATGGAAAGTCCTGTAAACGGATAAAGAAGTAGCTTTAATTAAAATAATTATTTATGGAATCGAATATCATTTTTAACAAAGATTTTGAATCAAACACTGTCTATGTCATGAAAATATATGATGCCGACGTTTCAAAAGTATGGGATTATTTTACCAAATCCGAATTATTGGATCAATGGTGGGCTCCCAAGCTCTGGAAATGTGAAACAGTGAAACAGGATTTTAAACAGGGTGGAATCTGGCACTATGCCATGGCAGGACCGGAGGGAGAGAAAATGTATGCCCAGGTGAAATACGGTGAGATCACGGAGCATAGAAGTTTCGACGGGGTAGATTCTTTCTGCGACGAAAATGGAAATATCAATGAAAATTTTGGACAGTCAAATTGGCTGTTCGGATTTACAGGAGTAGAGGAAGGAACAAAAGTGACGGTCAATATTCACTTTCCATCTACGGAAGCAATGAAGCAAATGCTGGAAATGGGCTTTGAAGAAGGCTTTAAAATGGGATTGACGCAGCTTGCGGAAATTCTCAAATAATGTAAAAATTTGTTGGTTTGAAAATAAGTAAAACAAGACATCTGAAAGTTTTCTTTCAATTGAAATATTTCATTGAATGTTAAATGCATTGTTTAAATTCAATAGGGGCGGGCTTTAGCCCGCCTTCTCTTTACAAACAGCTCATGACTTTAGCCAAAACATAAAAACCACATTCTCCTGATATTCTGAAATTTTCAAATTATATTAAATCAGTTCCTCTTCCTGGAAATATTGTATAATCGCTTTTTTCATCAGAAGCGACTGTTCGTTGGGCCTTAATTCCGGAAGTTCTTCCAGCTTATCATACTGAGGCCACCCATCTTCATAGTGGGTAAACTTGTAGTAACCGAAAGGCTCAAGAAGTCTGCACACTGCAATATGGATCAGGTTTACTTTGTCTTCTTTTGTGTATTTCTGCTGGCCGCTTCCAAGCTCCTGTAGCCCGATCAGAAACAAAAGTGTTTCAATCGGAGGATTTTTCTCAGTATCAAAATTGTCTATAAAAAACTGTTCTATTTTTTGCCAGTGTTCAGATTCGTTAACCATAGTTTTATAAATGATAAATAATAATTGATTAATGATAAAGTTAGCTCTTTAACATTTTCCTATATGAAGAAGTTACTTTTAAAATTTCTTCGGTTCTATTTTTCATGTCTTCTAAAATCTCTTTTTGAACATACTCTAATTCTTCTAACATTTCGAGCCAAAACAATGTTTCGTCTGTTTCTTCTATAACAATAGAAATTTTAGAAAATCTTTCTGCCTTTGATCTTGCTCTACACATCGCCCGATAATTCGCAGCCATAGATGTGGAGGATCGGTATATCTGCTTTCTGATTACTGCAAAAGCTTCATTATATGGCAGTTTTGATAATTCCTTAATGATTGTGATGGACAACTGCTTAGTTTTGTCAGCAAAAATTGTATTGTAGTCCATATTATCCATCATTAATCATTGATCAATTATCATCTATTTTCAACAGGAACGCATATTCCAGCGCGTCTTCCTTTAAAGATTCAAATCTTCCGCTGGCCCCGCCGTGGCCCGAGCTCATGTCGGTTTTGAATAATAAAAGATGGTCATCTGTTTTCAGTTCCCTCAGTTTTGCCGTCCATTTTGCAGGTTCCCAGTATTGCACCTGAGAATCGTGAAGTCCTGTTGTGATCAGCATATGAGGATAGTCTTTCGCTTCAATATTATCGTAAGGCGAATATTCCTTCATGTACTGATAATATTCTTTATCATTCGGATTTCCCCATTCATCGTATTCTCCGGTTGTCAATGGAATCGTTTCATCCAGCATTGTTGTCACTACATCTACAAATGGAACCTGCGCTACTATTCCGTTAAAAAGCTTAGGCTCATAATTCACAACCGCTCCTACAAGAAGGCCGCCGGCACTTCCACCCATTGCATACATATGATCTGATGAGGTATAGTTCTCCTTAATTAAATGTTTTCCCGCATCAATGAAATCGAAGAACGTATTTTTCTTGAAAAGCATTTTGCCGTCTTCATACCATTCTCTTCCCAGGTATTCTCCTCCGCGGATGTGGGCAATAGCATAAATGAATCCTCTGTCTAAAATGGAAAGTCTCACATTGGAAAAACTTGCGTCTACCGTGTGTCCGTAGCTTCCATAGCCATATAACAGTAAAGGTGTATCTGCAGTTTTTTTAGTGTCTTTATGATAAACCAATGAGATCGGGATTCTTGTTTCCCCATCTCTGGATTCAGCCCAGATTCTTTCGGAAATATAATTCCCGGGAGAAAATTTTCCTCCGAGAACTTCCTGCTGTTTCAAAAGCTGAGTGGTTTTGTCCTTCAGATTATATTCATATGTGGAACTTGGCTGCGTCAGTGAAGTATAGCCATAACGGAGAACTTCGGTATCAAATTCCATATTGATCCCGATGTAAGCCGTATAAGTTGGATCAGAAAAAGGGAGATAATAAGATTCTTTAGTTTTCTCATCAATAATCATGATCTGAAGTAGTCCTTCTTCTCTCTCTTCAAGAACCAGATAATCCCTGAAAATTTCAAAGCCTTCCAGCAGAACTTCGGGACGGTGTGGAATAACATCAACCCAGTTTTCCATCCCGCAGTTATTTATTTTGGTTTTCACGATTTTAAAATTGATCGCGTCCTCTGCATTTGTGATGATGTAAAATTCATCTTCAAAATGCTCTACCGAATATTCCAGATCATCTATTCTGGGCTGGATAATTTTCCATTCTGCAAAAACATTGTCAGAAGGAATGAACCGGTGTTCATCGGAAATTGTGCTTGAGCTGGCAATGAAAATATATTCCATTGATTTTGTTTTGAATACATTCACATCAAAAGTATCATCCTCTTCATGAAAAATCAGGACATCTTCTGAAGCATCCGTACCGAGCCTGTGTCTGTACACCTGAAAAGCACGTAAACTTTCATCCTTTCTGATGTAGAAAACGTGTTCATTATCATTCGCCCAAACCGCTTTTCCAGTTGTGTTCAGAATCTGGTCTGAAAAGATTTCTCCTGTTATAAGATTTTTGAAATTGATGGTATAAATCCTTCGGCTTACATTATCTGATGAAAAAGAAACCAGTTCATTATTCGGGGAAACCGCTACGCTGCCTACTTCAAAATAAGTCTCGCCTTCAGCTAAAACATTGACATCCGCGATAATTTCCTCCTCATTGTCCAGGCTTTTATGCTTTCTGCAGAAGATAGGATATTCTTTCCCTTCCTCATAACGTACAATGTACCAGTATCCGTTAAAGAAATAGGGAAGAGACTCATCGTCTTTTTTGTAGCGTGCCTTCATTTCTTCAAAAAGCTCTTCCTGAAAAGCTTCTGTATCTTTCATCATAAACTCTTCATAGGCATTTTCCTCTTCAAGGTATTTGATGACTTCAGGATTTTCCCTTTCATTAAGCCAAAAGTAATTGTCAATTCTTCTGTCGCCGTGTATTTCCAGTATTTTTTCTATTTTCTTTGCCTGTGGAGCTTTCATTTAAATATTTTAAGTTTTATTGGCCTGGTGGAAAATACGCTATCAGTTTTCTCTTTTTGAGAGGCATTGATATAGCATTTTATTCAAAATTAATTCTTGTTCAAATTTAGTTAAAAAAAAACCATCTTTCCTGTATCGAAAAGACGGCTGTTTTTATGTTAAATAGTAAGACTATTTATGAAGTGATTTAATATATTTTTCAAGGGCCATTGTCATAGATGGAGTTTCCTTTGTAGGAGCCATAAGATCCACCTTTAAGCCTGCTTCTTCTGCTGCTGCCAGAGTTGTGTTTCCGAAAACACCGATCTTTGTTTCATCCTGCTTAAAGCCCGGAAAATTCTGCTGAAGAGATTTGATTCCCTGCGGGCTGAAAAAGATCAGCATATCATAATCTTTAGCATTAATATCTGTAAGGTCACTGCATACCGTTCTGTACATGATCGCTCTTGTCCAGTCCACATTGGCAGTTTCCATCGTTTTTACTATATCCGGACTAAGGACATCTGAAGATGGCAGAAGATATTTTTCACTGGGGAATTTTTTGAATAGAGGCAGAAGATCTGAGAAGTTTTTCTCCCCAAAACTGATCTTTCTCTTTCTGTAAACAATATGTTTCTGAAGATAATTGGCAATCGCCTCAGACTGGCAGATGTATCTCATCGTATCCGGAACCGAAAAACGCAGTTCCTCGGCAAGTCTGAAGTAATGGTCTATCGCATTTTTGCTGGTGAAAATAATCCCCGTAAACTGCGTCAGATCTATCTTCTGAGTTCTGAGTTCTTTGTTGTCAACTCCTTCGACGTGGATGAAAGGACGGAAATCAATCTTTATTTTTTCCTTCTTTGCTATATCCAGATATGGAGAAGACTCACTAGGCGCTGGTTGAGAAACCAATATAGACTTTATTCTCATCATTGACTTTTATTAAAAAAATAACAACTTCCAAAGCAACAATAAAGGTGCGATTTGGAGGGTGCAAATATACAAAAATTTATAATACCATTTTTCGGGAAGTATGTTGTTTTTGTGAAACAAATAGAAGAAAATTTTGAAAACCGCGATAAATGCAAAGAAGCAGAAGTAATATAAAAATATTTTATTTCTGTCAATTGGGAAATAATAGTGGGTTACACACAGAATTATTAGTAAAAATGAAAGAATGAAGTAAAATTTTGTGGAGGTAAAATAAAAAACAGACCATTTTTTGCCATCCCCTATACTTTGATAAAATAAAAATCCGAGCGCACATTTTGACGCATAAAAAAATACAACTGCCAATAATGTATATCCGAATTTATTGAGCTGATAACCGAAAAGCTGCAGATCACTCATATATTTCGGGACTATTGGGATATACTGTGACAATAAAACAGATACTGTAAGCGCTGTTACACAGGAAGTGATGATCCAGCTCGGAAGGTTGTTGCTGGCATCAAAATATTTCTGAAGCAGAAAATCTTTCAGGCTGGCATCTCTCTCTATAATGTTCATCATGAAAACATACAGGAATATGCAGCCTGTTAATATAAAGATGACCCAGTCATTGTTCTCAGGTATCCTTACGTGATTGATAAAATTTTGTGATAACAGCAAAGGAATTTTTTTGCAAAATTATAGATTATTTTGTATAAAATAAAAAGGTTAAATAAACTATCTTTGCAAATTGAAATGAAAAAACTCGTCATCATCCCTACCTACAACGAAAAGGAAAATATTGAAAATATTATTTCCGCGGTTTTTGCGTTGGAAGATGACTTTCATATTTTGGTGGTGGATGATTCATCTCCCGATGGAACGGCAGAAATAGTCAGGGAGATGCAAAAAGACTTTCCGCATCATCTTCATATGTCAGTGAGACACGTAAAAGACGGTTTGGGGAAAGCATATATTCACGGATTCAGATGGGCTATCGAAAACAAATATGACTACATTTTTGAAATGGATGCCGATTTTTCACATAACCCCAATGATCTGCCCAAGCTTTTTGAAGCCTGCCTGAATGCGGACATGGCAATAGGATCGCGTTATTCAAAAGGAGTAAATGTAGTGAATTGGCCGATGGGGCGGGTGCTGCTTTCTTATTTTGCTTCCAAATACGTAAGATTTATTTTGGGGCTTCCCATTCACGATACAACGGCAGGATTTGTCTGTTTTTCCAGAAAAGTTCTCGAAGAGATCGGGTTGAACAATGTGAAACTTAAAGGATATGGCTTCCAGATCGAAATGAAGTTCAGAGCTTTTAAAAAAGATTTCAAAATTGTAGAAGTTCCTATTATATTTACCAACAGAATTTTAGGAGAAAGCAAAATGAACGGAGGCATCATTCATGAAGCCGTGTTTGGAGTTTTAAATTTAAAATGGAAATCAATAATCAACAGATTATGAAAAAGCTGGTCTTCATTTTCATCATGCTGTGCATGTTCTCATGCGGCGACTATATCGATAAGCCCAAAAACCTGATCGAGCCTGCAAAGATGGCTGAGATCCTGGCCGATCTTGCGATTACAGATCAGGCGGTCAATATATATGAAAACAAAAATTTAGAAGCAGGAACAAGGTTTGTACTTAAAACACACCAGGTGAAATCTGAAGATTTTTTAGAAAGCTTTAAATATTATGTCATTAAAGACAAAATGAAAGATATCGCGGAAGACGCACAGAAAATAGTATTAAAAAAAGATCCGAAAGCGGATAAATACATACAGGATAAGCTTAAAAAGAGCGGAAATGTACCCGTTTTAAACAGATAATGATGATGCGGAAACTTGTTCTGTCAGATACAGACTGTTAATAGCGGTGAATTAAAAGAATATAGAATGAAATTTTTTAATATAGAAAAAACCTCTGAAGGAAAAGCAAGAGCAGGAGAGATCACTACAGCACACGGAAAGATCCAGACACCTATCTTTATGCCTGTAGGAACTGTGGCAAGCGTGAAAACAGTTCATCAGAGAGAATTAAAAGAAGACATTAAAGCCCAGATTATCCTGGGAAATACATACCACCTGTATCTCCGTCCTACCATGGATATTATGCAGGAAGCAGGAGGACTGCACAAATTCATGAACTGGGATCTGCCGATCCTTACCGATTCAGGAGGCTTTCAGGTGTTTTCGCTTTCCAAAAGCAGAAAAATGTCTGAGGAAGGCGTGAAGTTCAAATCCCATATCGACGGAAGCTATCATATGTTTACCCCGGAAAAGTCTATGGAGATCCAGAGACAGATCGGAGCGGATATTTTCATGGCTTTTGACGAATGTGTCGCTTATCCTTGCGATTACAATCAAGTGAAATCTTCAATGGAAATGACACATCGCTGGTTAAAAAGATGTATTGATTGGAATGAAAAAAATCCTGAATTATATGGTCATAAGCAAACATTTTTCCCTATCGTTCAAGGCTCTACGTATTCAGATTTAAGAAAAATTTCTGCTGAGGTAATTTCTGAAGCCGGAGCTGAAGGAAACGCCATCGGCGGACTTTCCGTAGGAGAACCCGAAGAAGAAATGTACAGAATTACAGATGAAGTAACGGACATTCTTCCAAAAGACAAACCAAGATACCTTATGGGAGTGGGAACTCCGTGGAATATCCTTGAATCTATCGGTTTAGGAATTGATATGATGGATTGCGTAATGCCTACAAGAAATGCCAGAAATGCTATGCTTTTCACATGGCAGGGCGTCATGAATCTTAAAAATGAAAAATGGAAGCGTGACTTTTCTCCTTTGGATGAGTTTGGAACAAGTTATGTAGACAGAGAATATTCAAAAGCTTATCTGCGCCATTTATTTGTGTCCAAAGAATACCTTGCAAAACAGATCGCATCCATCCATAATCTGGCGTTCTATTTAGACCTTGTAAAAGTAGCCAGAGAACATATTGTGGCAGGTGATTTCTATGAATGGAAAAAATCTGTAATGCCTGCTCTCAGACAAAGACTTTAAACAGACAAAGATCATGATCAAAATTATAGACAGATATATCATTAAAAAATACCTTGGAACATTCAGTTTCATGCTGATATTGCTGTCTATAGTTGTATTGGTGATTGATGTGCAGCAGAAAATTCCAAGGATAGAAAATGCAAAAGCATTAGATCCCAAGCTGGATTTAATGTACTTCCTGATCAACTTCTATCCCTTCTGGATCGTTAACCTTGTGGTGACTTTCCTTTCTATTCTGGTATTTATTTCCGTGATTTATTTCACGTCCAGAATGGCAAATAATACCGAAATTGTTGCCGTGATCAGCAGTGGAGCCAGTTTCCACAGATTTGCAAAGCCTTATCTGTATACCTCACTTTTTATTGCCCTGATATCACTTGTGGTCAATCATATGGTGCTTCCGTGGGCTAATATCAAGAAAAACGAGCTGGAAGCCTATACCTATAATGCAGCGAACAAAGAAAAGATCCTGGGAACAGGTCCTGCATCCGCCCAGTTAAGCAAAACAGAATACATTTTCGTTAATTCCTGGAATAAAAGAGAAAAAAGAGGTTCGGGCTTTGTCTATCAAAAATTTGATAAAGTTAGAAAGATGACCTACGAACTTAAGGCATCCGAAGTATACTGGGATAATGTGAAAAAACAGTTTACCCTGAACAACTATCTCGAAAAGACCATCAATAAGGACAATACAGAAAAGCTGGGCAACGGTCCCGAAATAAAGAAAAGCTACGGACACTCCCCCGAAGAGCTTTTCCCGAACGAACTTCTTGGGCAGAATAAAACCACTCCCGAGCTTATAAAATTCATTGAAAGAGAAAAAGCAAAAGGAAACAGCAATCTGAATTCTTATCTTAATGAGTTTCATCAAAGGACCTCTATGCCTGTTTCTATTATTATTTTGACGTTCCTGGCCCTTTCACTGGCTTCCCAGAAGAAAAGAGGAGGTCTTGGAGTCAACCTGGCTTTAGGGATTTCCCTGGCCTTCGTTTTCGTTTTCTCTTTTGAAGCATTAAAAGTGGTTTCGGAGAACAAAAGTTTGTCACCGGCTGTGGCAATGTGGCTGCCTAATATGGTTTTCTTCCCGCTTACCCTGTATCTTTATCTGAAAAGAGCCAATCAGTAAAGAAGCTTGATCTCTTTATGGTAGAAAGGTTTTAAGCCGTCTCTTTCAAGTTCTATCCAGAGCTCACCCTTTTCGTCAGCATTCCGGATAATGCCATTTTGTCTCTCTTTTTCAATTTCAAAGACCGAGATCTCATCTTTACGGAATAAATTACCGTTGAATTGATTAATAATCTCTTTTTCAGACGGAATGTTTTTCAGTTTTTCACACAGATACTCATGAAGATTCAGAACAAAATCATCAAGGTCGTAAACCTGTCCGGTCTGCGTCAGAAGTGATCCTGCGTGTGATATTTCATCAAAATGATCCTGCAGCACATTGAAACCTGCCCCAATGATAAAATAATTATCCTGATTAAATTTTTTCTTTTCAATTAAAATTCCAACGATTTTTTTATTTCTAAGGATAATATCATTCGGCCATTTTATTTTAACGTCATTATCAGTCAAATTGGCAAGGAAGTCCCGGATAACAACTGCGGTATAGTAATTGAATATAAAATCTGGGAGCAGAGAGCTCTGAGCCTTAACAGCCAGCGTATACGCAACGTTTTTTCCGGCAGTCGAAGCCCAAGTATTTCCGTATTGTCCGCGGCCTTTGGTTTGATTGAATGTATGTAAAGCCGTAAAATCTGAATTCCCGTAAAGTAAAAACTTAGATATTTCGTCATTAGTAGAAGAACACTCTTTTAAATAAAATAATTGACCCATTTAAGAAAACTTTAAGACTTTAAAGAGCTAAAAGTAAGGCTAAAGTAAAAGAAAAACAATAAATTTGCAGATTATAGATATTTTAATGAATAAAACAGCAGAAAAGCAGGCACTAATAGATAAAATTGTTGAAGCCATCCAGGATGTAAAAGGAGAAGATATAATGATTTTTGATCTTTCGAAAATTGAAAATTCTGTAGCGGAAACTTTTATAATCTGCAGCGGAAACTCAAATACACAGGTTTCTGCATTGGCAGGAAGTGTAGAGAAAAAGGTAAGAAACGATCTTAAAGATAGGCCTTGGCATGTAGAGGGTACCGAAAACTCAATGTGGGTTTTGGTAGATTACGTAACAGTGGTAGTGCATATTTTCCAGAAAGAAGTACGTGAATATTACGATATTGAAGAGCTTTGGGGAGATGCAGCCATTACCAAAATTGAAAATTAATTTAAATTTTAAAAAGTATAAATGAACAATAAAGGATTCAACTGGTTTTTTCCAATTGCAATCGTGGCTCTTTTGTTATTTTTCGGTTCCAATTTTTTAGGGGGCGACGGTACAAAATCTATTGATGAGGATGCTTTCTTTAGGGAAATGCAGGCAGGAAAGGTCCAAAACGTTATCATATACAAAGACACAGAGAAAGCCGATGTTTTCCTGACAAAAGCAGCAAAGACAGCAATGGTTGATAAAACAGCCAGCCAAAGCAATAATCCTCTTTCTGCTTTTGAAATGTCTCCAAAAGCAGATTTTTCCGTAAAATACGGAGACCTTCAGCTTTTCCTTCAGAAATTCGATCAGATAAGAGCGGCAGATGCTAATATCAAGACCACAAAAGATTATGGAGTAGGCAAAAATCCGTTCACGGATATCCTGTTTTCAGCATTGATATGGATCGCCATCTTAGGTCTTTTCTACTTCCTTCTTTTCAGAAAGATGGGCGGAGGCGGAGGCCCTGGCGGACAGATCTTCTCAATCGGGAAATCTAAGGCCAAGCTCTTTGACGAAAAAGAAAGAATTCAGGTGACATTTAAAGATGTTGCAGGTCTGGAAGGTGCCAAAGAAGAAGTACAGGAAGTTGTAGATTTCCTTAAAAACTCTGAAAAATACACAAAACTTGGAGGTAAAATTCCTAAAGGAGTCCTGCTTGTAGGCCCTCCGGGAACCGGTAAAACATTATTGGCAAAAGCTGTTGCAGGTGAAGCCAAAGTGCCGTTCTTCTCACTTTCAGGTTCAGATTTCGTGGAAATGTTTGTGGGAGTGGGAGCTTCAAGAGTTAGAGACCTTTTTGCCCAGGCAAAAGCTAAATCTCCGGCTATTATCTTTATTGATGAGATCGACGCTATCGGACGTGCAAGAGGAAAAAATAATTTCTCAGGCGGAAACGACGAAAGAGAGAATACCCTGAACCAGCTTCTTACAGAAATGGACGGTTTTGGAACAGACGTTAACGTAATCGTAATGGCTGCTACCAACAGAGCTGATATATTGGATAAAGCTTTAATGAGAGCCGGACGTTTTGACCGTTCGATCTATGTAGACCTTCCTGAATTACACGAAAGAAGAGAAATATTTGATGTTCACCTGAAGAAAATCAAGCTGGATGATACTGTTGACAGGGATTTCCTTGCAAAACAAACTCCAGGATTCAGTGGTGCAGATATTGCAAACGTATGTAACGAAGCCGCGTTGATCGCAGCCAGAAACAGCCATACATCAGTTACAAAACAGGATTTCCTTGATGCGGTAGACAGAATCATCGGAGGTCTTGAGAAGAAAAATATGGCTATCAAACCTTCTGAGAAAAGAAGAGTTGCTTATCATGAGGCAGGTCACGCTACTATCTCGTGGCTGGTAGAACATGCAGCGCCACTTTTAAAGGTAACGATCGTTCCAAGAGGACGTTCATTAGGAGCAGCCTGGTATCTTCCGGAAGAAAGACAGCTTACCACTACTGAACAAATGCTGGACGAATTGTGTGCAACCTTAGGAGGTAGAGCAGCAGAGCAGGTTATATTTAATAATATTTCAACAGGAGCATTATCTGACCTTGAATCGGTAACGAAGAGAACACAGGCTATGGTTACTGTATACGGATTAAGCCCGAATATCGGAAATATTTCTTACTATGACAGCTCAGGCCAGTCTGAATATTCTTTTGGGAAGCCTTATTCTGAAGAAACGGCTACGAAGATTGATGCAGAGATCAAATCGATTATCGAAAACCAATACGAAAGAGCGGTAAGAATCCTTACTGAGAATAAAGATAAGCTTGATGCTTTAGCCAATAAACTTTTAGAAAAAGAAGTCATCTTCCGTGAAGATCTTGAAGATATCTTCGGTAAAAGAGCGTGGGATCCTGAGTTGACAGAAAGACCTGTTACCAGCACGATTTCCACAGCGAAAGAACCGGGTGAAGAAATCATTAAAGATAAAGAAGAAGAAAATGAAATTCAGGCCCCGGAAAGTCCGACTCAACTTTAAAATACTTCCAAAACCTATAAAAAAAACCTGACAGTCTTAGAATTGTCAGGTTTTTTCATATTTAAAGGCACATTTTTAGAATCTATTGTAATTATTTTCTATTTTTGTATAAAGTTGACTAAAAATAGATTAAGTTGAATTTATTCAAGAGGATTGTAAGCAAACTTACCAACCAGCCTGAGGAAGAAGAAAAACAGAGTCTGGAGAAGCTCGGGGATTCGCTGAAAAATGCGGATCTTGACTATAAGTTTGCGCAATTGTTTACGCATTCAGGAGGATTTTTTAATTACTGTGCAGATGAAGCGGAAGCCCTACAGACTTTAAATCAGATTGTCAAAATAGAGGGGATTAATAATATTTTCTGCTGGGACAAGGAGCTTCAGAGCTTTTTGAATGTGGTGAAAACACCTTTTACTTCTGAAATGGAGCATTCCAATGATGCCGCTTTCATTACCTGCGAGTATCTTATTGCTTACGACGGCAGAATCATGCTTTCGCATAACAATATCCTGCACTATCACTCTTCAAGACTCCCTGGAAAAATCATCATCATGGCGAATGTATCACAAATCGTGAACAACCTTAATGATGCTATGGGAAAAATAAAAAGAAACGGGAATATCAAGAACCTTACTTCCATCAGTGGAGGGCAGTCAAGCTTAGATACTTCTTCCCATACGAATACAAAACTGTTTTTATTGCTGCTTGAAGATTAAGCATCAACTTATAAATTTTACATTTTGGACAAAAACCTTATTCAAAGAACCATTTCCGGACTTGTTTACGTTGCCGTTATTATTCTTTGCACAACACCGCTGGGTGCCCAGCTGATCAACAAGATCCATCCGGACCTTATCAGGCAGGAATATCTGTACCACGGACTGATCACTCTTTTGCTGCTGGTAGGTACCTGGGAATGCTTTAAGATCATGAAATTCGGGAAAGGCTACGAAAAGTGGATTGTACTCCCGCTTGTGATTTTTATTTATTATATTTTTTCCAAAAGATATTTCCACCACGATTTCTTTTTCGATTTCAGGCTGAATGAGATACTGGCTATTTCCCTGGTTGCTATTGCTGTGGTTACCCTGTTTAAATATCCCAACGAATTATACTACGACAGCGGAAAGCTGATCTTTACGGTGATCTATGTGGCACTGCCTTTCAGCTTTGCATTAGGTCTGCCTAAATTTTCCAGTTTTGAGGGAACATTCTCGCTGGAGGTTCTTTTTCTGTTCATTCTGATATGGAGCAGTGATACCTTTGCCTATCTTACCGGGAAATTTTTCGGAAAACATAAGATGGCTCCTAAAATCTCTCCGAAGAAGACGTGGGAAGGATACGCCGGCGGAGTGGTCTTAACGTTGGTTTTATCCTACTTTATAGAGCATTATCAGCCTGAACTCCGGGGCAACTGGATGGTGGTAGGTTTCCTTGTAGCTGCATTTGCTCCGCTGGGGGATCTTGTAGAAAGCCAGCTTAAAAGAAATTTCGGGGTGAAAGACAGCGGAAACATCATTCCGGGGCATGGAGGGGTGCTGGACAGACTGGACAGTTTTTTAATCTGCGTTCCTGTCGTATATTTGTACTTTATTTTAGAAAAATTTATTTAATCTCATGAAATTACATAAGGAGTCAAAAGGGACGATTACCGTAGCAACGATACTGTTTATCATAATAAGTGTATTGGCTATTTATTTTCTTAAAATGTGGTCATTGCTGATCATTATGCCATTATTGGTTGTTTACAGTTTGGTATTTTGGTTCTTCAGAGTTCCGGAACGCGATATTCTGGAGCACAGAGAAAACGTTATTGCTCCTGTTGACGGGAAAGTGGTAATGATCAAGGAAGTTGAAGAAACTGAGTTTATGAAAGGAAAAGCTATTCAGGTTTCAATCTTCATGTCGCCGCTGAATGTTCATATCTGCAGATATCCGGTGTCCGGAAAAGTAATCTATAAAAAATACCATCCCGGAAAATATCTTGTAGCATGGCATGAAAAGTCGTCTACGGAGAACGAAAGAACAACTGTGGCAGTGGAAACAGCTACCAATCATCAGGTGGTATTCAGGCAGATTGCAGGTTACGTAGCAAGAAGGATTGTTTTCTACTGTAATGAAGGGGATCAGGCAAAAGCGGGACATGAGTTCGGTTTCATTAAATTCGGCTCCAGAATGGACGTGTTTCTGCCCTTAGACACAGAAATCATCTGTAAGATCGGAGATATTACAAAAGGTGGTGTGGATGTGATCGCTAAAATGAAAGATTAATACAAGTTTAAAATCAAGATACTGACAGGAGAAATTAAATTTTCTCCTTTTTTTTGTATTCATTTTACTACAGCTGCTTTGGATCTCAATTCATGTATTAATCTTCTGAATTCTCTTTTCTGAGTTTTTTTGTACGCATGCGTGTTATTGAGTATACATTTTATGCTGTATGCTTCTTGAAATCAATATTTTTGTGGGAATATTATTCTTATTCAGGTTTATCTTACTGATATTTTCCAGTGTGAGAATAAAATATTCTTTCATTTAATTCTATTTTTAGCATACTAGTTTTTTGCGTATTAATGAATTATAACTTAAAAAAATACCATTTTTTTACGTAAATATGCTGAAAATTATACGAATTTGTTAAGCTGATAACCTGTTTAACAGCTTAACAAAAACACCTCTTCACAATTTTTCACTTAGCAATATAAGCTGCAGGCAAATTTCATATGTTCTGCTGTTTCGTGTGCACTTGATGAGTATTAATAGTAATTCACGTTGCTTTGCCTGTGCGAAAAGCAACCTGGGCATTATGATTAAAAAAAACCGGACACCATGATTTTAAAAAACTTCTTTCGAATAATCAGCAACGAAGCAGAGGAATTATATGATGAGGACGAACGTAATTATCTTAACCTGATTAATAAATATCTACTTTTCCTTTTCCTGCTGTTCTTATTTTACTCGGTATTTATTATTATCTTTTTTGGAGATGCGATAATTTCTACATTTTTAACGGTTATTACTCTTTTCTGGTTCTTTTTAATGGCCGTTAAAGGAAAGACTAATCGCTACAGAAAATCATTAAAAACAAGTTTCATTTTTGTTTTTACCCTGCTTGTTTTCATTGTCAGTTTCTTTCATATTTATACTTTTAAAAATGCGGGAGTCGAGTATTTTTATTTCTCACTTTTATTTGCGATCCCGTTCTTTTTCAATTATAAGGAAGACTTTATTTCAGTCCTGATTCTTGCTTTTATAATCAGTGCCAATTGCATTGCCTGCTTATATTTTGACTTTGATTTTCTTCCCAAAAGCACTTTTTTTGAAGCGGGAGACTTCAAAACCATAAAACTGCTTAATATTTTATTTTCCATCGCATCATTTCTGATGGATATTTCCTTCATTACTCAAAAAGATGACCTGATCTTCGGGCTTATGGAAGATACAAGAATGAAGGATTCTACAATAGAAGATCTGCAGAAGACCAATACCGGGCTCCTGAAGCAGCAAATGCTCATCAATCATCTTACAGAAGAGAATATCCGGGAAATCTATAGCTTGGCACAAACTAACTCACCCCTGTTCTTTGATAAATTCCAGATCTTTTTTCCACATTTTATTCCGGCTGTTTTATCAAAAAATCCAAACCTTATTCACTCCGAACTTTATTTCTGTGCCTTAATGAAGATTGATTTTGATACTAAGAAGATTGCACAGTGTACAAACAGCAGTATCAGAGCGGTGGAAAGTAAAAAATACAGAATCAGGAAAAAGCTGAATATTCCTTCTGACATGAACATCAACAGTTTTATTCTCAAAATATAATTTAAGTGAGTAGTATTACGTAGAAGGAAAGGCTTTTAATTCGTTTTGTTGTTGATATTTTTGCTGTAAGATGAATTTAAAACAGATACATATTGGAAGTTTGGTGAAAACAAAAGTAGAAGAGCTCCGTATACCTTCCGGAAGAATTATGAATTATTTACATTGTACCGAAGATGAAATAGAAGGGATGTACCTGAAGGAAAGTATGGAAACCCAAAAGCTGCTGAAATGGAGTAAGCTTCTGCAATTTGATTTCTTTAGAATTTATACGGGGCATCTTATTCTCTATGCTCCTCCAACTCGTATGCAAAACAGCATTAAAGTGCAGGAATCTACTCTTACATTCAGAAAAAGTGTTTATACAGAGGAGGTTAAGATGTTTATGCTGGATAAAATAATGACTGGTGAAATGACTGTAAATGAAATCGTGAAAAAGTATAAGATTCCTAGAACGACCCTTTACAAGTGGGTGAAAAAAGTATAAGCATGCCGGATTTCAAACAAATATACACTGATATTATCATTGAGAAATTCCCTGAAAAAATTAGTGATCCGGTCGTAATAAATAAGCTGGATTCTCTAAGTACAGCAATAGATATTTTAAAATTCAACAAATTGATCTTTGGCCAGGCGGAGTATGCTGTCGAAATTAAAAGTCAGAGACTGCGTTCTTATGATGAATCGTCCATTCGCGAAATTCTTAATTACCAGAATAAGAATAAGCTGACCAATTCGGAAACAGCCAATCATTTCCAAACCAGCCGGAATACCATTGCCAAATGGAAGTCTATTTATAAGACAGGGTAATCTTCTCAGATAATTTTTTCGTTTTTCTCATAAAATGTTGATTGATTGTACGTCTTACTACTCACGAGTAGTATTGCGTAGGGTTTTTTTAGAGAATAAGCCATTATGGATGATACTTTTGCATTGGCTGAAATGTCAATTTAAAAAGTAACAAACATAATTATTTAGAAATGATGAAAACAAATTCTACAACAGCGAAAATCAAAATTCTGCTTCTGGCTATGCTTTTGGTTTTTGGACAGTTCTATTCTCAGACTCATAACGGTGCAGTAGGGATCAATACCTCTTCACCTAATGAAAATTCGGTTTTGGATGTGGTCTCTGGCGGAAACAATAAAGGAATACTTATTCCCCGTCTTACTGAAGTCCAAAGAGATGCAATAAGCATTAATAAGCTTAAGGATGATGGTCTTACCATTTATAATACAACGGAAGACTGCCTTAATTACTGGAGCCTTGCAGATGATGAATGGAAAAGTGTCTGTGGACAGCTGGGTAAAGCTGTATTTACAGTGGACTGTTCCAACACAAAGGCGATGGGGACCTATGTAAAAGGAAGAGAATTAACCACATCAAATTATCTGAGTATTTCTGTCAATGTGACCAAAGTAGGAAATTATACTGTTTCGGGAGCTACCCCCAACGGATATAACTTTTATGGAACGGGAACATTCCTCAATACAGGAGTGCAAACCATTCAGATTGCAGGGCAGGGAATTCCTGTGAATGTTCAGACTGATGAGGTATCGCTGAATGCCAACGGAAATGATGTGACCTGTACACCTGCTGTATCTATAAATGTCCTCAGCCCGGCCGGAACCTATACAATGAGTTGTGGTGGTGCTGTTGCCAATGGAGTTTATAAAGTAGGAACGGCTCTTACAGCTTCCAATACTATTACCTTACCTGTGAATGCTTCTTCATTGGGAAGTTACACCATTACGACAAATACGGTAGATGGGATTTCATTCAGGGGTTCCGGAACATTTACTGCCTCAGGAAACCAAAACGTGACCTTAAGCGGTACAGGAACACCATCTTCTACAGCGGTGAAAACAATGACCATTACTTCTGACAGTCAGGGAGGAGTTTCCACAACCTGTTCTGTGAATATCATTGTGGTTATTCCTGCCAAAACCATTGTACATCTTGGGGGAACCGGAGATCACGGTTACAGTGCGGAAGAGGACGCTTCCAAAAATTTAATGGATGCACCGGCGAATTTTGGAACTCTGGCAAATAGTGTAGTGAAGTTTGAAGGGTTTACGCATCTTACTCCTGCGGATGGAGCTCCTGCCATTGCGGCTATTAATGCTAAGCCGGATATTGTTATCACGGGTTATCCATATACTCCCAATGCGTCAGAAATAACGGCTCTTGTAGATTATCTTAATAAAGGAGGAGTAGTGATTGCTCAATTGGAAGGAACTGCTTCAATTCAAAGCTTTATGAGAAGTCTGTTTGCCAATCCTCAAATCAATGTGATCGGAAGAAACAGCGGAGGGGCGGTATATCCGATGATCAATATCAGTGATGAAATTCTTAACGGACCATTTGGAGATGTGAGAGGCAAAAACTGGGGTGAAGATGCAAGTGTAACCGCTTCAATAGAAGGTATTTCTGAAGCTTTCATCACTTCTTACAGTGGGTCCAGTGCAATTAACTCTACCAGTGTATTCGCAGGAACGACTATGTTCAAACATAAAAATCTAAATTTATTCTATGTTGGAGATGGTGGATTCCTGAGTAATTTTAATGCCAATGGAACTATTGCTAGTAATACGGCTTATCCGTTTGCTACCAATACCAGCAATTTCCCGGTAGCCAAAATAGCTTATGGCTTTTCAGGTAACGGAAATACGGCAGGAAGTATGGCTATACAGAACTCAATTATTTTTGCTAATGTAGTAGCCTGGGCTATCAAACAGGCAGAATTCAATGGAATAAATACACAGTAATAAAAAATTTCTTAAACAAGGCTGCGGCATGGTGAAACCATGCCGCAGCCTTGTTATTTTATATGCTTTTTAACTTCTTCCGTCAGGTTTAAAATAACTTCTACAGGCAAATCCTCTTCCATATTGATCAGAAGGATTTTAAACTTCTTTCTGCCGTCCTGGATCAGCAGAGGATGATCAAGTCTGTCACCATGATAAAAGCTTACATAATGCCGTTTATATTTTTTGCTGTAATACAGATAGCACAGCATTTTCTTTTTATACTTGAAAAAAGGCAGTCCGAAGCTGAAGGTCTCTGTAATATGATCGGGATCAGATTCCAGTATTGATTTTCTTAAAAACAAAAGAGTACTTCTTTCAGGCTCATCGATTCTGTAGAAGTACTCTTGTATAGGATTCATTAGCTGAAACTAATTAACTGATTCAACCAGGATTAATCGAAATTTTGGAGTTCCACCAGTCTGTGGTACATTCCTTTCTTGGCAATAAGGTCGTAATGTGTTCCCTGTTCCACTACAATTCCTTTCTCCATCACTACAATCCAGTCTGCTTTCTGGATCGTTGACAGTCTGTGGGCTATAACCAGAGATGTTCTGTTTTCCATCATTTTATCCAAAGCATCCTGTACAAATCTTTCAGATTCGGTATCCAGGGCAGAAGTGGCTTCATCAAGGATCATCACCGGCGGATTTTTCAATACCGCTCTGGCAATAGAAACTCTTTGTTTCTGACCGCCGGAAAGCTTATTCCCGTCATCCCCGATATTGGAATTATATCCTTCGGGAAGATTCGAAATAAAAGAATCAGCGTTTGCAATCTTTGCAGCCTCAATTACTTCTTCTTTCGTAGCATCAGGCTTACCCATCAGAATATTGTTGTACACCGAATCATTAAACAATACAGACTCCTGGGTTACCATTCCCAGAAGCTGGCGGTACTCTTTTAACCTTAAATGTTTGATATCAGTTCCGTCAATTAAGATCTGGCCCTCATTCACATCATAGAATCTTGCCAAAAGGTTGGCGATAGTGGTTTTTCCGCTTCCGCTCTGCCCGACAAGGGCTATGGTTTTTCCTTTCGGAATGATCAGTGAGAAATTTTTGAGGATAACATTGTCTTTATCATAATAAAACCCAATATTTTTGAATTCAATTTGATTTGTAAGAGTAGAAATGGAAACCGGCTCTGCAATTTCTTCTACCTTTAAATCATAATCAAGAACTTCTGCTACTCTCTCTAAACTTGCCATTCCTCCCTGTATAGATGAAATTGCACTGGAAAGCTTTTTCGCAGGGTCCAGGATTTGGAAGAACATTCCGATGAACACCAGGAAAGCCTGAGGCTTCATGTTCTGTTCCTGTAAAATTTGTGTTCCTGCATACCATGTGATGATAAGAATAGTGATAGAACCCAGGAATTCGCTCATAGGAGATGCGAGTTCTCTCTTTCTGCTCATATCTATGGCGTAATTCTGCCAGTTGTTCGTCGTTTCGTTGAATCTGTTTTTAAGGATCTTATCCGCGTTAAAGATCTTGATTACCTTAGACGATTTTAAAGTTTCGTCCACCAGTGAAAACAGATTTCCAAGTTCAGCCTGGGCAAAATGAGCCTGCTTTTTTAAGCTTTTTCCGGTCCATGAGATCAGCAGTCCCATAACCGGGAAAACAACCAGTGAAAACAGGGTCAGCTGAGGAGATAGTAAAAATAACGCGATCAGTGAAGAGACGATCATAAACGGTGCATTAATAATATCTACCAATACCCCCATAATTCCTCCTTCCACACCTCCGATGTCATTGGAAATTCTGGACATCATATCTCCCTTTCTCTGTTCTGTAAAGAAAGAAACAGGAAGCTGCAAAAATTTATTGTACATAGCTGTACGAAGATCCTTTGTAATACCAACACGGTAATTAACCAAAAGGAAAGACCCGATATATCTGAAAATATTCCTCAGTAAAAATGAAACCCCTGTGATAGCACACAAAACAGCAAGGACATGAACGGCACCATGCTGATCAATTTGCGTCTGTACAAAATAGTACGCCTTATCTTTTATATAATTGAAATAATCGCCGAAGGCTCCGCTCCATACAGGCTCTTTCCCCTGTTTTTCAATCGTACCGAACATCAGTCCCAAAATAGGAAGCATGGTTCCCACTGATAAGATATTGAGTAAGGAGTACAGAATATTGAAAAACATACTTCCGAAAAGGTATTTTTGGTGCGGTTTCGCGAAATAAAGTATTCTTTGTAATGGTTTCATTCAATGAAAAGTTGGATAGCAAAATTACGTAAAATTAAAGTAAAAGACGTTCTTAATCCTTTTTTACTTTAATTAATATGTTTCAATTTGATGACTTTTGTTACAAACGTGTGTTTAATTTTATAGGCATAAAAAATGCATAGAGTATGGAAAAAAAACACTGTTTCTGCGGTTTTTACTATTACAATTAATTAAAATTTTACTTTGTCATTATATTTTGGAGCAAAATTAGTTGGAGTTAATTGTTCTAAAGTCTTCCCTACGTTATTGATAATAGTCGTTAAATTATCAAAATCTACAACATTCACATCATCACTTTCATTATGGTAATGAGACGCTTTCGTCATATCTACCGTAGAGAATGAGTGAGCGATGATCTTTTTCTTTACAAAACTTACATTATCCGATCTGTAGAATAATTTTTGTGTGGCATAGGGATCAGGATTTATTTTTAAGCCGTTTGCAGCATACTTATTAAAAAGTTCATCAAAATCAGAAAACTCATCGCCTGTCATGAAAAGTGCATTTTTTCCGAACTGAGACTCCGTGGCCACCATTTCAAAATTGAAAAGCGCTGTCATATTATTATATACCTTATCTAAACCGGCATCTGTAGAAATAGCTCTTGAACCCAGCATTCCTTTTTCCTCACCATTGAAGGCCATGAAAACCATTGAAAAATCCGGGTTTTTATTTTTAAAATAATCGGCAATACCTGCTAAAGTGGTAATTCCGCTTGCATCATCATCTGCCCCGTTATAAATATTGTCTCCGGTTTTATCACTAGTTCCGATATGGTCGAAATGCCCTGAAAAACCTAAATATTTATCTGTTTTCCCTTTTTTAATACCGCATACATTATAAACCTTTTTTCCTTTATAATCGAAAGGGATCAGGTAAGAGTTTCCGGTACAGTATTCAAGGTTGTTTTCTTTGAAGAGCCTGGCGATGTATTCGGCAGCCTTATCATTTTCCGGAGTTCCGATCTCGCGGCCCTTCATTTCATCTGAGGCCAGTGTACTAAGTATTGTGGTTACTCTTTCTTTTGAAACTTCCTGGGCAAATGCAAATGCTGAGAAGAATGACAGGGCAAGGTAGGTCAGTTTTTTCATTTTTGATATATAATTTAATAGGATCAGTCGTATTTTTAACGGAAATGTTGCATAAAATGATATAAAATTATTTGGTGAGAATATATTTGAACCACTAAGGAGATTAATGGGATTAAGTATTGTTAAGAAAATCATCTGCCTTTAAGCGAAACTAAACTTCATATTCTTAAAAACTTATTCAATCTTAATGGTTAAAAAAATGCCACGACTATTATAATTTTTTAAAATTAACCTTTGATTGATTCGATAAAGTGCTGCTACGCCAACCAGCCAACGGTGAAGTCGGCATCTTTTCTCTACTTAAAATAAAAAGTAAATGTGAAACTTTGCATTTAAATAAAAAATTACAGGCTGTAATAAAAAACAGCTCCTTTCGGAACTGTTCTCACTCAAAAAATCGTTGTAAGGCTATCGAAGTCGGTCTACAGATTTTACGAGCCTCTCATCTCTGCGGATGTATATGTTTGCTATAAGCAGACAGATCACCGCAATTAATGGGAAAACCGGCTCAATACCCTTCTCAGGAATCTGAATTCCTCCGGATAAGTTTAGTAACCAGTACGCCAATACACCAATCAACAAAACGTTTATAATGATGCCGAACGTATTCAGCAAAATTTGTCTTTTTCTGTTTTTAAAGCTGAAAATACTCAGTGCTCCTGCCAAAACAAGCGCAATACAGCTTATATCAATCACCGGAATATTGCCGAAAACGTCAACATCCTGTCCTGTAACGAAAAGGGAAACTGCGGCTAAAACTGCCAGTAGAGTCCATATAGTCTGTATTCTCTGTAACATTGATTATTAAATACCTGGCAAAAATAACATAAATTTTGCACAATTCAAAAATAAGTGTAGATTTGCATTATACATATGTACTTGAAAACAAAAGTCACCGGACTTACTTTTCTTACTCACAATTAATTACATTTTTACATTAAGTATGTTTAACATAGAAACGTTAAGGTCAAAATCCGTAACGGAACTGACTAAAATCTTAAAAGATTTAGGCGTTAAAGTTGCTAGAAACAGCAATGATAATGATAAAATCTTTGCCGTTCTTGACTTTCAGGCTTCTAACCCTAAAGTTGCAAAAGATTATTTCAACGCCACAGAAACCAGTATGGATACTGAAGAAAAACCGGCAGAAAAACCTGCCAAGGCTCCTGTAAAAAAAGCAGCGCCCAAAAGACAACCTGCCAAACCCAAAGCAGAAGTAAAAGCACCCACTGAAGAAAGCCCCAAAGCTGAAGAGAAAGTAGAAGAAAAGGTGCCGGCTGCTGAAGAAGTAAAACAGGAAGAACCAAAAACTGAAACACCTGCCACTCCTGAAGAAAACAATTCAGCACAGGCTAAGAAAAAAAGAAAAAGAGTGACTGCCAATACCAATACCGGCAATACAGAAACTCCCCAGGAAAGAGCAGAAGCTCCCAAAATTGCAGAACCTCAGGAACCTGCTCCATCAGAAGAAAAGCCTGCTATTCCTCAAAATCAGGCCAGACCCCAGCAAAAAGGACACAATAATCCGCAGAACAGCGGAAACCAGCATAGGAATCCTAACCAGCATCAAAATCAAAATCAGGGTCAGAACCAAAATCCTAATCAACATCAGAATCAGAACCCCAACCAGAATCAGCACAGACAAAATGCTGACAGGAATGAGGAACATCATGCTGAACAGAGAAAAGAATTCAGTTTTGATGGGATGGTAAGTATTGAAGGGGTTTTAGAAATCCTTCCGGATAACTACGGATTCCTTCGTTCATCGGATTTCAGTTATATCTCTTCTCCTGATGATGTGTATGTGTCTACAGCACAGATCAGGAATTTCGGTCTGAAAACCGGAGATACCGTAAAAGGAATTGTAAGACTTCCGAAAGAAGGCGAAAAATACTTTTCTTTACTGAAACCAATAGAAGTAAACGGACGTGATCTTGCATTCATTAAAGATCGTGTTGCTTTTGAATATTTAACACCGCTTTTCCCTGAAGAGAAATTTAACCTGGCGGGAGATAATTCTACAATGTCTACAAGAATTGTTGATTTATTTGCACCTATCGGGAAAGGACAGAGAGCAATGATCGTTGCCCAGCCTAAAACGGGTAAAACAATGCTGCTTAAAGATATTGCCAACTCTATTGCTGCCAATCACCCTGAAGTATACATGATGGTCCTGCTGATCGACGAACGTCCTGAAGAAGTTACTGATATGGAAAGAAGCGTAAATGCAGAAGTTATTGCCTCTACATTTGATGAAGCAGCTGACAAACACGTAAAAGTGGCCAACCTTGTTTTAGCAAAAGCCCAGAGAATGGTTGAATGCGGACATGATGTAGTGATCCTGCTTGACTCTATTACGAGATTGGCAAGAGCCTATAATACCGTTACACCAGCATCAGGAAAAGTTCTTTCCGGTGGTGTGGATGCCAACGCTCTTCACAAGCCGAAAAGATTTTTCGGAGCAGCCAGAAAAATTGAAGGTGGTGGTTCATTAACCATTATTGCTACAGCACTAATCGATACTGGTTCTAAAATGGACGAAGTAATCTTTGAAGAATTTAAAGGAACGGGTAACATGGAGCTTCAGCTGGACAGAAAAATTGCCAACAGAAGAATTTATCCTGCGATTGATCTTGTATCTTCAAGCACGCGTAGAGATGACCTTCTTTTAGATGAGGTGACTTCCCAGAGAATGTGGATTTTCAGAAAATATCTTTCTGAAATGAACCCTGTAGAAGCTATGGAATTTGTAAATAAAAACATCAGAGGAACTTTAAATAATGAAGAATTCCTGATGTCTATGAATAAATAGATTAATTTAATTGTTAATAAAAAGCACGGGGATCATCTGATCTTCGTGCTTTTTTGTAGATATACTCCTGTTTTTGAGAGCCAGATAGTTTTAGTTTTTAAGAATTTGACAGAAGAAAGTATCGGAAGCTGTACTTCAGGCTATAATAACCTCACTCTTCCGGCTTTTATCTTCACTCTTAAAAATTTAATTCATTCTAAATCAATATATCAATGTTAAAGATTTATTAAAGTAATCCCAGTTTTTGATAATAGCTTAAATATTGGTTAAATTTGGGTATAACATTAAAAATAAAAATTATGTCATTTGAATTACCTAAATTAGGATATGCATACGATGCACTAGAGCCTACTATTGATGCAAGAACTATGGAGATCCACCATACGAAGCACCACCAGGCATATATCGACAATTTAAATAAAGCAATTGAAGGAACTGAATTGGCTGGAAAGACTATCGAAGAGATCTGCCAGACAGGAACTGACAAACCAGCCGTGAGAAATAACGGAGGAGGACACTTCAACCACTCTTTATTCTGGGAAATTTTAACTCCCGGAGGTAGTAAAGAGCCTGTAGGAAACGTAAAAGCAGCCATTGAAAATTATGGAGGTTTGGAAAAATTCAAAACTGATTTTTCTGATGCCGCTAAAACAAGATTCGGTTCTGGATGGGCTTGGCTGGTTAAGAATTCAGACGGTTCTGTATCTGTTTCTTCTACACCCAACCAGGATAACCCGTTAATGCCTGTTGCAGATGTTAAAGGAGCTCCTGTTCTGGGATTGGACGTTTGGGAGCACGCTTATTATTTGAACTACCAAAACAGAAGACCTGATTATGTTTCAGCATTCTTTGATGTTGTAAACTGGGATAAAGTGGAGGAATTATTCAACAAATAATTTTCAGCTATTATAAAAGTAAAGGTTCAGAAGAAATTCTGAACCTTTTTTTATTGAAGATTAAATATGTGAAACTATTATTTTTACCATTAAGATTTTTATGAGTAGTCAAAATAAGGCTGTTTAAATTTTTAAAATCTTGCAGATTTGGCAGGTTACGCAGATTTTTGACAGGTTCAATATTAAGAAAATAAAGATCGCTTAAAAAATGAATAATTAGCTTAATGTCCTTAATCCCTTCAATTTTCTTAATGGTTTAATGAAACATTTATCTCACGGCATCACTTCCGGAAAGCCCGTTCATTTTCAGTCCGTATTTCCAGCTTACATAAGCAAAAACCTGATACAGCTTATATTCAAATTTGATTCCGTAGTTTTCTCTTGGATTGTAATCTATCCCGGACTCTATAATATCCCGGTATTTTCCTGAGCTGTAGTAAGAATTCCATTCACTGGTAAGGAATGTGTTTTTCGTTTTCAGATAGGATTCTGAATACTGGCTCATCGGTTTGGCTACTGCATTCAAAAAGTAATCGAACTGGGTATCGATCACCGTAAGATCCCACTCGCCGTCTTCATTCTTAGAAGGTTTCATTTCAGATTTCTCTTCCTCTTTCTTGGGACTGTTTTGGGAAAAGCAGCTGAAAGGAATAAAGACGAAGAAAAATAGTATAATAAGATTTTTCATAATGAACATGGTATAAAAAATAAGCACTCAAAATGAGTGCCTAAGTTAATTTTTTATGGTTCTTTCTGAAGAATAACAAACGCCGGGAAGTGGTCACTGTATCCTCCAGTAAACTGGTCTCCGTTCCAGGACCTGAAAGGATAACCTTTATAATTACCTTCTTTATTCACTAAATAAGGCGGGGCAAAGATCTCTGCTTTATACACGGAATATTCTTTTGTCACCTGGTCGAATACCAGATTTTTAGAAACAATGATCTGGTCAAAAAGGTTAGGAGCATCCTGATAAGCCAGTGAGGCAATACCTTTTTTATATAAAGGATACATTAAATTAAGGTAAGGTGTGGTTTCACTCAGGTCTTTAGGACTGGCAACAGCTTTTAAATGGTTTTTTAAACTTGCGCTTACCGGATCATCATTAAAGTCACCCATTGCAAAAAGTTTAGTAGAAGGATCTGCGGCTCTTATGCTGTCCATCTGTTGTTTCAATAAAGCTGCGGCGGCATTCCTCTTAGGTAATGAAATGGCTTCACCTCCTCTTCTTGAAGGCCAGTGGTTCATAAAGAACGCTACCTTTTCGTTATCAAGAAAACCGGTTACAACCAGAATATCTCTGGTATATTCTCTTTTTCCATCGTCACCGAAAACTTTTAATTCTTTTTTCAATGAATTGGTCGGGGTAAACCTTCTTTTCTGATAAATTAAGGCAACATCAATTCCTCTGTAATCATAGGAATTATAATGAATGATTCCGTAGTCATATTTGGCAAGTACGGGCTGCTTTACCAGGTCTTCAATGACCTGTCTGTTTTCAACTTCAATAAGTCCGACTACAGCGGGTGCTGTTTTGGTATACTGTGCTCCCAATTCAGAAATTACTTTTGCTTCGTTGGCAAGCTTTGCTTTGTAAATTTTAGTATTGTAATTTTTGCCGCTGCTGGGTGTGAATTCGTCAGAGCCGCTTTGGTATCTTACTGCTTTTTTACCATTTAAAGCACCGTCACTCCAGGGACCGTCATATTTTTCTGCTTCTAAAAATTTGATAGAATCCATTGGAATACTTCTATGGAAAGCAGGATTGCGGATGTCTTTCGTACCATCAATATAATCTGCAGAACGGATGGTGTCCCAAAGGTTTTCCACATTTAAAAAACCAACGGCAGCCACTTTCCTAAGTTTCCCCTGTTGTGTAAAAGCCATTATTGAAAAAATAACAGCCATGAAACTCATCAATTTCTTCATCTTTAGAGTATTAATATTATTTAAACGACAAATTTACCTTTTTTTAATTCAACCCATTTTAAATATTTGTAAATTTAAAACAGTTAAATGAAATTCTTTTACATAATGAATCATAAAAGATTGCAATGTTAAGAAAAAATAATGTTAAAAAAGTTGTGAATTCCAATTTTTGACTAAATTTGTGCCCCCAACTTTTAAACTGTTGAAAACTAATAAGAAAAGTATTAAAAAAAATAAATATACTCATGATTAAAAAACTATCATTAGTCTCTTTATTTACTTTACTTCCTGCTTCATTCTATTTCGCGCAGACCACTGTGTTTGCGTATCTTAAGGATGCCGAAGGAAAGCCTGTTGAAAAGGCAGAAGTAGATCTTAAAGGGAGTGAAAATGATGTAACGGCTGACAAAATTGGATACTTCCAGTTTGTAGACCTGCAGCCGGGCCATTATCAAATTATGATTACGAAACCAAACTTCGAAACCAAAATGATGGAGTTTGACGTAGCCAGTGAGAAAAAAAAGGATCTAGGGGTAATAACCCTATATTCTGCACTTACAAACGCAGATCAGGGATTAGCCATTATTGATAATAGTGGTGATGGTGAAGATAGTAACAGTGGCCAAACCTCCACGGTAGGTTTACTGCAGTCATCTCAGGATGTTTTCAGTAGAATTGCTGCATTTGATTTAGGTTTTTACTGGTTCCGTCCGAGAGGAATTGACGGAAGGTCGGTAGAATCTATGATGAATGGTGTTTCTATGGTTGAATCTGATAATGGTAATGTTGATTTTGGAAACTGGGGTGGACTTAATGAGATCACAAGGTATCCGGAAATTTCAGCCAATCATGCACCATCAGAATATGCATTCGGTGGTAACAGCTCGGTTATTTATAAAAATACAAAAGCCAGTGAGTACAGAAAAGGAAGCCAATTAACGTATTCATTGACAAACAGAAACTACACCAACAGGCTGTCCTACAGGTTTTCTTCCGGAATGAGCAAGAAAGGATGGGCATTTACAGGGATGATTGCCAGAAGATGGGCTCAGGAAGGAATACAGGACGGAACGTCTTATGATGCATACAGCGGTTATCTTGGAATTGAAAAGAAATTCAGTGACAGCCATACTTTAACATTCAATGCCATTGGTTCCAAATATGCAAGAAGCTCTTCCAGTCCAAATACACAGGAAGTATACGATTTCAGAGGAATTCATTATAATTCTTACTGGGGATGGCAAGATGGAGAGAAAAGAAATGAGAGAGTAAGAAGAGGATTCCAACCATTGTTTCAATTGCAGGATTTCTGGAAGATCAATAAGAACTCTCAATTATGGACATCCGTTTCCTATCAGTTCGGTAAAGACTACAGTTCAAGACTGGATTGGTATAGAGCTAATAATCCATCTCCTACCTATTACCGTAATTTACCAAGTTACTGGCTGAATTTCAAAAATCCGGCTCCATCACAAGCTGAGAATATAGGACTTTGGAATGACAGATGGACCAATAATGATGAAGCTTATACACAGATCAACTGGGATAATCTTTATGCAGCAAATAGAGCTGATAATAAGGATCTCTATATTCCTGAACTGGGTGGGAAAAGGGCTGCTTATTTCCTGGTGGATGATGTAAAAGATGATAAAATATTCAATGCGTCTACCCACTATACTTATAACTTTAGTGATACTTCGCGTTTTATTTTAAACTTATCTTATCAAAATTATAAATCTGAGCAATACAGAGAAGTAAATGATTTATTAGGAGCTGATTTTGCACTGAATATGGATCCGTTCGGGTCCAATACAACCGGGGACAGATTTTATGCTAAGTATAACACAAGGGAAGACAACGCTTCCGTTGGTAAAAAAGAAGGTGATAAAATTACTTATGATTATATCCTCAGAAGACAGGAAGTAAAAATCAATCCTGCATTTAAATTTTCTACGGGTAAATTTGATGTTTTTGTTTCCGGGATGTTTGGTTACACCAACAACAACAGAGAAGGCTTATTTCAGCATTACTTATACCAGTCATCTTACGGAAAAGGTGAGGATAAGAACTTCTGGAATGTTGGCGTGAAAGGTCAGGCTACTTATAGAATCAATGGTAGAAACTTCCTTGTATATAACGGGGCTTATTTTTCACAGTCTCCTTTCCTGAATGATATTTATTTTAACACGAGAGTAAGTGGTGTTATAACTCCCAATATCAAAAATGTTGTTATTGATGCCAATGATTTGAGCTATGTGTTGTCCACTCCAGTTGTGAAGATTAGATTGACAGGATACCTTGTTAATACTCAAAATGAAACAAGTGTACAGAGATATTTTGCTCAGGGAGTTAAGTTAACGACGCTTACAGAAAGTGGAGATCAGGCTCCTGTTCAGGACGGTGCTTTTATTACTCAGGTGCTTGCAGGTGCTAATAAGAGAAATATGGGTATTGAGCTTGGCGCACAGGTGAAAATTACCCCTACACTAACGGCTAACGGATTATTAAGCTTAGGACAGTATACTTATACCAATAACCCAACCGTTTATTTTGCGTCTGATGCTGTTGGAACTTTCAGAGAACTTGATGGGAACGGAAATATTGTTGCCAGATCATATACGAATATGGGAGAAGCTACCCTGAAAAATTACAGACAGGGAGGAACACCTCAGGAAGCATATAATTTAGGTCTTAGATACAGCAGCCCTAAATACTGGTGGGTGGGTGCAAGCTGGAACTATTTCGGACATTCATTCTTGGATCCGTCTCCGGTAACCAGAACAGAAAGATTCTATTCTAATCCAAGTACACCGGGAGTACCTTATGATAATGTAAGTCCTGAAGAATTGGCAAGAGTTCTTACACCTACAAAATTACCAAGCGAATTCTTCCTTAATGCCAATGTCGGTAAATCATGGATGATCGGTAAATATTATGTATTGATATCTGCATCCGTTAATAATATTCTTAATAATAAAAATTATATTACGGGAGGGTTTGAGCAGACCAGAAATGTTAATTATACTGATTATTCAAATGATTATGACAGCGGAAACATGGTATTTGCTCCGAAATACTGGTACTCTCAGGGAAGATCTTATTTTGTTAATCTTCAATTTAGATTCTAATCAATAAATTTTAAAAATCGAAAACAATGAAAAACATATATTTTAAGGCAGCCGTATTTAGTGCCATTTCAATGTTGGCGTTATCGTCTTGTGTAAAATCCGATGATTATGATGTTCCGGAAATCAAATGTACGAACAGGTTTGGCGCACCAAATCACCCATTAACAGATCTTGCGACTCTTGCAAAACCTAAACCAGTAGAAGCTGATATTATTAAAGAAGATTATATCGTTGAAGCTTATGTAGGCTCAAGTGATGAATCCGGGAATATTTATAAAATGATGTTCCTTCAGGATAAGCCTGAAAATCCAACACAGGGGATAGAGGTGGATATTGACGGAGGAAACCAGTATCTGGCTTTTCCTACAGGATCTTTAGTTAGAATCAATTTAAAGGGACTGATTGTTCAAGGTTCCAATGGAAATATTAAAGTTGGATCTTATGATCCAAACTATTCTGTAGGGAGAATCAATCCAAACAGAATTTCGGATTATATGGCAAGAGTTTGTGACGGGCAAAAACCAGTGGTAGCTGTTATGAAGCCGTTGGAATTTAATTCCATTGCTGAAGCTCTTAAAAATGGAGCCCACATCAATCAGCTTGTAAAAATTAAAAATGTTCAGTTCGAAGATTCAGAACTTACAAAAAACTTTGCTGATGAGTCTGCAACAGGAGACCGTTATATTACAGATAAAAAAGCAGCAAGATTAGATCTTCGTTTCAGTAATTATGCAACGTTCGCTAAATCACCGATTTCTCCTAAATATGCAAAAAGTGGTGATATTGTGCTTCTTCTGAGCCGTTACACGAGCCCTGCTAATCCTTCTGCTCCGACATTTACAGAGCAGGCATATATAAGAAATCTGGATGATATCATTTTTAACGGTGAAAGATTTTCTCCTGGAGCCCCGGAGAACCCGTCAGCTTCTGCTGTTAATCTTTTTAACGGTTCTGATTTTGAAAACTGGACAACCTTCCTTGCAAGTGTGAACAGTTTCGGTATAAAGCCTTATGCAACTCAGGGTGTTGGTTTAGGATTTAACGGGACTAACTCACTTCAGATTAAAGGTATTCCTTCAGCAAATGATTATGTATTTACTGCAATAGCGGCTTCTGGATTACCGGCTGTTCCGAAAAGAATTACTTTTTATATCAAAGGTGTGTCAACCGGAAAATCACTTTCTTTCAACGTGTATAAGACGACAGGCAGCAGCCCGGCTTTCTATACATTCAACCTTGGAACATTCAGTACAGGAGCAATTCTGGATCCGGATTCAGGTAATGCCAACTCATATACAGGATCAATTAATACGAATGGTCAATGGAGATTGGTTGAACTTAATCTTACAGGTTTGGGAGATCTTAATCTAACAGCTGGAAAAGATATGTTTGCTGTAAAAACAGGTAGTAACGGAAATTATGATATTCAGATCGATAATATCAAAATTGAGTAATTAACCTGAACTCAGGATAAAAATATTATTCTCTTATATCTTAAGTAAACGAATCCGTCTCAGAAATGAGGCGGATTTTTTATTGTCAACAGAACTTCATATCAACTTTTATTAAAGTTCCACTATATGAAAATGTACACAATCTTTCTGATATAGCGAATCAGGAAAAAGTTGGTCTTGTATGTTTATTTTAAAATGAAAATAAACTCATTTAGCGCTTTTAATATAGGATGCAGGGATAACAGGTGTTGATTAAGCCGTCTTTAAATATTCAATTTTAAAATTTAAATCAAAAAAAACCACCGCATCTGCAGTGGCTTATATTTTAAAAATTATTCTTGTTTAGAAAGAAACTTCATTCACTTCCTTGCCTCGCTGGAAATTCATTGTTTTCTGACTTCCTTTATAAGCAATATTCACTAAGTTGATCTGCTTAGGAAAAGCACTTAAAAGAATCGTATTCTTAATCTTTAAGGTGCTGATATCTGAAACACCTCCGGTCTCAAAATACACCCATACAGTTTCTCCGCTTACCTGACTTCCGGTGAAGGTTATAGTTTTTGGAGAGCCATTGACGAACACATCAAAATTATTATTTACATATTTTTTTACTTCTGCTTCAAACCCTGCTGTACTGGGATTGATTTTAATAGCATCAGAAATATGGTTGGTATTCATTTTTGTGGTAAACTTCAATGTTTTGCTTCCATCTATATAATCAACTTTTGTCATTGAAGAGAAAAAGTCTGCATACATAAAACTCATTAACACAAAAAATGTTAAAATTCCCGATATATATAAAGTTTTTTTCATCTTAATTAATAGATTTACAATCATAGTTGCTTTTATAAAGGTCACAAATAATATGCCAATTAAAAATTTACATTCACAGAATATTTATCATAGAACGCCTTGATGTGTGCGACGGCCTCGTCAGCTGTATCTACCACACGATATAATTCCAAATCACCTTCGGCAATCATTCCTTCTTTTAACAAAGTTGTCTTGAACCAATCCAGCAATCCGCCCCAGAATTCGCTTCCTACAAGAACAATAGGGAATCTGCCTATTTTATTGGTCTGGATCAGAGTCATCGCCTCCGTAAGTTCGTCTAAGGTACCGAAACCTCCCGGCATTACAACAAATCCCTGGGAATATTTTACAAACATTACCTTTCTTACAAAAAAGTAATCGAAGTTCATAGAATAGGACCTATTAATGTACGGGTTGAAATGCTGTTCAAACGGCAGATCAATATTAAGCCCGATAGATCTTCCCTTAGCATTAAATGCTCCTTTATTTCCGGCTTCCATGATCCCCGGGCCGCCTCCGGTAATAATTCCGAAGCCCAGTTTAGTGATTTTTTCAGCAATTTCTACAGCCATTTCGTAATACCTGCTTTCAGGTTTCAGCCGTGCAGAACCAAATATAGAAACGCATGGTCCTATCTTGGCCAGTTTTTCATACCCATCCACAAATTCGGCCATTACTTTGAAAACCATCCAGCTGTCTTTGGTAATGGTTTCGTCCCAGTTTTTCTGTCTGAGACTGTTGTGAAGTTTTGTTTCGTTGATATCAAGGGCAGGATTTACTAAGCTTTCATCCCGGGTTCCGTCCATTTCCATTGCAAATTATTTAAAATGTTTTTCGGCTTCTATTACAGATTCGGGTCTTCCTACATCTATCAGAATGCTGTCGTGTACAAATCCGTGGATCTGCTCAGTCTGCATCAGGTCAAGATATTCCTCCATAACAGAAAACTTGCCGGTTCTCTTTATTTTTTCAAAGATAGCGGGGTTGATGCAGTGAACACCACTGAAAGCAAGAGCTTTAAAGCCTTTGTTGAATTCCGCAAGCCTCTGCTCCCCCGACTGTACATTAAGCCAGCCTCTCAGAATCATATCATCGTTGAAAAGCAATTTTCTCGAACTTTCTCTGTCAGAAACCGCTAAAGTAGCGAAATCTTTTATCTTTTTATGGTATTCAACGAGAGCGTTAATATTGATATCCGTTAAAATATCAGCGTTCAGGATCAGAAAATCTTCCCCGTGATCGAGGAATCTTCTGGCAAAAATCAAGCCGCCACCGGTTTCCAGCAACTCATCCGTCTCATCTGAGATTTCAATGCTGCATCCGAAATTACTGTTTTTATTTAAAAATTCAACAATCTGATTTCCGAAATGATGGATATTGATCACAAAATCTTTTATTCCGAAGCCTTTTAGGTAATTGATATTTCTTTCTAAAAGCGGTATGCCATTTACCTTGGCCAGGGCTTTTGGATGATGATCCGTAAACGGTTTGAGCCTTGTGCCTTTTCCGGCAGCGAAAATTAAAGCTTTCATATAGTATAAGTAATGAGTGATAAGTAATGAGTAATTTCAGGAGTTGATGAACAAGTAAGAATATTATTTATTGCTCATTACCCATTGCTCATATTGAGGTGGTGCTGTTCGTCGTGGTGAAGGCTTATTTCTATTCCCGAAGGATATTTTTCTTTAATGAATTCAGCGATCTTAATCGCAGAATACACCGATCTGTGCTGTCCTCCCGTACATCCGAAATTGATCTGAAGGTCTTCAAAACCTCTTTCCAGATAGTTGTCGATATTGATAGAGATGATAGATTTTACCAGTTCCAGAAACTTCGGCATTTCGGTTTTGGTTTCAAGATATTCCTGAACGCCTGTGTCATTTCCGGTCTGGGCTTTGTACTCCTCAATTCTTCCGGGATTCAAAATTCCTCTGCAGTCGAAAGTAAAACCTCCGCCGTTTCCTGAACTGTCCTTAGGAATTCCTCCTTTTTTATACGAAAAACTGTGTATGTCGATGTGTAGCATTTTTCTTTATTTTATTTAAACCATTAAGGCTTATTTAGTTTTTAAGATAAGTTAAGATTTTGATAAATCAAAATTTAGTCAGGGAGATCTTTAAAATATTCATTGATAAACGGTCTTAATGATTTTGTAATATTATTTGTGAAAAAATTAATTAAAAGACCTTGTGGCTTTTTGAGAACTTTCATATAGGTTAACAGTTGGGCCTCATGGATAGGAAGTATTTCTTCAACTGCTTTTAATTCCAATACGATAGAATCATTTACAAGTAAATCTACGATTAGTTTTGTTTCAATTTCTACCCCTTCATAATTGATTGGTACATAAAGCTGCTGTTTTACATCATAGCCATTTTTTATTAGTTCAATCTTTAAACATTCTTCATAAACACTTTCAAGAAGACCGGGACCAAGAGCCTTATGAACTTTAATAGCAAAGCCCGTAATTTCGTATGATAACTGGGTAACTTTTTTCTTTGTCATAAGCTTAATATTCTTAACAGCTTAAAAAAAACTTAATGGTTCAAAATAGCATTAATTTTTAATTTTGATTCATCCAAAGACAATTGTTCTATCACTTTTTTCAGTTCGGGATACTCCTGCATCTGTTCCCAGGATCCTGCAAACTGTGTGATGTTTTGAATTCCTTTTTCAAGGCTCGCTGTAAAATGTTGCTTCCTTTGAATCAGTCCCCTGAATCCATAAGCTCCAAGTACCTGCAGGAATCTCATCATCTGAATGGGCTTTACCGAATTTCTTAGTTGGATTTTAACTTCTTCATTTTCAAACTGTCCGATATAGAATTCAAGCATTTCATTTTTAAAATCTTCCGGGAAATCAGCTTTAGCCTGGAAAAGAAAAGAGATCACATCATACATTAATGGACCTTTCATGGCAGACTGATAGTCGATGAACGAAACTTTACGACCTTCATCAACCATAATATTTCTTGCCTGGAAATCACGGATCATGATTCCTTTGGGTTCAAGACTTTCTATAAGTTTGGCAATCTGTTTAAATTCTTTCAGCAAAGGAGATTTGCGGTATTCAAGTTCAAGAACATCTGCCACAAAATTTTTAAAATAATAGAGGTCATGGATCACGGGAAGCTCGTCGTAACACTCATATTCAAAAGTATTTGAGAAGTCAATTTTTCCCTGAGTCCGGACCTGGAGCTGAAAAAGTTTTTCCAATGTCTGTTTTACCAATGCTCTCACATGAGTGGAGAGACCTTCGGCCGTAATGATCTCTGAAAGGGTCTGCCCGCCCAGAAATTCCTGTATATAGATTTTTCTGTCTTCTGAAACAGCAAAAATTTCAGGTGTGTTGAGATCAAGCTCTGAAAAGATTCCGGAATAATAGAGGAAGCTTTCGTTTTCCGGGATATTTTCATTGGCGGTGACAATGTATTTTCCGGTGTTGGATTTTGCCAGAAAATTAATCCTTGCAGAACCGCTTTGAGCCAGTGTAACGAACTCAGAAGATGGTTCACCCAGATATTTTTCAAAAAATCGTTTTGCGTTTTCGGAAGTCATAATATGGAAACAAATATACTAATTTAATGGGAGTTTAGAGTTTGAGTGGAAGAGTTTTAGGGTTTTAGAGTTTGGGGGAGGAGATGTGTTGAGTTGATTGTTACTGGATGCTGGTTGAGAGTTATGCCAGCTCATTTATTTTTACAAAGGCTAAAAAATAATATTCTTGGAGATTTTATTATCTGACACTCAGCTATAAAGGGTAAAACAGCATTTTTATCATCTCTCATTGCTTTCCATTTCTTAAATCTTAATTTTCTTATCTCAATCTCGGCTTAAGTTTCAGTCTAATTTTTATCTTTGCATCATGTTAAAGGATTTTAAACCGGTTTTAAACATTTTGCTGAGGTTCATTGTCATCTATCTGGTGCTGCTTTTTGCGTACCAGTTTTATCTGAACAGCAGTAAAGGAGGAGGGCTGGATTCTTTTTCCAGAATGATTGCTGTTCAGGTTGCTTCTGTTCAGAATGCTACTGAATTTCCTACCTTGCTTTATGATGACGTAAAAAACGAGCAGATTTGGTTCTATGTAAAAAATAATTATGTGACAAGAATGGTGGAGGGGTGTAATGCTATTTCCGTTATGATCCTGTTTGTCGCATTTGTTTTTGCATTTTATAAAGGCACTAAAACTTATATTTTTGCTTTAGCCGGGCTTCTCCTGCTTTATATTATGAATCTTCTACGAATTGTGGGACTGAATATCATCATGGTAGACCATAAGGAATACGGGAAAATGTTTCATGATTTTATTTTTCCATCATCAATTTACGGAACTGTAGTTGTTCTTTGGCTGGTGTGGATCAAATTCTTTGCTTTAAAAAATGAAAATTCTTAACTGGCTTCTGGCAATAGCGGGAATCTGCGGTCTTATAAGTGTGCGGATGCTTGAAGACAAAATTTTTTACGACCCTTTTCTGGAATATTTTCATGAAGCGAATAAGAATATTGAGTTTCCACATTTTGAATGGGGGAAATTAATTATTGGACATCTTTTCAGGTTTATCCTCAATCTTATTTTTTCCTGCCTGATCATTCAGTGTCTTTTTAAAAACCGTCAGTGGACAGTACAGGGAGCTATGCTGATTACCATTATTTTTCTGATCACTTTCCCGATCTATCTTTACTGTATCAATGACAGGTTCGGGATCGGTTATCTTCTTTCCTTTTATATGAGAAGATTTGTGATCCAGCCGCTGGCTTTGCTTTTGATCGTTCCGATGTTTTATTACAGAAAGCAGTTGATGATAAAATAAGCAATGAGCTTATCTGGTTACGGGCTAATCAGCGGTATGTTTGTCTACACTTGTTACATTTTCCGGGGTCCATTTTACCCGTTTTACGAAATCTTTTTCGCGTACAGGACAGTCTTTAATCTGACAGACAGGGCATGATAATGTTTTGCAGTCATCCATATGGAAGTTGAATTCTACGCTTCTTTTGGTGTTTTTCGCTAAAACAATAATCATTTTTTCCATTTCGTCATGGGCTTCCCGAAGGCTGTAATACCAGGGTAAAGTAATATGGGCATCAATATGGAGATTGGCTCCGAACTGCTGGATTTTCATGTTGTGGACATCTATCCATTCTATTCTTCTGTTTTCTTCGAGTACGCGGATGATCTGGTTCAGAAGATCCGGATCCTGCTCATCCATAATACCGCTTAAAGATTTTCTGACAATTTTATAGCCTACAAAGATGATATAAAATCCAAAAATAAGCGCAACTACGGAATCCAGCCAGTAAATCTTAGTGAAATAAACGATGATTAAGCTTATGACAACGCCTAATGTTGTGATGGTGTCAGACTGGAGGTGTTTCCCGGATGAAATAAGGACCAGAGAGTTTTCAGCCTGTCCTTTTTTAATGGAAACGTAGCCGAGGAGATAATTAACAACAGCGGTGGCTGCAATGATCCAGATTCCCAGATCTATTTTGCTCAGTGTTTTTCCTACGATAAGGCTGTTGACCCCTTCATAGATGATCATGATGCCTGCTATGGCTATCAGAGCTCCTTCGATGCCGGAAGTTACAAATTCTACTTTTCCGTGGCCGTAAGGGTGGTCTTCGTCCTTCGGTTTTGCAGCCAGATGAAGGGAATAAAGTCCCATAAATGCGCTGATGACATTCACAATGCTTTCCATGGCATCGGAAAAAACAGCATCGGAATTGGTGAGTTTCCAGGCAATGATTTTTCCTATAAAAAGGATAAGTCCGAAAGCGGCAATCAACTTTTGGAATGCTATTTTATCTTTGTTGGTAATGGTTTTTTTATTTTCCATAGTTTGATAAAAAAAAGAATCTCAATTCTGAGACTCTTTTTATTTTGTTAGTTTAAACTAAGTTATTGGCTGCTAAGTATTCTGCAATCTGTACAGCGTTCGTTGCGGCTCCTTTTCGCAGATTGTCTGCTACGATCCAGAGGTTGAGCGTTTTGGGCTGTGAATGATCCCGTCTTATCCTGCCAACGAAGACTTCATCCCTGCCTTCGGAGTACAGCGGCATTGGGTATTCGTTTTTTTTCACGTTGTCTACTACCACGACGCCTGGTGTTTCAGATAAAATCTTTCTTACTTCATCAAGGTCGAACTCGTTTTCAAATTCAATATTTACACTTTCAGAGTGTCCTCCCTGAACGGGAACTCTCACTGCCGTTGCTGTAAGATTGAATGTATCGTCACCTAAAATTTTCTTAGGTTCTTTCATCAGTTTGATCTCTTCTTTCGTATAATCATCATCACTGAATACATCACAGTGAGGAAGAGCATTTTTGAAGATCTGATAAGGATATACTTTGGCAACACTGTCATCGCCTTTAATTTCGGCATTGAGCTGGTCCACGGCAGCTTTCCCTGTTCCTGTCACAGACTGATAGGTGGAAATAACGACTCTTTTCAGGGCGTATTTTTTATTCAATGGCCCTAAAACCATTACCAACTGAATGGTAGAGCAGTTCGGATTGGCAATGATCTTATCTTCTTTGGTCAGAACATCGGCATTTATTTCCGGAACAATCAATTTTTTGGTAGGGTCCATTCTCCATGCTGAAGAATTGTCGATCACTGTGGTTCCGGCTTCTGCAAAAAGAGGGGCAAATTCAAGAGAAGTATCTCCTCCGGCAGAGAAAATGGCAATATCCGGTTTGGCAGCTATAGCGTCTTTCATGCTTACAATGGTAAATTCTTCCTGTTTATACTTCACCTTCTTACCTACAGATCTTTCGGATGCCACCGGAATTAATTCTGTTACAGGGAAGTTCCTCTCCTCCAAAACTTTAAGCATAACTTGTCCAACCATTCCTGTTGAACCGACTACAGCTACTTTCATTGATTTAATTAAAAAAAATTAAGGTTAAATTATTATAAAGTTACAACTCATCATTGATAACTTATTTTATGTTTTAAGCCCCAAAGACTCTCATCCAAGGGAATGCGAATGCGAATAAACCTGCAGCGATAAGACCCATGATCACAATTCCTAAAGAAATCGTGTCGTTGGATTTCACTTTTTTATTGATGATGGTCATTAATATTGCTGCAACTAACATAGAAAACGGGTGTTCTACAAATGTTTGTCTGCTATATGGATCCTTCATTAATGTTCCGGCATCCAATGCAGCTTTGAAACCGGGAGAAAATATGAACAACAAACATATTCCTATCAGAAACTGAACATGGAAGAAAATCATCGTAAAGAGGGTAGTCTTCTTTAAAAATTTGTTCACTTTACCGCTGAAACCAAACATTGTGGCTAAAAGGGCAATAATAAATAATGAGACCAAAAGTAGTTCAAGATACCCGAACCCTTTGTGTGCACTAAGAAAAATCTTGTAAAAATCCATATTCAATTTTTTGTACACAAATATAGCAAAAATCCCGGCGAAAAGCCGGGATTGGTATTTATAAAATCTAATGTTTTATATATTATTAGAAGTTGAATGACAATGTTGCGGCCCATGTTCTTCCGAATCCGAAATATGTACGGTTACCTGTTGCTATTCCTTTGTACATCATACCAAGTTCTTCATAAGTTTTTTTAGCTGTATTGTTTGTTACCCCATCAGCTAATTTGGTAGGTGTGTCATTACCAAATACATTGGTAGCGGCATCAGAGATATAAGTTGTATCAAGCAAGTTATAAATGTTTACTCCTACAGTAAAGTATTGAGATTCATTTTTCAATCTTATTTTGTAAGAAGCCCCTACATCGAACAAGTTAAAATCAGGTAATTGTAGTACACCTCTATCTTGTGCAGATTGATTGGAGAAAGTTGCAATATCAATAGAAGAATATAATTTACCAACATATCTCCAGGTACCGTAGATGCTAAGATCTTTTACTGGTTTGATAGTTGCTCCCAATGAAGCTGTCATTTGTGGAATACTATTATTACTTGTTCCTCCAACTTTTACTTTATCTATGAATAATTCTGAAGTATTTGAAGTGCCAGATAGCGTAAGTGGGTTATTGTTATCGTCAAATGCTGTTCCTGTTGCATTTCCTTTATAATAATAATCTCCCCAAGAAAGCATACCATTGAATTCTAAGAAGCTAGTTGGTTTATAAGTTCCGTCAAATTCAATACCTTGGTGAATTTCAGTGATCCCATTAATTTCAGCATACCCCGTAGTAGTAGTGTTATCAGGCAATGTAAATGTTTGGTTAGTTTTTCTTAACCATCTATCTTTCCATTGTGTTCTGTATAGGTTAACATTAGCACTGAATTTTGCTGATCTAAATCCGTATCCAATTTCTGCTGAGAAAATTTTCTCATTGGTTAAAGATTGATTAATTAGCTGTTGGTTGTTTGGGTAAACCGTATTTAAGAATGGTTGCTTACTATAATAACCGATATTTGCAAAAACATTATTTTGCTCATTAATGTTATAGTTAGCTCCTCCTTTAATATTATATCCAAATAGATTTTTGAAACCTGTTTTCGTATTAACTGTCTGGCCTTTTAATTGGCTTCCATCTAATATGAAATTATCAATTCTTTGATATCCTTGATTAGATACTGATCCTTGTAAAAATGCAGATAAATCATTCTTGGTATATTCTACTTGAGCAAATCCACTGTACCAAATAACTTCTCCATCATTGCTGAATCCTACTTGATCTTGTAGAGGAGCTGTTTTACCTCCAAATGGATTCCAAGCAAGCTTTTTATAGTCATAACTGTTGCTAACAATGTTTGGTGCTACATTTTTATTGTTAGAATCTTTATATCCTGCAGCTCCATATAAATCTGAAACTAGTTGATAATGGTATCCATAATAATATCTATCATCAGTTCCAATTGAGAAGTTCCAGTTATCATTTATCTTATGTTGGAAGTTCGCTAAAATTCCGTACCAGTTGTGAGAGTTTACACTTGATCTGCGAATAAGTGTACTTCCTGCGCCAGCTGTGTTTAGATTAACTGCTTGGTTGGCTGCGAAAATAGCGTCATAGTTAAAGTGTCCAGAAGTGTCCACAAAAGATGCGTCAGTGATTGATTTTCCTCCAACTTTTCCTAAATCACCTGTTCCACCACCTCTACCATTAGACATGTATAAAACAGTACTTAATTTAGATTTTTCGTTCATAGTCCAATCCCAGTTCAGCATCATTACAGGCTTGGAATAATAGTTAGATCTGTTAGCTAGTGCAACTTTATTTCCTGAAGCGTCCGTATAATATCCATAGTCAGAATTATATTGTCTGTATGGTGATCCGTCGCGATCTGGATTGTAATTAATATAATTTTGAATTGTAGGAGCAAAAGTTCTTTGATCATGCCATTGAGGTGCAGATGTCAAAGTAAACTGGAAGTTATGTTTTTTGTTTGGCTCCCAACCTAAAGCAAAATAATATGCATAAGCTTCATAATCTGTATTCTCAATATAAGTTCCTCCAGATTGCCTGCTCATTAGAATTGATGAAGACCATCCGTCGTTGGATTTACCGGTATTATAAGCAAAAGATGTTTTTAAATAATCATTGTTACCAACACCTAATCTTACTACTCCACCTCTTTTCATATCAGCAGAACGGGTAATGAAGTTCATAGTACCTCCAACAGAAGCAATGGCTAATTTAGAAGATCCTAAACCTCTTTGTACTTGCAAAGTACTTGTAACGTCAGATAATCCAGTCCAGTTTGAGAAATAAACAGTACCACCTTCCATGTCATTAACAGGCATACCGTTTACCATTACTGCAATGTTTCTTGATTCAAAACCACGCATAGTAATTTGAGAGTCTCCAAAACCACCACCACCTTTTGTTGCATATACAGATGGGGTTGTATTTAGTAATTCAACAAGTTCTTGGTTTCCCTGTCTTTCAAGAATTTGCGCAGCTTTAATCGTTGAAACTGCTACCGGTGTTTTTCTATCTTTAGCGATATCCGTAACACCTCTTAAAATTACCTCATCAATGTCTTTCGACTTCGCTACAGTGTCCTGAACTTGTTGAGCGTAATAAACACTAGCCGTAGATAACGTAATAGCTACAGTAAGTATCGATTTGTTGATTAATTTCATAATCGTTAGTAATAGTTAGATTTAATTTTCTGCAAAATTCGCGAAATAAAATTTAACTAATATTAACTGTATGTTAATTTTTACTCAATCTTGATAAGATTTAATTTGTTGATTTTCAGTTTTATAAATAAAAATCGAATTTTAACATGAAAAAAATCATATTATTGAATTTTTAACAAACAGGGGGTGTTTTTATTAAAAATACAACGCTATTTCACGGCTTTGAGACTCAAATCTATATTTTCTGCTGAGTGGGTAAGGGCTCCGGCAGAGATATAAGTGACCCCGGTAGAAGCAATTTCTTTTAACATATCACGGGTAATTCCCCCTGAAGCTTCAGACTCGCATGACCCGTTGATCATTTCTACGGCCTGCTTCATCATGGGTACATTCATATTGTCAAGCATGATTCTGTCTACTTTTGCTTTAAGGGCTTCCTTAACTTCTTCCAGGTTTCTTGTCTCAACTTCTATCTTTAATTTTTTCTTAGTACTTTTAACATAATCTTTTGCCATTTTTACGGCATTGGTAATGCTCCCGTTATAGTCGATATGATTGTCTTTCAACATGATCATATCATAAAGCCCATATCTGTGATTGGTTCCACCGCCTATGGCAACGGCCCATTTTTCACATACTCTGAAATTAGGAGTTGTTTTTCGGGTATCTAAAAGTTTTGTTTTGGTTCCCACCAAACGGGAATCCCAGTCGTGGGTAAGCGTTGCTATTCCGCTCATTCTCTGCATACAGTTCAGAACAAGTCTTTCTGTGGAGAGAATTGACCTTGCGCTTCCGGTTACAATTAAAGCCACATCTCCTACTTTAGCTGCTTCTCCATCTTTAATGAAAATCTCCACTTTTAAATCTTTATCAAAAGTTTTAAAAATAATTTCCGCCATTTCGACCCCGGCCAAAATACAATCCTGCTTTACCAGAAGTCTGGCGCTTTGCTTAAGATCCTTTGGAATTGTGGAAAGGGTGGAGTGGTCGCCATCATGAATATCTTCTTCCAAAGCATTTTTGACGAATGTTTTTAATACTTTATCTGTAGCGTAAGCTGGTCTTTTCATTATATATGTTTTAAGCTAAGTCCTTATTGTAAAATGCACCTTTATTTTCAGTCATTTCCATAGATTGGGTGATGATGAGGTGGGCAACGGTTGTTAAATTTCTTAATTCAGATAGCTGAGGCGAAAGAATAGAGTAGTGATAGATTTCGTCTACGGCAGCTGCAATTTCCTGATGTTTCTGCAGGGCCATATTCAAACGTCTGTTGCTTCTTACGATACCTACCAGATCGCTCATCATTTCCTGAAGCTGCTTTCTGAGATAGCTTATGATAACCATTTCATCCATGATCTTCATTCCTTCTTCATTCCATTCAGGAACCGCTTTAAGATCATCAAAATTGAAGTTGTTTTCATTAAGAAGAGCAACGGTTTTTATGGCGGCATTATGTCCAAAGACCAAGCCTTCCAGTAAAGAGTTTGAGGCAAGCCTGTTTGCACCGTGCAGTCCTGAATTGGTACATTCGCCTACTGCGAAAAGATTACGGATGGAAGACTGTCCGTCCCTGTCGACCTCAATACCGCCCATCAGGTAATGACATGCTGGTACTATAGGAATCAATTGTATGAAAGGGTCAATTCCTTCTTCTTTACATTTTTTATAAATATTAGGGAAATGTTCCAGAAATCTTTCATGATCCATATCTCGGCAGTCGAGACCGGCAAATTCATCACCGGAAATTTTCATCTCATTATCAATGGCTCTGGCTACAATATCCCTTGAGGCTAGTTCTTCACGCTCATCATATTTATGCATGAACTTTTCACCGTTTTTAGTCCTTAACTTGGCACCGTCTCCCCGGACTGCTTCGGAAATAAGGAAAAGCATCCCATTAATCTTGCTGTACAGGGCCGTTGGGTGAAACTGGTAGTACTGCATATTGGAAACCTTACCTTTTGCACGGGCTACGAAAGCAATTCCGTCTCCGGTGGCAATGGTAGGATTGGTAGTGTTTTTATAAACATGTCCTGCGCCTCCGGTAGCAACCAATGCTATCTTGGATGTGATTTTTTTGATTGTTTTTGATTTTTCATCAAGGATATAGGCACCGTAACAGTTGATGTCACCTTCACTTACTTCTTTCCCCGGAACATGGTGCTGGGTGATGATATCAATGACATAATGATGGTCAAGAATCTCTATATTCGGGCTGCTATTGGCTGTTGCCAGAAGAGCTCTTTCAATCTCAAACCCGGTAATGTCCTTATGATGAACGATCCGGTTTTCAGTGTGGCCGCCTTCTCTTCCCAAAGCAAATTCTCCGTTCTTCATATCGAAATTGGCGCCCCATTCTACAATTTCGTTGAATCTTGTAGGAGCTTCTCTTACGACCATTTCTACAACATCGCGTTTGTTTTCCCCGTCTCCGGCACGCATGGTGTCTTCGATATGTTTTTCGAAATTGTCGTTTTTAAAGTCGGTGACCACGGCCAGTCCTCCCTGAGCATATTTGGTGTTGCTTTCGTCCTCGTCGGATTTCGTTACGATGATGATTCTGGCATCGGGGAGCTGTTCAGAAACTTTAATGGCATAGGAAAGTCCCGAGATGCCGGAACCAATTACTAATACATCCGCTTTTATCATTTTTACCTTAGATTTAAATCTTTTTTTATGAAGATTATAAGAGAAATCTTTAGACAAATATAAGCGAAAAGTAGAGGAATTGAGTAAAAGATGAAAGGTTATTATCATTTTTTAAAGATTATCAGAATAATTATATTGTTATATTTGTACTACATCATAACAAAAAATGCACAAAATATTTGAAACCATCATTGAAGAATGGAAAAGCAATGAGAGTGTAATCGGTATTCTTTTGACAGGAAGTTTTGCTATTGGCACTTATACTGAATCATCAGATATAGATATAAGGATTGTTTTTGATAATAGTATGAATACTACTATTAAAGGAGTTAAAAGGATAAAGGGATACAAAGTATCTTACTTTGGTGAAAGTGTAAATGGGATAAAAAAAAGAATTTCACAGGACTATTTCCGTAATCTTAAGTTTGAAGCAAGGGTATTCAGTATAGGAAAAATCCTTTATAAGCAGGATGAGCAAATAGATGAAATTGTTAGCCTGGCAAAAGAATACATGGTACAGGTTTTTAAGGATATAAAAAAGGATAATGATACTGTTTTGCTTAGACTTTATTCTCTAAATGTAGAGTATCATTATCTGTCAAATATTTCAGGAGACTCTGCTCTTTTTTTATATAATTACATGCTGTTTATGAGGTCTGCTATGAATTTTTACAGCTGGTACCTGAACTATGAGCATTTTATTGATATCAAGACTGATTCTGTATTGAATAATAATGAATACCGCAGATTGAATTTATGGGCAGATTTCCCTGATAATGAATTTGTAAAAATCTGGATTGAAGGTGTTTCACACCCTAATCATAACAGTCTTGACAAGCTGTACTGCTATATCGAATCCAAAACCCAGAAAATACAAGATAAGGATTTTGAGGTTTTGTGGAATTACTAATAGTATTATAAGGATGATGTTTTTTTTCGGGCTTCAGTCGATTCATATTGTTTGTAAAGGAAAAAATAAGTTTTAAATTCGTTCAATCTTGGGGTTTCTGTAAATATTCTATTGATACTCATATGAATGTAGCTGGATAAAATATTAATCAGTTGTATGTTGATTGAATCGTAAATGGTATTTAGTATTATATATATATTCTTTTCAAAAGTTTTATCTATAAAAAGTTTCAGATCAATATCAAGCCTCTCCTCGATATTAATATTTCTAAATATTCTGATTTCCTTATGAAAAGAGTCCCGCAGGCTTTTATTGTTGTTGAAATTAAATTCAGAAGCAAAGGATTCATACTGTCTTTTGACGAAGTTTCCAGAATGAATGCCGATATTCTCTAGTACAGCAATATATTTTTGAACAATGTAATATGAGGTATAAAATAAATCTGTATACTGAATATTTGGAAAGCGTGAATACAGAGAATATGAAATCAGGGAATCAAAGAAAAATATTTCTTCTGATTCCTCCATCTTATTGTGATAACGTTCGATTTCTCTGAAATAGGTATCAAAAGTAATATTAGAAACAATACCGTCTTTGATAAAGCGATTTAGAAGTCTATTCAGCTTTTGCTGTATTGGGTTTGATTCGGATTGATTAAGATTAATTCGTAATCTGATATGGAATTTTGGATCATTGTATCTTAAGAAAAACCATTTTTTCACAAGTTTTTTTTTCCTCCATCTTTCAATCTGTGATAAAAGTTTAACCAATACACCAGACGCAAATTTAGGGTTTATATAAATCTTCAAATAGATCCAATCTGTGCCTGATATAAAAAATCGGCTGTTTTCATTTTTTAAAGTTTGACTTACTTTTGTTGGTTTTACAAAAGAACGATTATTGTAATTGGTAAGAGGTATTATAATTTCCTTGTTGTACTTTTCTTCATCAGATAAAAAATCCTTAAACAGGCATTCGTAAAGGATGACTTTGTTGTTTTTTAAAATTTCTTTGTGAAGGATTTCTATTCCAACAGTACTGGAAATATCTAGACAAAGAAAGTTATCAGCTTGCTTAATTATTATTATATCATCAATTTTTAAGTCAATTTTTAAAGCCTGTAATGCTTTTGAAAAAGAATCTATACTTGAATGCTTTTTTAAAAGTTCGATGTTTTTATCCTTTAAAATCCATTTTGCAGGTTCGAGTACGATATTTTTGTAAGTCACCCGTGGCAGATATTGTTCCAGTTTTTCTACAATCCCCCAATTCCAGACGGCCTTTTGACTGCTGTTCTGATGTTGCATTTCACATAGGAATTCATATACAGGTAGGCTTTTTATCTTGTAATTATGAGCGTTAGAGAGCCTGGGCTTGATCGGCTTTTTATGATTTTTTGAAAATAGAAAAATTTCGTTGTTTATTACCTGAATATAGAGATCATCCACATTTATTTGCTGCTCTTTAGGAAGAAGAGAAGCAGATAGGTAAGGAATTTCATAAGTGCCAAAATGTGGCCTGGAGATTACATTCCCAATCCTTGACTGCGGAAGATGGGAGATTTCGGCATATATAAAGTTGGTATTTTGACTTTCCTCTCTTTTTATAAGATTATTAAGCTCATCATAAAGCTCATCATGAAACGAGCAGAAGCGGCCTAATAAATTTGAAAAAGAATTTGAATATGAATTCAACTGTACCAGACTGCCATCTTTTGCAGGAAACATTTTTAAGAAAAAAGAAATGTTATTTTCCGGAAGAGCGTTTTTTGAATATTTAAAAAAAATTTCAGTCTCTTCTAATGTAATAGTAATTTGTTTATGGTTTTCTTTTAGATAATTGTGATATTTCAATAACACGAATTCTTGAAGTGTATTGTTGTTGGGGCTCTGGTTAACAGTTGGTCTTTGTTCAGTTCTATACCCAATGCCTATTTCTTCGTCCAGGACTTCCAGTAGCTTTACCTTTCTGCTTTCGTATCTATCTGAGAATTCCTTTTTAAAAGATTCTAGATGATTGTACTCGTTGCTGCTGGCAGATGAAAACCCGGATAATATCTTTAATAAACTGTTCAGATCAGTAACGAGTTCAGGTGGTACTGAAGTATCGGGCTCCATATTGATGACATCCAACTGAATTAGGTTGGTTTCTTTTGTTTCAGGAAGTATTTTTTTTACATGATCATATATGCTCTTATACAGGTCAATGTTACAATCGGTAGTTACTTTGAGGAGGTCGGCTTTAATTTTATTGATGTTTTTTTTGAAATTTAAAAAATCTTGGCCAACTGATTGTTCCGGGATTTTTGAAGTAATGTCTGCTAAAACTTCAAAATATTCCTTTCCTGTAACATTTATATCCAAATTGGAAATAAGAATCTTACTTTTTATAAGATCATCAATATAATCCTTTATTTCATCTTCAGGGAAAGAATACATTTCCAATATTCTGTTTAATAGCTCATGATATGAAATTCCATTTTGGGAAATTTTTAAAATATCCTCTGTCACCGGATTCTTATCTATAGACATGAGATGGTGCTTACGAATGTTTTTAATAAGCCGGTACTCTATGTATCGATAATCGTTTTTTGTTTTATACAGACTGTTATTGGGAGAAAAGATTAAATGATCTTTTATGCCTTTAATGTTTAGAAGATGATTGGACAGCTCAAATAATATTTCCATATCCAGTCGGACATTATACTTGAAAGAATTTTTATTATTGGAAGGCCCGGTCTCCGAAACATTATTATGAGAGATCAGACCCTTTTGTAAGCTGGCAAAAGCACCGAAAGGAGTACAACGACTTGCTGCTCTTATGTAGTATTTAGAGAGGGAGAGGAGCGTTCTTTTTCTTTCTTTCGGCGTTAATTTATTTGGATTGAGAATGTATTTGTTGAGCTCATTGTATAGGGTATCCGAAGCAAGATATAAGGCCTCTTTTAGCTGATTATTTGTTGAAAATTCGCTGACAAGATATTCTAATGTTTTGCCTTCGGAATTATTCTTGGAAAACTTATAAAAGAGAAATAATTTATTAATAGGTAAAAGAGGTTTTCGGGCTGCGTAAAAGTCACTTTGGAACATAGTCATTAATTTAGATTAATAAGGCTCTTTGCCAATTGAATGAATTGTCATCTGCCAGAGACAGCAGGGCAAGCCCTATACCGCTAAGTCCCTGAAGTAGTCCAAAATCATTATAGTAGCCATTTTTTTCATTCCATGCACTAAATCCCGATGGAACTTCTTCTGTATTTGTATTGATCAATTCAGTAGTGACACCTTGCCAGTAAGGTATAATATTCTCTATACTTTTGTTGTTGGTTTTATTGGCGAAGCTGTTGAAAATTTGCAAAATACCAGCTGATCCATGGCATAGGCCAGCATCCTTAATAAGGTTTGCAGTAAGTGATTTTCTGTTTAAAGAATTATTTATGCATTCTAAAGCATTTTTTTTAAGGACTTTGTTGTTGAGAGCTTCTCCTGCATTCCATAGAGAGCAGGCGATTCCGGGATCACCGTAACACCATGCCATCCTGGATGTGTGATTTTTAGTGCCTTGTGAGATGATGAATCTGGGAGGGAATATAGAATAAGACCCGCTGGTGTTTTTGCAGAAGAGAACTGTTTGTACAGCATCTTCAAGTAGTTTTTTTAAGTTTTTCTGTGGAAATATTTTGTAAACAGAAGCAAGTATGGATACAATTGATGGTTGCCCATGAGAGAGTCCTAAATTTATAGTTTCTTCGTGAATGGTGTGATCTAAGATGTTATAAAATGGCCAAAAACTATATTTGTTATGTGCTTGGTGTTTTGTCTCATCTAATTTTGAACAAATTATTTGTATAGAAGGCAGGTTCGGAACATCTTCTAAGAAATAATGCAGCCCACCCATAGCTCCATGAAGAAAGTCATAATTTCCTTTTTCCAATTCTTTAATAGAATATTCTAATATGATTTCATCCAGATCACTGAAAATATCGCCGGATTCAAAGTCAATAAAATCTTCTTTTTTCAAATGCTTTAATAACCAACCAAGTCCGGCCGAACCGTTACTGTATTTGATGTTATGATAGGCTGATGCCTGAATATTATTGATGATAATATCAACAAGAGAATTAGCTACCGATATATCATCAGGATTATTTTTATATCTTCCGTAGTAAAATTTGAAAAGAGTAATCCCTCCAAGATCATCTAATAAGCCACCTTTTCTGTTTATGAGTTTTAAGTGGTTATTAATCCTTTCGTTAATATTCTCTAATTCTATTAACAGATTTTTCATATGTTTTTCGTGAACGTAAAGGTATATAAGTAAAAAGATAGTACATAATACTATCTTTTATAAGGTTTTTGCTCTTCAAATTTATGATTATGTTCTTGTGCATACCCACCAGTCTCCTGTGTGGCAAATATCATCAGCAGTGTATCCACAGGTTATTTCTCCCGCAGTAGGCCACGTTGGCCCCCCTCCTTCACAGTCATTGGTTTGATTGGGGTCGCAATTTGCCGGTACAGTTTGTGGGCAGGTAGCTCCAAAATCATAGGTCAGCGTACTGCCTCCGCCTAATACATTCTGCATATTTTCTCGGGACAGATCTAAAACTTCTTTCTTATGAAGTTCAAGTTTTTTAATTTTTTTCTTTTCCATAAAAAAATAATTTTGTAAAGTTGATAAAGCTAATTTAGTATTTTTTTAAGAAAAAAGGAAAAATTAATATTAAATAAATTTAAACAATTTTTCGTTTGGTTTTCTTACTTTTTTCAGGTGCTGAAAATGATCTTCCTCAGAACGGTAGCCCAAAGCCAGGGTTACGGTTACTTTTTCTGTGTCGGGATTGATGCTGAGAATCTCTTCTATCAAATCCTGCCGGAAGCCTTCCATAGGGCATGAGTCTACACTTTCAATAGCAGCGGCATACATCAGATTGGCCAATACTATATAGGACTGCTTTTCGGCCCAGTTGAAAATTTCATCCTTTGTTTTTTGGGTAATATGCTGGTTAATGCTTTTCCTGAAGAGGTCGAGTTTCTCAACGGGAGTTTCCCTTACCTCGGAAATATGATTAAAATAACCATGAATATAGCTTTCCTCAATAGTTTTCTTCGAAATGATAACTATAAGGTGTGAGCAGGTAGAAACCTGTGAAGGATTATAGAAAGCCGGAATTAATTTCTGTTTCATTTCCTCGCTTTCCACGACCAATACTTTGTAGGGCTGAAGTCCAAGCGAACTGGCAGACAACTTCCCCGACTCAAGAATATTGTGCAGGATATCCTGAGGAATGATCTCATGATTAAATTTCTTCACAGAATATCTTCTGCTTAAAGCTTCCAAATAATTCATAGGACAAATTTAAGAATTGAATATGAATAAAATGCGTTTATCATAAAATATCTCCTGCAGCAAAAACCAAAAAAAGATCACTCCAAATTTGGAGTGATCAGGGGTATAAAAATAATAATCAGTTTTAACTATTCTCTGTTTTTCACCATAATCCAGCCTGAGAATTTAATTGGGGTATTCTTGCTGTTGTTTTCATTCCAGGTGATGGAATACCAGTAGTTTCCTGTAGGAACTTTTTTACTTCCGTTGGTGGTACCATCCCAGACATATCTGTTAGACTTGTCAGCCTGGAAAAGCTTGTATCCATATCTGTCAAAGATTCCGATCTCCAGATTCTTTTTATTGGAAAGGGCTGAATAATCAATAGCATCATTTATTCCGTCTCCGTTTGGAGTGATAACGTTGATCAGATTAGGAACAGTGATGTCAATCTCAATAGGTTCACAGTCATAGCTGTCTTTTACATAAATTTTAGTTTCGCCTCTGGCAACATTGTTGAAGATATTGGAATCCTGCCACTGTATGTTATCCATAGAATATCGGTAAGGAGGAGTTCCTCCATTCACAAAAACAGTTACTGTACTTCCTGAAATATCAATGCTGGTAACCACAGGCTGTTCCGAAGCATATACCTTTACAGGCTGTAATGCGATACAGTCTCCGGTTTTTAATTTTACCCAATAAGTTCCTACACCTACATTCGTGATAGTCTGGGTCGTTGCTCCTGTGCTCCACTCATAACCGTTGAATCCCGGGCCTGCATCTAAGGTGGTTTTGTCTTCAATACAAATGATTTTGTCCTTTAATACACTCGATAGAACCGGTGCCAGAACGGTAAGGGTAACTTTTGCAATCGAATAACATCCCTGCGTACTAAATACTTTTACATAAATTACGCCGGATGGGGCGGTATAGGTTAAGAAATTTAAAATTTCATTGGTTCCGTTTACTGCATCCGTTAGAGATGGATAATATTTTTTTGTAGCATTTGTCAATGTAGTGACTGGCGCATTGCTTAGGTTGAATGTTCCCAGTGAAGGATTGGTTTCAAGGAAACATGATCTTAAGTTGGCATCGGTTACCGGGACGATCGGATTAAGATTCAATGTAACTTTTGCAACGCTTACACAGCCTTGAGGGGTGGTCACTTTTGCAAACAGTATTGCAGCTCCTGATGCATAGGCTGTAGGATTAGAAATCTGGTTAATTCCTGCATTAAGGTCAGACATTGTATTGTAGAATTCCATAGTACAGCCCGGAACAGTTGTTAAAGCCGCTGTGGTAAGGTCAAATGTCGCAGTCCCTGCATTGTTGTTGTTGCATCCTGTGAGTGAAGCGTCAGTTGCCGCAAATGGAGTGGGATTCAGCTGTATGACTCCGTCTCCATTGTCGCAGAGCGTAGAACTTGGATCTTTAATGACCACCTTAATTGTTGTGTTGCCTGAATACGGGAAACTTGAAGGATTGGAAATAGGCGTGGAGCTTCCTAAAACATAATAGGTAAATACATAATTTGACGGATTATTGACAAACTGTGCATTGAACGAAGTCAGATCCACACTTCCCGTACCCGTTGCCGGATTGGTACATACAAATGGTGTCACCGTAGCGTTCAGGATGGGAACTTTGTCTACGAAAACCTTTACATTTTTAATAGAATGTCTTGCGCTGGCACCTCCGGTCGCTGCCGAAAACCCAAAATATCCCTGTGACATTCCGATAGCGGCTCCTGAAGGAGCAAATGACTGGTCTGCAATAAGAGTACCGTCAATTTTTATTTTAATGATCCAGTTTGTAGGGTTGGTAAGATCCGTTTCCCCGTTCACTTCTACGTGTTTGTAGGTTGGCCCTACAAATGGCTGAGTAGAGATAAGGTCGGGAGAGTGAAACGTACTGCCGGGTGTTGTATTGAATTCAATATTGTTTCCCGTTGTGTTGTTGGTGCCGTAAAGAACGTGCACTTTACTCATCTGTCCTTCTGTGGTATTGTTGAAAATATCAAATCCCACCATAAGTCCGGATGCATTTCCGGGAATTCCAAGCCCGCCTCCAGATACAAATCCTGTCGGTGGATTGGCGAGATACCAGAATGTGAATCCGTCTCCTCTTCCGAACTGGGTTGTTCCGTTTCCGTCAATTCTGAAATCAAACTCTACCTTCCATTTGTCACAGTAACTTAAGGTGATGGGAGTGGCCAGCTTTATAGCGCCATACAGGTTTCCGTTGTCTGTGGTAAGCCTGATAAAATCATTGTCAACAGCTGCATCCGAAACAAGATCCCAGCCTGTGGTGTTCACGGGGTTTCCTGTAAGCTGATAGGTTTGAGAAAACAGGTTTCCTGAAAAGCATAGTAAAATCGTTAAATAATAAATAAGTAGTTTTCTTTTCATGTGGAGTGATTCGTTTTAGGTTATTCTTGTAAATTTATTTGTTTTATTGTCCGGTATATAATGTATAATTGTCAATTGATTAATAAAAATTGTCATTTTTACAATTCATTTTAAGTAGGTTTAAAATGGCTATAAAGGATTCGTTTTTTCTTATTTGAATTTAAAATCAGGTAAGTTGATTTTAAATTCCCGATAGTATTTAAAAAATCACTCCAGGTAAGGAGTGATTTTATATAAATAGACCGTTATTCTCTGTTTTTTACCAATACCCAGCCGGAATATTTTGTAGCTGTGCTGTTTTTATCATTTTCATTCCATGAGATAGAATACCAGTAAGTTCCCGTAAGAATCTTTTTACCGGAAGCTGTTCCGTCCCATTTGAAGTTTCTCATTTTATCAGCTTCATAAAGTTTATTGCCGTATCTGTCATATACTATGAAAACCAGGTTTTTCTTGTATGCCAGCGCGGAATAATCAATAACGTCATTTACGTTGTCGCCGTTAGGGGTAATTGCATTGATCAGATTTGGAACAGTGATCTGAACTTCCACAGGGGTGCAATTGTAAAAATCTTTAACAAAAACTCTTGCCTCTCCTCTGTGAAGCCCTGTAAAGGTATTAGAATCCTGCCAGTCGGTACCGTTTAAAGAATATTTATACGGTGGAGTGCCGCCTGATACATTCACGGTCACCGTTGTATTATTGATATCGATGCTTGTAATAACAGGATTTGCAGAAGCAATAACCCTTACAGTCTGCAGTGTAATACAGTTCCCTGTTTTCAGTTTTACCCAATAAAGCCCTACACCTACTCCCTGGATAGAAGGAGTGGTTGCCCCGGTGTTCCATTCATAGCCGTCAAAGCCCGGACCTGCATCCAGATCAGTTCTTCCGTCAATACAGATGATCTTGTCTTTTAAAACCGTGGATTTTACCGGAGGAAGTACAATAAGATTAACTTTTGCTATGGCAAAACAGGCATTGGAATCCGTTACCTTTACATAAACTGCAGTACTTGCGGACATATATTGAGACGGATTTACAATCTCATTAGTTCCGCTTAAAGCATCCGCCACACTTAAATAATATTTCTTTGTAAAACCGCTCGAAAGTGTCGTTACATTGGCGGAAGTAAGGTCAAATATGGCATTTGTCACATTTTCCTGCAGAAAACATGATTGCAGTGTAGCTTCTTTTACCGGAGTGTCAGCGTAAAATGTTAAGGTAATTTTTGCCGTACCGGTACATCCCTGTGGAGTGGTCACTTTTACATAGACAGTTCCTGCTGCGGAAGTGTAAGAGTTGGGGTTGGCAATTTCATTGGTGCCGTTATTCAGGTCATTAAGAGTTCTGTAATATTTTCTGGTTGCGCCAAGTATGTTCGTTACATCTGCTGTATTAAGATTGAACAATCCAGTTCCCGCTTTATTGTTGTTACATGCCGTTAAAGTTTTATCTGTAAGGGTAAGAGGAGCCAGCACCAGCTGTATTTTTCCGTCCGGGTTATCACATAATATTCCTGCATTGTCCTTTACGATCACTGTAACCGTAGTATTTGCATTGAATTGGAAATTGGTAGGATTGGTAATAGGCGTTGAGCCCTGTAGATATGTGAATGTATAATTGGAAGGATTACTTACGAATTGAGAATTAAAAGTGGTCAGATTTACAGACCCGAATCCCGTAGTCGGATTGGGGCAGAAAGACTGTGTTGCTGTACTTTGTAAAATAGGAACTTTATCCGTATAGATTTTTACATTTTTAATAGAATGTCTTGATCTTGCACCTCCTGTAGAAGCCGAAAAACCAAAATATCCAATCGTCATTGCAGCAGCGGTACCCGAAGGCGCAAATGACTGGTTGCAAATGACCGTCCCGTCAAGT